>NZ_JBCEYV010000004.1:0-395700 GCF_050445615.1 Bacillus mexicanus
CAAGGAAACTCCGCTAAGGGCTCTCACATCCTGTGAGAAACGCCCAGTACCTTCATCCTGAAGGCATTTGTTTGGTGGCGATAGCGAAGAGGTCACACCCGTTCCCATGCCGAACACGGAAGTTAAGTTCTTCAGCGCCGATGGTAGTCGGGGGTTTCCCCCTGTGAGAGTAGGACGCCGCCAAGCAATTTAAAAAAAGGCAGCTCATCTGAGCTGCCTTTTTTGTATTCTGGTTTGCAATTTCATTTGTGGAGGCGGCGTATCATGTGCGATGGACATGGCTCAGCTTTTGGGTTGATTACGGAGAAGACATCCCCTTGATAACTATGAGGCTGCGATCCACGAATTGATAGGCATAGATCCATCTTCAAATGAGAAAAAAGATATTTCTACTGTTTAAAACGATTTTAGTCTCTCATTAGAAATGATATAAAGCAGTAAAATGGCTCAAACCTACTTTAAGTCATTTTTTCTTCAGCATTTCATCTTGTGCATTTGATGAAAATTCAATATAATATTTTTTGTATAATAACTCCTTGCCTCAATATAATATACTCAACGTTTCCTCTTTTCCCCGTTCGTTTTTCTTTTTATTTTTTCCCGTAAGGTAAAGAAAGCTACCAGTACACAGATAGGATGCGGATTTATTTTTTAAAAAGGAGTCGTTATATTTGAATAATAGTTTTACATTAAAACAGCAATGGTTCGGGAATATCCGAAAAGACATTCTTGCTGGCGTTTTAGTTGCGTTGGCATTAATACCTGAAGCGATTGGCTTTTCTATAATAGCTGGTGTTGATCCGATGGTTGGCCTTTACGCGTCATTTTGTATAGCCATTATTATTTCTGTTTTTGGCGGCAGGCCAGGCATGATTTCAGCTGCGACTGGCTCTATGGCTGTTGTGATGGTGTCGCTGGTTGCTGATTACGGGCTTCAGTATTTATTTGCGGCTACGATTTTGACTGGTATTATTCAGGTGATCTTAGGCATCAGTAAAATTGCGAGATTAATGAAATTTATTCCCCGTTCTGTAATGATCGGTTTTGTGAATGCATTGGCAATCCTGATCTTCTCTGCGCAGCTTCCTCAGTTTGAAGGTGCTTCTTGGAGTATGTATGCGATGCTTGCCGGGTCGTTGGTTATTATTTATGTACTGCCGAGATTTACGACTGCGATCCCGTCTCCGCTTGTCGCGATTATTGTGATGACGATTATTGCGGTCACTTTCCATGTGGATGTAAGAACGGTCGGGGATATGGGTAATATTTCTGGTTCATTGCCGCAGTTTTTCATCCCTGATGTTCCGTTTACCTTTGAAACACTGCGAATTATTTTTCCTTATTCGATTGCTTTAGCGTTTGTCGGATTGCTGGAATCTTTACTGACAGCACAGATTATTGATGAAATGACGGATACAGGCAGTGATAAAAATAAAGAGAGCCGCGGACAGGGGATTGCGAATATCGTGACTGGTTTCTTTGGCGGTATGGCGGGCTGCGCTATGATCGGACAATCTGTCATTAATACAAAAGCAGGCGGACGAGGACGTTTGTCGGCATTTGTTGCCGGTGCTTTTCTAATGTTTTTAATTGCCGTCTTGAGTACTGTCGTCGTAAAAATTCCGATGGCTGTGTTAGTGGCTGTTATGGTGATGGTTTCTGTCGGCACATTTGATTGGTCTTCTTTAAAAGGTCTCAAAAAAGCGCCGCTTACAGACTCTATTGTCATGGTTGTAACTGTGCTTACTGTTGTTGTGACGAATGACCTCTCTAAAGGTGTATTCGTTGGTGTTCTTTTAAGTGCTGTGTTTTTTGTAGCAAAAATCTCTAAGCTGAAAATTGTCTCTCACACAGAGGATCAAAAGCTGAGAACGTATCATGTAAAGGGACAAATCTTTTTTGCGTCAGTGACTGATCTTACAAATGCGTTTATTTATCAAGAGGATATTGAGCGAGTCGTGATTGACTTAACTGAGGCCCATGTATGGGATGATTCAGGATCGGCTGCGCTTGGTAAGATTGTTGCGAAATTTAAAGAGCAAGGCATTGAAGCTGAATTAAAAGGGTTGAATGATGCGAGCAAAGCTCTTATAAAACAGATGGCGTAATGTATGAAAGTCCAGATTGGATAGATCTGGGCTTTTTTATGTGACATGGTGTTGAACAGCATTGATATAATAGAGAAAAAAGACATTCTAAATAGGAGACTTGCATATGATGCTTCAGAAGCTGAACCGTGTATTGGGGAGGGTAATGCCGCTTTTAACGCCGACTAGTGTGGTGCTGGGTGTGCTGCTGTCTCAATTTTTAAATGGGTATGAAAGTGCGGTGCCTTGGATCTTTGCTTTTATCACGTTTGCAGGCAGTTTGAGCGCAAACTTTCAATCTTTGAGACATGCATTGTCACATCCTCTTCCTATGATTCTTGCACTATTTGTTCTTCATATTTTCATGCCGCTATTTTCTTGGGGAAGCGGTCATCTTATCTTTAATGGTGATTCTTTGACGATCACTGGTTTAACATTAGCTGTTGTGATTCCTACTGGGATTACAAGTTTGATTTGGGCAGCGATGTACAAGGGGAATGTCGGATTGACGCTTTCGATTATTTTGGTTGATACAGTGCTGTCACCTTTGATCGTTCCGCTCAGCCTTTCATTGCTGGCTGGCGCACAGGTTCATATGGATGTGTGGGGAATGATGAAAGGGCTGATTGTGATGGTTGTGATTCCTTCTTTCTTGGGTATGCTGTTTAATCAGATATCAACTCCAGAAAGAACGGCATCTGTGAGCAGTGCACTGTCTCCTTTTTCAAAGCTTTGCCTGATGGCAGTGATTGCGATTAACAGTTCAGCGATTGCTCCTTACTTCAAAGCCATTGATTTGAGATTTGCTGGAATAGCTGTAACGGTCTTCTTTATCGCGTTAACAGGCTATGCCGCGGCTTGGCTGATCGGAAAAATGATGAAAAGAAGCCAAGAGGAAATCGTAGCTCTTATTTTTACGGGAGGCATGAGAAATATCAGTGCCGGCGCAGTTCTTGCCGTTACGTTCTTTCCGTCTCAGGTCGCCGTTCCCGTTGTCATCGGCATGCTGTTTCAGCAGATGCTGGCGGCCTTGTATGGATATATGCTGAATCGTTTTGAATTGAAACCTTTATTGCAGAAAGCATGAAAAAACCGCTCATTGGATTGAGCGGTTTTTTCCGTATAGCCATTCGAGCGCGGTGGTGAACTGTTGATTGAAGTATTTATGATGGTGCGCCGCCCCTTTTTCAATTGAAAGACATAGCTGGTTTTCAGTGAAGCCTTTTTCTTTTAAACTTTGATGCACTTGTTTTGTATTTTGCAGCATTTTTCGCTGAATGGTTTGTTTTTCATGGCCTTCTTTACTGCCGACAGACATAAAAATACGGGCGGTGCCAGGTTTTAACGAGGATATATGAATGGTTTCCGCTGTGTTTTCGTACCAGTATGACCCAGAGATAGAGCCTATGTTTCCGAATACTGTCGGATGCTTTAATAAGGCGAACATTGAGATGAGGCCTCCTAATGAGGCTCCGATCATTCCTCTTGATTGCGGTTTCCTAGTGACGTTGCAGTTTTCTTCAATAAACGGAATAAAGCGGTTTGTAATATCAGACAAATAGTGATAACCGGATCCCCCGAAGTCAGGGAACTGATCATTGAGCGCTACTGCTGGCCAAGGGGTGTATTCGTCAAGACGGTTGTCGGGTTCGATACCGATCAGCACGAGCTCAGGCAGCCTGCGTTGTTGAAATCTGTTTTCTAATAATTCGATTTGGTTTTGAAACAAAGAACTGCCATCCTGCACGTAAACAGCAGGAAATCTCCCGCTGTTTTGGCTATAGGAAGGAGGAAGGTACAGCGTGAACTTCCTGTTGACGGCCTTATGATCAGAAAGAGATCCGTTCATGCATTTTCTCCCTTTTTTTGCTTAAAAAGCAGAAATAAGAAATAAGGAACACCGAGAATCGCTAAAATGATGCCTGCGGGTACCTCCGCGGGCTGGAAAAACTGTTTTCCGATAAAGTCTGCGCTGATCACAAGCAGCATGCCGATTAAACCGCTCAGCGGCAGGATGAAACGGTGTTCAACACCTGCCAGCCTCCGCGAAATGTGGGGGGCAATTAAGCCGACAAAAGCCATGCTGCCCGCTACGGAGACACAGGCGCTGATGATTGCTACACAGGCGACGAGCAGGATGGTTTTTTCTTTATTTGATGAAATGCCGAGACTTCTGACTGTGTCTTCATCAAAACGAATGGTATCGAGCAAGCGGGATTTGGCGATAAGAATAGGGATAAACAGCAGCATCCATGGAAGAACGGCTGTGATATACGTCCAGTTGGCAGACCAGATGCTTCCGTTCTTCCATACCATGGCCATTTGGTAATCCTGCGGGTCCATTTTTAATGATAAAAACAGCGACAAAGCACTGAATCCTGAATTGATTGCGATTCCTACCAGAATAATTCTCCCTGAATCTAAATGGCCTCTGTGCCACGCAAATATGTAAATCAGAATCGCCGCGACCAGTCCGCCTATCAAACCGAAAAACGGCATTCCCATTGCCGCAACAATGGATGTCACTTCCTTCTGGCCTTGGAACAAAAGCATAAACGTCACAATCCCGGCTCCCGCCCCCGCGTTGATCCCGAGAATTCCCGGGTCTGCAAGACCGTTACGTGTGATAGCTTGGATGACTGCGCCCGCAATGCCAAGACCGAGTCCGATAATGGCCGCCATGACAATTCGCGGCAGTCTTAAATCGAACAGCAAAATGTCATACTGCGGATTTGGATTGATCTGAAAAAGAGTGGAGAGCAGCTCAGCCGGACGAACAGAAAATGATCCGCTTGTTAAGCTGAAATAGCTGACGATGAGAATCAAAGTGATGAATAGGGCATATTTTTTAACCATTTTGCTCCCCTCCTTTTCGTTTAATCAAATAAAGGAAGAAAGGTACGCCGATTATGGACGTCACGACTTCAATCGGTGTTTCAAATGGATAATTGATAAATCGACTTGCGAGATCACACAGGGTTAAAAAGATTCCGCCCAAGATGCAGGAACAAGGAATCAGTCTGCTGTAATCAGAACCGACGAGAAATCTTGTGATATGCGGAACCACCAATCCGACAAACGCGATTTTTCCGGCCAGCGCTACGGCACTGCCGGTTAACATGATGACTGAAAGCATCGCCATGAGTTTAATGGTTTTTTTCTTTTGTCCCAGACTTTTAGAAATGTCATCGCCTAACGATATAGCGGTCACTTTTTTGCTGAGAGACATGGCTAACATGATGCCAACAAGGAAAAATGGAGCGGCCAGCTTCAGAAAATCCGGACTCATTTGATGAAGTCTGGCGCTATACCAGAAACTGAGATCCTGTGAAATTTGAAAATAAATTGACATGACCGCTGATAAACTGCTGAGCAGCATGCTTGTGACGGTGCCGATAATGGCAAGCTGTACGGGGGTAAACCCGTTAGGCATCATGGCGGCAAGGCTGAATACTAGCCCGGCTCCTAATGCCGAGCCGATAAATGAGTAAATAATCATTTCAAACGAAGACGATTGCGGGAGCAGAACCATACAGAGCGTGATAATAAACGCGGAACCATCTGCAACGCCCATAATCGAGGGCGAAGCTAAATAGTTGCGTGTAATGCCTTGCATAAGCGCTCCAGAAACAGCAAGGGCTGCCCCTATGAGCAGAGCGCCGGCAGCCCTTGGAATCCGGGAATGCCATATGATTTGATGGTCTGTGTTTCCCGGATCGAAATGAATAAGCGATGTAAAAACAACATCTGCGCTTAGATGCTTTGCTCCATACAGGATGGAAAGCATCAGCGACAATGCAATAGCAAATGGAGAAGTCATCAATATGATACGTGTCCACTGTTTTGAATACATACAAAAACCTACTCTGAATTAATTTTGTGTCAATTTTTCAGCAGCCGCTTTCAGGAAGCGGACTTTGCTCCACGCTGTGCCGCCTTGTGCGAGAGGATCCACTGAGTTGACGTACACATGATCTTCTTTGACTGCTTTCAGGCTTTTCCAGATTGGATTTTTCTCTAAATCTTTTAAGGCATCAGGTTTGTCTGCATTTTCATTATCAGAAAATTGGACGAAGATATGGTCTGGATTCATTTCACTTAATTTTTCTAATGAAATCAGCTCTTGCGCTTTTGCCGCTTTTACTTCGTCTGGCGCTTTAAGACCTAGATCACCATAAAGTGTGGAGTTGAAGTATACCTGTTCAGGGTAAATATAAATGTTGCCTTGTCTGATTCTGATGACAAGTGCTTTTGATTCTTTTGCTTTTTCTTTGATTTTTGTTTTTGTTTCTTTTAGATCCTGTTCATAATCTGCAATGATTTTTTTTGCCTTCTTTTCTTTTTCAGTCAGCTGGGCAAGCAGCATCATATTTTCCTTCCAGTTTGAAGAGATGTGAGAAACTGGGATCGTTGTTCCAGCTGTACTTATTTTTTGCAGAGTTTTTTCTGGGAACTTTGTGGAAGCAAGGATGACATCTGGCTTCATTTCTAGAATCTTTTCAATGTTTGGCTCCATTTTTTCTCCGGTTGATTGGGCTTTATCAGTGATGTCTTTGAACATATTCGGGAATTTGCCCGAGAATGAAATCGCGCCTTGCGGATGAACGTCAAGCAGTTTGGCATCCTCCATCGATTCAACGCTTCCCGTAATGGCTATTTTGTCTGTCGGTACAGTTACTTCATATGTTTTATCCAAGTATTCAATTTTCTTCTTCCCAGATGCTGTACCGCTTGCCTTGCTGGCAGTCGATTCGTTTTTGCTGCTGCAGGCTGCCGCTGTCAGTGCGAGAAGCAAGATTAATAAGGTTAGAGATATCTTTTTCATCTATAGAGCCCCCTGTTCAATTGATAACTATTATCAATTGGAATTATAGAGAATGAATAGATATAACACCATGGACAAATTTCGCAATTATCATGGATGATTACCGGATAGTAAAGAAATAGTTTGCTGAACGATTCGTTCGTGACCGCAAGCCGAGTATTCATTCCAAGGATCCAAGGATAGGAGGTAAACACGATTATTCTGCACTGCGCTTAGGTTCTGCCACTCATCTGTCTGCTGCAATTGCTGATAATAAGCAATGGTCTCAGGCTCTTTATATAGAAAAAGCATGATGCAGTCAGCTTGGTCATTTGTGATATTTTCTAATGTGATCGCTTGATCAGAAGGTCTTTTTTTTGTTTTTGCCGAGCGAAATCCTAAATCTCCGAAGAAGACTTCGCGGATACTTCGATAATGTGCTGGATAGAAGTTTTGCTTATGCATCCTCAGAAACAGAAAACGCAGCCCTTGAGCGTGTTGAAGTGCTTTTTTTGCTGCTGATGCCTGCTGGTCATAAGCTGTGAGCCACTTTTCCGCTTCGAACTCTTCCTTTAAGAATGAGGCAGTTTGCAGAAAGTGATTTCTCCAGCTTTCTTTTGAAGGAAGATACATGACTTCGGCGATACGATTCAGTCGATTTTGTTCTTCTGGAGAAATAGAATCCATGCTGAAAATGACATCTGGTTGAGCCTGAGATAACGTGTGCAGGTTCTCTTCCCATTTTTCATTAAATCGGTATGCGCTGAGCTGGACAGGTATATCGGTTGAATACTGCTGATAGTAGTATGATGTCCATTTTGGATGCAGCGCGGCCGCAAATGGTATGTGATGAAGAGGAATAAGATAGCCCATTGTATCCCTTCCATATGCGGCTATTTTTATCCGGCGGTTTTTCATATAGCTTGTAGGTGAACAGCCTGTGTGTTTTTTAAAGATTCTGCTGAAATAAAATTCATCTTGATAGCCGGTTTGATGGGCAATTTCTTTTAATTTGCAATTTGATCTTGCCATAAGCCGTTTTGCTTTGGTGATTCGTGTTTTTGTGATGAATTCTGTTACGCTCTGACCTGTCCATTTTTTAAAGCTTTCGCTGTAGTGTTTGGCACTGATTCCTGCCATTTGCGACAACTGGGTTAGTGTCATTTTTGTATCGGCATGGGTTTCGATATATTGTTTTGTCTTTTTGATTGCTGAATGAGTATCCGTCTGTTCAGATAAACTGACAGTGAAGAGGTCATAAATCAGGCTTTGTACTTCAATCACACATTTGAGCTGAGAAAGCTGAGACGATTCATTCCATAGCGCCGCAAGCTCTTGAAGCCGGACGGCGAGGTTTTCGATATGTGAAACATTCACAAGCTTCAGTTTGGCTAATTCCGTTTCTGTACACGGTGTTAGGATATCTTGTCCAGTTTCCTTCATATAGCTTTGAAGCCTGATTAGACAGGCATCTATACATTCTTCCGCTCCGGGTGTAAAACCAAAAGTTTCGTGAGGCGGACAAACATAAAGTGTCTTTTTTTGCAAAGGAATGACGTTTGTTCCGATTGAAATATGTCCGTTTCCATTTACATTAAAAATCAGTACGAATGAATCGGCTAATTGCTGTTCTGTGAAGAGATCACCTGTTTTTTTTAGATATTTAATTTGAGTGGGATGATAAATCATTGTAGGTTGCAAGAGCAGACCACCTTTTCAGAAACGTTCAATTGATAATCATTTTCAATAAAATTGTACCAAATAAATGAATGGTTTCCTATATAAAGCGGGTGGTTTTTTTGTTATGAAAAGACCCTTGCTCTAAGGGTCTTTTGGTTAGTAAGAATATGTTACACGTGTAACATACGATGCTTATGTCTTAATAGATAAGATATTTTTTTCTCGTTTTACTGAATTGTTGGAGTGGTTTTTCATAGCTGTTCATGATGTTTTCGATAGAATCACCGTTTTTAATGTTTGCCCTGATCCAGCCATTGCCTGCCAATTTATCGAATGAACCTGTTGAGAGAAACTCAAAATTGTCAGGATAGAGGTCGTGTATAGCTTTAATAAGTGATAGGCCTGTTCTGACCACTTCAAACGTTTCTCTGTTTGTCACATAGAGCTGAACACCGTGGCAAAGCGTTCCTTGATGTTTAGAAAATGTCGGTGTAAAGGAAGCTGCCCTGAAGGTGACTCCCGGCAGGCTGAGGCTATTTAATGTATCTTCAAGCTCTGTGCTTTTGATAAAGGGAGCACCAATTAATTCAAATGGCTTCGTCGTTCCGCGTCCTTCGGATATATTCGTTCCTTCAATCAGCCCTGTTGCAGGATAAACAAATGTGCTTTCCACTGTTGGCATGTTTGGTGACGGGAGGACGAAAGGCAGTCTGGTATCGTCAAAATCCATTTTGCGTTTCCATTGTTTCATTTTTACCACGGTCAGATCGGCATCGATGCCAAATTCCTTGTTGAACAGTAAAGCCAATTCGCCTATGGTCATTCCGTGCTTTAAGGGAATGGGATACAGTCCGATGAATGAAGCATATTCAGGTTCTAAAATCGGTCCTTCAATATGTTTCCCGCCTTGAGGGTTCGGGCGATCAAGCACCATAAATGGAATGCCATTTTCTTTCGCGGCTTCCATTGCGTATGCCATTGTGTAAATGTACGTGTAGTACCGGGTTCCGACATCCTGAATATCAAATATGAGGACATCGACATCTTTCAGCATCTCTGGCGTTGGTTTCTTCGTTTTTCCGTAGAGGCTGTATACGGGCACCCCAGTTTTTTCATCAATGTAAGAGCCGATTTCGTCCCCCGCCTGAGCGTCGCCGCGGACGCCATGCTCTGGGCCGAATAAAGCTGTCAGCTTGATATCATGGTTCTCGTAAAGGATATCGACACTGCTTTTCAGAGAAGCGTTTACGCCGGTTGGATTGGTGATTAAGCCGATTCGTTTTCCTTTGAGCCGCTTTTTATACTCTGGAAAAAGCATGTCTATGCCGGTTTGAACTTTAGGTTTTTTAGCCGTTTGATTTCTGGCATCCGGTGATGGTGAGGCCGCTGTTATCGTTCCGAACATCATAAACCCTGTGAGGAAAGCAAATATTGTTTTTCTCATGTGTCCCTCCTTATTAGAGCGGTTTTCCTGTTTTGATATTTAATCCGTAGCCATATGGATAAAGGATGTCTCCCGGCTTCGTGACTGATGGAATGTCAACTGGGAGTGTGCCTTTAGGTTTTGCCTGACCGAATATCGCCATCACTCCTGCCGGAATATTGGGTTGCAGATACTGGCCATTTACGTATCCTTTAAAGCCATAGACCGCAATAAGTGCTTTAGCTTCTTCAAAATTGGCGGCATCGTATGGATTGCGCAGGCTCATTAAGACAAATGGTTTGTTGTGCTGCAGCGCAACTTTCATCACAGCTCTTGGGAATACAGTGTCCCATTTGCTTGAATCTGATATGGTGTCGTTGATGACACCGTCGTTGACGACGGGATCGTTCTTCACGATATAGGAGCCGGTAATGGTATAGTCAGCCTCTTTTACCAGTTTTTCATGCTCGGTATTAAATACTTGGTTGGCAAAATTGACTTTGCTGAGGGAAACGGGTTTGATTTTCTTTCGCTTGATAAGATCACGAATGGTTTGTTCAATCGAAGCAGTTTGTTCTTCGTAAGGCGCGGCAATTAAGATTCTGCTGTCTTTTTTAGGATTAAACGGCAAGGTGCGCTGTTCATTTTTTAATACGGTTACTGCTTTTTCCGCTATTTTTTTTTCCGCTTTCAGGTGACGCTTGCTTCCTACAATTTTCTGGGCTTTGGCTATTTTTTCTTTTATGCTGTCGTCGTTTCGATCTGGATATATACCGCGTTTTATTTTCAGGGAAATGATCCTTTCAGCTGATTTGTTGATTTGATGTTCAGGAATGTCCCCGGTTTTCACGGCTTTTTTCAAAGCTTGTATGACACGTGCGAATTTCTGTTCTTCCTTCAAAGAAGCAACTGAGGCAGGCATCAACGCCATATCAACGCCAGCTTTTACAGCCATGACGACAGCCTCTTCCTGGCCGAAATGATCTGCGATTGCTTTCATATTGAGAGCATCAGTAACTATGACACCGGAAAAGCCCATTTCCTGACGAAGAAGACCTGTCATCACTTTTTTCGAGAGTGTCGCCGGGACTAAAATGTCCGATCCATCGAGTTTGCTTTTGTAAGTGGTGTCGTCAAAGGCAGGAAATTGAACATGCGCTGTCATCACCATATCAGCACCTGCATCAATTGCTCTTTGAAAAGGATAGAGCTCGATCTCACGGAGCCGTTCTTGATTATGGGAAACGAGAGGCAGCCCGTAATGGCTGTCAACGTCCGTGTCTCCATGTCCCGGGAAATGTTTGAGGGCAGAAGCGATATCCTGCCGCTGTATCCCTTTCATCGTATATAAACCGAGTCGTGCTGTCAGTTCCCGATTTGAGCTGAATGACCGTACGCCGATCACTGGATTATCAGGATTATTATTAATGTCCACGACAGGGCTGAAATCTGTATTAATGCCTAAGACAGAAAGCTCTTTTCCAATGATGCTGCCAGTCTGATAGGCATTGATTCTGTTTCTGGTTGCACCGAGCGCCATATTCCCTGGGAAATGAGTGCCCTCCCCTAATCTCGTTACGATGCCGCCTTCCTGATCAATACTCAGCATGAGCGGGATTTTGGGGCTCGTTTTTTGGTAAGCGTCTGTCAGCTGTACAGTTTGATTTGTTGTTTTTACATTTTCTGCAAAAAGAATAACGCCGCCAAATTGGTATTTCCTGATGAGGCTGGCGACTTCCTCATTCATTTCTGTAAAGGCCTGAGGAGACGATTCGCTCACCTTTTTCCAATTTCTGAAATCTGGCATCAGCATTTGGCCGAGTTTTTCATCTAATGTCATGTGGTTGACAATCTGCTTGGCACCGGCTGAACGGCTGGATGCGGCGACTTTTGTCTGACTGGCGCCAAGAAAACATGAAAGAAAAAGAACGGCTGCAAGGATAAGCGGAAAAAAAGGTTTCATAAACACTTCCTCCTATCGTCGAATCATTCATTCCAACGCTTCATAGATCGCGGCAATGACGCTCCCGTAACTGCCTGTTGGAAACTGATCACCCTCAAACACATTTGGTTTTTTTTCTGGATCAGCAACTGGTGAATGCTTTTTATTTGTTAACAATGCTATGCCTAAATGATAAGTGGGATCAATAATGGTAACTGTTCCTGTCCAACCGGTATGCCCAAAAGCTTTTTTACTGGCATAAGGGCCAAACATCCATTCCACGCTTTTACTCCCGTTTCTCCGCCAGCCTAGAGCGAATGTTGGATCTGTTGCTGAAGACGCTGTAAATAGGTCGGCAGTTTTTTGATCAAATAAAGACACGTTTCGGTAGGAGCCTTTGTTTAGCATGAGTTGCAGCAGAATAGCCATATCATCAGCATTTGAGAACAATCCGGCATGGCCGGACACGCCATTCATTGAGTAAAACGCTTTTTCGTCATGCACTTCTCCTTGCAGCGTGTGTGTACGGATGTTAGGGAAATAAATAGTGCCGTCCCGTGTATTGCCCATACGTTCAGTAGCTGCGAACTGTTTTGGTTTAAAGCTTTTTTTCAACGGATTGTACAAGGTATGTTTCAGCTTCAGCGGCTTGTAAAGCTCTTGCTCCGCGTAGACATCAAGCGGTATACCGGTGAGGCTTTCGACAATGCAGCCGAGAAGCATATATCCGATGTCACTGTATACGTGTTTTGTCCCTGTTTGATATTCGAGCGGGATTTTCGTCAAATATTCGATCGTTTTGTCCCGCTCCTGTGAATAGTACCTGCCTGCCTTTTCGGGCGTGTAAAAGTAAAAGCTCGAGGGGAGCCCTGATTTGTGCTGGAGGACATCAATGACACGAATCTTGTCTTTTCCTTTCACAAGGTCTCCTGGCAGATCCTTGAAATCAGGTAAATAAGCAGATACCTTTTCATAAACATCGAGTTTTCCTTGGCTGACTAAGCGCTGCAATGCAAAATTCGTTGCGTACATTTTTGTGTTTGAGGCCAAGTCAAACATCGCGCGGGTTTTCATTTTGACTGGACGGCGCAGCAGCTCTGTTTCTTCGTATTTTTTACTGTAGCCGTATGCTTCCTTTTTTATGATGCGGCCATCCTTCACGACGACGAGAACGGCGCCTGGAAATCCTGCCGCAACATCCCGTTCTATCATCTGATCAACCTTCCGTAGTTTCTTCAGCGAGAATCGTCCGGTTTCTGTATTTATGTTTTTCGGCTTGAATTGGTTGTCTGCTGTTTGCGCGAAGGTTTCGTTTGGCGGCGCCAGTATAGATAGGGTTAAAATGGCACTGAGTAAGGACAGTGTTTTTGTTTTCAATGGCTTGCTCCTTTCTGTGTTTCTATCTTGCTTACTATCCCTAGAATAGAAACCAATTAGTCGAACTGCGAAGCCATTTCTTCTTTATATCCAAATGCATAGGTCAATAAAAAGCCGGCCGCATAGGAAATAAAGAGTCCGATGAGATATAGGATGATCTGTGAGGACATGACGAGAAAGGAAAGCGGCAGCCCGGAGACCCCGATGGCGATGGTAGCAACCTGAAAATAAGCTTGAAAGGCGCCGCCGATTCCAGCTCCTAAGCATGCCGTTACAAACGGACGGCCAAGTGGCAGCGTCACTCCGAAAATAAGGGGTTCTCCAATGCCGAGCAGCCCCGACGGAAGCCCGCCGCCGATTGCTTTTCTCAAGGTTGTTTTTTTCGTTTTCACGAAAATGGCAAAGGCGGCGCCTACCTGCCCGGCACCTCCCATAGCCAAAATAGGGAGCAGAGGATCATTGCTGATTGAATTGATCAGCTCCATGTGTACAGGCGTCAATCCTTGATGCAGACCGGTTACGACAAGAGGGAGGAAGGTTGCGCCCAGAATAAAGCCCGCAGCGATACCGCCGAGGTCGAGAATGGACAGAAGGCCTGATGTAATGGCATCAGAAATGAAACCGCCTAAAGGCATAAATATGACATACGTTACAATTCCGGTGATTAACAGAGAAATGGTTGGAGTGACGATGATATCGAGTGATTGTGGAATAAAACGGCGGATGTGTTGTTCGGTGTATGCAATGAATATGGCTGCGAAAAGAACTCCGATCAGGCCTCCCCTGCCCGGGAGAAGCTGTTCTCCGAATAAACTGATCTTTGCGATCTCCGGATTTATAATCAAGATTCCTGCCAGAGCCCCAAGAGCGGGTGTCCCGCCGAATTCTTTTGAAGCGTTAATACCGACGAGGATGCCGAGATATGTGAACAATCCTGATCCGATGACTGTCAGGATAATAGCGATTTGTGATTCTGCAGAGAGCCATCCGGCTTGAATGATTGCTTTTGTAATCCCGGTGATTAAACCGGAAGCGACGAGGGCGGGAATGAGAGGGATAAAGATGCTGGCGATTTTACGTAAGAAACGTTTAAACGGAGTGGCATTTTTTCTATTTATATCGGCTTTCTTTTTTTCAGCCGCTTCTTTGATATCGGTTCCTTCTGCTGACATAAGCTTTGAGAAAGCGGCTGTGACATGATTGACGATCCCGGTGCCAAGGATGATTTGAAGGGTTTCCGCTTCCACGACCCCAAATACGCCGTCCATCTCTCTTAAAGCCTGAACATCAACTTTGCTTTCATCGTAAGGCGTAATACGAAGGCGTGTCATGCAATGCGTATACGAGGAAATGTTTGGTTTTCCTCCGCATAACGCGAGGATTTTCTTTGCGAGATGATGGTAGTTGTTTTCTTTGCTCATCAAAATCCCTCCTCTTCAAGACGTCCTATTTTTTTCTCATAGATTGTATGGCTGCTCTCGTTTTATCGATATAACCGGTTGTTTCTTCATACTGCTCAGCCGCCATGCCTAAAAACAAAACATCAATCATAAAAAGCTGGGCGAGGCGGGAGGAAGTGGCTGCGCTTCGAAGCAAGGCTTCGTTGGAATGTGCTGTGTACAACGGGACATCAGCCAGTGCGGAGATGGATGTCTGGCTGAATTGTGTGAGGCTGATCGTTGTGATGCCTTTTTCCTTAGCCATTGTGAGCAATTCTATGATTTCCTGCGTCTCACCCGAAAATGAAATGGCGAATACGATGTCATCCTTATCTGCATTTGCGATTAATGACGCCACAAGATGAGTGTCTGTGAACGCGGTTGATTGTTTATGAATGCGAAGCCACTTTTGCTGGGCGTCCTTGGCGACAATGCCGGAGGCTCCGACACCGATAAAATGCACGGTAGGGGCTTTGAGAAGCAGGGAAACCGCTCGTTCAAGCACTTTGTAGTCCATCAGGTCTGAAGTATCCTGTATGGCTTGAATGGCGTTGCCGGCTGTTTTTTCAGAAATGGAGGACAGCGGTTCGTAAGGCGCAATGTCCCGGTAGCCTTGTACAGCAGGCTTTGCCAGGTCGCCTGCTACTCTCATTTTTAAATCTTGAAATCCTTTTAGTCCGAGTGATTTGCAGAGCCTGATAACGGCAGCGTCACTTGAATTGGCTAATGTGCTGATCTCGCTGACAGTGGTTTCTATTGCTTTGTGGGGATGAGTTAGGATATAATCCGCAATTCTGCGTTCGGATGGAGGGAGCTTGTGCTTCATTGATTGGATGATCGTTAAACCGCCTGTTGCCATTCCTGCTCTCTCCTTATCATGGATGGTCATTTTCGATTGCTTTGTCTATGAAACCGTTCGCTTCATCGAGCAATGTCTTTGCTTGTTCCTGATCTGTGTTTGTTTTGAGCATGACGATTGCCGTTTTGACGTGATAATTGGCTTGTTCCAGAGTATGCTTGGCTGTGTCGTATGGGGCATTGGTGAGGCTTTGGATGATACTGATGGCACGTTCTTTTAGTTTGTTATTACTGACGTTGACGTCTACCATCAAGTTTTCGTAAACCTTGCCGATTTTGACCATTACAGCGGTAGATATCATGTTTAGAATCATTTTATGAGCGGTTGCCGCTTTCATACGTGTTGATCCTGTAATAGCTTCAGGTCCAACGACAACCTCAATGCTGTGATCGGCATTCTTGCTGATGGCGGAATTTTTATTACTGGTAAGGGCGATGGTGTGTGCTCCGGCTTTGCGGGCATATGTTAGGGCGCCTGCCGCATATGGTGTGCGGCCGCTTGCCGCGACGGCGAGGACAGTGTCGTTAGAAGTGAGGTGTATGTTTTTTAAATCCTCAGCTCCTGCTTCTTCACTATCTTCAATTCCTTCGGTCGCCTGCAAAAATGCTTTGGGGCCGCCAGCCATGATTCCGATGACCTGGTCTCGGCTTACGCTATAGGTGGGAGGACATTCGACGGCATCCATGACACCGAGTCTTCCGCTTGTACCGGCGCCTATGTAGATGAGCCGGCCTCCATTTTGAAACGAGTCGTACGCGCAGTCTACAGCTGTTTGAATGTCGGGGAGAACCTGCTGTACGGCAGCAGCGACTTTCAAATCTTCGTTGTTGATCATTTTGAGGATACCGAGAGTGTTTGCCTTGTGAATGTCGGTTGTTTGGCTATTGCGGGATTCCGTTGTAAGACGGTGAAGGTCTAATGGTTTTGACATGAGGATGCCCCCTGCTTCATCGTATATTCAATATTTAGTATATTCATTTCTGTTGTGATATTTCAACTATGTTTTTATAGTATTGAAATTTTATTTCAATACGTCTATAAGAAATAATGAAGAACTAGCTGTTCTCCAAGCGGTCCGATTCTTCTCCTGCCTTTATCAATGAACCCGCATTTCATATAAAGGTGCTTTGCGCGAGTGTTCAGATGGTTGACGGCCAGAATCATTTCATCGCACCATGGAAAATAACCGCTCACAAAAGAGGGAAGCAGAAGCATTGCTTTTTTCGCATAGCCTTTTCCTTGATGAACAGCATTTAAAGAAAGAGAACTTAGCAGTAAGGCAAATGGATTGTTAGAATAGGGCTCAAGCGTTTCTTTTGATGTATGTAAAATGAAAAAACCGATTGGCAGATTGTCGTTTAAGATGACAACCGGATACCGGTCCCGTATGCTCAGGGCCTGAGTCAGCACCTCTTTGGGGAGAGAGGTAAAGCGTTTGTCATCATTATTTAGCTTGAATGATTCAAGCTCTGATAAGTGTTCGGGCTTATAGAAGGATAAAGAAATGTCTAGAGTCATGTGGAGACCTCCTTACAATATATCGTCTAGCTGATTTTCGGAAATAACGCGGTAGCCTGCTTGTTTTAACAGAGCGGCAGTTACTCCGCTGCCGGGGGTTTTTTTCCGGTAAATGTGCCATTATAGATAAAACCGCTTCCGCATGATGGGCTGTTTTCTTTTAATATGATGGCAGAGGCATTGATTTCTTTTGCGTAAGCTAATGTTTTAGATGCGCCTTCCATATATAATTTGGTTACATCTTCACCGGAAGCTGTCACGATTTTTGCGGTCCCATTAAGAACATCCTCACCGGTGCCTCCGATGATTTCAGCAGGTTCACGGGGAGTTGAGAAGCCGCCGAGGAGCTCAGGACATGCCATGACTGCTTTCTTTTGATCGACAAGTTTTCTGATTTTCTCTGATGCTGCATGTGAGCCGTTATATCTGCATTCAATGCCCCCAAGGCAAGAACTGACTAGAATCATAGTGGTTTCCCCTCTCATGCTTTGCTTGTCTCTATCATAAAATAAATGAGGAATGGCGGAAGGCTTTTTCAGTTAAAAAAGGAGTTAAAAAGTTTGAAAATAAAAAAATTAATTTTTCTCTTTACAAACATGCATTAACCTGTATATAATAACTTTTGTCAGCTCGACGAGAACACAAACGGCCCGTTGGTCAAGCGGTTAAGACACCGCCCTTTCACGGCGGTAACACGGGTTCGAATCCCGTACGGGTCACCATTTGGAGGATTAGCTCAGCTGGGAGAGCATCTGCCTTACAAGCAGAGGGTCGGCGGTTCGAGCCCGTCATCCTCCACCATCTTGCCGGTGTAGCTCAATTGGTAGAGCAACTGACTTGTAATCAGTAGGTTGGGGGTTCAAGTCCTCTTGCCGGCACTGTTTTCTCACATGAATATGGAGGGGTAGCGAAGTGGCTAAACGCGGCGGACTGTAAATCCGCTCCCTCAGGGTTCGGCAGTTCGAATCTGCCCCCCTCCACCATTATTGGGCTATAGCCAAGCGGTAAGGCAACGGACTTTGACTCCGTCATGCGTTGGTTCGAATCCAGCTAGCCCAGTCACAGACACCTTTGACCAAAAGGTGTCTTTTTTCTATTTTAAAATAATTTCAACTTCTAACTGTTCAGTCTGTATAATAATTTTAAAAATATGTTAAGGTAGTTTATTCACGAATTACCATCTACACCCTGCCAAAAATTTGTTAAACTTATTTTATAAAAAATTGAAACCTTTTGAAACGAAGCTCGTATACATACAGACCGGTGAAGGCAGAGGTTAGATAAATATGGAAATAATGATTAAAAAAAGAATTAAACAAGTCAAAAAAGGCGACCAAGATGCATTTGCGGACATCGTAGATATTTACAAGGATAAAATTTATCAGCTTTGCTACCGTATGCTTGGCAATGTGCATGAGGCGGAAGACATTGCACAAGAGGCTTTTATCAGAGCGTACGTTAATATCGACAGTTTTGATATTAACCGGAAATTTTCAACTTGGCTTTATCGAATCGCGACCAATTTAACAATTGACCGTATTCGCAAAAAGAAGCCGGATTATTACCTCGATGCAAAGGTGGCTGGTACAGAAGGTCTGACCATGTATTCGCAAATTGCCGCAGATGGAGTTTTGCCAGAAGATGAAGTAGTGTCCCTGGAACTCTCGAACACGATTCAGCAGAAAATTTTAAAGCTTCCTGACAAATACAGAACAGTCATCGTATTAAAGTATATCGACGAACTCTCATTAATTGAAATCGGCGAGATCTTGAACATTCCTGTGGGAACTGTGAAAACACGTATCCATAGGGGCAGAGAGGCTCTTAGAAAACAATTAAGAGATCTTTAAGTGGGGTGATGAAATGAGCTGTCCTGAACAAATTGTGCAGCTTATGCATATGCATCTTGATGGAGATATCCTTCCAAAAGATGAACAGATATTAAATGAACATCTGGAGACATGCGAGAAATGCCGAAAGCATTTTTACGAGATGGAAAAATCGATCGCGCTCGTCCGGAGCACATCGCATGTTGAAGCCCCCGCGGATTTTACCGCTAATGTCATGGCGAAATTGCCGAAGGAGAAGAAAAGAGCCTCTGTGAAAAGATGGTTCAGAACCCATCCTGTTATCGCAGCTGCTGCGGTATTCATCATTTTGATGGGCGGAGGTTTTTTTAACAGCTGGCATAATGACCAAAACTTCAGCGTATCTAAGCAGCCGAATCTTGTGGTGCAAAACCACATCGTGACTGTGCCGGAAGGTGAGACGGTCAAAGGCGATGTGACTGTTAAAAACGGAAAGCTGATCATTAAAGGCAAAATAGACGGGGATGTAACCGTTGTAAACGGCGAAAAGTATATGGCCTCTGCTGGACAAGTCACCGGTCAGATTGAAGAAATCAATCAATTATTCGACTGGACATGGTACAAGATGAAGTCTGCGGGTAAAAGTGTCGTCAAGGTATTACACTCGGATGAAAAAGAGTAAAGCGAACAGCCGCTTTGCTCTTTTTTTTTATGGGCAGAGAGGGGTGGCACATTTCACTTGCCAAATCGAAATGTGGTATAATGGGCTCGCTATGTAAAGTACATATGCGTAACACGTTAAACACAAAATACGAAATGACTGAATTCTTGGAGGACGAGGAAATGGCTTTTGAGGATATCCCTTTTTTGCAGTACCTCGGCAATGCCGTTGATATTCTCCTTGTTTGGTATGTGATATATAAATTGATTATGGTGATACGCGGCACGAAAGCGGTTCAGCTGTTAAAAGGAATTGTCGTGATCGTGCTTGTCCGTATGGCCAGCCAATATTTGGGCCTCAGTACGCTTCAATGGCTGATGGACCAAGCGATAACATGGGGATTTTTAGCAATTATAATTATTTTTCAGCCTGAGCTGAGAAGAGCGCTTGAACAGCTTGGCCGCGGGCGCTTCTTTTCAAGGAGCGGCACACCTGTAGAGGAAGCGCAGCAGAAAACGATTGAAGCCATCACGAAATCAATCAATTATATGGCGAAACGACGTATAGGTGCCCTGCTGACCATAGAACGGGATACCGGAATGGGAGATTATATTGAGACTGGCATCCCTTTGAATGCCAAAGTCAGTTCAGAGCTTTTGATCAATATTTTTATCCCAAACACCCCGCTTCATGATGGTGCGGTGATCATGAAGGATAATGAGATCGCCGCCGCTGCGTGTTATTTGCCGCTTTCTGAAAGCCCGTTCATTTCAAAAGAACTGGGCACGCGGCACAGAGCAGCTGTCGGGATCAGTGAAGTAACAGACAGTATGACAATTATTGTGTCTGAAGAGACCGGCGGCGTCAGTGTGGCGAGGAATGGCGATCTTCACAGAGAACTGACGGAAGAAGCGTTGAAAGAAATGCTTGAAGCCGAGTTTAAGAAAAACACCAAAGACACTTCTTCTAACCGCTGGTATTGGAGGGGTAAGAAAAATGGATAAATTCTTAAACAACCGCTGGGCTGTGAAAATTATTGCGCTGCTTTTCGCGCTCTTGCTTTATGTGGCGGTTAATAGCAATCAGGCACCAACCCCGAAAAAACCGGGTGAATCTTTCTTTCCGACATCAACGACTGATGAAGCAACACTGACTGATATTCCGGTTAAAGCGTATTATGATGATGAAAATTACGTTGTAACAGGTGTTCCGCAAACGGTTAATGTTACGATAAAAGGCTCGACAAGCGCCGTGAAAAAGGCTAGGCAGACCAAAAATTTCGAAATATATGCTGATATGGAAAATTTAAAAACCGGCACACATAAAGTCGAGCTTAAGGCTAAAAACGTGTCGGATGGGCTGACAATCTCAATTAATCCTTCTGTTACGACAGTGACCATTCAGGAACGGACGATGAAAAGTTTTCCTGTAGAAGTGGAGTACTACAATAAAAGCAAGATGAAAAAAGGCTATTCTCCAGAGCAGCCGATTGTCAGTCCGAAACATGTGCAGATTATAGGATCTAAAAATGTAATTGATCGTATTTCTCTTGTGAAAGCCTCAGTGAACTTGGAAAATGCAGATGAAACGATCGAAAAGGAAGCGAAAGTGACTGTCTATGATAAAGATGGAAATGCGCTTCCTGTCGATGTGGAGCCCTCTGTCATCAAGATTACCGTTCCAGTGACAAGCCCGAGTAAAAAACTGCCCTTTAAAGTTGAACGGACGGGAAGCCTACCTGACGGTGTCAGCATAGCGAATATTGAATCCAACCCCAGTGAGGTAACGGTTTACGGCTCGCAGGATGTGTTGGATTCTCTTGAATTTATTGACGGTGTCAGCTTAGATTTAAGCAAAATCAACAAGGATTCCGATATCGAGGCGGATATTCCGCTTCCTGACGGCGTTAAAAAAATCTCGCCGTCAAAGGTAACTTTGCATATAGAAGTAGATAGTGAAGCGGATCAGAAGTTTGAGAATGTGACGATCAAGACTGTAGGATTGAGCAGCTCGCAAAACATTGAATTTTTAGATCCTGCATCGCAAGCGTTAGACGTGACGGCTAAAGGCTCTCCCGCAAATATAAATAAACTCAAGAAATCAGATATTGATTTGTATGTGAATGTTTCAGATTTAAATGACGGGGAGCATAGCGTAAAGCTTGAAGTGAATGGACCTCAAAATGTAACCTGGTCCTTGGCTCAAAAGAACGCCAGAATTAAGCTGACGTCTAAAAAAAGCGATACTAATGATAGTGGCAATACATCAGGGAAACAGGATGACACAGATAAGCAAACGAATGACCAAGATAACAACAAGCAAAAAGACACAACGAACAATGATAAAAACAGCAATGATCAAAAACAAGACGAAGATCAAAAACAGGGTGAGGATGAATCTGCTGCAGATTCACAATCATCATCAGAATAAAAAAGGAGCGATTATAAAATGGGCAAGTATTTTGGAACAGACGGTGTAAGAGGTGTCGCTAATAGTGAGCTTACACCTGAGCTGGCCTTTAAAGTCGGACGTTTCGGCGGATATGTTTTGACAAAAGACAAACAACGTCCAAAAGTGCTGATAGGCCGCGATACACGTATTTCCGGCCATATGCTGGAGGGAGCCCTTGTCGCCGGACTTTTATCTATTGGCGCAGAAGTCATGCGTTTAGGTGTCATTTCTACACCTGGTGTATCTTATTTAACGAAAGCGATGGATGCTGAGGCAGGCGTCATGATTTCTGCTTCTCACAACCCAGTGCAGGATAACGGCATCAAGTTTTTCGGGGGAGACGGATTTAAGCTTTCTGACGAACAGGAAGATGAAATTGAACGCCTGATGGATGAATCGGAGGATAAGCTGCCAAGACCGGTAGGGGCCGATCTTGGGCTTGTAAACGATTATTTTGAAGGCGGACAAAAATATCTGCAATTTTTAAAACAGACAGCGGATGAAGATTTCACAGGCATTCATGTGGCACTAGACTGTGCGCATGGTGCAACGTCATCGTTGGCGACACACCTGTTTGCTGATTTAGATGCAGATGTTTCAACGATGGGGACTTCTCCGAACGGGTTAAACATTAATGATGGCGTCGGATCAACTCATCCTGAAGCACTCAGCGCGTTTGTCAAAGAGAAAAATGCCGATCTCGGCCTTGCATTCGATGGTGACGGCGACCGCCTAATCGCTGTCGATGAAAAGGGAAATATCGTTGACGGCGACCAAATCATGTACATATGCTCAAAATACCTGAAATCAGAGGGCCGTTTAAAGGATGATACAGTGGTTTCAACGGTAATGAGCAACCTCGGCTTCTATAAGGCCCTTGAAAAAGAAGGCATCAAAAGCGTGCAGACGGCTGTCGGTGACCGTTACGTCGTAGAAGCGATGAAAAAAGACAGCTACAATGTCGGCGGTGAGCAGTCAGGGCATCTTATTTTCCTTGATTACAACACGACAGGCGACGGATTGCTGTCTGCTATTATGCTGATGAATACTTTGAAAGCGACCGGCAAGCCGCTGTCAGAGCTTGCGGCTGAGATGCAGAAGTTCCCCCAGCTATTGGTTAATGTGAGAGTGACTGATAAATATAAAGTCGAAGAAAACGAAAAAGTAAAAGCTGTTATTTCTGAAGTTGAAAAAGAAATGAACGGTGACGGCCGGATATTGGTACGTCCTTCAGGCACTGAGCCGCTCGTTCGCGTAATGGCTGAAGCCAAGACGAAAGAATTGTGCGATGAGTATGTCAATCGCATTGTTGAAGTCGTCCGGTCAGAAATGGGATTAGAGTAACGAAGTCTATTTTTAGAGCGAACAAGACAAGCGAGATTTACATATGATAATTGTGAGACATACGGCAAGGTTGTTTAAAAAAACAATTGACCGTTTATGTCACATGCTGTAAAATCAAGCTTGTCTTGTGCTTGTTTTAAAAGACGGGATGATTGTTTCACCTATAATAATAGCGCCCGAACTAAGCGCCCGAAAAAAGGCTTAGTTGACGAGGACGGAGGTTATCGAATTTTCGGCGGATGCCTCCCGGCTGAGTGTACAGATCACAGCCGTAAGGATTTCTTCAAACCAAGGGGGTGACTCCTTGAACAAAGAGAAATCACATGATCTTCCAAAAACATGTAGGAGGGGACGGTTGAAAGTCCCCTTGAATTTTGACTTTCTTCGTCTCCTTTTACAATCTTAGGAGGAAGAAAATATGTGTGGAATCGTAGGTTATATCGGTCAGCTTGATGCGAAGGAAATTTTGTTGAAAGGGTTAGAAAAGCTTGAATACCGCGGATATGACTCTGCCGGTATCGCAGTTGCCAACGATCAGGGAGTCCATGTGTTCAAAGAAAAAGGACGCATTGCGGATCTTCGTGAAGTTGTGGATGCCAATGTAGAAGCGAAAGCTGGAATTGGCCATACTCGTTGGGCAACACACGGCGAACCAAGCTATCTGAACGCCCATCCGCATCAAAGCGCACTGGGCCGCTTTACACTTGTTCATAACGGCGTGATCGAGAACTATGTTCAGCTGAAACAAGAGTATTTACAAGATGTAGAGCTCAAAAGTGACACCGATACAGAAGTAGTTGTTCAAGTAATCGAGCAATTGGTCAATGGAGGTCTTGAGACAGAAGAAGCGTTCCGCAAAACACTTACACTGTTAAAAGGTTCTTATGCGATTGCTTTATTCGACAACGACAACAGAGAAACGATTTTTGTAGCGAAAAACAAAAGCCCTCTATTAGTCGGTCTTGGAGATACATTCAACGTTGTAGCATCTGATGCGATGGCAATGCTTCAAGTAACCAACGAGTACGTAGAGCTGATGGATAAAGAAATGGTTATCGTCACTGATGATCAAGTTGTCATCAAAAACCTTGATGGTGACGTCATTACGCGTGCTTCTTATATCGCTGAGCTGGATGCAAGTGATATTGAAAAAGGTACGTACCCTCACTACATGTTGAAAGAAACGGATGAGCAGCCTGTTGTTATGCGCAAAATCATCCAAACGTATCAAGATGAAAACGGCAAACTGTCTGTGCCCGGCGATATCGCTTCCGCTGTAGCGGAAGCAGACCGTATCTATATCATTGGCTGCGGAACAAGCTACCATGCAGGACTTGTCGGTAAACAATATATTGAAATGTGGGCAAACGTGCCGGTTGAAGTGCATGTAGCGAGTGAATTCTCTTACAATATGCCGCTTCTGTCTAAGAAACCGCTCTTTATTTTCTTATCACAAAGCGGAGAAACAGCAGACAGCCGCGCAGTTCTTGTTCAAGTCAAAGCGCTCGGACACAAAGCGCTGACAATCACAAACGTACCGGGATCAACGCTTTCTCGTGAAGCTGATTACACATTGCTTCTTCACGCAGGCCCTGAAATCGCTGTTGCATCAACGAAAGCATATACTGCACAAATCGCAGTTCTAGCGGTTCTTGCATCTGTGGCTGCTGAAAAAAGCGGCATCGATATCGGATTTGATCTCGTCAAAGAACTCGGTATTGCTGCAAATGCAATGGAAGCTCTTTGCGACCAAAAAGACGAAATGGAAATGATCGCCCGTGAATACCTGACTGTATCCAGAAACGCTTTCTTCATCGGACGCGGCCTTGACTACTTCGTATGTGTCGAAGGCGCCCTGAAACTGAAAGAGATTTCTTACATTCAGGCTGAAGGCTTTGCCGGAGGAGAACTGAAACACGGCACAATTGCCTTGATCGAACAAGGTACACCAGTATTCGCCTTGGCAACACAAGAGCACGTAAACCTAAGCATCCGCGGAAACGTTAAAGAAGTTGCCGCTCGCGGTGCAAACACATGCATCATCTCACTGAAAGGCCTAGACGATGCGGATGACAGATTCGTACTGCCGGAAGTAAACCCAGCGCTTGCTCCGTTGGTATCTGTTGTTCCATTGCAGCTGATTGCTTACTATGCTGCACTGCATCGCGGCTGTGATGTTGATAAACCGCGTAACCTTGCGAAGAGTGTTACTGTGGAATAAAGTGTTTTAACCCCTTTGGTTACTTTAGCCAAAGGGGTTTTTTGTCCATCTATCGTTTATAAGTGAACAAATTGTCCGTATTCCAACGCCAAATTTGAATCACGCTGAATTAGCATATGAGTTATAGTTGACAATGTTTAAAATTTAGCATATCTTATACTTAACTTAATAATCGGCGCAGATGTTTATTAAATAATTAGGCCTTTAGCATTCTTTTAATATTTTATTTTAAATCTTGAAAGCATGAAAAAGGACCCTAATTACATAAGTCGATATATTTTATATGCAAGGTACTAAATGAACGACGATTTTGTTCCTTTAGACGGAACTTAACATATTGTATAAAGTAAAATGACCAATATTAAGGTAGCTCTTCAAAAAACTTTGTTGAAGTTAGTTGAAGTGAAGCCGACAATTTTCGAGACTCAATGATTAAGATTATCATTGTGTTTTGAAGTTGTCGGCTTTTTTTATTGAAAAAATACGTTACTAAATATTAAATATCAGGGAAATTTCACCTAGGGGAGAATTTAAATGTTGTTTTCGCTTCATTTGTCATCATTATTTTTTATTATGCTTATTGTTTCTGGGTTAAGCGGCCTATTGTTTTTACATCCGCGAGTGCCCTTGAGTTATGTCCGCATTCATATTGGTATCTTGGCTTTACCGCTTTTGTTTTCCTTCCTGCTTCTTGCTGATAGTAGTGTGAATGGAGATATTGGTCCTTGGCACTTAGATTCCTTAGCTTGTCTAATGACTTTCTTTGTTCTTGCAATTGGTTTCGTCATTCAGCGTTTTTCTGTACGTTACTTACTGGGAGATCGTTCTTATCGAAAATATTTTGCGCTTTTTACTTTTACTACAGGTGCTGCTTCAATGACATGGTTAAGTGGCGATCTCCGCTTGATGGTTATGTTCTGGGGAGCAACTCTTATCGGTTTAACCTTACTTATCAGGTTAAACAGTGCTTGGCATGTGGCTAGTGAAGCGGCCAAGATTTCTGGCCGGTTATTTTTGTTAAGTTGGTTTTCTTTGTTTTTCGCGATGATTTGGCTTTTTCAAGTCACAGGTCAATGGCGGTTATTCTTAATTTTAACAAATGAAGGTTTAGGTCATTTGGGGATTTGGGAGAGAACAGGAATTCATTTACTAATTGTATTAGCAGTGATCATTCCTGCAGCTCAATGGCCTTTCCAACGATGGTTAATTGAGTCTATTGTTGCTCCAACTCCTGTTTCTGCGATTATGCACGCAGGTTTAGTAAATGCCGGCGGAATAATACTAACTCGATTTTCACCTCTATTTCATGGAGGTATAGCATCATTTATTTTACTTCTGCTTGCTGGTATTTCCGTATTGATTGGAACTGGTATTAGTTTAGTTCAGGTTGACTATAAACGCCAGTTAGTCGGCTCTACGATTGCGCAAATGGGGTTTATGCTCATTCAGTGTGCATTAGGAGCCTATGTAGCAGCCATTATTCATCTTATTTTACATGGTTTATTCAAAGCTACGTTGTTTTTACAGGCTGGTTCAGCAGTACAGCGTCATGAAGGATCGGTGAGCACTAATGAGAGATCAACCTATTTATGGATCATGGCTGGTCGTACGTTAGCCTTAGTGATAGGGGTTGCTTTTTGGCTCGCTGCTCCTGGAGAGGGGTATCAACTCATTAGCGCGCTGATCTTAGGATGGTCATTGTCTGTTTCTTGGACTCAGCTCGTAGCTTTTGGAAAGGGGAAAATGGGCCGAATTGTTGGCTTAACATTTTTAGGAGCAACAGCCCTCGTATATTTTATCATTCATAACCTTTTCTATCATTGGCTGCATACAACCGTTTTACAAAGTGTTCAACCTCCAATGTCAGCTGTCATCATTGTCGTATGTCTATTGCTATTTGGCGGTGCTTTAGGTGCATGGGTTGCTCGTCAACGTTCTTCTGTTTTCTCTGCGGTACTCTATCTTTGGTTAGTGCGGTTAGGAGAAGCAAAACCAAAGACAGTAGAGAGTCACCCAGACTACCTTAAACAATATTTATCATAAGGAGCTAATCTGAGATGGGCATGACATCCGTATTAACGAAAGAAAATATAAAAAAGAAAAATACAGATACTGAGATTCAAGAAAGTGACCTTAACGTTTTCATTCAGTCTGCCAGCCGAGTGATTGCGCCGCTTTGGCCTATTTCTGCATTTGCTGCCCGCAATCCATGGATGGGGCTTGAAAACCAACCTTTTGATCAGGTGATGAGCTGGTTGAAAAACACTCGTGATGTTGATATATACCCTAGTGCGTCTATGATTCGTTCAGCAAGGAATAAAAGTGAGATTGATGAAGAGTTTGTGGAACTGGGACTGCAGAGCTGGCTTGATTCACATTCCTTTACCATCCCGCGGGATGCAGCAGAGCGATTTTGCCGTGCTGGTTTAAAGTTAGATCCATTGCCGTCCAATCTCTTATCATCACATGAGCTGGAGAAATTGGTGAATGAATGCAGCGGATTGGATCATGTCGAGAATGTTTTTATGCAGCCGATCAGTTCTTATATAAAGAATCAAGATGGTGAAAGGTTAGTCAACATACTTGATCAGCATGTTATTAAGTGGAGTAAATTATATCTTGATGATTCTCAAGCCGGTTGGACAATGCCTAATCGTGAGGAAGGATTCTATCGTGCCTGGCAGCATCTTATTCAATACGATCCAGCACTTCTTAAACAGGAGCGTAAAAGATTAAAAGGTTGGCCGCAAGAGGCACATATGGCTTTACAAGAATCATTATCCGCATTGGAAATCCCAGCATCAGAAATCCAGACTTATCTTGAAGGTCATTTGCTTTCCTTGCCTGGATGGGCAGGGATGATGCTTTGGCGCTCCCAGCAATCGAACCATGAACGTTCACTCCTAACAGAATATTTAGCGGTTCGAATATCCATGGAGTGTGCTCTTATAAAGCCGTATTTGCCTTTGAAAAATGAGCGGTCTGAGAAAAAGCTTTCGATTACGCCCCTTTTAGCAGCTTGGATTCATTGGGGAGGCCTTACATTAGAGGAATGGTCGCAGATGCCGGCCAGTGAACGAAACGAATATGTAACATTTGCCTATCGTTTTGATGAAAAACTCCGCAGAAAACTTTGGCTGGAAGCTTGGGAACAAACATACACAGATCGATTAAGCCAGAAGATTATTTCGAAACAACGAAGAAACAACGATAAAAAGTCTGCATTAGCTCAATTAGCATTCTGCATTGATGTACGATCAGAACCTTTTCGTCGTCATCTAGAAAAAGAAGGGCCGTTTGAAACGATTGGTATGGCCGGTTTTTTCGGGTTGCCGATTGCAACCTGTGAACTTGGCAGTAAACACAGTCATGCCTCCTTGCCGATTATTCAAAAACCGCAACATAAAATAAAAGAGTTTGCAGATGAGAACATGCTCGAAAAATACAACCAACGCAAGCAAACGGTTTATTCCATAAGCTATACATTTAAAACGATGAAACAGAATGTACTTTCGAGCTTACTTCTGCCTGAGCTAAGCGGGCCTTGGCTTAGTCTGCAAATGGCAGCACGCAGCTTTGTGCCAAGAAAAGCGGGCCGTTTCATTCGTCATCTCCGTGAGACTTGGTTGCGCAAACCTGATACAAAACTCTCGCTTCATTATGATGATACAGAGGCAGAAATACCTGTGGGTTTTACTGAAGAAGAAAAAGTGAACTATGCCCGCCAAGCTTTAAAAATGATGGGGATAACAGATCATTTCGCACCATTAGTCGTGATATGCGGGCATGGAAGCCAAAGTACGAATAATCCTTATGCGGCAGCTCTTGACTGTGGTGCTTGCGGCGGAGCGGCCGGCGGATTCAATGCAAGAGTTTTAGCTGCTTTATGTAATCTTTCAGAAGTAAGAGAAGCTCTTTTCACTGAAGGAATTGCAATCCCTGAGGATACGGTGTTTGCAGCGGCTGAACATTATACAACGGTAGATGAATTACATTGGCTTTATGTACCAGAGCTTTCTGAAGCTGCACAAGAAGCGTTTCAACAAATTGAAGCTGTTATGCCGAAAGTGAGACATCATGTAAACGCGGAACGTCTGGCCCAATTGCCGAATTTCCAATCGAAACTTAAAAACCCGAAGGCTGAGGCACACCGATTTGCGGAAGATTGGAGTGAGATACGTCCTGAATGGGGACTTGCTCGTAATGCATCTTTTATAATCGGCCAACGTGAACTAACTCAGGATTGTGATTTGGAAGGAAGAGCCTTTCTTCATAATTATGATTGGAAGCAGGATGAAAACGGTGATCTATTGGCAAATATTATTGCAGGACCTGGAACTGTGGCCCAATGGATTAATTTACAATATTACGCCTCGACGGTAGCACCCCATTATTACGGCAGCGGAAATAAAGCGACTCAAACTGTTACTGCAGGTCTCGGCGTGATGCAGGGGAACACAAGTGACTTGTTAACAGGACTGCCTTGGCAATCCGTCATGAAATCAGATCACGAGGCTTATCATTCTCCTCTTCGTTTATTGATTGTTATTCAAGCGCCGAGAGAATACGTAGAACGGTTATTAAATCATGACCCAGTATTTCTGCAAAAAGTGAAAAATGGTTGGGTTCGACTGGCTAGTATTGATCCAGAAGGAAGTTGGGAAAGCTGGTAACGATTCATATAAACATTTATCAGATAGCTTCGCTACTCCATATAAAAATGATAAACAGAAAGAAGAGGTGTGCTGTATGATTGTAAATAAAAAAGTATTATTTTTGACGGACATTGAAAACGGCTTGGAGCCTATATTGCAAGAAGTGACTGACACTCCAGCGGAAAATATGCTGACGATACAAAGTTATGGTGCCCGTATCTCACACCCTTATGGAGAAATCATGAGGTCTGTTATCATTGCCATTTATCAGGAAAACGTCGAGGAAGTTTTTGTTGTAGGAACAAAAGATAAGAGGACTTCTAGAGGTAATAAACTAACTCAACTTAAAACAATGAAAGACAAAATACAAACATTGGATTATCTTTTCCAACATTGCAAGCCTGAATTTTTAGGCGGTACGGTCGATGATTGGTTAAATGAAAACAACAATGACTGTATTGAAAAAAGTGTTGATATCATTCGGAAACATCCACTAGTGCCGTCAAATGTTAAAGTTAAGGGTTTAATCGTTGATCATAAAGATGGAGAATCCTCAATTGCGGAGGTTCCCGCTATTAAAACTGCGTCAAGCCTTACCTGATTATTGCTTGTCATCCAAGGAGAATGTATGGGAACTAATTTAACTGATTTTATCACGAGAACAATAGAGGAAATGAGTCCGTTTGATCGTGAAAATAAGGAATGCTTAAAAACAGTAATGAGAAAAGCGATTGATTTTTATCATTTCACGTCTTATGAAGAAGTTGAGAAAAATCATTTTGGAAGCGTTCGGTTTTTGCATATACACTCTATGATAGAAGAAAATATGTTATCTAAAATGATAGTGGTCTTAAGAAACGGTAAAACTGATTTGGATATTGAAGGTGTATATGAAGGACATGTGATAAGAGAATATTAATGAGACGATATAATAAATAGAATATGCTCAGGAGATGTTTTATATATGAGGAAGTCGAAAGGTTTTATTGAATCAGAGATCAGCAAGACCATTACTCAATGGGAAAAGGATTATCTTGGTCGCGGGTCTGTATCTGTTAAAACCGACATACTGCGAGATATGATCATTGTGAATTTACAAGGAATTTTAACACCGGCTGAATACGCAGTTTGCGGATCAAAAGAGGGGATGTTATCTATCAAACAAACTCGTTCGGAGTTAGTGGAATCAGGGATAGAAGAACTTAAGGATATTATCCTGACGATAACCGGAGAAGAAGTGACAAGTTTTCATACTGATTTAAGCTCTCTGACGGGTGAACGAGTGATGGTATTTAAATTGTGTAATGATTTGGAGAAGACTCTTTGATGAAAGAGGTTGAAAGCTGATTAAATATAGTCAACTCAGAAGTTGTGCCATCAAAGCGGACGCCAAGAGTAACAAAACCGCAGCCGGGTTCCCAAAAACGTACAATAACATAAGCCAATTTCTAAAGCTTTAGCGGAAGCAGAAGTTTTTTGGCGTTTGATACGCTGTCTTTAATTTCATTTCACAGAATGAGTCAGAAATAAGTTTAAAAAAGCTATTCACCAAAAAAGTGATTTGACATATCGTGATATAACGATATAATGATTCGTATGGAACCAATTGAAGTATTCAAGGCCTTATCAAATGAATCAAGGTTGAAAATTTTACAATGGCTGAAGGAGCCTGATCGTCATTTTGCACCCCATGAAGGGATTGATATGAACTCAATCGGGGTATGTGTCAGTCAAATAACCGACAAATTGAAAATGACCCAATCGACGGCTTCTCAATATCTTACCATCCTTTTAAGGGCAGGTCTGATTAAGGCCGAACGAATCGGAAAGTACACGTATTACAAAAGAGATGAAGAAGCCATTGGGAAACTTGCTGACTTTCTTAAAACAGAGATATAAAAATAAACATCAAAAGATGTTTATTTTTATACTATACATATCGACATATTGCGATTTATTTATTTTTTGAATTAACGAATCGATATTTCGTGATATGTTGTTTTATTAATGATAAAGGAGTGAATATTTTTATGGCTAACACTTGGAAAATTTATATTTTAGCCATTGTCAGCTTTTTAGTTGGAACCTCAGAGTACATCATTTCCGGAATTTTGGATCAGATCGCTCATATACTCGGGATCACCTTGGCTGCCGCGGGTCAGCTTATTACGATCTTTTCACTTGTATACGCTCTTTCCACACCCATACTTATGGCTTTGACAGCAAGAGTGGATAGACGCAAATTGATGATGTATGCCCTCGGTTTGTTTGTATTCGGCAACATCTTGGCCCTTGTCCTGCCTGGTTATGGATGGTTTATTGCAGCGCGGATCATGATGGCGGTGGGAGCAGGTGTGGTGGTTGTCACCGCACTAACAATTGCCGCTAAGATTGCATCGGAAGGGAAACAAGGCAGTGCCATCGCTACTGTTGTGATGGGATTTACCGCTTCTTTAATCATTGGTGTTCCGCTTGGAAGAATGATAGCAACAGCATTCGGCTGGAAGTCTGTATTTGGTGCAATTGCTTTGTTGGGATTGATCGCAATGATCGTTATATTTTTGACTCTTCCGCATACTGAAGGGGATAAGCCTGTACCCTTGCTTCAGCAGCTTGCTCTTTTCAAAAAACGGAAAGTGGCGATGGGATTATCAATCACTTTCTTCTGGCTCGGGGGATATTCTGTTGCTTATACCTATCTGTCACCGTATCTCTTGAACATTTCAGGAATAAGCGGCAAACTGCTTAGCGGTGTCTTGCTTATATTCGGTATTGCGAGTTTGGTTGGATCGAAGTTTGGGGGATATAGCACAGACAGATGGGGAGTGCCCTTCACACTTGTTGGCGGGATGACATTGCACATTATTACATTGATTCTGCTGTCACTTGTCACCCATTCCTATATCGGAGTGTTGTTGATTCTCATATTATGGTCGTTTGCCGCATGGTCCAGCGGTCCGACACAGCAATTTCATCTGGCTACAATAGAACCGGAAATGTCAGGTGTTTTGCTCAGCATGAATCAGTCCATGATGCAACTCGCCATGGCAGCCGGTGCAGGAATAGGGGGAGTTTTTGTAGAAAACGTATCATTGGCTTCGATTACCTGGGTTGGCGCGATAGGAGTGATGATTGCCATTATTGCATCATTGATGATTTTTAATGCACAACCGAAACAGATTCCTGAAAATGTAAATTAGTAATGCGATGCTTTCATTTCAACAAATCTAACATCCGCTCGTAATCCAAGCGGGTGTTTTTTATTATGCTCAATCAGGCACGATTGTCTTGATCGGAAAAAGTACTTAAGTGTTCGCAATGGCAACACAGCACGTAACCCAGTATTCGCGGGAATGTCAAAGACATCATCTTTCTGAAAGAGCAAAACGATGCGGATGACAGATGCGTACTGCCGGAAGTAACTCCAGTGCTTGCTTCTGATCGCGCTATGCTGTACTGCATGCGACTGTTGTGTTTGATAAGCCGTGTACTCACTCAAGGCTTCTGCTCTCTTGATAAGGATCTCAAATTTTATCATCTTCAACTATTACTTTTGTATCTTCAGTTATCATGTACCCATTTCATTATAGTTATAATATACTAGGAATGAGAAATAACGGTATGAGCGAGTCGGCCTACCGCTTTTTTCCTGTTAGATTATGACTTTAAGGAAGTGTCATTGTGAATCAAGAGACGTACATTGAAATTAGCAGGACATCGCAGTACATCAATAAATTGAGAGGCTATTCTGTGGAAATTGATGGAGCTGAAATGGGAAATATTAAAGATGGAGGGAGGCTGCGAATTGATTTGCAGCCTGGTGAACATATTATTCAAGTGAAAATTGCTTGGTGTACAAGCCAAACATTGAGGTTTACTTTAGCAGAAGGAGAAGCATTGAAGTTTAGATGCGGAAGTCCGCTCAGGGGATGGAAGTTGCTTTTGGTGCTGTTTTCTGTTTTAGGCAGACCTGAGCATTATCTGTTTATTGAGCAGGAGGAAGAAAAAAAGGCTTTGCGGTGACTTTCCAATAGAATAATGTTTTTGGATATATAAGATAGTTTACTAATCCAGATGAAGCGTTTATTTTTAGATTCAATAAAATGAGTTGAAATTGTAAATAAGACCTCTTTGGTTAACAGACCAAAGGGGTCTTATGGTCATAAAAATAACATGCGTTCTTTATGATAAAGAAATAAGATTATTCCATTTTATCTTCTCTTATCAATTCAATAAAATTAAATGCTGTTGTCGAGATGACATCATCATTTCTCCAGCATAGCGAAATAGGGTTAGTAACTTCTACATGTTCCACATTAATTCTTTTCACATCTCCTCTTGATAAATAACTATTGACTTCAAGAAAAGAAACAAATGTTACGCCGTATCCCTCTATGACAGTGTTAATGGTTTCATTTAGTCCGTTCATTTGTAATCCGGTACATGGCTTATTCACATTGAAAAGGTTGCATAAAGAGAACAATAACTCCCTAGAGAAACTCCCTTCCTCACGAAAAACAAACGGTTCTTTTACCATTTCCGCTAGCGAGATGGTTTGTTCTGCATATTTATGTTTGTTATTAGAAATAAATAACATTTCATCCTCCAATAATAATGAACTGCTAATGTGTTTATTAAATGTCCTGTTTCCGCCAATAATACCGATGTCAGCTTTATAATTTACTAGTTGATTTATGGCTTCTGTTGAGTTGAGTGTGGTAACTTCTACATCGACATCAGGGTATTCTCTTTTAAATCGGCTGATCCACTTGGGGAGTAAAAAATTAGCTGGCAAACTAGTTGTCACGATATGCAGTGTTCCTACAGAGCCTTCTTTTATATGTTCCAGATAGGATTCAATCTCATGTTGGAGCGAAAATAATCTTTTTGCTTGTTTAGCAAGCTGGAGCCCTGTTTGCGTTAAAAAGACTCCTCTTCCTCTAGGGTGAAACAAAGTTAGTCCTATTTCTTTTTCTAGTTTTTTAATCTGAGCTGTTACAGCCGGCTGACTTATATTTAGTTTTTTTGCGGCGCCTGTGACATTTCCTTCCTCAGCTACAGTGTAGAACAGCCTCAATGCATGAAGATTCACCGTTCATCTCTCCATTCATAAAAAATAATTATGATTACAAAAAATATATATATTAGAAATTTCCATTTGTCTATATTATTATAAATCCACATATAAATACTTTATAGGTGGTGAGAGGACAGTTTGATGTCTAGTAAAATATGAAACTAATTTGTATTGACTGTGGCCAAGAAATGTCTCCTGATGATTTTAAGTATCAATGTTCTTGTGGTGGACTGCTAGATATTGTTCATGATTTTTCTCATTACGATACCGATTTTTTAAAGCATGTATTTCATGAACGTCTATCTGAACGCATGTCTGTTTTTGCAAGCGGAGTTTGGAGATATAAAGAACTTATCTATCCAGACTTGCCTGTTGAGAGCATCGTTACAAAATATGAGGGGAACACAGGGTTATACCGCTCTGAGATGCTATCGGCATATACAGGGGTTAGACATGTATATGTAAAGGCGCAAAGTGAAAATCCCAGCGGCTCGTTTAAGGATAACGGCATGACTGTTGCTGTTTCACATGGCAAACATTTAGGTTATGAAAAATACGCTTGTACTTCTACTGGAAATACTTCTTCATCATTGGGAATGTATGCTTCTCTTGCAAATGCTTCCTCCTACGTTTTTGTGCCGAATAAAGAAATTTCAATTAACAAAGTATTACAGACAGCTGCTTACGGCGGAAATGTATTCAGTATTCCGGGAACTTATGATGACGGGATCAAGTTTTTGGAAAAGTATAGCAGTGATTTTGGTTTTTATATATGCAATTCTATTAATCCTTTCAGAATTGAAGGCCAAAAGAGCATTATTTATGAGATCGCTCAATATCTAGACTGGCAATTGCCTGATTGGATTATTGTTCCTGGGGGTGCTCTTAGCAATGCGACGGCTTTAGGGAAAGGGCTCCGTGATTTATATGCTCTGCACTTCATAGACAAGATACCTCGGGTAGCCATCATACAAGCAGAGGGCGCCAGTCCATTTCATCAAATGATTAGTGAAAAGAAAGAAACCCTTGATCCAGAACCATTTCCGTATACTAGAGCTTCTGCATTGAATATAGGAAATCCTCCTAGCTGGAAAAAAGCAAAAAAGGTGTTGGAAGATACAAATGGAATCACTGTTTCTGTTACAGACGAGGATATTCTTGATGCCAAAGCAATAATCGACAGAACAGGAGTGGGCTGCGAGCCTGCCTCTGCTTCGACTGCAGCAGGACTCCGCCAATTGAGGTCACAGCAGATAATAGACAAAGATGAATCAGTTTTGTGTATTTTAACGGGCAATATCTTAAAAGATACTGGGGCTCTTCACGATTATCACTTTGGCAAAGAGTTGAACGGCAAGTTTAAAAACAATATTAAATCTGTCGAGTTGCAATTTGAAAAGGTGAAATCAGCGACGGAGTCGATTCGTGATGTAAATGGTTTATTAAAGAGTCATTGATGAACCAAAGACAGTACAAGAGAGGAGGAAAAGCGATTAGCACTTTAATACTGAATAAAACCTCATATTCTAAATCTCCATATGATTTATGGCTGAAGGATTTAGAAGAACCTATTGTCATGCTAACGTCAACTGAACGATTGAACGAATGTAAAAACTATGATCAGATCGAGTCATTTGATGAGTACCCCATTAATGGATGTATTGAAATCAGAGCGCTGGAGTTACATGAAACATATAGATTTCATACGATCATTGCAATGTCTGAGTATGATCTTTTAAGAGCAGGTAAACTCCGGACTCATTTAGGAGTGGAAGGACAGTCTTATGAGAGTGCATTATTATTTCGGAACAAAGTGTTAATGAAGCAGCGTTTGGAAGAAGCAGGGGTTCCTGTTCCTCCTTATCGGAAAATTGAATCTTCGGTTGACCTGTACCTTTTTGTACAGCAGTTTGGTTTTCCTGTAGTCGTCAAGCCAATAGACGGATCGGGATCTGTCGGTACAAAGGTGCTGAAAAATGAATCAGACTTGATGAAATATCTATCTAAAGGACTCAGTGAAAATATGGAAGTGGAAACGTTTGTTGAAGGTGATATGTACCATATTGATGGGATGTTGATAGATGGACATATGACATTAAATTGGCCCTCTCGGTATATAAACGGATGTTTGGCTTTCCAAGAGGAACAATTTTTAGCCAGTTATCAGCTTGGTGCTGACAATCCATTGACCTCCAGACTAACGGACATTGTTGAAAAAGCGCTAAAGGCGCTGCCATCTCCAAAAACAACTACTTTTCACGCGGAAGTGTTTCATACTCCGGATGATAAGCTAGTGTTTTGCGAAATTGCCAGCCGGACTGGAGGTGGGTTAATACGTGAGGCTACACAGCAAGGATTTGGTTTTGACTTGAATGAGGTTTGCGTGAAAAAACAATGCGGCTTGTCCTATGATATTCCAAATGATTCACAGCTTAAAAGAGGGCCGAAACAGTTAAGCGGATGGATTTTGATTCCTCCTAAACATGGGCGGCTGGTCAAAGTTCCTTCAATTCCTTTTGAGAATTGGGTAACAAAGCAAAAGATATCTGCTAAAGAAGGGGAGATTTTTCAAGGTGCTTCTTCTAGTGTAGATGTGGTATCAAGTTACTTAATCAAAGGGGATTCGGAAGATGTACTGATTAATAGAATTCATCAAGTTGCCTCATGGTGCAGTGAACATATGATTTGGGAAGGCCAATCAACGTGGTCTCTCAAATAAGAGAGTTTTTCGGATTACATCCGGTCATTAAGTTTCTGCTTGTGGGAACTCTTGTCACAAAAGCAGCAAAATCAATGACAACGCCGTTTTTGGCTATTTATCTCCATCAAGAAACAGGAGAGGGTTTCGGTGTCATTGGCTTGGTTATTGGCTTGGGATATTTTGCAACTACGATAGGCGGAATCATTGGCGGCACCCTCTCTGACAGAATCGGCAGAAAAAGTGTTATGTTATGTTCCATTTTTATTTGGAGTATTGTTTTCTTTCTTTTTGGCATTGTTCATACCATTTTATGGTTCAGTGTGTTGAATATTTTAAGCGGTCTGTGTCATTCCTTTTTCGAGCCGGTTTCGAAAGCTTTAATGGTTGAATTAGCGGATAACAAGAAGAGACTCAGTATTTTTTCTTTACGGTATTTGGCTATTAATGTTGGTGGTGCTTTAGGCCCGCTATTAGGAACATACCTGGGACTTGTGAGCAGCGGAACTCCTTTCACGATTACTGGCGCGGTATACCTTTGTTATGCTCTTTTATTATTTATTATGATGAATAAATTGCTTTTGAAACATAAAAGAAATTCAAAAAAAGAATTTCATTTGTCGTTTATTGTAAAGACGCTAAAAAAGGATGTTGCTCTTCGTTATTATATAGCAGGCGGGATATTCTTGTTATTTAGTTATTCTCAGATGGAGAGTACCTTGCTTCAGTACCTCAATCTTGATTTCGTAAACGGCGTGAAGATTTTCTCAATTTTAATAACCATTAATGCTGTAACTGTCATTATATTGCAGCTGCCATTAACACGGCTTTTTGAGAGATATAAATCAATGACAACAATTTCTGTTGGAACCGGGTGTTGTATCATCGGGAATATTGGTTTTGCTTTCTCAACCGGTTGGCTTACTTTCTGTATTTCTATGTTTATATTAACGATGGGCGAAATCCTATGTTTTCCATCAATGAATGTTTTAATGGATGAGTTGGCCCCTGACAGTATGAGGGGAGCTTATTATGGAGCGCAGAATTTTTATAATATAGGCGAGTTTATAGGCCCGTGGCTTGGAGGCATGATCCTCAGCCTTTTTGGCGGAAGAACAATTTTTTTAGTTGCAGCTTTGTCGATCTGTTTTGCCTTAACAGCATATCGTATCGGAAACAGAAAGCATAGATTCATTCAATTTTATGAAGCTGAGATTATGAATAAATAATCATTACTTATTTCATTCATGTAAGGGGAGAATTGGATTTGAACTCAACTGCAGAAAGAATGCTGAGTACACTTACAGAAAACAACTATACCCATTTTACCGGAGTGCCATGTTCGTTGTTAAAAGGTTTTTTCAGGCTGCTGGAATCAAATGAAACTGCAGAAAAACAGAATATTACGTTTATCCCTTCCATTAGAGAAGATTCAGCTTTAGGTGTTGCATCCGGTATGTATCTAGGCGGGAAAAAATGCGTGATGCTTATGCAAAATTCAGGCTTAGGGTACTGCTTAAATGTACTTACGTCCTTTAACTTCATATATGACATTCCTATTTTATTGCTCATTAGCTGGAGAGGGGCATACGGTAATGATGCTGTTGAACATGACATAATCGGTGAAAAACTCACTGATTTACTCCATTCAGTGGACATCCCTTACAAAGAGCTGGATTATGAAAATGCTGAAGACACGATAGTAGAGGCGCTTTTTTTAATCGAGAAGACAAACCGCCCTGTTGCGATATTAATTAAAGATGAAATATAGGAGGAGTCAGTTTGAATAAACATGACGCAATTCAGCTTGTTTTAGAACAGTTTCCGTCAGCATATTTGGTTAGTACATGCGGTCATATAAGCCGTGATTTGTACAACATAGATGACAGAGCCAAGAATTTTTATATGGTTGGCTCTATGGGGATGGCTGCTCCTGTCGGATTAGGATTGTCTGCCGTGTATCCTGATGTTCCTCTTGTTGTGCTGGATGGAGATGGCTCGTTTTTAATGAATATGGGGATTATTACGATGATCGGGCATCAAAAGCCTAAAAATTTCATACATGTTGTTTTGGATAACGGCATGCATGAAAGTACGGGCGGGCAAAAGACGGTTCCGCTAATGAATGTAACAGATATCGCTTTACAGGTGGGGTATAAGTATGCCGTTGAAATCAATTCCGTACAGGAAAGCTTTGATTTGCCTAACGAAGGTCCGGCACTCATCCATATTAAAGTTGAACCACGAAGTGAAAAAATCGGTAAAAGAGTGCATTGGACACCGCAAGAAATCGTTCAGCGTTTTACACATGAAATCACTTTAGAAAATGAGGTGTCAGTATGAATATGCAAGTAATAGATTGTACACTTCGGGACGGCGGTAATTTCAATAACTGGTTTTTCTCTGCTGAAGACATCGGTCAAATTATCAGAAACTTGGATAAAGCCCATGTGAATATCATAGAAATCGGTTATGTAGGGGGTTCGGGGAGCAATAAAGAAAAGTCTGTCGGGAGTTTAGCAAACTGTACACCTGAGCTTTTAGACGATCTGCCGAAGACGAGCCATTCACAATTAGCGGCGATGGTTGTCCCATCAGTCTGTGAGCTCCATCTATTGGATAATCTGAACCCGCAGCAGATTCCATGGATTCGTGTTGCTTCGTATCCTCATAATGCCGAAGATGCTTTACCGTATATTGAATATCTGAAAAATCAAGGCTTTCACGTTAGTTTTAATGTAATGGCAGCCAGTTACATTGAAGAGAAAGACGTGGCTGAGCTAGCGAAAAAAGCGCATGCTTTTGGTGCGGATGTGTTTTATATGGCTGATTCTTTCGGGAATTTAACGCCGGATGGTGTTAGAAACAGGGTAGCTGCTGCATGTGATCAGGCTGATTGTCCAGTTGGTTTTCACGGACATAACAATCTTGGATTAGCCTTTGCAAATGCTCTTGCAGCAATGGATACGGGGGCAGCCTTTATAGATACATCATTATGCGGAATGGCTCGAGGTGCGGGAAACCTTCCAACAGAACAATTTGTAAGTGCGTTACATCATTGGGACAAGTTCGATATCCCATACAAACTAGATCCCATTTTAACTGCAGCTGACTATGTACTATCTTCCATTTTATCTTCACCAATGAGAATTTCCACTCCAGAGATTATAAGCGGAATCAGCAATATCCACTACTATTTCTATGATTTAGTCATTCAAAAATGCCAAGAAGTCAATCTTAACCCCTTAGAAGTATCAGCCTTACTCGGAAAAAGCTTACCTAAAAAAGTTGACATGTCTTCGGTTGAATCAGTTATCAATCAAAATTTTAGACAGGAGAGTGCAAAATGAAAGCTAAAAAATTACGTGAGTTGCTATATTCCGATCAAGTTGTGAGAGTCATGGGGGCGCATAACGGTTTAAGCGCTAAACTTGCTGAACAAGCCGGATTTGACGCAATATGGGCCAGCGGATTAGAAATTTCGGCATCATATGCTGTTCCTGATGCTAATATTTTGACGATGACAGAAAATCTGCAAGCTGCGATCGGGATGAATGAATCTACATCGATTCCAATCATTTGTGATTGCGATTCTGGTTATGGAAGTGTGAACAATGTGATACGTATGGTGAAAGAATATGAGAGGAACGGAATTGCGGGTATTTGCATAGAGGACAAGCTGTTCCCTAAGTTAAATAGTTTCGTAAAGGGATCGCAGAAATTAGCTTCTATTGATGAATTCTCAAATAAAATCAGAGCGGCAAAAGATGTTCAAAAAAATCCCGATTTTGTTGTTATTGCTAGGGTAGAAGCTTTAATTGCGGGCCAAGGATTAGAGGAGGCATTAAAAAGAGCCTATGCTTATGAGGCAGCAGGAGCTGATGCTATTCTGATCCATTCAAAAGAAAACCAGCCAAACGAAATTAAAGAATTCGTCAAACAGTTTACTGGAGCAGTACCTATTGTGATTGTACCTACGACATACCCGCATATAACTGTGGACGAAATGAAACCATTAGGCATCGACATGGTCATTTATGCCAACCACGGTCTTAGAAGCTCTATTAAGGCCATGCAGGAGACATTTTCTCAGATTCTTCTTGATGGAAATACTGTTGGTGTAGAAGAACACATTGTGCCTATGAAAACTGTTTTTGAACTTCAAGGCATGTATGACATGAGAAAACAGGAAGATATGTATAACTCCGGCGCTCTGCCATCAGTACGACCAAATAAAATACGAGAGGAGTCATTTTAGAATGATGTCTGATCAATATCATATTGTTTCACTAGCCTATTTACATTCGAAAATCAATTTCTTTATTGAACCGTCATTATCATTAGACCATGTTTTTGATTTTTTCAGTACACACTTTTTTATTAACAGGGGAAGGCATGAAGAAGATCGTTTAGCTGATGTGTACATCACTCCTCATAAAGAAGAAGTTCAAGCGATAGACTTTCAGAACGGTGAGGATATTTATATCAGAAAAAGTGCGACTGAGTATTTTACCATTCCTTGTAAACGAGTAACTGTTGAAGGAATTGAATATGTGAAATGTACAAAAACAGATACGATTCTCTCATTTGACAGAGAAAACAAGAAAATCATTATTTCTACACAGTTACAGCATGCAGAGCAGGATGAGCTGGTTTTGATTGAGTTTATTAGAGATTTAGTATTGAAAAATGAAGAGAACCATGGGGTGGCGGTTGTCCATGCAACCAGCGCGTTAAAAGATGACAAGGCAACCCTCATCATAGGTTCAAAAGGGAAAGGCAAATCAACTTTATTGCTCGAATTAGTGAGTAAACATGGATACAAGCTCATAAGCGGTGATAAGACGTTTCTTTGGATCGAAGACGGAAAGTTACGGGCCGCAGGGTGGCCGGATTATCCTCATTTGGGACTCGGCACACTTTCTAAATATCCGGAGTTTGTCGAATACTTCGGTCTCTCTCATCAAATTGAATCTGTAAAAGAAAATCTGTGGTCAACTGAACATAAAATGGCCATTGACCCGGTTTTTTTTAAGAAGGTTATTCCTTTTGCAGAACGAGGAGAATCATTTTTGGTTGAGTCTATGATTTATCCTGATTTATTCCCTTCAACAGATTGCGAAATTAAGCGGGTAAGCAATCATGAAGAATTAATCGTACCGCATATAGAAAGGATTTTTACGGAAGGAAACACCATGTGGAACCATTTTATTCGCCCTGTACACCAAAATGAACTGGAGAGAAAAATAAATCAGTGTCTTGAGATTGCGGGAAAGCTTTCTGCTTTTGAAGTAAGCGGGTCAGGTGTTTTGGAAGGTTCAGAATTCAGCGAGAGATACGCCCTGTAATTTTTCGGAAAATAGAAAATAAAGGAGAAAATAAAGTGGTTGAAATCACGATTCAATCAAAAGGCTTTAATCAAAGTTATGATATTACAAAACAAGTAACAGATGCATTATCTCAATTAGAGCCACCTTCAGGGGTAGCAAAGGTTTGTGTAACCGGCAGTACAGTAGGTCTCACTGTCATGCGTTATGAACCAGGCACCACACAAGACTTGCTTCAATGTTTAGAATCAATTGCTTCAAAAAATAAAAAATACGAGCACTTTAACACGACCGGTGACCCGAATGGTTTTTCACATGTATGGTCTTCAATGATGGGGACAAGTGTGATGGTTCCATACAAAAATCATAAGCTGGCTTGTTCGGAAAGCCATAGGATCGTATTATTTGATTTTGATTTAAGGGAAGCAGAACGAAAAATCTATGTAGATCGGTAATGAATATAAGAGGGGAGTTGTTTGAGATGAGGAAGTTACGGATGGCTACGCCGGGACCTACGCAAGTTCCGCAGGACATTTTATTGGCGGGAGCACAGGAAATGATTCATCACAGATCTCGGCAAATGGAAGATATTATCAATGAAATTAATCGCGAACTCCCAGAACTTTTTTTGACAAAACAAGATATTTATATTTTGTTATCTTCAGGTACGGGGGCGATGGAGGCAGCTGTATCAAACTCCTTTAACAGGGGAGATAAAGTCTTAGTCGTTTCTAATGGTTACTTTGGAGAGCGTTTTACAGATATCTGTACAGTCTTCGGGTTAGAGGTGGTCACTGTAAACGCTCCTTGGGGAACTTCTGTAAATATTGAAGAAGTTGAAAGAGCGTATAAGCAGCATCCGAATATAAAGGGAGTGCTCGCTGTTTATAGTGAAACCTCAACAGGAGCAGTTAATGATGTAAAAGCCATCGGGGCATTGTTCAGAGATACAGATGTGCTGGTAATTGTTGATGCCATAAGCGGGCTCATTTCTCATGAGCTATCTATGGATGATTGGGGATTAGACATCGTATTAGCAGCCTCTCATAAAGGATTTATGATGCCGCCGGGTCTCGCTTTTGTTGCTATTTCGCCGAAAGCTTGGAAGTTGATTGATGATGTTCAGCCTTCCACTTACTATTTTTCATTTAAAAGATTTAAAAAGTTTTATCCTATGGCGCCTTCAAGTCCGGGTGTATCTTTATTATTAGCATTGAAAAAGTCACTAGATTTATTGAAAGCAGAAGGCCTTTCGAATGCGACGAGGAGGCATGCCCGTATCGCCAGAGCAACGCAAAAAGGATTGGAAGCATTAGGTTTTCACCTTTTTGTACAATCTCCTCATGTGAGAAGTCATACAGTGACAGCAGCGTTGGCTCCATCGGGAATTGACGCAACTCTATTATTACAAAAACTAAATAAAGAATATGGGCTTACGATAACAGGCGGCCAAGGTGAATTTAAAGGAAAAATGATCAGGATTGGGCATATTGGAGCTGTTGATGAAATCGATTTGTTCGGCATATTCGGGATAATAGAGTTGGTGTTAACAGAAATGGGTTATCAGGTTCAGCCTGGGACCAGCATGACGGCTTTGAGTGATGCATTAGGAGCGGAGGTCATACAAAATGCTTAAATTATATCAGAGGGAGCCATGTCCTTATTGCAAACCGGTAAGAGAGAAGTTAACTGAGCTGAATGTAACGTATATCAATGTAAACCTTCCGAAGGACCGGACTTTGCGGACAGAATTAATAGAAAAAACAGGCGTTCCTTATATACCCGCTTTAATTGATGAAGAAGATAATGTGGTCATTCCAGGCAAACTGGAATACAACCAGCATGTCTTGGATTATATAGAAAAAAAGTTTGGCCAAAATCGTTAAGGGGGATTCTGCTTCTTGCGCTATGCCTTCATAACAGATATACATGGGAAACGTAATAATCTTGAAAAGGTTTTGGAGCATATCCAAACCTTTTCTTCTATAGATGAGATCATTTGTTTAGGAGATGTTTTTGAAGTTAAGGTTCCTAAAAAGGATTTGAAAGATTTTCAATTTCAGTCCATAGAACAAGTGTTAGATTTGGATTGGGAGTTAATTGATTTGTTAAAAGGTATACGAGTGATAAAAGGCAATCAAGAGGAGAGGATATTAAGTCTGATCCCTGAGAAAGAAATTCCGATAGACTTTTATAACTTTTTGACTCACATGCCTTTAGACATTTATTTAACTCCAATAGTCAGATTAACGCACGGTCATACATTTGACTGGATGGAGGAAGAAGACTATTGGAGGCCCAGCCATATTCAATATTGGAGCAGACCGTGGATTTTTTATGGGCATAACCATCAAAATGTACTGTTTGAAGTTCAGGAGAAAGAGAATCATCCTTATTACGAACGAAAACACATTATAAACGGTAAGCCTATCACATTAGACACTGCATCTCGTTATTTGATCAATATAGGTGATATGAAATATGATCACCCTAGTTGGATGCTTTTGGATACATTGGAAAATCAGATTACTTACAATATATTGTATTGAAAAGGAGTTTATTCTGATGCTTCGTATTCTACTCATTAATTCCGATAAACCAGAGCCCATTCAGTTTTTTCAAAAAGATAAGGAAACAAATGATGATACGATCAATATATCTGTCATTACGAGATCGTGTTATGCCCCTCTTTATTCACATTGGGCGGATCATGTATACATCGTTGAGGATATAACAGATGTAACGGTTATGAAGAGTTTGATGCTTGAAATATTAAAAGCCGGACCGATTGATCATATTGTTACCACAACCGAAAAAAGTATATTACCAGGTGGGTTTCTTCGCTCTTATTTTGGAATAGCCGGTCCTGGATTTGAAACATCTCTTTATATGACGAACAAATTGGCGATGAAGACAAAACTTAAAACGGAAGGGATTCCTGTTGCAGATTTTTTGTGCTTAAGTCAGGTAGAAGACATCCCTGCAGCAGGCGAGAAATTAGGCTGGCCTATAATTGTAAAGCCGGCTCTTGGTTCGGGTGCCCTAAATACTTTTATAATCGATTCCTTACATCAGTATGAAAGCCTGTATTCAACATCGGGCGGTTTAGGTGAACTAAAGAAGAATAACTCTCTTATGATTGCTGAAAAATGTATAGAAATGGAAGAGTTTCATTGCGATACTTTATACGCTGACGGAGAGCTTCTTTTTGTATCAATATCAAAATATACAGTGCCTTTGCTAAAAGGAATGGCTAAAATTCAAGGATCATTCATTTTAAGTCAAGATGATCCGCTTTATGCTGACATATTAGAACTTCAGAAGTCTGTTGCTCAAGCATTTCGTATCACAGACGGTCCCGGGCATCTTGAAATATACAGAACTCCTTCAGGTGAATTGATCGTCGGTGAGATTGCAATGCGTATTGGGGGCGGAGGGATCAGCCGCATGATAGAAAAAAAATTCAATATTTCTTTATGGGAAAGTTCTCTTAACGCTTCCATAGGTAAAGATCCAAATCTCATAGTCAATCCAATAGAGGGGACTGTCGGGTACTTTAGCCTGCCTTGCCGAAACGGAAAAATAAAAGAATTTACTCCCGTTGAGGACTGGGAAAAGCTCGATGGCATAATGGAGGTTGAATTGTTATACCAAGAAGGTGATGTTGTTGATGAAAAGCAAAGTTCAAGTTTTGATCTGGCCAGACTTTATTTTTGTTTAGAAAATGAGAATGAAGTCCAGCATCTATTAGCTTTAGTCAAACAAACATATTATCTTCACGTAACAGAGGATCATATGATGAATCAATAAATTCATTCTGTTGTTTAAGTATAAACTCTGCTGTATATAGCAAAACGGTCAAGCAGCTATCGCGAAGTTACAGCTCCATTCATGGAATTATGGCACCGGAGATACTGAGTGGTTTTTGACAGCGTCAAACGGGTGTACATTATTAAGTAGGCAAGCTGTTCTTGATGAACAGCTTATTTTTTTTATGAGAAACGACGAAATATACACAATTACATTATATCTATATAAAAGAATGTAAATAAAGTTCACAATTCGAAACTACGAATATAGGTGTTTCTCTGAAAAAAACAATTGTATTTTCCAGAGAAATTTATTATGATGAAATAAGTAATTTAGGAGATTATATAACAATTTTGAGTTTGAATTTTCTGATTGTTATAACTGATTGGTGAGGAAGATGCGGAGGCAAGCAGGCCTGCTGCTTTTTCATTTTCGAGTATTTTGTAAGAGGGGGAAGAGGAATGGCAAATAAAGAATTGAAGAGGGGCCTGGGGGCGCGTCACATTCAGATGATCGCCTTGGGCGGCACGATCGGTGTTGGCTTGTTTATGGGTTCTGCCAGCACGATTTCATGGACTGGCCCGTCTGTCCTTCTGGCTTATGCAATATGCGGAATTTTTATCTTTTTTATTATGCGTGCGATGGGTGAAATGCTGTATGTCGAACCGAGCACAGGTTCTTTTGCGACATTCGGCCATCAATATATTCATCCGCTGGCAGGTTATATAACAGCATGGAGCAACTGGTTCCAATGGATTATCGTCGGCATGTCAGAGATTATCGCTGTCGGTTCGTATATGAAATACTGGTTTCCTGATTTACCTGCTTGGATACCTGGTATTGTGGCAATGGTGATTCTTGGTGCGGCGAACTTAATTTCTGTTAAATCATTTGGCGAGTTTGAGTTTTGGTTTGCGATGATTAAAATTGTGACGATTATCTTAATGATCATTGCGGGACTCGGCATTATTTTCTTCGGATTTGGCAACGGCGGAGACGCGATCGGATTGTCGAACCTGTGGTCTCACGGAGGATTCTTTGCAGGCGGTTTTTCAGGTTTCTTCTTTGCGCTGTCTCTTGTCATTGCGGCCTATCAAGGGGTTGAGCTGATCGGGATTACGGCGGGAGAAGCGAAAGATCCGCAAAACACGCTTAGAAGTGCGATTCAAAATATTATTTGGCGCATTTTGATTTTCTATATTGGCGCTATCTTTGTGATCGTGACAGTGTATCCTTGGGATGAGCTTAGTTCACTCGGAAGCCCGTTCGTGTCAACGTTCTCGAAAATCGGAATTACGGCAGCAGCCGGCATTATTAACTTTGTCGTCATTACCGCGGCAATGTCCGGCTGTAACAGCGGTATTTTCAGCGCGGGCCGCATGCTTTACACATTAGGCGTCAATGGACAAGCCCCGAAATTTTTTAAGAAGATATCACGCAATGGTGTGCCGTTGTATGGCACAATTGCGGTGCTGATCGGTTTGGCTGTCGGTGTTGTGCTGAACTATATCGCGCCGCCGAAGATTTTTGTATATGTATACAGCGCAAGCGTGCTGCCTGGCATGATTCCTTGGTTTATCATTTTGATCAGCCATATCGGATTCAGAAAAGCGAAGGGTGCTTCAATAGATAAACATCCGTTCAAAATGCCGTTTGCGCCATTTACAAACTATTTGACGATTGCTTTCTTGCTGATGGTTCTGGTCGGCATGTGGTTTAACGATGACACTCGCATTTCTTTAGTTGTAGGCGTGATTTTCTTAGCGCTTGTTGTCATTAGTTATTATGCATTTAGGATTGGCAAACGAACGCAGGCGAATTTGACAAAAAGCGAACAAGCAGCTGAATAACCATAAAAAGAGACATTTACGGATGTCTCTTTTTTATTTTTCACGTATGGATTTTCCCTATTTCAGCAAGCTATAGGGTGAAGACAGCGGAAGGAATGGTGTTCATAAAATGGATGTTACACTGGGGTATTTGCGTGAATCACTTTCAAACCATCTTGAAAATGAAGTCTGTCAGCGGATTTGCAAGAAGATGCTGGCGAAGCGGTATGTGAATGAAGAGGAATTTGTAAAAGACCTGGATGATAATGAAATGTCTTTTTTGAATCATGTATTAGAAAAAGAAATAAAGTATGCGCAAAATGAACAGGATCAAAAACGGGCCAAGGAATTAAACGAGGTGTATGAATTACTGCTTTGAGAAAGGCGGGGTAAGAAATGGGAGCAATTGAGCGAAGCGGATTTACATTTCAGCCGGAGTTTAGTGTGATCCGTCAAAACGGAGCCATCCATGTGTACCATCAAGGGGAATTTGTGGAAGAAATTGAATTTGAGTTTAATGGGGCATATCCAAATCATGATTTGATTGAAGAGCTTGTGAATCATTATTGTTTTGAGCATGAGATTTAGAGCCCTGCTGCAGGGCTTCTCATTAGGATATATGATCAGGCCGTCTATGTGGTATTTTTGTTTTTTGTGCCGGAATGCCGAACAGGTTCACCCTAATCTCGTATTCCGCTCGATAAAGATGGACTGCTGAAAAGCATTTGAATCGGGTTTCGTAAACAAATACTGATATAGGGTTTATACATATCAAATAACTTGAAAAAAGACGGTAAAAAGGAAGGCGGCTTAGCGGATGAATGAGCGGATTCCACATGATAAAAGTCTCGACAATAGCCTGACGCTGATGCAGGAAGGATATATGTTTGTTAAAAACAGAACAGAACGGTATCAATCTGATCTGTTTCAGGCGCGTTTATTGGGAAAAACCTTCATTTGCATGACAGGCGCAGAGGCGGCGAAGCTATTTTACGATACGGAGCGGTTTCAGCGGCAGAATGCTTTGCCGAAGCGGTTGCAGAAAACGCTGTTTGGCGTGAATGCGATTCAGACGATGGATGGCGACGCACATCTCCATCGAAAGCTGCTTTTTCTGTCATTAATGACGCCTCCGCATCAAAAGCGTTTGGCTGAGCTGATCACAGAGGAATGGAAAGCGGCAGTCACGAGATGGGAGAAGGCAGAACAGGTTGTATTGTTTGAGGAAGCAAAGGAAATTCTATGCCGGGTGGCGTGCTATTGGGCTGGTGTTCCGCTGAAGGAAACGGAAGTCAAAGAGAGAGCGGATGATTTCATTGATATGGTCGACGCGTTCGGTGCTGTTGGCCCGCGGTATTGGAAGGGAAGAAGAGCGAGGCCGCGCGCGGAAGAGTGGATTGAAAGAATGATTGAAGATGTTCGCGCTGGTCTGCTGAAAATCTCTGACGGAACAGCGCTGCATGAAATGGCGTTTCACACACAAGAAGATGGAGACCAGCTGGATTCTCGGATGGCAGCCATTGAATTGATCAATGTACTGCGGCCGATTGTTGCCATTTCTTATTTTCTTGTCTTTTCAGCTTTAGCGCTTCATAAGCATCCAAAGTATAAGGAACGGCTGCGTTCAGGAAGCAGCCGGGAAAGAGAAATATTTGTGCAGGAGGTCCGGAGATATTACCCGTTCGGCCCGTTTTTAGGGGCGATTGTCAAAAAGGATTTTGAATGGAATCACTGTGAGTTTAAGAAGGGCACCTCGGTCCTGCTTGATGTATATGGGACGAATCATGATCCTCGCCTCTGGGACAATCCTGATGAATTCAGGCCGGAGCGGTTTGAAAAATGGGAAGAAAATCCGTTTGCTTTGATTCCTCAAGGCGGAGGGCATGCTGAAAAAGGACATCGCTGTCCGGGGGAAGGCATTACGATTGAAGTTATGAAAGCAAGCTTGGATTTTCTTGTCAATCATATTGATTACAATGTTCCAGATCAATCGCTGCATTATAGTCTCGCAAGAATGCCGTCATTGCCTGAAAGCGGTTTTGTGATGAGCGGAATCAGACGGAAAAAGTAAATATGAAAGCTCTCTTCTTTATATTGAAGAGAGCTTTTTGTTTACTTCTTTTTTTCATCATAATATTGGACGGGATACATAGAGCCTTCGGATACCATTTTATTGTCCTCAATATCTTGAGGATGCGGGTGCCCTGCTTTATCTACTGGGAACGTTTCCATATCCGGCTGTTTTGTCATTTTCATTTTTATGCTGTGAATGAATTCTCTAGCCTTTTGGCGATTTGACGGGTCTTTTAATAGATAAGAAGTGATGCCGACGGTTGAAACAGCGAGACCTGAAAGTAGCAGCTTTTGTTTCATGGTGATACTCCTTTCTATTTTAAGAATAGTGTTTCCTGTATCATTCCCGTTTTGGTTATGGCTAAACCTTTACCGATTTTCTTAGGGAGTTCGTGTCTGATATTCTTTGCGGTTGAGTATACTGAAAGACCTGTGGGAAAGAATAACTGTAGTGTGGAAATCCGGTGCTTTTGCGTAAGGTTTAGCCGATTGCCATGTTCACCGTTGGAATGTTACACAATTGTAAACATTTAATAGAGTCATGAGACTGATTGTTAAGTTATTGTAAATTAAACGGCTGTTTCATTTACAATCATCTGAACTTGAAACATAATCGAAGAGAGTTTGCTGAATAATGTCTAAACAGAGGTGAACATGTTGGCGATTGATTTACAAACATTACTGTTCGAATTTCTCGGGGGTCTCGGAATTTTCCTGATTGGGATTAAGTTCATGGGAGACGGACTTCAGAAATCGGCTGGAGATAGATTAAGAAATATTTTAGACCGTTTTACAAGCAATCCGCTGATGGGCGTATTGGCGGGGATCATTGTAACGGTTTTAATTCAGAGCAGTTCTGGAACCACGGTTATCACCGTTGGGCTTGTCAGTGCAGGCTTTATGACGCTCCGTCAGGCCATTGGCGTCATTATGGGAGCCAATATTGGAACAACGGTTACTGCGTTTATTATTGGAATCGACATAGGGGCTTATGCGTTGCCGATAATTGCTATTGGCGGATTTTTACTGTTTTTCTTTAAACATAAAGTTGTACAAAATGCGGGCCAAATTGTGTTTGGATTCGGAGCTCTGTTTTATGGATTGGAGTTAATGAGCGGCGGGATGAAGCCGCTCCGTTCACTTGAAGCCTTTCATGATTTAACAGTTAGCATGAGCTCAAGTCCGGTTTTAGGTGTGGTCATAGGGACTTTGTTTACGGTTCTCGTGCAGAGCTCCAGTGCCACGATTGGTATCCTGCAAGGTTTATTTTCAGATGGTTTGATTGATATTAACGGTGCGCTTCCAGTGTTATTCGGTGACAATATCGGAACGACGATTACCGCTATTCTTGCGTCTTTAGGTGCATCTGTTGCAGCGAGACGTGCTGCGGCCACTCATGTGCTGTTTAATCTTATCGGGACAGTGATTTTTCTGATTTTGCTTAAGCCTTTCACAGCACTAGTCATGTCGCTTCAGGCATCGATTGGGCTTGATCCGAAAATGACGATTGCATTTGCACATGGCATCTTTAATACGACCAATACGATCATCCAGCTTCCTTTTGTCGGGATATTGGCTTTGATCGTAACAAAACTGATTCCAGGCAAGGATACAATGATCGAATACAAGTCGCATCTTGATCCAATTTTTATCGAGCAATCTCCATCTATTGCTCTCGGACAAGCAAAAGAAGAAGTGCTGCAAATGGGGAATTTTGCGGTGCAGGGTCTGGAAGTGACAAAGCAGTTTTTAGTGACCAAACAGCCAAAGTATGCGGCAAATGCTTATCAGATAGAGGATGCGGTTAACAATCTTGACCGGAAAATTACCGATTATTTGATCGAGCTTTCGTCACAATCTCTTTCTGAGCATGAGTCTGAGGAGCACCATATGCTGATGGACACAGTCAGAGACATTGAAAGAATCGGTGACCACTTTGAAAATGTGATTGAACTGATTGAGTACCAGCAAGCGCATCGTGTGGTTGTCACTGAACCTGCCATGGCGGATTTAATGGAAATGATGGATTTGACGATTTCTACTGTGAAGGCGTCCTTGGACTCATTGCATCATAAGAATGTGAAGATCGCTGAACAAGTCATTGAAAAAGAAGATGAAATTGACAAAATGGAGCGGAAGTTTCGTAAAAAACATATTATCCGTTTGAATGAAGGACTGTGTACTGGACAAGCGGGAATCGTCTTTGTCGATATGATCAGCAACTTGGAGAGAATTGGCGATCATGCGGTCAATATAGCAGAAGCAGTGATTGGGGAAAAAAGCTGAGAATCTTAAGTTCTCAGTTTTTTTTGCAGTTTTTTACGTGCTGAAAGATATTGGGGTAATTTGTGAAGATTCCTGTCACTCCCCAGTCAAGCAGACGACCATGGCTGCGGATCAACCGGACATTATCAGCAGTCAGCTATGTGAGGACCTGAAACAAATTTCTATGTGTGCTGAAAGTGTGGAGCAGTTTCCCTCTTTCTGAAAAAAGAGCTGGAAATCAACCTTTGATCAAAAAGGAGGGGGTGCCTTTCTGCATCTAATCTGGTATGTTAACGCTTTTTTAAACCGTCATGATCAGGAGTGAATGTGAACGGGCAATTTTAAAATGGAAGTTAAATGTACTCCTTTTCTATGTTGCAGTTATGTTTTTTTGCAAACAACATAAAATTTGGAGGGAGGCTGTTGCGGGTGGATGAATTAGATATTGCATTCGTTATTTTGCCGTTAGGGATTATGGTGTTGTCAATTACAGGTACTTGTATATGTAAAAACCTATATCTAATGCCAATGCTTAGTTTGATCATTTCGTTAGTGCTCACCTTTACTATTTTTAACAAATCATTTTTAGGGTGGGTTGCTGTCTATAGTCTGATGTCACTGGCTTTATCTTGCATCACGTTGATGGTAATCAGGAAGAGGAAAGCATCTGGAAAATAAAGAGGCCCCGCTTTCTTAACATATCGTTGACTTTGGCAACTATATTTGGTTATAATTGCCTTAATCAATGATATAAGAAAGTGGGGATGGGTTTGAAAACCTTTGAATCAACTGTTGGTTTAAGATTCAGAAAGTTCAATCGATTTTATACGAATGTTCTTGGCTTCCTTGATGAGCACATTTATGACAGTCCGTTTTCCTTAACAGAAACACGGATTTTATTTGAAATTTATCATACGCCGAATTGTACGGCAAAAGTCCTTCAGGAGAAGCTAGGGCTTGATCGGGGATATGTCAGCAGGATGTTGAAGCAGTTTGAAAAAGAAGATTTGATCTATAAACAGAAGAGCAAAGATGATGCCCGCCATCATTATATTTATGTTACGGAAACGGGGAAAACGATTTATAAAAAGCTGGAGGAAAAAGCGAACGAACAAGTGGAACTGATGTTAGGGGAAATCAATCAAAAAGACCAGCACAAACTTGCAGAAGCGATGGCGGAGATTGAGGCAATCCTTTCACAGTCTCTTTCTTCCAAAACGTCAGAGATATCAATTAGAGATTATTTTATATCGGATGATCTTCAGCTTCTCATCGAAAAACAGCAACAATTTTATGCTGAGACCCATGGGTGGGACGACACGTTTCTAGCTTATCTTCATGAGACATTTGATGCCGACATTGAAAAAATATGGATTGCGGAAAGCGGCGGGAAATTTGCCGGCTCTGTCGGGCTGGTCAAGCATGATGAAAAGACAGTGCAGCTCAGATGGTTCCTGGTTGATGCCGCTTTTCGAGGCAGGGGGCTTGGCACGCAATTGCTTGAGCATCTTGTTGCATACTGCCGGGACATGAAGTTTGATCGTATTTTTCTTTGGACGGTAAGCACCATGGCTGAGGCCCGTCCGCTCTATAAAAAATTAGGGTTCAGGGTAAGTGAAGTGAAACAAGAAGCACCATTATGGGGACAGCGGCTGACAGAAGAACGATGGGATTTGGAGCTGTCATGAAACGATTGCACTATGCTTGGATCATTGTCTCCGTCACTTTTTTGATCTTGTTGGCTGTTCAGGGGGTGCGGCTGTCCTTTGGAGCGTTTGTGGAGCCGTGGGAACGGCAATTTTCAATGGATAGAGGCACCATTTCACTGATTTCTACAATAAGTTTTATTGTCTATGGCATATCTCAGCCTGTGATTGGGCGGCTTGTGGACAAATGGGGTGCCCGGGCTGTTTTGTCATGGAGTGCCCTGCTGACAGGGATCAGCATTTTCTTAACATGCTTTGTCACTTCGCCTTGGCAGCTGTTTCTGCTTTACGGATTGGGTGTCTCGCTTGGAGTGGGCGGCGCGTCGAATGTGGCTGCAAGTGTGCTGGTCGTCAATTGGTTCAGCAAAAAGCGAGGACTAGCCTTTGGGATCATGGAAGCAGGCTTTGGTGCGGGGCAAATGCTTCTCGTTCCCGGCTCACTCATGTTGATCCATTGGTTTAGCTGGAAGCTGACGGTGGTGGTGTTGGGACTGCTGTTAATGGTGATTGTCTTTCCTGCTGCACTGCTGATGCTGAGAAACAATCCTTCAGAAAAAAATGAAGAGCCGATCGGCGGGCTGACTGAATCAGAAAAAGAAACAGCACCCAAAACAACAGCTCTTTCAGTAATGGGGATGTTTCGCATGAAGCCATTCTGGTTTTTAATGTTGCCATTTTTGATCTGCGGATTTACGACCGTGGGGCTGATGGATACCCATTTGATTCCGTTTTCCCATGATCACGGCTTTTCAACGACAGTCACCAGCGCCGCTGTCAGTCTGCTGGCCGGCTTTAATATCGCTGGCATCTTACTGTCCGGATTTGTAGCGGACCGGTGGAGCAGCCGGAAAATCCTGTGCTTTTTATATGCGATACGCGCGCTTTCGATTGTGATTCTGATTTACAGCCACGAACCCTACTTGCTTCTAGGTTTTGCAATTCTGTTTGGACTAGTGGACTTCGCTACCGTAGCGCCGACTCAAATGCTCGCCACTCAGTACTTTCAAAACTACTCGATCGGTCTCATGATCGGCTGGCTGTCGCTTGCCCATCAAATCGGCTCGGCACTCGGCGCGTATGTGCCAGGCGTCATCTATACTGTTACAGGTGAATATACATTGGCTTTTTATTTGTCGATCGGGATGCTCGTGCTGGCGAGTGTGATGAATGTGATATTGAGGGAGCCTGCGGCGGATGCTCGTGACAGTTCGGCTATGGCGGAGAAGGTGTGAGAGAGGGCTGAAGAGCATCTCTGGGGAATTATTCAGAGATGCTTTTTTTGTATTTTTGTTCTAATACGAAATCAATCATTCCGACAATACGGGCGTTTTCGGATTTTTGGTTGAAGCGATCAGAAATTTGAACTTTTCTTGAGAATGGGAAAACACCAAATACCCAGATAAGACCGATCAAGGCAAAAAACATTTGTACAGTTACTTCAATTAACTCATTAAAACGAGTGCTGAAAAAATAAATATATAAAGTTACGAATGTCACGAAACAAACGATTTTGACGGTGTGTTTGAATGTGAGCTGCGGTTCAATGAAACAAACTTTCATTTGGTTGAGTGTCAAAGAGTCTTGTTTCATTAGGTATTTAAGTAAATCATTGTCGTTTTGACTGATAGGGTACAAGTCAGTTTCTATCTTTTTAGTGATCTCCTGATACTTATGTATATTACTTTTCATACAGTTTCCCCCTTTTTAAGAAGAACTCCACGAATCCTTAAAGGACTCATGGAGATAAATATTATTTAAAAAATGCTAAAAATGTACGGAATAGTACAGTAGCAGCTCCCACCTCAGGACCTACCGTTAATACTAAAGCACCGATACCAGCAACAATCAAGATACCTGTACCTGCCATAACCATATTGTTAACAATAGTATCCCAATCTGGTGAATATACTTCCTCAGTTTCTGGTAAAGTAAAGTGCTTCTGTTTTATTTTAAACGTAATCGTAGTCGTAAGTCCAGTTGTTGCACTGTCACCTACTGGAATATCAGGGGTATAAATTTTAATTTGAATGTTTAAAGATTCAAAAGTTGGATTTACATAAACCTCCAAATATCCATTGCGTACTGATAAGCTAAGACTGTTTAGTAGGTTTTGGTAAGAGTCAATTTGTGACGCAGTGAGAGACGTTTGTGTATCGCCTAATAAGCCCGTGATATAAGCACCTGGTTTACCGTTTGTAATGGTAATCGTATTTGGTGATCCTTCACTTGGTATGGTTGCCAAAAGTGAAGTAGATAGAATAATATCCAGTTCCGGTGATGTAAAAATGGTTTCTGACGTATCAAATTCGAACATCGCGTTTGCCAGACTTGTTAGATTTTCTAAAGCTGGAATGGTAGATAAGATATCTGTCAGTGTACGCAGTCTTGCATCATATTTCGGATTAGACGGCGGATTTACATGGCTTACGCCCGAGTCTCTTCCTGAAAATCCGTCTTTATCAATCCCGATGCTTCCAGAACCGCTTCCGATTGATCCTTCATAAAATTGATCAAAGGCCCAGTTATTTGGCATCGGATAGCCAAGATTGCCGCTAAATCCAGTTGACATATTTGCTACAAAACTATATTTTGTCAGGCCTGCCTCTGATGTACGGATACAGATGTTTCTTGGTCCGTAAACTCCAATTTCATATTTAGGTGCGGTTGAAAATGTCTGCATTTTTGCAAAAGCTGACTTAATCTCTTGGAAATAAGGGATGATTTTATCGGTTACTTCATAATCGTAGGCATCAAAGTCGACGGCAAAATAAATGATCGTGCCTGATGGAAAACCTAATCTTCGAGCCGCAGAAGCAGCGTTGTATGCATCTCTTGTACCTTGGTCTTTGACAAAATAAGAAGATTCATAACCGCCGTCTTGATAAATTGGAAAAACCTTTAATCCCGCGTCAATAATAACTGAAAGTTCTTCAGATGTCAGAGCCTTCGAAGTCAGGCCATTGCTTGTCCGCACATTTCCGGTCAAATATCTTCCAACTGTTTTGTAACCGTTATTCCGCAGTGTCTGAGCTTTTTCTGCTGTTATAATTGTTGCAGTGTCACAGGCAGAAGCAGTACGTGTTGTGTCTCCTGAACTTGATAATAAGGCTTTGATAGTCGGCATGTCTGCATAACCTGTTTGAGGCAGACACATGAACTCTTGAAATGCTTTCACGGCTGAAACAACACCTACACCATATTTGCCGTCAAACTCACCAGGATCGAATGGTTTCCCGTTACAATAAAGCGCGTACTGAACAATCAAAACAAAGCCTGTTCTTGAATCGCCGGGCGTTAAAGTAGGGCATAAGCTTGTTGTTCCGTTTCCGAAAAATCCATTGGCAACACTTGTGCTCATACCTTCCTCTTTTTGCAGGGCATAAATAAGGGCTTTGTTTGTATCACGGGCATACAGTCCGTCACAAGGCATCAATCCGATATAGTCATTGTAGTCCCGGTTTAAGTTTTGTTGGATCTGGCGAATTCTTGAATCGCCCCCAGACACCAGCTTAAAAGCGCTCATGTCCAATAAGGCTTTCATAATCAACGCGGTGACTATTCCATCCTGTGTTTTCAGTCCGGCCGCTTTCTGAAATTCCTTCACTGCCGTTTCTGTTTGTTCGTAAAAGACGCCTGTAAAACCGCCGGGATTAAAGCCTTTGCACCATAAAGCCCCTTGTAAAATATAATTCATGTTGCTAGGTTTTGAATGTGGATCTTGTTTTTTAAGAGGCTTAAATAAGCGCTGTGTTGTCGGCCCGAAGTTATCAGCTGGTTCTGAGATACCCAGTTCAATTTGAAGCGCCCGAGTCAAACCGTAGATCGTATTCCACCCAGTTTTTCCATTCTCTTCAATTGGGTTATACCCATGTTTGCCGCTATACGTTTCGTTCAGCCATTGCTGTGTGTCTAAGACCATTTCATCAACCATTTCGATTCCTCCTTTATTAGATCGCGTTCATTTATAGGTGGCAAACGTATGACAAAATAAAAAATGGATGCCGAAGCATAAACGTACCTCCTAAAAAAGTTATCCGTGTTTTCATGCACGATCCGATGGAGGCGGCAATTGTGATAACAAAGTTCGAGAAAAAACACATTTTTGCATAATACCTTTAAAGCGATAGGCTTCAATATTAAGGTGAGGACGAGGTACAGTATTCGCAATGCCTCATGTCGATGTGGTGGTCTTGGGTTGAGTGTAGGATGATGTATTGGGGTTTCTCATATGGTTGATGTTTAAAATAGTGAAAGCAGACCGCCGTTGGTCTGCTTTCTTTTCCACATAGGTTTTTTAACTAAAATTTAAAGCTTTCCATATTCCTCAATAATAGCTTTCTCTGCACAATGCTCATAGAAATTTTCTATTAATTGATCAACATCTTGCTTACGGGCTATTTTAGCTAACCAATCCTCTGGAATTCCGTCCATCTTATAATACATTCCTGCTATCGATCCTGTTATTGATGCTACCGTATCAGTATCTTCTCCTAGGTTTACTGCAGTAAGTACTGCTTCGGTAAATGAAGTTGTAGTGCCAAAACACCATATTGCAGCTTCTAAAGTATAAACGGCATATCCGTCTGATTGAATTTCTTCTCTTGGTGTATTCAAAAAACGTTTGTCAAAAATTCTTTCATAATGGGTTAGCTCTTTATGGTATATATGTTCCTTTGCAAAATTCTCATCGAAAAGCTCTTTCACTTCTCTTAAAGATGTATCAATTGAATTGTTATAGTATAGCCTTAGTAATAGCTCAACATAAATAATGGAACCAACTATAGCACGCGGATGGGCATGGGTTATTTCAGTGTATTTCTTGATCATCTCCGCTTTTTTTACAAAATCAAATTCTTTATGCAAAATAAACACTAATGGTGAAATTCTCATTAATGCTCCATTTCCGTTATCAAACTCTGACTGACCGCCGCATTCTTCTGGCAAAACACCTTTCCTAAATCGGGTAATCGCTTCGGCAGTCGTCCTTCCAATGTCAAACATTTCACCATACGGCGTCCAATAGCCTTCGTCTTGATACTGTTTAAATTTCTGCATCAAATTGTTGGTGCTTCCTTCTTCAACTACATTCTCAACCAGACATAAAGTCAGCGATGTATCGTTAGACCAGGTTCCGGGAGGTTGATTATATGTGCCGTATCCAACTATATCCTGTATATGAAATTCTCCTCTTGTTTTAAATTCAACTGGAACGCCTAACATATCTCCAACAATGGCACCGTATATTGTTGGAAGTACTTTATTTTTTATATTCAGTTTAAGGAAGCTCTTATTGTCATCTTCCCATCTATCTATCATTCTTCTGCTTCTCATTTTTTTCACCCGCTTATTAGTAAAGGTTCTTAAATTTTCTGTTGTCCGTTCTTCATACGTGTTTTTTGTTTCAGGAATATTTTATATGCTTCATTTATGGAGTCAACGACTTGTAAAGAGTCCAAAGGCGGCGTACGCTGTTTTGGAAAGTCTTCCTGAAAATATATTTTATCTTTTTTAATAAAAATTTATTTTTCAAATATTTCAGTTATAATGGTTGGGAAATAGATAGGAGGGGCAAAGATGTATCAATCAAAGAAGGTTTTATTGTTAGGTTCAGGTGAGTTAGGAAAAGAAGTAGTGATTGAAGCGCAGCGTCTTGGGGTACAGACGGTGGCGGTTGACAGTTACGGGCATGCTCCGGCAATGCAGGTCGCGCATCATAGCTATGTCGTAGATATGCTGGACCGCGAGCAGATCAGAACCATCATTGAAAAAGAAAAGCCGGATTTGATTGTGCCTGAGGTTGAGGCCATCGCGACGGATGAATTGCTGAAGCTTGAAGAGGAAGGATTTCACGTCATCCCGAATGCGCGTGCGGCGAAGCTGACGATGGATCGGGAAGGCATCAGGCGGCTTGCGGCGGAAACGCTGGGACTAGCGACGGCAGGCTATGAATTTGCGAATACATATGACGAATTTGTGCAAGCGGTCGCTCAGATTGGGTACCCGTGTGTCATTAAACCTTTAATGAGTTCATCTGGTAAAGGCCAAAGCGTGTGCCGCTCTGAAGCAGATGTAGAGAGCTGCTGGGAGACGGCAATGGAAGGCGGTCGGGTGAAAAACGGGCGTGTGATCGTTGAGGAGTTTATCCCATTCGAATCAGAAATTACCCTCTTAACAGTACGTGCGGTCAACGGCACGGCATTTTGCGAGCCGATCGGTCATGTGCAAAAGGATGGAGACTATATCGAATCATGGCAGCCGCATCATATGACAGAACAGCAAACGGAAGAAGCAAAGCATATGGCAAAAGCCATTACGGATGAGCTTGGCGGGTACGGACTGTTTGGTGTTGAGCTGTTCCTTGCCAAAGATAAAGTGTATTTCAGTGAGGTATCTCCTCGTCCGCATGATACCGGCCTTGTCACACTGGTGACGCAAAACTTGTCAGAATTTGCGCTGCATGTCCGGGCAATTCTCGGTTTTCCGATTACAGAAATCACACAGCTTTCTCCTGGCGCCAGCCGGCCCCTCAAAGCACCGGAAGAATCAGCGGATTACACTGTTGAAGGACTTGAACACGCACTGGCAGTGCCGAAGACCCAAGTGCGTGTCTTTGGGAAGCCGATAACGAAAGCCGGACGCCGTATGGCGGTTGCGCTTTCTGCTGCCGATACAGTCGAAACAGCGAGAGAGAACGCGAAAAAAGCATTGGATCAGCTATCTATCAAATAGAGTTTGAGCAGGCCTTGTCTTGAGCAAGGTCTGTTTTGATTCCCGATCAAAGTTTTATCACATGTATTGAAAGCTTTGTGATGTAAAATGTTCTTCCGTGTATAGGGGTGATTGACTTAATGCCGATTTGCTCTGCTGAAACGTATAAGCTGACCTATACAACCGATACCGTACAGCTGCCAAAGCAGCTCGCTAGGTTATCGGAATGACAGTGATACAGGTCATACAGCTATTGTGATTTATACGAACGGGGGATCATCATATAACTTGGGAACAAGGGTGATGAATGATGGATTCAACAATATTCAATATTGGGCAAATGAATAAATACAGCAGACTAGCGATTTTGATGTCCATTTTGTTTTTATGCGGATGCAGTTCTCAGTCTCATTCTTCTCAGAAAGAACCAGCTATTCCTGTCACACTTCATATGGAGGATGCCGAGGGGCTGCCGGTCGAAGGGGTTCAAGTGACGATTGTCAAAGCGCCCGCCTCAGATCAGCAGCCGAGTACAGAGATTGGCGAAATCCTTGGAAAAACAGGCAAAAACGGAGACATCAAATGGGATACAGGCAGAAAAGGCGACTACTCTGTTGCATTGACAAAGGCTGAAAAGTCAGCAACCCATCACATTTCATTAACAGAGGATAAGAAAGACAAAGTCATACCATTCATTTTCACAGAATAGGCGGTTTCCTTGATTTCAAAGGAAGCCGTCTTTTTTTATGTATTGCAGAAAGCCAAACTATATACTGGAAATTTATAATGTGAGATAATAAGGTTTAGGTATTTTTTCTTACGAGACAAAAGGATCATATTCCTTTATTTTATATCAATCAAACCCGGAGGAAAAAGAAGAAGATGATACAAGATTCAATGCAGATTGCCACGGCAGATAGGGGCCTTCGCTTTTACAAGGCATATGATCAAAGCCTTTCTTTGTGGCCGATTGAGTCGGAAGCATTCTATGTTTCTACTCGTTTTGGAAAAACACATATTATTGCAAGTGGGCCAAAGGACGCACCTTCGCTCGTTTTGCTTCACGGCGGCCTCTTCAGCTCTGCGATGTGGTATCCGAATATCGCGGAGTGGAGCAGTCAATATCGTACATATGCAGTCGATATAATAGGAGACAAAAATAAAAGTATACCATCAGCTGCTCTGGCTGCGAGAGCAGATTGCGCAGAATGGCTGAAAGACGTCTTAGACTCTCTTGGAATTGAGACGGCGCATCTGGCAGGTCTTTCACTTGGCGGATCTCATATTGTGAATTTTTTGCTCCATGCGCCTGAAAGAGTAGAGCGGGCAGTTGTTATGAGTCCTGCTGAGGCGTTTATTTCATTTCATCCAGATGTCTATAAATATGCTGCAAGACTTACGGGGGCAAGAGGAGCAGAGGCGTATATCGAGTGGATCACAGACAGCCGTTATGATTTGCATCCTGTGCTGCAAAGACAAATTGTGGCGGGTGTGGAATGGCAGGATGAACAAAGAAGCCTGAAGCCGACAGAAAACGGTTTCCCATACGTGTTTACAGATCGGGAGTTAAAATCGATTGAGGTCCCGATGCTGCTAATGTTCGGTGAACACGAGGTCATGTACCATCAGCAAATGGCTTTAGAACGGGCTGCAGTATTAGTGCCGGAAATTCAAGCTGAAACCGTAATGAACGCCGGGCATCTATTATCTCTTGAGCAGCCAAAGTACATTAATCAACGGATCTTGTCTTTTTTGGGCGGGGAATAAAATAGTAAAAACATGAAAAGAATGACATTCATTGTTCAACAGGTAACAAATGTTGTATAATAATAGAATTTGAGTGCTGCTTTTTTGAGGGCATTCTATGTTATTATGCTTAAGAGAAGAAAATTTTTCCCTGTAACGCTATTCGATCCATATCGTCGAATGATATAGATGGTTTTACAATTGGAGGTTTGGTTACACTGTGAATTATATCCCCTGTATGATTACGATAGGAAACTTTACTTGTGGACTGCTGGCGATTCATTCTTTGTTATATCACAACATTCATTCAGCAGTGCTTTTTATTTTCACCGGCATGTTTCTCGATTTTTTTGACGGGCTGGCAGCACGTAAACTGAATGCCGTTTCTGATATGGGAAGAGAACTTGATTCATTTGCCGATCTTGTGACGTTTGGTGTGGCTCCCTCTATGCTTGCATACAGTGTCTCATTATACGCCCTTCCGTTTATCGGAATTTTATGCGCATTGACATACAGCATTTGCGGAATGCTTCGACTCTCTAAATTTAATACGGAGCAAAGCAAGCTTCCGACCTTTATCGGAATGCCGATTCCATTTGCGGGTATGTGTCTTGTTATTCTCAGCTTTGTCTATAACCCGATCCTGCTGGCAATCGGCACTTGCGGACTTTCCTATTTAATGGTGAGTAAAATAAAATTCCCCCATTTTAAAAAACATACGGCAGAAAATCTGGAGTCCGAGAGATGGAATTAGTTCAGCAGCTCATAGCGGATTACGGTTATCTCGCTATTTTTTTGATGCTGGTGCTAGGAATTGTTGGACTGCCGATTCCGGATGAAGTAATGATGACCGTTGTTGGTTACTTCACGCATACTGATGCGCTGAATTATGAGCTTGCGATCTTGATCAGCTTTGCCGGAGCTTTGTTAGGTATGCTGATCAGCTACATGATCGGCAGAAAAGCCGGGCGCCCGTTCATCGACAAGTACGGCAAGTGGGTCGGCTTAAAAGAAAAGAGAATGGTGAAAGTTGAAAAATGGATGAATAAATACGGTCCATATTCTCTTATTTTAGGTTATTTCATTCCCGGCGTCAGACATGTGACGTGCTACTTTTCGGGTATCGGCAAAATGAACCTGAAAACGTATATTACGTTTGCGGCAATCGGCGCCTTTTTATGGTGCTTTATTTTTATTACAATTGGAAGGGTTATAGGGATTATTCATGTTTAATACGGCTGTAAGAATTCTGTATCGATCATTGATAGAGCTGACGAATCATCGTCTGTCATCCTATATGATTAAAGGGTTTTGTGAGTCAAAAATCAGCAAGCCTGTTATTCCGCTTTTCTCGAAGCATTTTCAAATCAACTGGGGTGATGTTGACGGTTCGGCCGCTGATTACGGTTCATTGTCCGAACTGTTCATTCGGAATATTAATATGGAACGGCGCCCTGTTTCAAAAGAGGCGGGTGCGGTGGTCAGCCCTGTTGATGGAGTGGTTCAGACTGTAGGAACAATCAACAATAATCAAACTTTTACGGTAAAAGGAAAAGATTACTCATTCGCTGAGCTGACCGGCTGTAAAAGCGCTGACCATCACTACAACGGGGGATACTTCGTTGTCCTGTATTTAAGCCCGCGTCATTATCATCGTTTCCATGCCCCGATCAGCTGCAAGTACCAAAAGGTGGCTGAACTTGGGAATCGCTCATATCCAGTAAATCAACTAGGGTTAACATACGGAAAAGACGTGCTGTCGAAGAATTACCGGTTTGTATACGAGCTGAATAGCGGCACACGGCATGCCCTGATGATCCCTGTCGGTGCGATGAATATTAATTCAATCGTGCAGACAAATACACGGGATGAATTGAAGATCGGCGAGGAGCTGGGTTACTTTTCATTTGGTTCAACCGTCATTTTGATATTTGAAAAGGACGCGTTCCATCCGTCCCCTAATTTAATAGAAGGCCAGGAAGTCCGAGTCGGAGAACTGATAGGTTATGAAGATAAAGAGGAGCATGCATAAACGCAGCGCCTCTTTTTTTGAAGAAAGGTGAGAATGATGGAGAAACAAATCGTCAGCTGGATCATAGATTATCAGAACACTGGAAATGAAGCCGTCCTGAGACAGCTGAGGGAAGCGTGTTGGCCGATTGTTGAAGCTGTTCTGCAGGAGAAGGCGCTAGATGAAGAGCGGGCGAGTGATTTGCGAGAGAAAGGAATCGAGCGGTTCCCGTTTATCATCAGCAAATACCAAGCAAACGTGCAGCTTCCGGTTGAGACATTTTTACGAAATACGTATCGGTTTTACTTTCAGCAGGTGATGAGCGGATCTTGATAAAGCTTCTTTCAGTCCCTGAAAAAGGCGCTATGATATCATTTTTTGTCCAATTATCTGAACTGGGTCAGGTGTTCCTTCAACAAACCTTGAAATGGCGGGAGAACGTTTGGATGAGCCGGTAAATTTATTTTGAAGAAGAATGATGAATAGATTTCAGATAACTACAATCATTGGTGATTTAATGGAAAATACGCTTATTGATTGATGAATCCTTGCGCTGTTTAGGTTTGTAAGAGTTTGGGTATTTTTATCAGTCTGGGCGGATCTGTTCATCTTTGTGGGATTTTCCTGTATGATATAGTATAGTGTGCATAACAACTAACTATAAGTGAACAGGGTGTTTAAATCATGGAAAAACAATACAGAGTATTACTTTACTATAAATATGTTCCGATTGAAGATCCAGAGGCGTTTAGAGAGCAGCATTTGGCTTTTTGTAAGGAGCTTGGTTTGCTGGGCCGTATCCTTGTTTCTTCTGAAGGAATTAACGGTACGGTATCAGGTACGGTTGAGCAGACTGAACAATATATGCAAGCAATGAAAGCTGACCCGCGTTTTGCGGACATGGTATTTAAAATTGATGAAGAAGAAGATCATGCCTTTAAAAAAATCTTCGTGCGCCATAAAAAGGAGCTCGTAACGCTTCGTCTTGAAGATGATGTGGATCCGAATGAAACAACAGGACAGCACTTGAAGCCTGCGGAATTTTATGAAAAAATGCAGGATCCAAACACGGTTGTGATCGACGCGCGTAACGATTACGAGTATGATCTTGGCCATTTCAGAGGAGCTGTCCGTCCTGACATTGAAGCCTTCCGTGAATTGCCTGAATGGATTGAAGAAAACAAAGACATGCTTGAAGGCAAACAGATTTTAACGTACTGCACGGGCGGCGTACGCTGTGAAAAATTCTCGGGCTGGCTGGTGAAGCAAGGCTTTGAAGATGTATCGCAGCTTGACGGCGGGATCGTGACATACGGAAAAGATCCGGAGGTGCAAGGCAAGCTTTGGGACGGCCAGTGCTACGTATTCGATGAAAGAATCAGTGTGCCGGTCAACCGTGTTGAGCATGTGATTGTCGGAAAAGACTACTTTACAGGTGAGCCGTGTGAGCGTTATGTGAACTGCGCTAATCCATCATGCAACAAAAAAATGATATGCACACCGGAAAATGAGTATAAATATATGCGCAGCTGCAGCCACGAATGCCGCACGAACCCAAGAAACATGTATGTCAAAGAGCACAATATGACAGAGGAAGAAGTAAACGCAAGATTGGCAGCGATTGAAAATGCAGATCACGCTGCTGCTGAATAATGGAAAGAACACCTCGGGAATGAGGTGTTCTTTTTTTATAAGCTTTCGGTTTGTCCGTTTACGGAGGCCCATTCTTTTTGTCGGAAGGCTTTTTCCCATTTTGACACCACGATGCAGGCCATCGCATGCCCCGGCACGTTTACGCCTGTTCTTGCCATGTCCATGACGCGGTCAACGCCTGCTATAATGGCAACACCTTCAGCGGGAAGCCCTACAGCATTGGCAGTCGCCAGAAGGACAACAAGCGACCCTGACGGAACTGCTGCGATGCCTTTACTGGTCATGACAAGCACAAGCATCATGAGCAGCTGCTGGGACAACGGCATCTCTACATGAAAGGCCTGCGCCAAAAAAATACAGGAAACCGATAAATATAAGCTGGAGCCGTCACAGTTCAATGACAAGCCGGAGGGAACGACGAATGATACCACTCGTTTCGGACAGCCGTATTTCTCCATTCTGTCCATCAGCTGAGGGAGAATGGTTTCTGTGCTGGTGGTGGAAAAAGCGATCAAAAACAGATCCCATATCATTTTTAATACTTCGAAATACTTAATATGAAAGATGAGACCGACAAGCGGAAAGAGGACAAAGAGGATCAGGAATAGACCAAGGAATACTGTGCCAACCAATTTAAACATAGGAAAAAGGAGCTCAATGCCATATTGGCCAACAGAGGCAGCCATCAAGGCTAATACGCCGATGGGGGCAGTCACCATGACGATTTGCGTGAGTTTGAACATAATTTGCGCGGCAGATTCAAAGAAATTCATCACTGGTTCAGATGCTTTGCCAATGCCTGCAGCGGCGACGCCGAACAAAATGGCAAAGAAAATAACGGCAAGCAGATCGTTTCTGGCCATTACATCAATAATGTTTGTAGGAATAATATCAAGAACCATTTGTTTGAAATCAACAACTTTTTCTGTGTAACCGGACAGTTCATTGATATCTTTTTTCGCCAGATGGGAGAGATTAAGCCCGGCACCAGGCTTCAAGACATTCGCTAATAAAAGTCCAAGTGCCAATACAAGTGTGGTGATGACTTCAAACCAAATAATCGTCTTGATGCCGAGGGCGCCCATTTTTTTCATACTACCGCTTCCTGCGGCACCGATGACAATAGTAGAAAACACAATCGGCACGACAATCATTTTTATCAAACGGATAAATCCATCCCCGACAGGTCTCAGCGCCATTCCGAAATCAGGAAAAAAGTGTCCGATTACTGCGCCGGCCGCTAAAGCGATTAAAATGTGAAACGCAATTAATTTTTTCAAATGAATCCCCCTTTAGAATGATAGAATACAGGCATATTCATATCATTCGTGAATCAAAGACAAACACCTTTTTTAAAATATTTTATTTTGATAGCGCTTTCATTATGTTGGTTAAAAAGTTCCGAAAGGAATGGTGGTTCTATGTTTCTATTGATGAATGGAAAAGCGCTGTGGGGGGCTGTGATTGCGGCTTTTATTCTATCAATTGCGTTTTATCCTTTTCTTCCGGCGGAGATACCGATTCATTACGATGTAACGAACAGTCCGGATCGGACGGTTAACAAGCTGGCGGGAATCGTGATGCTGCCTGTTTTGATGGCGATGTTTGCATGGGCGCGGAAGATCAATTGGCAATTTGGGATAGCGGTGTATATATTGCTGATTTGCCACATTGTCATCCTTTGTTTAGCGGTATAAATCAGACAGCCAGAATAAAACTGGCTGTTTTCTTAAATTACAGCTTCATCTGACAATGAATGTAGTGTATAATAGCTGAAGATCATAAAGAATATTCTGAAATTTATCAGCGGAAGCGGCGTATAATCAAAAGAGATAGGCTTTATATTTTTTGCAGCTTTAAAAAGACAGAATATTTAAACAACTAAGACTGAAAGGTGTGCTGATTAGATTGAATAAGCTTATTGAACGAGAAAAAACCGCATTTCATAAGGAAAAACCCGATCCGTTATCTTTGGAATTCGGGAAATTTTTCACAGATTATATGTTTGTGATGGATTATGAAGAAGGAATAGGCTGGCATCATCCAAGAATTGCGCCATACGCTCCGCTTACGCTTGATCCGTCTTCATCTGTTTTTCATTACGGCCAGGCTGTCTTTGAAGGATTAAAAGCATACAGAACAGAAGATGGCAGAGTGCTCTTGTTCCGGCCGGATCAAAATATCAAACGGCTGAACAGGTCGTGTGAGCGTATGAGCATGCCTCCTTTAGACGAAGAATTGGTGCTTGAGGCATTGACGCAATTAGTTGAGCTGGAGAAAGATTGGGTTCCTAAGGAAAAGGGAACGTCCCTGTATATTCGTCCGTTTGTCATTGCCACAGAACCGAGTCTCGGGGTAAAGGCATCCAAAAGCTACACATTTATGATCGTGCTTTCGCCTGTCGGCTCCTATTATGGCGACGATCAGCTGAAGCCGGTCAGCATCTATGTCGAAGATGAGTACGTGCGGGCTGTAAATGGCGGAGTCGGAAATGCAAAAACGTCCGGAAATTATGCCGCCAGTCTTCAGGCGCAGCAAAAAGCGAATGATTTGGGCTTTGATCAAGTGCTGTGGCTGGACGCTATTGAAAAGAAATACGTAGAAGAAGTAGGGAGCATGAACATCTTTTTTGTCATCAACGGAGAAGCTGTCACTCCGGCTTTAAGCGGGAGTATTTTAAGCGGAATTACACGCGCGTCTGCTATTGAACTGATTCGCAGCTGGGGCATTCCGGTTCGTGAGGAGAGAATATCAATTGATGAGATTTACGCGGCTGCTGCACGCGGTGAATTGACTGAGGTCTTTGGCACTGGTACGGCAGCGGTTGTTACGCCTGTCGGAGAACTCAATATTCATGGAAAAACAGTGTTTGTAGGCGAAGGACAAATCGGAGACATCTCGAAAAAACTATATGAAGCACTAACAGATATTCAGCTTGGAAAAGTGAAAGCACCCTTTAACTGGACAGTGGAAGTTTAAAGATGAAAAAGAACCTGCGCGGAGGCAGGTTCTTTTTATTTTACATGCGTCATATCAGCAGCCGGCTGGATTTTACGTTTTTTTGCGTAATACACAACATAGCAGCCGGCCATAAACGGAATACCGCAATACAGGGCGATTCTTTGATTCGGATCAAAGGCGATGCCGATAACTGAAGCCAGGCATAACAGGAACGCGGCAATCGGCACGAATGGATACAGCGGGGTGCGGTATTTCAAGTCGGCGATCTTATTTCCTGCTTCAATATAACGTTTTCTGAACATGAATTGAGAAGCGGCGATTCCCATCCACACGACAACGACTGCAAAACCGGAAATGGACACGAGCACAACGTACACTGTGTCTGGCGCAAACACGCTGGACAATAATGACAGAATGCCGCCGATCATACTGAATATCAGCGCGTTAAACGGGGTTCCTTTTGACGTCAGCTTTGCAAATGCCGGGTGAAGAGTTTTTTCTTTTGATAATGACCACAGCATCCGGGATGAAGCGTAGAGTCCGGAATTTGCCGCAGACAGGATGGCTGTAAGGATAACAAAGTTCATGATATCAGCTGCGTACGGGACACCGACTCTGTCAAAGACTGCGACAAACGGGCTTTTGATGACGCCTGCATCTTGAATTGGAATCATCCCTGACAGCACAAAAATTGTTCCGACAAAAAAGAGTGAGAGGCGCCAGACTGTTGTTTTTATCGCCTTCGGGATCGTCTTATCTGGATCAACGCTTTCTCCTGCGGCGATTCCGATCAGTTCAGTTCCTGAAAACGCAAAATTGACGGACAGCATCGTCATCAAAATCGGGACAAATCCATTTGGAAAGAGCCCGCCTTCCGCTGTGAAGTTGGACAGTATCGGAGCGTCTTCTCCGCCTTGAATCGGGATGATGCCGAACATGGCAGAGCCGCCTAAAAGAATAAACAATATTATGGCTAATACTTTGATGCTGGAAAACCAAAATTCTGATTCAGCGAAAAACTTGACCGAAAAGGCGTTCAGCAAGAAAATGAGCAACGCGAAGACGGCGCTCCACATCCAAACGGACGTATGGGGAAACCAGCGCTGCATTAACAGGCCTGCCGCAGTGAATTCTGACCCTAATGCGACGGTCCATGTCAGCCAGTACAGCCATGCGATTGTAAACCCGGTGCCTGGCCCTATGTATTGAGCTGTATAGGTGTGAAAGGCGCCCGTCACAGGCATGGCCACTGCCAGTTCACCGAGGCACAGCATGACCAAATAGACGATGCCAGCGCCGACTAAGTAAGCGAGTATTGTTCCCGCCGGGCCTGCCTGCTGAATGGTATAGCCAGAGCTTAAAAACAGCCCGGTTCCGATGACACCTCCTAAGGAAAGCATGAAGAGATGCCGGCTTTTCATCTTTCTTTGAAAGTTTGTCTCATTTTTGTTGTGAGCGGGCTTCATCTTTTTCCAACTTTCTATCAGTGATTTATTTTCTTCTTAATAAAAAATCTCATGTCAGCGAGTGACACGAGACTCCGGCGAACCGGCTTTTAGATAGAATATACAAACAATTCCGATAAGTCAAGTTGTTTTTAAAGAGCGTGCCCAAGATGCAATTTCTGTAATATCTTCAGGTTTTGTCCGGCAGCAGCCGCCGATCAGCTTCGCTCCTTTTTCATGCCAAGTTCGGGCGGTTTCTCCGTAAGGTTCTGCGCAGGCAGCTCCGTTCCACGTTTTTGTCTCCGGATCATACTGCTCGCCTGAATTCGGATAGACGATAATCGGTTTTGATGTGTGCCTTTGCAACTCCTCGATCAAGGAAGGGATATGCTGAAGCGGCGTGCAGTTGATGCCGAGCGCTGCAATTTGGCGATGCTCATCAAGCGATGACGCACAGTCAGCGACAGGCGTGCCGTCACTGATATGCAGGCCGTCTTTTGCACTAAAGCTGATCCACGCATACGTTTCCGGAAACTCCTTCAGCAGCCGCACAATCGCTTTTGCCTCGGTCAAATAAGGAATCGTTTCACATGCCAATACATCAGCTCCCGCTTCGATCAGCGCTTTGATCCGAGGGCGATGAAATTCAATCAGTTCATCCTCAGAGATTCCGTAGCTGCCGCGATACTCAGAGCCATCAGCAAGATAAGCGCCATAAGGGCCTACAGATGCCGCGATGATTGGTTTTGGCCGATTCAAACGGTTTTCTTCATGCGCCCAAAATTCATCACGTGCTTCTGCAGCGATGGTGACGGACATCCCAATGAGCCGGCGTGCTTCCGCTTCGCTCAGCCCGCGTGCGGCAAAGCCTTTAAATGTAGACTGATAGCTGGCGGTGATCGCGCAGTCGGCGCCTGCCACGAAATAATCAGTATGAACTTGTTTAATCAGGCTCGGCTCTTCCATCAGGATTTTTGCCGACCAAAGACTGTCATTCAAATCACAGCCCTTGCGTTCAAGCTCGGTCGCCATGGCGCCGTCTAGTACAATAAGCGGATATGTGTCTAGTATGTGTTGGATAGGATTCATAGAATGTACCGATACCTTCTTTCAGATTTTTTTGAAAAAGATATGAAAATCGTAATGGACACTTACATATTTGTCAATGAACGAAAAAGGGAAGGGTGTTCAGCCGTATGTCTGAACACCCTTTTTTTTACGATATTTGTTTGTTGGGGCTGTCAACCTCTGTATCAGAAAGCGGCCAGCACTCAATGCCATTGTGGTTTTGGAGCACATCTTTATAAAAGACCGGATCTTTGCCCGCTTTTTTCTGGCGTGTATAGTCTTTCAGCGCCGTAAACACGACTTTTGATAATAAGAAAATCGCAATTAAGTTCACGACGACCATCAAGCCCATGAACAAATCAGCCAGATCCCAGACGAGCTGGACTTTAGCAACACAGCCAAACACAATCATTGCCAGCACGCCGATACGGTAAACGAATATCAGTTTTTTGCTTTTGTTTAAAAAGCCAATATTGGTTTCGCCATAGTAATAGTTCCCGATTAAAGCGCAGAAACCGAATAACAAAATCAGAATGGCGAGAAAGCCTGATGCCCATGATCCGACATGGGAGCTTAGAGAGGCTTGTGTCAAGGCGATCCCGCTTAGTCCCGGCGTATGATAGGCATCCGAAAACAGGATGATAAAAGCGGTGCTCGTACAAATAACAAGTGTATCCGTCAGCACACCAAACGCCTGAATCAGCCCCTGTTTGACAGGGTGGCTTGTCGTTGCGGTGGCAGCGGCATTTGGTGCGCTTCCCATTCCCGCTTCATTTGAAAAAATTCCCCGTCTGACGCCCTGCATTAATGCCGCTCCCAAAACGCCGCCAGCGGCCTGGTTAAAGCCAAATGCGTTTTTTACGATAAGCGCAAGCACGTCTGGCAGCTTCGTAATGTTGGTGAAAATCACGAAAAACGCGACTCCAATATACACGACAGCCAATACGACGACAATGGATTCAGCCAGCTTCGCAATGCGTTTTACACCGCCGAAAATAATCGTGCCGAATACAGCAATAAAAATGAGTCCCAATGTCAGGCGGTTTGTGCCGAACGCGTTTTCAAAGGCGAGGCTGACTGTATTTGATTGAACCGAGTTAAAGACGATACCGAACGATAGGGTGATTAACACAGCGAACAGTGCGCCCATCCATCTTTTGTTCAGCCCTTTTTCCATGTAATACGCCGGCCCGCCGCGGAAGCCGTTTGCATCTTTTACTTTATAAATTTGAGCCAATGTGCTTTCCACAAAGCTTGATGCTGATCCGATAATGGCGATAAGCCACATCCAGAAGATCGCACCGGGTCCGCCGAGCGCAATAGCGATGGCAATACCCGTAATATTTCCCGTGCCGACACGGGCTGCCATGCTGATGCAAAAGGCTTGAAACGGAGAAATGCTGTTTTTCGACCGGGCTGCAGCACCTTCTCTTAACACTTTCACCATTTCTTTCAGCATGCGAACCTGCAAAAACTTAAGCCTGAACGTAAAATAGATTCCCAGTGAAAGGAGCAATACAATTAGCAGCTTTGACCACAAAAGATCATTTGCGATACCGACGATATGTTCCAGGATTTTCTGCATACAATCACCTCTTTTTTATAGTTTAAAAAATGCTGAGCTCCCACTCCTGTGCCATATGCTTTAGCAGCATACCGCCAGTGAGGCTGTTGCCGTATTCATCAATGGCAGGTCCGTAAATGCCGATGCCGCATCCGGATTGAAAAGGCTGATCTCTTCTGGCGCTTGGAGGAACGAGAGCCATGATGCCGCCGGAGACGCCGCTTTTGGCAGGTACGCCGACAAACGCAGCATATTTGCCTGAAGCGTTGTACATACCGCACGTCAGCATTAACGCCTTAGCCAATTTGGCCACATCTTTTGGAATTACCTGTTCGCGTCGAATCGGATGATACCCGTCATTGGCAAGGATCAGGCCGATCAATGCGATGTCTTCTGTCGTACCCTCCATGGCGCATTGCTTCAAGTACACCTCAAGCGTTTCTTCTACATTCGCTTCTAAAAAGTTTGTTTCTTTTAAATAGTAGGCTAGCGCCCTGTTGCGGTGGGCGGTTTCCCATTCAGACCGGAACACTTCCTCATGAATTCTCGGCCGTTTTCCGATTAAAGTTTCCATTACCGAGTAAAGAAACTCGAGCTTATCGTGTGCCGACTCACCCGGAAGAAGCGAGGCGATGGTGAGGGCACCCGCGTTGATCATAGGGTTAAATGGCTTTCCCGGCTTGTTGATTTCGAGCCGAATGATAGAATTAAAGGCATCGCCTGTCGGCTCTACATCTACGCGATCGAGCACATAAGGAATGCCCCGGCTCATGCAGGCGGCGATAAAGCTGATCACTTTTGAAATGCTTTGCAGGGTAAAAGGGACGTTCCAGTCACCGGCGTGTATCATTGTTCCATCGTGCTCCAAGATACAAATGCCGAGCTGTGAGTCATTGACTTTTCCTAAAGCGGGGATGTAATTTGCACTTTGTCCATTGGCGGCAAAGGGGCGATAGTGCTCCACCCAATCATGCAGCTGTGACGTTGGGTCTTTTTCTTCTTGGCGCTCTAAGATGAGTTCTTTCATCGAATTCCTCCTTGCTGTTTTTCTTCTTTAAGGGTTGAGATGTACCAAAACGAAGATTAAAGGGGCATTAAACGCTTTCATAAAAGCGGAAGGTATATTTACTGTACAATGGCGACTACAGAATCATACAAAATACGACAAAAATATTTTAAAAATAAGCCGTTAGATTTATAAAAACCTCATGTACTGGGTCAAAAGAAATTTGCAGGTTTTCTGCCGTTTCCCCAAAATAAAAGCGAGGATGTGATCATCATAAAACTGGAACGCTTTTTTGAAAAAGAAGGATATATACTGGCTCTTATGCTGATTACGGTACCGCTGGCCGGTGAATTGAAATTTTATCCCCTTAATGAAGAATTCCGGATCAGCTTTGGCGCACCGGTTTTTTTCTTCTTCTTATCGCTGCTGCGGCATGTGCCCGCTGTGCTGCCGGGGTTTCTGACTGGAGCGGCGGTTTTCGTCTTTCGTGTCCTTCTGGAATTATGGGGCGGGGGAAACGATGGACTGACTCCGATTCTGTATGACCAAGCGTCTGGGTTTTTCTTTTATATGTCTTATGCCTGTCTGTTTTCCGTATTAAAGGCTAATCGTTTCCACGAACGCCCGGTTATGCTCGGTTTTATCGGATTTATGATTGAAATTGTGTCGGATTGTGTCGAGCTGGCTGTGCAGTTTCTCATTTTCCATACGGTTGTGACGCCTGAGAAAATCACCGATATCGCGGTAATTGCGATTTCTCACACATTTATCGTGATGAGTTTCTATACTGTGCTGAAGCTGTATGAAACGCAGTCGAGAGAAAAACAGACAAGGCAGCAGCATGAGCATATGCTGATGATCGTTTCCAATCTGTATGAAGAGACGGTGCATTTAAAAAAGACATTGAAAACGACAGAGAAAGTGACAAACGATTCGTATCAGCTCTATCGGAAAGTAAAGGGCAGGGATGATCAGCTCAGCGGAAGGATTTTGAGGCTGGCCGGAGAGATTCATGAAGTGAAAAAGGACAATCAGCGAATATTCGCAGGGCTTTCAAAACTGATTTCAAATGAGAGCTTGAGAGATTATATGAGGGCTTCTGATTTGCTCCGGCTTGTGATTCGAATGAATGAAAAGTACGCTGAAGCACTGGGGAAGCAGATTGATTTTCACTTCTCGATCGAAGGGGAGCATGACGAATATCACGTATTTATCGTGCTTTCGATCATTAATAATCTAACGGCAAATGCGGTAGAAGCCATGGGAGAAGGGGGAATGATCAGCCTGAGACTCCTTCGGCCAAATGAGCGTGTGGTAGAATTCCAAGTGGAAGACAATGGTCCCGGCATTTCTGAGAAAATTGGTGACATTGTGTTTGACCCGGGTTTTACTTCAAAATATGACGAATTTGGCACCCCTTCTACGGGAATCGGACTTTCCTATGTGAAGGAAATGGTGACTGAACTAGATGGAGACATTACATTTCATAATCAGCAGCGGGGAGTAGTGTTTGCCATTAGGCTGCCTGTCCAGCAGTTGATTCAGAAAGGGTGAACCGAAAGCTATGCGTTTTTTTATCGCTGATGATGACCGCGCAGTACGGTCGATTTTAAGGCAGATCATTGAGGATGAGGATCTCGGGGAAGCGGCTGGTGAAGCGGAAGACGGGAGACAAGTAGAAGGGCATATGCTGCAATTCAAGCAGATTGATATTTTATTAATCGATTTGTTAATGCCCGAAAGAGACGGCATTGAGACGATTCACCAGCTCCAGAATACATACTCCGGCAAAATCGTGATGATCTCTCAAGTGGAAGCGAAGGAAATGGTTGGAGAAGCATACTCGCTCGGCATCGAATATTTTATCCATAAGCCGATTAACCGCGTTGAAATTGTCACGGTTCTCCAAAAGGTGAAGGAGCGGATTGAGCTTGAGCAGTCGATTGGGGCTATTCAGCACTCTCTAAGCCGGATCGGAAACCGGACTGAACCGAAAGCGCGTCCACAGCAGAAAAGTGACAGCGGCTTAAAAGAAGCGGGAACATTTTTGTTGTCCGAGCTGGGCATGATGGGAGAAGGCGGCGCACATGATCTCATGGCTGTGCTGCAGTATTTATTAGAACATGAGCAATCTGAGCCGTATGAAAAACACATCCCTTCGCTCAAACAGATTTTCACCCAAGTAGCGGAACGAAAGCTGGGGGCAGGGGCATCTGAAACGGAAGTCAACCGCGAAATGAAAGCCTCGGAGCAGCGCATCCGTCGAGCGATTATCCATTCGCTGCACCATTTTGCTTCACTGGGCACAACTGATTTTTCGAATCCAAAATTTGAAACCTATGCATCGAAATACTTTGACTTTCCGGTTGTCAGCCAGAAAATGAAAGAACTTCAATCAAAGGATGCAAAACCTCTTGCCCCAGCCAAAGTGAATATGAAAAAATTCATTCACGTGTTCTTTTTGGAAGCGAAACTTTTGTGCGAGACGATGAAAGAAAGAAGGATATAACCAAAACAGCCGGCGGCCCCGGCTGTTTTTTACTGTGCCGGAATTTGGGGTCAGCGATTCACAGTGTTTTTATGAAAGATCACAAAATGAAAATATTTACTTTTTTAGGATTTCGAATTGCAATATAATCAAAAGGGATGGTTGGTGTACAAAGAACGGAGGGGCTGCCGCATGACATTCATGAGATGCTGATTATCACGAATTCAATAGTGAACGACTCTCGCCTAAATGCGGAGAAGCGGGATGGATCTGCTTATGTATAAGGCCTAATATCGTCAAAAAAGTGCTCCCTTTTTGTGCCTTCAAAACATCCCTTCTCTACGACAGGCGGAACATGAGAAAGGGGAAGGGAAATGACAAACAAGAAACAGCTTATTACTGAGATTGTCGGGCTTGCACGCAGTCAAGGTTTGGCGGTCCGCCCCGAAACCGCGCAATTGAATGAGACTGGAATGGATTTTCAAGTTGTGTTCGCTGAGGACGATGATTGTATGCCATGGGTGCTGCGAAAACCGCGGCGAAGCGATGTTGTGGAAAGAGCGGCTTCAGAAGGCAGAACGCTTGCCTTTCTCCGCGCAAATCTTACGGCTGATGTGCCGGATTGGAGAATTCATACACCGGAATTGATCGCTTACCCTATGTTAAAAGGAACGCCGGCGGCTGGGATTGATCTGGAACAGAAACAATATGTGTGGAATATGAATCATCAGCCGCCGTCAGACGATTTTGTCCAATCACTTGCCGGTATACTGGCTGAATTACATGGCGCGGATCAAACATCTGCCGGACAATCCGGAATCGAAGTGATCATGCCAGAAGATTTCAGACAAATGACAGCAGAATCTATGGCTGATGTGAAGAATAAGCTTGGCGTATCTAGTCAGCTTTGGGAAAGATGGCAAACGTGGATAAATGATGATGCATACTGGCCTGATTTCTCTGCACTGATACACGGCGATCTCCACCCGCCGCATATTCTGATCAATCAAAACGAACGTGTCACAGGTCTTCTGGATTGGACAGAAGCGAAGGTTGCCGACCCAGCCAAGGATTTTGTTCTTTATCAAACCATTTTCGGAGAAAAAGAAACTGCCCGTTTACTTGAATACTATGATCAAGCAGGCGGCCGGATATGGGTAAAAATGCAGGAACACATCTCAGAGATGCAGGCGGCGTATCCGCTGGAAATTGCTATGCTCGCTCAGCAGACACAGCAGGAGGAGCACATGAATATGGCGCTGGAAGCACTTGGAGTAAAATCGGTGTAAGAATTGACTTCAAAAAATAATCAGAGTATTATAAACTCTACAAATAATAGAACGAATCAACAATTGTGAGGAAGAGTAAGTACGCATCAGTTTGTGAGGTTCAGAGAGTCGGTGGCAGGTGTGAACCGATCCTCCTATGATGCCGAATGGGCTTCTGAATTGCTTTGCTGAACGGATAGTAGGCGATGCCGGGATTCTCTCCCCGTTACCAAGAGAGGAGTATCGAAACGGATTTTTTCTGTACTGAGAGTGAACGGCTGTATAGCTGTTAATAAAGGTGGTACCGCGAGACCCTCGTCCTTTGCATAGGACGGGGGTTTTTGTGTTTCTTAAAGGAGGTGACATCCAATGGATGATGGCTGGTGGTGCATAACAGATCAATAGAAAGGAGGATTCAAATGGTCATAGCAACTGATGATCTCGAGGTAGAATGCCCTAGATGTGAAAGAGCGGGAGAAATTGAAGGCAGTCCATGCCGGGCTTGCGGCGGGAAGGGCGTCATTTTGACTGCTCAGGGAAATACACTTCTGGATTTTATACAAAAGCATTTGAATAAGTAAAGGAGAAAAGCGAGCTGAGATGAGAACAGAAGAGAAGAGTAAGGTTCGTGAGGCCGCATTAGGTACAATTTTTTTGCTGATCGGAACGGTTTGTTTTGCGTCAAAGTCTATTTGGATTAAATGGGCATTTGAAATGGGTGCTGATCCAGACGCGGTGTTGTTATACAGACAGCTGTTTGCTGTTCCGCTGTTTTGGCTGATTTTTTTGATATACCGCCCTCCAATGCTAGACGGTATGAAAAAAGGAGATCGATGGCGGGCGTGTGTTGCGGGTATGTTTTGTTTTTTTCTTTCTCCCTTGCTTGATTTTATCGGGCTGAATCATGTATCCGCAATGGTCGAGCGTATTTTGCTGATGAGCTGTCCGGTATTTGTCATCGTATTTACCATGTGTCGCGGCCAAAAAATGGTTTCCATTCAAAATATTTTTACAGTGCTGGCGGTCATATTCGGTCTTTTCTTTGCGCTTGGCGGCTGGGATACTGAGCTCTTTCGGACGAATTTGATTGGATCAGCATTCATTTTATTATCCTCAGCCGTCTATGCTGGTTACCTTGTCCTTTCCGGGCGGCTCGTCCATCAAATTGGAGGCATTCGTCTTAATGCATACGGGATGACAGCTGCCGGAGCGGCCATGATACTTTATATTGGCATTAAATTGACGGTTGGTATGAATATACCAATAGCAGCATATCCACTTGCTGTCTACGGATTGTTTCTATTAATCGCAGTCGTCACCACTGTAATTCCATTTGTGCTGATGCTTGAGGGCATAAAACGAATAGGATCACAGCGAGCTGCCATTATTTCAATGGCAGGACCTGTCCTGACGATTTTCTATGGAGCTTTATTTCTCGGTGAACGGCTTAAACTTATTCAAGCTATCGGATGCGCAGCCGTATTTTTTATCATAACGGGCATGGAATACAGAAAACTGAAAATAGGACAAAATGATTAAATTTTGTAAAACACACACGTTTTTCAATTACAATAAGTGTAATCACGTGTGTGTTTTGATTTTATAAAGGTTAGGTGAGAAGATGCAGCGCATATTGCTTGTGGAGGACGATCAATCCATCAGTGAAATGGTGGACCATTATTTAACAAAAGAAGGCTTTGAGATAGTGCACGCTTTCGACGGGGAAGAGGGCGTTCGGTTGTTTCATCAGGGTTCATACGATTTGATTCTTCTTGATATCATGCTTCCGAAGCTTAACGGCATGGATTTTCTGAAAATCGTTAGGGAAAAAAGCAACGTTCCCATATTGATGATTTCAGCAAAAGACGGAGACGTGGACAAGGCGTTGGGACTGGGGTTTGGGGCGGATGATTATATCGCCAAACCGTTTTCGATGATTGAGCTGACAGCCAGGGTGAAAGCCGCGATACGGCGGGCGACGCAATATTCGGCGGAGGAACCGGCAGAGAATAAGATATTCCAAATTCATCAGCTTACGATAGATAGAGACAATGTTTCAGTGGTGAAAAATGGGAAGGCGCTTCAGTTAACGTCAACAGAATGGCAGCTTCTATGCCTATTTGCGGAAAACCCTAAAAAAGTGTTTACGAAAGAACAAATTTACAGTTCCGTCTGGAATGACGAGTACTTTGACGATCAAAACATTATTAACGTACATATGCGGCGGCTCAGAGAAAAAATTGAAGATGATCCCTCGGCACCTCAATATATTAAAACATTATGGGGCATCGGTTATAAATTAGGAGAGTTTTAGCATGACAGTGTTATGGGTAGCCATTTTTATCGTTCTGGCGTGTCTGAATGTGATTCAATTCATGGTGAAAAAGAAGCGGGACAGGAACCTGACATACACGGCAGATCAGCTTGGAACCATGTTCAATCAGGGTTCAGCAGGGCGAATTTTACTTCATACAGATGACCAAGCGCTCAAAAACTTGCTTGTTAACATTAATCTTTTTGTTGAGAATCGCAAGCAGATCAGCGCTCAGTTTGCAAAAACCGAGCAATCCATGAAGCGGATGCTGACCAATATGTCGCACGACCTGAAAACGCCGTTAACGGTGATTCTCGGTTATATCGAAACCATTCAAAGCGATTCGAACATGCCGCAAAAGGAGCGAGAAAGATTACTGGAGAAACTGCGCCAGAAAACAAATGAGCTCATTCAGATGATCAATTCTTTTTTTGATCTGGCAAAATTGGAATCTGAAGATAAAGACATTCCAATCACCAAAATACATATAAACGACATATGCAAACGAAATATCCTGCACTATTATGACACTGCTCAATCAAAAGGCTTTCAAGCTGACATCGATATCCCTGATACCCCGGTGTATGTACAAGCGAATGAAGAAGCCTTGAACAGAATCTTGCAAAACCTATTATCCAATGCGATTCAATACGGCGCGGCCGGCAAGTTTATCGGCATGACGCTGTCGTATGACGAGACGACCGTTTCTATTACTGTATGGGACCGCGGAAAAGGGATCAGCGAAACCGACCAGCAGCGTGTGTTTGAGAGGCTGTACACACTTGAAGAGTCCAGAAATAAAGCCTTCCAAGGAAGCGGCCTCGGGTTAACGATCACGAAACGGCTTACAGAAAAAATGGGAGGCTCTATATCCGTTCAAAGTAAGCCGTACGACCGGACTGCGTTTACGATTACATTGAAACGAATGACTTATTAACAAACGTAAGAATTTCTTAAGATTTGAGAAATAAAAATGACAGGACCCGCCGCTACAATAGACAACAGGCAAAGAGAGGGAAGGAGAAACAAAGTTGACTTATATCGTACAAACAAACGGACTGACCAAAACGTATCAAGGCAAAGAGGTTGTCTCCAATGTCAGCATGCATATTAAAAAGGGCGAGATCTACGGCTTTCTCGGCCCGAACGGTGCGGGGAAAACAACCATTATGAAAATGTTGACGAGCCTTGTCAAACCGACAAGCGGTGAAATCAGCATCCTAGGGAATAAGCTCACCCATACATCATACGAGGTGCTGGGGAACATCGGAAGCATGATTGAATATCCGATTTTTTATGAAAACTTAACTGCTGCAGAAAATTTAGACCTGCATTGTGAATACATGGGATACCATAATAAAAACGCTATTCAAGAAGTGCTGGATATGGTGAATTTAAAACAGATTGACAAGAAACCCGTCAAAACATTTTCGCTCGGTATGAAGCAGCGCCTAGGAATAGCGCGAGCCATCCTCACGAAGCCGGACTTGCTTATTTTAGATGAGCCGGTGAATGGTCTTGATCCTCTTGGTATCAAAAAGATCAGGCAATTGTTCCAAGTGCTGAGTAAAGAGTACGGCATGACGCTGCTGATATCAAGCCACTTGCTGAGTGAAATCGAACAAATTGCAGACACGATCGGGGTTATTCGAGACGGCAGACTGCTTGAAGAGGTTTCAATGGAGGATGTCAGAGGCCAAAACACTGAATACATCGAGCTTGTCACGCCAAATCAGACAAGAGCCTGCTTTGTGCTGGAGAAAGAGCTGCGATTAACCAACTTTAAAATCTTAAATGAGAATACGATTCGGATTTATGAGGCGGCCTCTCAGTCTGCCATTTCCAAAGCGCTGATTTTAAATGATGTAGACATTGAATCAATGAACAAAAAGTATACGTCGCTGGAGGATTATTTTATCAGCTTAATCAACGGCAATGGCATCGGTGCTTAAAGGGGGAGAAAAACGTTGATGAATTTGATCAGAATCGAATTAAAAAAAATGAAGATGGGCTGGTATGTCAGAGGTGCCCTTCTGGCCAACCTGATCATTATAGGGTTTTTATGGCTGATTAGTTATTCTGAAAAAGCAGATGGCGAGGTGTCGTTCCAAAGTACGGAAGAAGCGTTTCTTATTATCGGCACCTTGGTCAGAGCTGTATTTATCGTTTTTGGTGCAGTGCTGATTTCTAAACTGGTGATTTCAGAATATAAAAACAGAACCATTCTTGTGATGTTCACGTACCCGATCAGCCGGAAAAAGCTGCTCGCTGCTAAGCTCATGATTGCGAGCGGGCTGACATTTATCACAATTTTATTATCAAATGTTCTCATAGCCATCGGTTTCTTTGTAATGAACTCAATCTACCATTTCATACCGGGAGAGCTGACTTCTGAAATTATATCTCAGCAGACGGTAAAAATGGCGGTTTTCGCTTTTGGCGCCGCTGGCACGAGTTTAGTTCCCATCTATTTTGGGATGCGTAAATACTCGGTACCGGCAACCATCATTTCGTCTGTAGTCATTGTAATGCTCATCAGTTCAACAAGCCCGGGTTTCTCCATTTCATCTGTTGTTTATATCCCGTTATCTTTGGCAGCTTTCGGTTTGTTTTTTTCCTGCATGGCAATCAGGAACGCAGACAAGCAGGATGCGTAAATAAAGCAGAAAAGACCGATGCACCCAGCACCGGCCTTTTTCTGCTATGAATCTGTTCTTGTTTCAAAGTAATGCTTCTTGCCAATCTCTTTGCTCATCATATAAAAGTGGAAACAATATTCACCGATGGCCATGGCGATTGCTCCGAATAAAGCCGCCGATGCAACTTCACCGCCAGTCATCCCCATAGAAAGCGGCATGCCCATCAGCCAAATGACGAGAAAGGCCAGACCGAAATCAGCTAAAGTCGCAATCATATTATTCCATCTCGGCAATACGTAGAGGTCGCCCAGCAAATATGAAATAACCCCTAACACAATTGTGATTAAGAGCGTGTCACCAAATGTGAAACCAAAGCCCAAACCAAGCACTAGATACAACACAATAATCGTCATAATACCTTTAATCGCGAGCGCTTTCACATGTGTCATCCAAAGCTCCTCCTCCTGTATTTTGATTGGTTATTTGTATGATTCCTCAAATGCAGAAAGATAAACCTAAATTGTGTTTTTAGAGTCTGTTATTCAAATCGCAGAGACAGCCCGCAGAACAAAAGGGCATATCTAACACCGGAAGCTATTTCTCTTTCGATAAGCGCCGTCTGCTTTCAATAAAAGTGGCGTCGTCGTTTGCCTGGCATATGTCCGGCTAAGGAGCATTTTTTCTGCCTGACGGATGGCTAAAAATGAAGCAGATGGCACGCCGCTATTACGTAGAGAATATAGGTTCCAAGCAATGATGCCATCTTTGTTTCTAGGCTTTGTCGCAAATCCGAATGAATAAATTTAAAAACTTCTCCTGTCCCTCCGTCATCACTTTTGAAGTAATGAAATATGATGAAAGGAGATCAAGGGGAGGTGACGTGATGGCGGTCGTGAGAGCAACGAGTGCGGATGTTGATTTGATGGCAAGGCTGCTCAGAGCGGAAGCGGAAGGCGAAGGCAAGCAGGGGATGCTGCTTGTCGGCAACGTGGGAGTGAATCGGCTGCGGGCGAATTGCTCGGACTTTAAAGGCCTCCGCACCATCAGGCAGATGATTTATCAGCCGCATGCGTTTGAGGCGGTTACTCATGGATATTTTTATCAAAGGGCCCGCGATAGCGAGCGAAGTCTGGCGCGCCGGTCGATAAACGGGGAAAGGGTCTGGCCTGCAAAATTTAGTTTGTGGTATTTCAGGCCGGCCGGAAACTGCCCGGCTACGTGGTATGATCAGCCGTTTGTGGCCAGATTCAAGTCGCACTGCTTTTATCAGCCGACAGGGGAAACGTGTGAAAATGTATATAACACATTTTAGAGACAGGACGCCGTTCAAATTGAACGGTGTTTTTCTTTGCCAAGAGATGGGACGGAAAATATTTCTGTGAGATAATCAAATAAAAAAGTGCTGATGGAGATGACAGAATGGCAACAATTGACCTGCAAAAGAAAAGTGTAAAGATCGTCCTGGAAAAAAAGCAATTAACGAAGGTGGTGGCTCGTGTCGGACTTGTGCTTGATATTACCGGTTCGATGAGAACGCTCTATAAAAACGGGACGGTTCAAAACGTGGTGGAGCGGATTTTGGCAGTGGCTGATCAGTTTGATGATGACGGCCTGCTGGATATATGGGTGTATGATAACGAATTTTCTCGATTAAAGCCAGTGTCTGAAAAAGACTTTTTAGGCTATGTTGATCGTGAAATTTTAAATAATGACCGCTTGCATAAATTCGGCAGAAATGATGAGCCGCCGGTTATGAAAGATGTGTTGCGCAAATATGTTGCAGAGGAACCGAGTCCATATCCGGCTTTCGTCGTTTTTATTAATGACGGAGGCTGCAAAAAATCGATCAAACCGATCATTGAAGCTTCCTCTGATAAACCGGTGTTCTGGCAGTTTGTCGGCGTTGGAAATGGAAACTTTGATTTTCTCAACAAACTGGATACGTTAGAGGGACGTGTCGTTGATAACACGAGTTTCCTGCATATCGAAGAGATTGACAGTATTTCTGATGATGAGCTTTATGACGCTTTGCTTACTGAATTTCCATTTTGGCTGAAAGAAGCAAAGGAAAAAGGGATTGTAAGAGAACAAAAGCCTTCTGCTGAAAAGCCGAAAAAGAAGAGCTTTTTCAGCCGCTTGTTTTCGAAATAACTGATAAGGCACTGAGTCATTTTGAGAAATGGCTCGGTGTTTTTGTTTTTTTAAGATCATGTGAAGAAAATTAGTCCGAACGGTCGGCTTGCAAACGACAGATTATGCAGAAAACGCGCCATTCAGCCAGCTTTCGGCACGTTTCAGCGGCCGGATTGTGAGGGAAGACCTGTTTCTGATGTTCAACGCTTACAATCGGTTCACACTTCTTCACAGTCCTTTAACAATGGTCTTCTATAATGGAGACGATCAATGAGAAGAGAGGGGATCTTGAATGGCAAACGACAGCCGTTTTGATGAATGGGTACAGAAACTGAAAGAGGAAAGCTTTCGAAACAATACGTTTGACCGCCGCAAATTTATTCAAGGAGCGGGGAAGATAGCAGGACTTTCCCTTGGATTGGCCATTGCTCAGTCAGTTGGTGCATTTGAAGTAAATGCCGCGCCAAAGTTCTCGAGCTATCCGTTTACATTAGGGGTTGCGTCTGGAGATCCGCTTTCTGACAGTGTTGTGCTGTGGACGCGTTTGGCTCCAGATCCGCTGAACGGCGGGGGAATGCCGAATCAGGCGATGCCTGTCAAATGGGAGGTCGCAAAGGATGAGCATTTCCGCAAGATTGTGAGAAAAGGCACTGAAATGGCCAAACCGAATCTCGCTCACTCTGTTCACGTGGAAGCGGACGGGCTTGAGCCGAACAAAGTGTACTATTACCGTTTTAAAACCGGACATGAACTAAGCCCTGTCGGAAAAACAAAAACGCTGCCTGCCCCTGGCGCCAATGTGCCGCAAATGACCTTTGCGTTTGCTTCCTGCCAGCAATATGAGCATGGATTTTATACGGCCTACAAGCATATGGCGAAGGAAAAGCTTGATCTTGTCTTTCATCTCGGTGATTACATATATGAATACGGCCCAAATGAATATGTATCAAAAACAGGAAATGTCCGCACCCATAGCAGTGCGGAAATCTATACGCTGCAAGACTATCGGAACCGCCATGCCCAATACCGTTCTGACGCCAATTTAAAAGCTGCCCATGCGGCATTCCCCTGGGTTGTGACATGGGATGACCATGAAGTTGAAAACAACTATGCCGATAAAATACCGGAAAAAGGACAGTCGGCTGAATCGTTTGTGCTTCGCCGCGCGGCTGCGTATCAGGCGTACTATGAGCATATGCCGCTCCGAATCTCCTCTCTGCCGAATGGTCCGGATATGCAGCTATACAGGCACTTTACGTACGGGAACTTGGCGTCCTTCAATGTGCTTGATACTCGCCAGTACAGGGATGACCAAGCCAATAACGACGGCAATAAGCCGCCTTCTGATGAATCGCGCGACCCGAAACGAACCCTGTTAGGAAAAGAACAGGAGCAGTGGCTCTTCAACAATTTAAGCAGTTCAACAGCCCACTGGAATGTGCTGCCGCAGCAGATTTTCTTTGCAAAGTGGAATTTTGGGACAAGTGCAAGCCCGATATACAGTATGGATTCGTGGGATGGCTACCCGGCTCAGCGTGAGCGGGTCATCAATTTTATTAAAAGTAAAAATCTGAATAACGTTGTCGTGTTGACAGGAGATGTACACGCAAACTGGGCATCTAATCTTCACGTTGACTTTGAGAAGACAAGCTCAAACATTTTTGGGGTGGAATTTGTCGGAACCTCGATCACCTCTGGAGGAAACGGCGCGGATAAACGGGCGGACACAGACAAAATTTTAAAGGAAAACCCGCATATCAAGTTCTTTAATGACTATCGCGGATATGTCCGCTGCACAGTGACGCCTCATCAGTGGAAAGCTGATTATCGAGTCGTGCCATATGTGACAGAACCGGGAGCGGCTATTTCAACACGAGCTTCATTTATTTACCAGAAAGAACAAACCGGGTTGAGAAAGGTGTCATCAACAACAATCCAAGGAGGGGTAAAGCAATCCGATGAGGTCGAAGAGGATCGTTTCTTTGCGCACAACAAAGCTCACGAAAAACAAATGATGAAGAAACGGGCGAAAATTACAAATTAAGGAGTGGAAAATATGTTTTCAAACATTGGAATACCGGGCTTAATTCTGATTTTCGTCATCGCCCTTATTATTTTTGGCCCTTCAAAACTTCCGGAAATCGGGCGTGCCGCCGGACGGACACTGCTGGAATTTAAAAGCGCCACAAAATCACTTGTGTCTGGTGATGAAAAAGAAGAAAAATCAGCTGAGCTGACAGCGGTAAAGCAGGACAAAAACGCGGGCTGAGTTCTGATGAGGCAGACACCGAGTCTGCCTCTTTTTAATGAAAGGAGGGCTTTTTTGAATGGATAAAAAAGAAACCCATCTGATCGGGCATCTTGAAGAGCTTCGCCGCCGGATTATCGTAACGCTCGCAGTATTTTTTCTATTTCTCATCACGGCTTTTTTATTTGTGCAGGACATTTATGACTGGCTGATCAGAGACTTGGACGGAAAGCTGGCTGTGCTTGGGCCGAGTGAAATCCTCTGGGTGTATATGATGCTTTCCGGTATTTGTGCCATTGCGGCTTCCATCCCTGTTGCCGCGTACCAGCTATGGCGTTTCGTTACGCCGGCGCTGACGAAAACGGAGCGCAAGGTGACGCTCATGTACATACCCGGTTTATTTGCATTGTTTTTAGCGGGTATTTCCTTCGGATACTTTGTTTTGTTTCCGATCGTGCTCAGCTTTTTGACTCATTTGTCTTCCGGCCATTTCGAAACAATGTTTACAGCTGACCGCTATTTCAGGTTTATGGTCAATTTGAGCCTTCCGTTCGGCTTTCTGTTTGAAATGCCTCTAGTGGTGATGTTTTTAACAAGGCTGGGCATTTTGAATCCCTACAGACTGGCCAAATCGAGAAAGCTGTCCTATTTTTTGCTGGTCGTCGTGTCTGTATTAATGACACCGCCTGATTTCATTTCCGATTTTCTAGTCATGATCCCGCTGGTTGTCCTGTTTGAAGTAAGTGTCGCCCTATCGGCATTTGTCTATAAAAAAAGAATGACAAGCGAAACGGCGGCCGCTTAGTGTAGCGTACCGCCCGGTGACTTCACATCTTTATCATATTGTGCGGCCGTCACAGCGGCGATCCTCAATGCCTGGACAATCGTGTCTAAGCTGAGGCTCGGCGCTGCTTTATCAATGGTTTGCTCCGGAATGTAAGGAATATGAATAAACCCGCCGCGAATGTGAGGAGACGTCTGGCGAATATGATCCATTAAGCCGTAGAACAAATAGTTGCATACAAATGTGCCCGCTGTATAAGAGACAGCGGCTGGTATGCCGTTTTCCTGCATGATCGCGGCCATTCTTTTCACGGGCAGTCCTGTCCAGTAAGCGGCGGGTCCTCGTGGAGAAATCTCTTCATCAATCGGCCGATGTCCTTCGTTATCGGGGATGCGAGCGTCTGCAAGGTTGATGGCCACCCGTTCAGGAGTGATTTGCATCCGCCCGCCGGCTTGGCCGACACAAATCACGATATCCGGCTGATGCTTTTGAATGGCTTGCCGCAGCGTGTCCAGAGCGGTCCTGAAAACGGTCGGAATTTGTTCTGCTGTGATGATTGCTTCATCTGTTTCCAAGCCATTCAGCCGTTTCGCCGCTTCCCACGATGGATTGATGGTTTCTTTCTCAAAAGGGTCAAAGCCTGTGATCAGCACTTTTTTTCTCATCTTCTCATCTCCTTTTCCTATTATTCTATTGTTTATTTTTGGATTTTTCATCAAAATAATGAAAAGGAGTGAATCACAATGGAGCATTTGCCGCAGCGGTATCGCCAGCTGTTTCCAACCTTGCAGACGCATACGATGCTTGCCAGCTGTTCTCAGAGCGCGTTGGCAGAGCCTGTATCACGGGCGGTGAAAGACTACCATGACAGCCTGCTGCATAGGGGGTCAAACTGGAACGAAGCGATTAAAGAAACAGAGAGTGCGAGAAACGAATTTGCAAAGCTGATAGGGGCTGAATCGGATGAGATTGCGATTGTGCCGTCAGTTTCTGATGCGCTGGTTTCCATCGCATCGTCTTTATCTGTATGTAGAAAGAAGCATGCGGTGTATACGGAGATGGATTTTCCGGCGGTGTCTCATATTTGGCAGTCACAATCTGATTATGCTGTATCCGTCATTCCATCAATAGATGGCGCGCTGCCGTTCGAGCAGTATGACACACATATTACGGAAGAAACAGCGCTGACGTGTGTTCCGCACGTTCATTATCGGGATGGTTTTGTTCAAGATATAAAAACGATCGCTGAGATTTCTCGGAGAAAGGGTTCTTTTTTATTTGTTGATGCCTATCAATCAGCGGGGCATATTCCAATTGACGTAAAGGCTTGGGGTGTAGATATGCTGGCGGCAGGTACGCGGAAATATTTGCTTGGCATACCGGGAACGGCGTTTCTTTATGTGAGAAAGGAGCTGGCAGACGAACTGAAGCCGAAAACATCTGCTTGGTTCGGCAGGGAAAATGGGATGCACGCGGCATATGCCGAAGGCGCGAGGCGTTTTCAAACAGGCACGCCTGCTTTTATTAGCGTATATGCAGCGGCAGCGGCTTTATCATTGCTGAATCATATTGGGGTATCTCGTATACGGGATCATGTGAAGACGATTTGTGCCGAAGCAAGTCAATTTGCTGCTGAAAAAGGCCTACGATTAGCAGCACCTGTGGGTGAGCAGCCGGGCATGGTTGCGATCCGTGATGAGCGGGCATCGGAAACGGCGGAATTGCTGAGAAAGAAAAAAGTGATTTGCGCGCCGCGGGACAATATCATCCGATTGGCTCCTCACTTTTATAATACGAAGGAGGATTTGCGTTATGCGATTGAGGAAATCGCAGCGGCTGCGATCCGGACGTAAACATACAAAAGCCCCTAAACACAAGGTTAGGGGCTTTTTCATATTAATGATCAACTTTCACCCGCTTCAAGAAGAAAGCGGCAATTAAACCGATGAGCGCGACAATCATTGCAAACACAAACGCGTGCTGAACGCCCGCTGTTAAAGCCTGCGGGATGACTGACGGGTCGGCGGGATTTTTGGCTGTTTTCATATAATCATGCTGGCCTGCAGCCATAATGCTGACCGCAACCGCTGTACCGATAGCGCCAGCCATTTGCTGCAGCGTGTTCATGATAGCGGTGCCGTCTGGGTAAAACTCTCGCGGCAGCTGGTTTAAACCGTTTGTCTGCGCAGGCATCATAATCATAGAGATCCCGATCATCAAGCAGGTGTGCAGGATGATAATCAGCACAGCCGTTGAAGCAGTCGTGACGTTTGAGAAGAGCCAAAGGACAACAGTGACAATCAAAAATCCCGGAATGACAAGCCATTTTGGGCCGTATTTATCGAAGAGTCGACCGGTAACAGGGGACATTAATCCGTTTAAAATACCGCCTGGCAAGAGAATAAGGCCAGAAGCAAATGCCGTCAGGACTAAGCCGCCTTGCAGATACATTGGCAGAAGCAGCATAGATGACAGGATGACCATCATACAAATGAATACCATAATCACACCCAAAATAAACATCGGGTACCTGAACGCACGGAGGTTCATCATTGGCTGCTTCATCGTCAGCTGGCGGATTGAAAATAGGATAAGGCCGACAACACCGACAATCAGTGAGATGATTACAGTCGGGCCTGACCATCCGCCGGAGCCTTCACCCGCGTTGCTGAATCCGAATACAATGCCGCCGAAGCCAATCGTCGACAGAATAATAGATAATACATCAATTTTCGGTTTTGTAATGTCTGATACATTTTGCATGTATGCCATACCGAAAACAAGCGCCAGCACAAGGAACGGAAGAGAAATCCAAAAAATCCAGTGCCAGTTGAGATGCTCCAGAACCAATCCGGAGAATGTCGGGCCGATAGCGGGCGCAAACATGATGACAAGCCCGATTGTTCCCATTGCCGCGCCCCGTTTATGAGGCGGAAAAATCACCAAAATCGTGTTAAACATCAGCGGGAGTAAAAGACCTGTTCCGAGTGCCTGAACGATTCTCGCCGCCAATAAAAATGGGAAGCTTGGCGCAAGCGCCGCAATCAAGGTGCCTAAAATCGAAAAAATAAGTGACACAGTAAAAAGCTGTCTTGTTGTGAACCACTGCAATAGCAGTCCTGATACAGGAACGAGGATACCGAGTACAAGCAGGTAGCCCGTTGTTAACCATTGAACGGTTGCTGCTGTTATGTTCAATTCCTTCATCAGGTCGGTTAAGGCGATGTTCAGCGCTGTTTCACTAAACATGCCGATAAAACCGGCCAACAGCAAGGAAATCATAATCGGCATCACTCTGTATTGCTGAGATGCTTTAGTAGCTGCTGTTTCCAAAAATCATTTCCCCTCTCAATCAACTGAATGTAATATACGCGTCTTATTTTTATCTTTTCAGCAGGTCAGGAATGCAGCTGGAGATATGCAGGAGCGGTGTGCTGTTTTTTGCCGTCAAAGATAAAAGGATACCGCCCTCAATCACGGCATTAATCACAGTGCTGGCTTCCTTAGCATGGCTCTCACTGCAGCCTGTCTGCACAAGCTTTTCCTCGTAAACAGAGGCCCACTCTTTGTAGGCTTCATGGCATGCTTCACGCAACGGTTCGCTTTTCAAGGACGTCTCAGCCGCGAGCAAGCCGACTGGCAAGCCTTCAATGTCTTCTGGACAAGAAAACTGGCAGGAGAGCTCCTTCAAAAAGGCTTGAATGCCTTCCGCTGGATCGGTGTAGGCTTCCATGCAGTCCGCGATTTGCTGGCGGATATATTCCTTCATCTCACTCACTGCTTCGATCGCCAGCTGTTCTTTACCGCCGGGAAAATGGTAGTAAAGAGAGCCTTTAGGCGCGCCGCTTTCCTTTATAATCTGGTTCAGCCCCGTGCCGTAATATCCCTGCAGCTGAAAAAGCCGGGTAGCTGCGGACAGGATTTTCTCACGGGAATCTCCATAACTCATAACATTCCCACCTTACTGAATTGCAATCAAAAATATAGTGACTGGTCTATTATCTTGATTTACTTATTTATTGTCAAGAGAAATTCAGTGAATAAAAAGACAAAAAAAGAAGAGTATTACAAAAAAACTTAAAGAAAAATTAATATATATTTTGACAGAATAAACAAAATATTTAATAATTAAACATTATAAGGATGTTAGGAGAGAAATAAATGAAAAAACAACGATGTCTCATATTCACTCTTTTTATCGCACTATTATTTGCTTTTACTGGATGCGCACAATCTCCTGAAACAAAAGAATCTCCGAAAGAAAAACCGCAAACACAAAAAGTTTCTTCGGCTTCCGCCTCTGGAAAAAAGGACTTGCCAAACATTAAAATTTTAGCGACAGGAGGCACGATTGCCGGCGCTAATAAATCAAAAACTTCAACCACTGAATATAAAGCAGGTGTCGTCGGCATTGAATCACTGATTGAGGCCGTTCCGGAAATGAAGGACATTGCGAACGTCACCGGCGAGCAGGTTGTCAACGTAGGGAGCACAAATATTGATAATAAAATCTTGCTGAAGCTGGCGAAACGCATCAACAAATTGCTCGCTTCAGATGATGTAGACGGGGTCGTCGTGACCCACGGAACTGATACATTGGAAGAAACAGCTTACTTTTTGAACCTCACTGTGAAAAGCGATAAACCGGTTGTTGTTGTCGGTTCGATGAGACCTTCCACAGCCATCAGCGCTGACGGGCCTTCTAACCTGTACAATGCGGTTAAAGTAGCAGGCACACCTGAGGCTAAAGGAAAAGGGGCACTCGTCGTTCTTAACGACCGAATTGCTTCAGCACGTTATGTCTCAAAAACAAACACAACCACAACGGATACATTTAAAGCAGAGGAAATGGGTTACATCGGAACGATTGCTGATGAAATTTATTTTAATAATGTAATGACCCGCAAGCATACGAAGGACACGGATTTCTCCGTTTCTGATCTTGATCAGCTGCCCCAAGTAGACATTGTCTATGGATACCAAAATGAAGGAAGCTATCTGTTTGACGCTGCTGTGGAAGCCGGAGCAAAAGGGATTGTCTACGCTGGTACAGGAAACGGATCTTTATCTGATACATCCGAAAAAGGAGCAGTCAGCGCCGTCAAAAAAGGTGTCACTGTTGTGCGTTCATCCCGTACGGGAAATGGAGTCGTAACACCAAACCAAGAGTATGCGAAAAAAGACCTTCTGGCATCGAACTCTTTAAACCCGCAAAAAGCACGAATATTACTGATGCTGGCGCTCACAAAAACAGATGATCCGCAAAAGATCCAAACTTATTTCAATGAATATTAAAGAAAAGAAGGCGAATAGGCCTTCTTTTTTTTCGGTATTTTTAGGACCGAAAGTCTCTCTGAAGTAAGGTAAAAATACCATTTACTTAATGAATTTGGAAATGTAATATAATTGAAGAATTTGTTACAAAAAAAGGAGGAAACTATGACATTTGTAAAAAGTAAGTTCATTGCACTTGTAACAATTTTGACGCTGTCTGTTACATCGCTGTTTGCCTTGCAACCGTCAGCAAAAGCCGCTGAACATAATCCAGTCGTGATGGTTCACGGTATGGGAGGAGCTTCATTTAATTTTGTGGAAATTAAGAGATATCTCGTATCGCAGGGCTGGTCGCGGGACGAGCTTTATGCGGTAGATTTTTGGGACAAGACAGGCACAAATTCAAACAATGGCCCTGTATTATCACGTTTCGTGCAAAAGGTCTTGGATGAGACTGGTGCGAAAAAAGTGGATATTGTCGCTCACAGCATGGGGGGCGCGAACACACTTTATTACATAAAAAAACTGGATGGCGGAAATAAAATTGAAAACGTTGTAACGCTTGGCGGAGCGAACCGTTTGGTGTCAAACAGAGCGCTGCCGGGAACAGATCCGAATCAAAAGATTTTATACACGTCTATTTACAGTTCAGCAGACATGATTGTAATGAACTATATGTCTAACTTGAGAGGGGCAAAAAATGTTCAAATCCATGGTGTTGGTCATATCAGCCTTCTGTACAGCAGCCAAGTCAAAAGCTTGGTTAAAGAAGGACTGAACGGCGGGGGCAAAAATACAAACTAATGAGATATATAACCTTGAAGAAGAGGATTCTTCAAGGTTATTCCGCTTTCAGCCCAGTCTAAAAGAAGAGTTTAAAGCGATAATAGAAAACAAGACTTAAATCAAAAAATAATGAAAAAACCTTAGGTGAATCGGCATAATAAACCAGTTTCTCATATTGCCAAATTCTTTTTTGGCTCGAAACCAAGCCCTCGGAAGTTATTTTTGTTAAAATAGAAAAGTTACAACAGAATTCGGAGGGTTTATTGTGGGAAAAGTGAAACGAAATGCCCCTTGCCCATGCGGCAGCGGCAAGAAATATAAAAAATGCTGCGGAAGTAAAGTGGTCGACTTCCCGACAGAACTAGCGGCAAAAGAAGCAAAACAAATTCAGGAAGACTTAGTGGAGTATGCCTTCACAGCACATAGAGAAAGCATTTCTGGCTTTATCAACCAGCATGATTTTCTTTCTGCTATGGACAGACAGACGAAAGACATTAGCGTATTTAATTTAGGAGTCTGGGGAATCTTCTTCCACCCGCTTGCTGGTGAAAAGACAATCTTCGAAGACTACCTTCAGAAAAAAGGCGATTCGATCACTCGTCCGAAAACGCGTGAGATCGTAGAATCATGGAAGAGCATAACGCCTGCTTTATTGCTTTTGCAAGACCTGAAAGAAGGTCTCATTCACTTTGAAGATGTCATTACGACAAAACAATTCGAAGTAGAAATGGATGCCAATAATCAAGACCTCCCGCCTGTGGGAAGCCTAATTCTCGGATATCCAATCCATGAAGCGGAAAAAGCAGAATTCTTCATGCAGTTCACAATCTTCCCGGTGAAGAGAACAGAAGAGCTGATCAGCAAGGTGAAGAAATATGCGGATGCTGCTGAGAAGAACGGCAAAACGCCGGAGGACTTCATGAAGCAGGAATTCAACAACGTTATATTCGCACTGTTAGCTGAGAATAATGAAGAGCCAAAGGCAGAAGCAGCAGAAGAATACAGTGTTGAGTGGGCAAACGACTTGGAGAAAGAAACCGCTGCGGCTATCGAAAAAGGCATGAGCGGAGATGAGTATCCTAGCGAATTGATCCCGGCTGTTATTGATATCTGGAAAACCTTTTGCGAGAAAAAATCACCTATCATCAGAAAGCCGGAAGCTTTCGCAGCGGCAGTTGAATATTATGTGAATGCGATTTCTCTAAACGGCGTCTCCGTTTCGCAAGCCAAGCTGGCGAAAAAATACGGTGTCAGCGCATCAACGATTTCCAGCCGATACAAAGAAATTGAAAGCACCCTGCAAGATGAAGCGGATCGTTTTGCACAAGCACTATCCTCATAATGAAAAAAACCTTGAAAAGCCGGACTTTTCAAGGTTTTTTATTTTTGAAAAAGAAGGAAAAAGAAAAAGGATATCTAATACAGAAAGTGAATCAGCCTATTTTTATTTATATTGAGAAGGAACAATGGAGTAAAACGAAGCTGGAAACCTTTAATATAGAACTGACCGAAGATGAAGCGAATTTCATCAGCGAGATTTTTGCATAAAAAAGGAAATAGCCTGCAAGGCTATTTCCTTTTGGAGTGTTATTCTTTGATGAAGGCTTTCACTAATTTTGCCGCTCTGTAATCGTCCATATCAAGCTTCCATTGGTCGATGTTATTTTTCTTCATTTTCACTTCAACTGTTTCTTCAGATGAAGCCGGTCCGAGTTTTTTAAATTCCTCAGGGTATACTTGAAGAGCGTATTTTACAGCATCTTCATAGCTGGCGCCAGCGTTCTTGCTGTAGTAGTCTTTCACTCTGTCCTCGATGCGGTCTGAGAGTGAAGAGGCATCTACAGGTTTAATGGTGGCTTCAACAATTGCTTCGTCTTTAGAGATCGAGGTTGTTTTTGCCTGAATGGAGGAGTTTTTGCTTAATCCTTCCTTAATGCCGTTCACGATATTATCAATCGCTTTGCTGTCTGCATATGTGCTTGAAAGGCCTGAGGCTGAGAGATAGCCATCTTTTGCTGACTTATTGAAATTATTCACCATTTCGTTTTTGTTATCACCGGTGATTTTTTCGAAATCAGCGTTGTCTTTACCGAAAAGAAGGATATCGACATAAGCGGATAGTGCTTTAGCTGAGTTTTGCAGCTGATCTGCTGTCGCAAGGAGTTTTTTGTCCTTTCCATCAATATTGAAAGTAATTGATTTCGCCTTTTTATCGCCGTAATATTCCGGCGTATAGTTAAGCTCGTATTTCTTGCCTTTATCCACAACGTAGAATAAGCTTCCTTCTACGGATTTATCAGTGCTTATCGTACTGCTGCGCAGCTTTTCGTTATAGTCTTCAGGGGCTGTTTCAGACATTTTTGTATCACCTTGATACAACGTAAAGTTCATATTGTCTACATTCAGAGGTTCTTTTCCTGTGTTTTTCACAGCGACATTGACTTTTAACACAAGCTGGTCGTCTGTAGTTGATTTATCATATTTGGACGGCAGTGTATAAGAGACATCTTTAATTTTGACTTGCGCTATATCTGAGCTTTTTTCTGTTTCTGAATTATTCTTCTCCGCGCTTGTTTTGCTTCCTGAACAAGCAGCTGTAAACATCATTAGCAGAAGAATTAGGAAAACAGTATACGTTTTTTTCTGAAACATTCATTTTTCCTCCTCAAATGGTTTAGGAAAGGGAGAGTCTTTTGTCTTTGAGAAATAGATCTTTTTAAATGGATTAGCCTCATATAACCAAAAAAATCAGTTCTTTTCTCACGGATTTATTGGAAGCTCCGCCCTTCTTTTTCATAAATGGACCTATAAAAAGTTACAACGGAATTAATTTTAAGATTATTAGCTTTTATATGAAATAGGTTCATCAACCTATTTTTGGGGAGAAATGTTCTGGTAAAACTGGTAAACTCAGAAATTTGTGTAATTTAGACTATTACTTTTTGATTAGTCGGGAGGGATATAAGAATGATGAAAGGGGACGTTTTGGTGAAGAAAGAGAAATGGAAGCAGAAAGCATTGGAAATCGGCCGGGTGCCAATGCACTTTAAATTGGAAATTGAAGACTATAGTGATGAGCAGAAAAGAGTGCATTTTTGTTGGGTAGATCCTGAGGATGAACAAATCGGCATTACTGTTGATCTTGGAACGGACGGGCGGCTTAAATCCCTCTCCCGTGATATGGAGTCTGAAAACGGAGAAAAGCTGTCTGAGGAACGGTTGGAGGATATCATGCGCCAATTTGTCGAGACTCATTATCCTGAAGCACTCTCTGCCTTTGTTCGCGAAGAACAAGACGATACATTCGACGATAAAGTGAGATTTTCATATGTTCAAATGGAGCATGGCCTTCCTCTCCCTATGAGCGGGTTTATGGTTGATATTTCCTTGTCCGGTGAGATCATATCCTTTGACTATTACGGCAAAGCGAGCAGCATAATCAATCCAAAGCGGGTCGCGGATCATGAAGAAGCACTTGCCTTCATCAAGAAGGACGTAGAGTTTGAGCTTTTGTTTGAGGTTCTTCATCATTCTGTATACAAAAGCGGGGATGATCAGCCGCATTTGGTGTATGAGCCTGATTGCAGGGCCATTGCTGTACCTGCGGATTTGGTACAAGAAGAAAAGGAATGTGATGAGGACGATGACAAGGAGCGGGAAAGCTTTCCTCTCCCATTATTCGAAGGCATTCACGAACAGGCCGATCTTGGCAGCATGATTGGCCTCGAAAAAGGGTTTGTCAAAGAGCGGGAAACAGATTTGGGAGATGGGAGAATCGGGACCGTGTGGCGAAACCCGGATGATCCTATCTATCAGCCGGAGGATAAAAGCTTGGACAGCTGGTTTAAAGGACGGATTCATCAAGTGCTGAAAACCATTTATCACAAAGAAACCGGAAAACTCGAAGGCGTCATGTCATTTATGGAGAAAAAAGGGCCGCTGACAGTAACTGTAGCAGAGTGCGAAAAAAGGGCGCTTCGCTTTCTATTTGCTTTATTTCCGAAGGCCGACCAATATTTTAAGATTACATATGACGAACCTGATGAAGAAGAAAGCCCGATCGCTGGTTTTACATTTAAAGCGCATTGTCACGGAATTCCGCTTCGATTTGGACAGATCAGAATCTGTGTCAGCCGCCAGACAGGATATATTACCGTTTATATGGCGCCGGATATTGACCCGGAGGAGCTGGAGGCCATTCATCCGAAGCCGGCCATTTCAGCAGAACAAGCGAAGTCTATCTTTTGGCAACATTTTAAAGTTGAGCTTGGCTGGGAGAGAGAATACAATGATGGTGAAGAATACAGCTACAGGCTCGTCTATAAGCCGGTGTTTCCTCGTTTTATCGAAGCCCATATAGGGGAACCTGTTTTCAGTTCATGGTAAAACAGTAAGTCGCACCAATGGCGCAGTTGTAAAGGGCGGGTGTGATGAAAATAATAGAAAGAATATCAGAAACAAATGACAATAATAGAAAAAGACCTTTTTTCACTTTAAAAGAAGAAAGGTCTTTTTATATAATAAGCAGTATTCTCTTTGTCGTAGACTCTTTGAAAGGATGACTTCATTGGTTAATAAACAGCTGAAAAAGAAGGCGCAAGAGATCGGGAATGTACCGCCTCATTATGAGCTTGAGATAGAAGATTACGATCAAAAGAAAAAGAAGAAGGGGCAGGCATATTTCACCTGGAAGGACCCTAAAGATCCGGAAAAACGCATTATCGTTGAACTCGGACATGATGGCGCTTTACTCACCTTTTCAACAACCGTACGTCCTGAGGCAGATAAAAAACTTCCAGATGCCGAACTGAAGCTGACGGCTCTGCGGTTTGCCGCTGCCTACCACCCTGGCACATTTATGAAATTCGACTTTCAAGGCAAGGAAGAACGGGGACAGCATCTCCGTTTTGCCTATACCAAAATGGAATTAGGGCTTCCCCTTCCCAATTCAGGTTTTTTAATCGATATAGCACGAACCGGAAAGGTCGTCCATTTCTTATATTACGGAGAAGAGTACAAAGCTGAAGTGCCAAAGGAATTTGTAGCCAAAGAGAAGGTTATGTCCCATTACTTAAATACAATGTCTTTGAAGCTGATGTACGATGTCGTTGATGGGGAACAGGCACCCAGACTTGTGTATGAACCGATTCTCCCGGGATACAGCTATCCCGCCGACGTCAATGAAATTGTGCCCGATCAGCATATCGCAGATGAAAGAATAGACGACGCAGTACCTCTGCCGTCGTATCATGATATGGAAGAAATCGACATATATGCCATGCTGGGCTTTACCTCTGATATGCAGAAAATCGGTGAAAAGGACTTTGGAGATGAAATAGGGAGCACGTGGCGAAAAGGTTCTGCGCCGGAACGGAAGGATTTAAGCATTGGGAGTTACTTTGAGACGAGAAATAAAAATACAATCAAAATGAAGACGGATAAAAAAACCGGGAAATTAAAAGCGGCGATTTCTTTTATGGATCAGCCGATCAGCCGCCCGTGCTCAACAGAAGAATGCCAAAGGACGGCGCTTCAATTTTTGTACGCCCTCTATCCGAGAGCGGCTGAGTTTTTCAGAGCGAACCCTATTCGAGTTGATGAAAGAGGGCGGCTCCGCAATCATTTTTCTGTCTGGTATAAAGGAGTGCCGCTGCGGTTCGGCGCTGCCCGCATCCTTGTCAATCCGGAAACAGGATTGATTGACGCTTTTATGGCACCGGATATTGATCCTGAGCAATTGGAGGCGATCAATCACAGGCCGGATGTTTCTGCTGAAGAAGCGAAAGAAACGTTTTTGGCTTCATTTGATGTGAAGCTGGAGTGGCAGCCTGATTTTACAGCAGGCAGCGACCATCACTACAGACTTGTATATAAGCCGGTTTATCCTGCCTATATTGATGCGCATGTAAGGAAAAAGAAAAGGCTGTGAGGGAGGTTAGTCAGGGACCATTTCCAAGTGGGGATAGTCCTTGAATCGTTTCCAGTCTCCGCCCCACTTAAAACCGAGTTTCTTAGCAATCTCGACAACCTCCAGCCAATCTGATTTCCCGTTTTGATTGCCGTCATACTCCATATCCCATATGATGCTCCCATCCTTTTTTTGAAGGGCGAAATCAATAGCTAAACCATAGTTATGATACGATTCCCCTCCTCTTGCATAGGTGACAATATTCCCTTTTTTTGTGCGTCCCTGTTTATATAATTCGTCTTGTTCCTTAAAGGATCTGAATCCTTCTGTAATGACGATGGAAATACCTTTATTCGCTGCAGCGGCCTTGAGGGCATCGGCATTTTGCTGCACAACCGGATGAAGCTCCGAAGGGACAGGCATATCCTTCAGGGCGTTTTGGGAATGCCATTCATGACGTACATAGCCCAAACATAGATCTAGCAGAAATAAAATACATAAGATAACAGATGTTTTTGCGGATAATTTCATATCGTTCTCACTTTCTCATGATGTGCTGAATGTAAATGCTTTCATTGATTGACTCTCTCTAAAAGCGAACATTTATGATAAAATATAACATAAATAGTAGCAGGAGGAAGGAGGCAGACCGATGAAAGCGAAGATTCCATCTGAGGAAGTAGCAGTAAAGCTAAACGATTGGTACAGGTTCATTCGCGCATTTGAAGCAGATCAAGCAGAAGCGTTAAAGCAGGAAATTAAATACGATTTAGAAGACATGGAAGAAAACCAGGACTTGCTTTTATATTTCTCTTTGATGGAATTCCGGCATCGAATCATGCTTGATAAGCTGATGCCGGTGAGAGACAGCGACACCAAGCCTCCGTTCTCTGAGATGCTGAACGAAATTGAAAGCAATCAGCAAAAACTCACAGGCTTATTGGAATATTACTTTTATTATTTTAGAGGGATGTACGAATTTAAGCAGAAAAATTTCATATTAGCGATTGACCATTATAAGCATGCTGAGGAAAAACTCGAGTATGTCGAGGATGAGATCGAAAAAGCTGAGTTTCTTTTTAAGGTTGCAGAAGTATATTATCACATCAAACAAACGTATTTTTCAATGAATTATGCGAGCCAGGCACTTGATATCTATACAAAATATGAATTGTACGGCCGCCGCCGCGTACAGTGTGAATTTATCATCGCCGGAAATTTGACTGATGTTTATCATCATGAAAAAGCGCTTACGCATTTGAACAGTGCTTTAGAGCATGCAAGGCAGCTGGAAGAAGCGTATATGATCGCCGCTGCCTATTATAATGTCGGGCACTGTAAGTATAGTCTTGGCGATTACAGTGAAGCGGAGCACTATTTCAAAACAGCCGCCGCCATTTTTGAGGAGCACTATTTTCAGCAGGCTGTTCAAGCTGTTTTCTCACTGACCCACATCTACTGTAAAGAGGGAAAATACGACCAAGCGGCAGAGACGTACGAGCGTGGGGTAAAAAGCGCCACTGAATGGGGAGATGACATATATGTAACGAAATTCCGCCTCATTCATGAGCTGTACCTTGGAAAGGGCGACCGGGACATGCTTACAGAATGCTTTGACCTCCTGGAATCCCGCCAGCTTCTTGCCGATGCTGAGGATCTGCTGCATGATACAGCGGAACATTTCAATCAGCAGGAACGGTATGAGTCTGCTGCTTTCTTTTACCGCAGGCTGATGAATATTAAAAAGAGGCTTGCTGAGCAGCGCTTTCAATAGTTTTTTTAAGTGGTTGAAAACCATTAAAGTTTTGACAACAAATACGGCTGCACAATCGCTCAAGCAAAAATCATTTCAGAATTGTGCCCATTATCTTAGGCAGAGAGCACACAGGCTCTCTGCTTTTTGTGCTGTTTTTAACCAAAGAAAATGGGGTATTTTCCACTGCAGAATGAAAAATCAGAGGAGGATATCGTTTATGTATAAAGATTTAACTGGAAAAACAGCGATTGTGACAGGTTCTTCAAAAGGAATCGGAAAAGCCATTGCAGAGCGGTTTGGACAGGAGAAAATGAATATTGTCGTGAACTATCACAGCGATCCATCTGGAGCCGATGAAACTGTGGACATCATTAAGAATAATGGAGGAAACGCCGTCGCGGTTAAGGCGGATGTGTCAAAAGAAGAAGGAATTCAGGCGCTTGTTGATGCCGCTTTAGAGCATTTCGGCACACTCGATGTGATGGTGAACAACTCCGGCTTTAACGGCGCGGAGGCGATGCCGCATGAAATGGATCTTGAGGATTGGCAGAGAGTCATTGATGTTAACGTTACTGGAACCTTTATGGGAGCCAAAGCAGCGCTTAAACACATGATGAAAAACAACATCAAAGGCAATGTGCTGAATATCTCGAGTGTTCACCAGCAGATCCCGCGCCCTGTCAACGTCCAGTATTCCACGTCCAAAGGCGGCATTAAGATGATGACAGAAACGCTGGCGCTTAATTATGCGGAAAAAGGAATCCGCATCAACGCAATAGCACCCGGCACCATTGCCACTGAATCAAATGTTGATACGAAAGAGGAAGAGAGCAGACAAAAACAATTGAAAAAGATTCCGATGAAAACCTTCGGAAAACCGGAAGAAGTGGCGGCAGCGGCAGCTTGGCTCGTATCTGGGGAAGCGAACTACGTGACTGGCACAACTTTATTTATCGACGGCGGAATGACACTTTATCCATCTCAGCTTGAATAGGACGCATAACAGGGGGATTGCGGGATGAAAACAGAATGGTGGAAGGATGCGGTTGTGTATCAAATTTATCCGAGAAGCTTTCAGGACAGCAATGGAGATGGGATTGGAGATCTGCGGGGGATCATTTCCCGCCTTGATTATATAAAGGAGCTCGGAGCGGATGTCATTTGGGTTTGCCCGCTCTATCCTTCTCCAAATGTTGATTATGGCTATGATGTGACAGACCATAAAGCAATTATGGACTCATATGGAACGATGGACGATTTTCACGAACTGATTGACCAGGTGCATCAGCGGGGCTTAAAGCTGGTCATGGACTTTGTATTAAATCACACCTCTGTCGAGCATCCATGGTTTAAAGAAGCTGAAATGGACAAAAACAGCAAATACCGCAGCTATTATTTTTGGCGCCCCGGCACAAAAAACGGCCCTCCGACAGACTGGGTGTCTAACTATGGACGCCCGGTCTGGGAATATGAGGAGCATACGGGAGAATATTTTCTTCATATGAATGCCGTCAAACAAGCTGACTTAAATTGGGAGCATCCTGAAGTGCGCCAAGCAGTGTTTGAGATGATGAGGTTTTGGCTCGATAAAGGGGTGGACGGCCTGCGTATAGATCAGCTCCATCTCATTTCTAAGAAAGAATATCTTCCTTCATATGAGGACTATATCAATCAACAGGCAGAACCGAAATCCTTCAAGCCAAATGGCGAACGAATCCATGAGTATTTAAAAGAAATGACTGATGAAGTATTTTCTCGGTATCATGTGATGTCTGTCGGAGAGGTAGGCAATGTCACACCGGATGAGGGCCTGAAATATACGGGTACAGATGAGCATGAGCTGAATATGATTTTTCACTTTCAGCATATGGAGCTTGACCAGCAGGCGGGAAAAGAAAACTGGGATTTAAAGCCTCTCGAGCTGTCTGATTTAAAAGCGGTCTTAACAGCATGGCAAAAGAAGCTTGAACATCAAGGCTGGAATACCTTGTATTGGTGCAACCACGACCAGCCTCGGATTGTGTCCAGGTTCGGAGATGATGGGGAATATCACAAAGCATCTGCGAAAATGCTGGCCACTGTTCTGTATCTCATGAAGGGAACGCCGTACATGTATCAAGGTGAAGAAATCGGGATGACAAACGCGCCGTTTACCCGAATTGAGGACTACAAAGATATACAAACGGTCAATATGTATCATAGACGGGTGTTTGAAGAGGGGTATGACCCAGATGATGTGATGAAATCAATCTTAGCCAAAAGCCGGGATCATGCCCGGACGCCGATGCAGTGGAGCAGCGGTAAAAATGCCGGTTTTACTGAGGGCACGCCTTGGCTGAAGATCAATCCTAACTTTACGTCCATCAATGTGGAAGAGGCACAGACAGACCCTGATTCGATCTTAACCTATTACAAAAAGCTGATCCGCCTGAGAAAGCAGTACGCTGATCTCATCAAAGGAAGCTATGAGCTTTTGCTTGAGGATGACCCGCAACTGTTTGTATACATGAGAGAAAACGGAAAACAGCAGCTATTATCGGTCAATAACTTTTCAAACAAACAGGCTGTTTTCCGATGGCCGAAGCAATGCGGTAAGGAACAATCATCCCTGCTTCTTAGCAATTATAACAACAATGGTGATCTTGCTGACGAAATGGTATTTCAGCCTTACGAGAGCAGAGTGTATCTTCTTGACAATACAATCAAATGACTTAAGCCCGGCATTTCAGCCGGGTTTTTTACGTGCTTATATTCGCGCCATAGATGGGAAGAATAAAATAAATAAAAAATTAATCTTGCAAAACGTAATGACTTCGGTTTATTATGATATAGGATTACAAAATCGTTATCATTTTGATTTAAGTCATTTTGAAAAAGAGGGGATATACGCTATGTTTAAAAAATGGAGCGGTTTGTTTGTGATTGCAGCGTGCTTCTTATTGGCTGCAGCATGCGGCAATTCATCAACAAAAGGGTCGACAGATTCTAAGAGCGATAAACTGCACATTGTCACAACATTTTATCCGATGTATGAATTTACGAAACAAATTGTAAAAGACAAAGGCGATGTGGATTTATTAATCCCATCTTCAGTCGAACCGCATGATTGGGAACCAACGCCGAAAGACATTGCCAACATTCAAGGTGCTGATTTGTTCGTTTATAATAGTGAATACATGGAGACATGGGTTCCGACAACTGAAAAAAGCATGGGCCAAGATCATGCCGTTTTCGTCAATGCGAGCAAAGGTATTGATTTAATGAAAGGCTCTGAAGAAGGGCACGAAGACCATGAGGACCATGAGGAGCATGATCACAGCCATGAAATGGACCCCCACATATGGCTCAGCCCTGTTTTGGCGCAAAAGGAAGTTAAAAATATTACGGCGCAAATCGTAAAACAGGACCCGGATCATAAAGAATACTATGAGAAAAATAGTGCAGAATATATTGCAAAACTGCAGGATCTTGATAAACTATATCGTACAACCGCAAAAAAAGCAGTGAAGAAAGAATTTATTACGCAGCACACAGCTTTTAGCTATCTCGCAAAAGATTACGGTTTGACGCAGGTTCCGATTGCAGGGCTTTCACCTGAACAAGAACCGAGCCCAGCCGACTTGGCAAAGCTGAAAACATATGCAAAAGAACACAACGTAAACGTTATTTATTTTGAAGAAATTGCATCCTCAAAGGTCGCAGAAACGCTTGCCAATGAAATCGGCGCGAAGACAGAAGTGCTCGATACATTGGAAGGCTTAAGTAAAGAAGAACAGGATAAAGGGATAGGGTATATCGACATTATGAAGCAAAACCTTGATGCCCTGAAAGATTCACTATTGGTTAAATCATAAGATAGTGTGCGCCGGAGGGCGCACGCTATTTCTTTGTGAGAAAGGAAGATTAACATGAATCTCGTCTCATTGAAAGGTATCGTTTTCGGCTATTCACACACGCCTGTGCTGGATAAGGTATCACTTGATATTGAAAGCGGTGAATTTGTCGGCATCACCGGACCAAACGGCGCTTCTAAATCGACGCTAATAAAGGTCATGCTTGGCATGCTGAAACCGTGGGAAGGCACAGTGACAATCAGTAAACGGAATGCAGAAGGCAAACGCCTGACCGTAGGGTACGTCCCGCAGCAAATTTCTTCATTTAATGCCGGGTTTCCGAGCACAGTGCTGGAGCTTGTCCAGTCAGGCCGCTACACAAAAGGGAAATGGTTTAAGCGTTTAAATGAAGAAGATCATCTTGAAGTAGAAAAAGCATTGAAAATGGTGGAAATGTGGGACCTCCGCCACCGGAAAATCGGTGACTTATCAGGCGGACAGAAGCAGAAAATCTGTATCGCCAGAATGCTTGCCAGCAACCCGGATCTCTTAATGCTGGACGAACCGACAACAGCCGTTGACCATGAAAGCAGAAAAGGATTTTACGAATTTATGCACCATCTCGTGAAAAATCACAACCGCACAGTTGTCATGGTCACTCATGAGCAAAATGAAGTACAGCAATTTTTAGATAAAGTAATTCGATTGGAGAGAGGAGAAAAAGGCGGATGGAAATGTTTGACTTGGAATTCATGCGACGAGCTTTTCTAGCAGGCGGCATGATCGCCATCATGGCTCCGATTTTAGGAGTATATCTCGTTCTCAGAAGACAGGCCTTAATGGCTGACACACTTTCACATATTTCATTGTCGGGTGTTGCCATCGGCTTTTTCCTCAGCACCAATATTACAGCGGCGAGCATAGTCGTTGTGACGGCCGGCGCCATCGGAATTGAATACATGCGGCGGGCATATCGGACATATTCAGAGGTGTCCATTGCGATTTTAATGGCAGCTGGTTTGTCCTTCGCAATGTTTTTAATCAGCCTTTCAAAAGGCACCGCCAATATGAGCATCGACCAATACTTATTTGGATCGCTCGTAACAGTGAACCAGCAGCAGGTGTATATAATCGCCATCATTACAGTGCTGATTCTCCTTTATTTTATTGTGCTGAAGAGACCCCTCTACCTGCTGACGTTTGATGAAGCAACAGCAAAAACATCAGGAATTAACACAAACTTCCTGTCAATGTCATTCAGTATCGTCACAGGCCTTGCGATCTCAGTCATTATCCCGATCATCGGGGTTCTTCTTGTATCAGCCCTGCTCGTATTGCCGGCGGCATTCGCCATCAGAATAGCCAAAGGCTTTAACATGGTATTTATGACCGCCATACTCATTTCATTATTCAGTGTATTTATGGGTCTGACATCGTCCTATCAGCTTGGAACGCCCCCAGGGCCGTCTATTACCCTGCTTTTAATCGTTCTGCTTTTGATCGGGTTTATCATTCAGGGAGTTTGGACGTTTATCAAAAAGGAAGCTTTGCGTAAAAAAGGGCGCCAATAGCTTAAAAAGCAGTTTTCCAAATGGAAAACTGCTTTTTTTATAGAAATATCCCGGCAAGCCGCTCATACGATTCTTTTTTTGCTTCAAAATCAAACACATTGCACAGAATCATGATTTCATTTGTTTCATAGCGGTCTGCGAGCGCTAATAGCTGCTGCTTGACGGTGTTTGGAGAACCGATCACCATCCGCTTTCTGTTTTCTTCTATCTGTTTTTTATCAGCTGCTGTGTAGGGGTGCGCTTTTGCCTCCTCGATGCTCGGCACACGGCTGTCCAAGCCTTTTCCGACGCGAAGAAGCCATAAATCCTGGCTTAAAGCTAGGTCTTCTGCCTCTTCATCTGTTTTTGCGCAAATGACAAAAATCGTAAACAGCGTTGCCGGAGACAAGAAATGGGCCGATGGCTGAAAGTTTTCCCGATAGACGCGAAGCGCACTTTCTCCCCGTTCGGGATTAATGAAATGGCCAAAGACATATCCAATGCCCTTGTGCGCCGCACGCCTTGCGCTGTTTTCACCAAGCCCGAGCACCCATAGCTCCGGTGCAGTATCGATAAGGGGCGCCGCTTTGATTCCGGCATACGGATGCTCGGAAGGAAGGGAATCTGTGAGAAAATATGAGACATCCTCAAGTTGTCTGTTAAATTCGGTCAAGCTTTTTTTCACTCCGTCCGTTAACGCAAGACGGGTCTTTGTTGTGCCGCCGGGAGAACGCCCGACGCCAAGATCAATCCGGTTTGGGTACAGAGCCTCGAGCTGGCGAAAGGTTTCAGCCACTTTAAACGGGCTGTATTGGGGCAGCAGAACGCCTCCCGATCCGACACGAATTGTGCTTGTCTGTGCTGCGATCCGGGCGATCATGATTTCAGGCGCTGTGCTTGCCAGTCCTTTCGTGCTGTGATGTTCGGCAAACCAATAACGCATATAGCCCCACTGTTCGCTTAATTGGGCAAGCTCAACCGAATGCTGGAGAGTCGTCACAGCACTTTCTTCTTTAGAAATAGGTGCCTGATCAAGTATGCTTAAATGAATCAAAAGGACGCTCCCTTTCTGTCTGTTTTTAGAATGTGACACAAGAATAGGCAAAATGACTTGTCCGCGTCAAATGGTTTGTTTAAAATACGTATTTCATAGCATTTGCATAACAGATAGCAAATATGGAGGTTTTTTTCGAGGATTTTCGTCAATTATTCTAAACTTTTACGAAACTTTGGTATAATAATAAACGTATATATTAATAATTTACGGCTTATTTTTCATGTGAGCCTAAAAATAAAAGTGACTATCTTCATATTTTGATGAGTAGGAGTGAATCGTGTGGCAATTTCTTTAGAAAAAGGTCAGCGAATTGATTTAACAAAAGGAAAAGCCGGCCTGTCAAAATTGCTGGTCGGTCTTGGTTGGGACCCGGTTTCTTCAGGCGGAGGTTTCTTCAGCAAACTGCTTGGCGGAGGCGGTCCGAATATCGACTGTGACGCGTCAGTGCTGATGCTTGAAAACGGAAAATTTACCGATAAGAAAAATTTGATCTATTTCGGCAACCTGAAAAGCCGCTGCGGCAGCATAAAGCATACAGGAGACAACCTGACGGGCGACGGTGATGGCGATGACGAGCAAATCATAGTAGATTTGGAAAAAGTGCCTGCACACATTGATAAGCTTGTATTTGTTGTGAACATTTATGATTGTGTCAGAAGAAGACAGGATTTCGGCATGATTCAAAACGCGTTTATCCGTGTGGTCGATCAATCTAATCAAGAAGAAATGCTCAAATACAATTTGCGAGACAATTATGCCGGCAGAACAAGCCTGATTACAGCTGAAATTTACCGCAGCGGCAGCGAGTGGAAGTTTGCGGCGATCGGTGAAGGCACAAATGATACAAGACTAGAAGATATTATCAGCCGGTACGTATAAAAGAATAGGAGTGGATGAAGCATGGCAATTTCATTGGCAAAAGGACAAAAAGTAGATTTAACAAAAACAAATCCGGGTCTTTCAAAGGTTGTTATCGGTTTAGGCTGGGATACGAATAAGTATGATGGCGGACACGACTTTGACCTTGATTCAAGTGTGTTTCTTTTAGATGCGTCTGGAAAATGCGCATCTCAAAATGATTTTATTTTCTATAACCAGCTTGAAGGCGGTAATGGTTCAGTCGTCCACTCAGGCGATAATTTGACTGGTGCTGGCGAAGGCGATGACGAGAGTGTCAAGGTCAACCTCAGCGCTGTGCCTGCTAACATTGATAAAATCTCATTTGTTATCACTATTCATGAAGCGGAAGCGCGCAGCCAAAACTTTGGACAGGTATCAAATGCGTTCGTTCGCATCGTCAATGAAGAAACAAATGAAGAACTCATCCGTTACGACCTTGCCGAAGATTTCTCTATTGAAACGGCAATCATTGCAGGGGAGCTTTACAGACATAACGGCGAGTGGAAATTCTCCGCTATCGGCTCAGGCTACCAAGGCGGCCTTGCCCGGATCGCAACGGACTACGGCTTGCAAGTCGGTTAAGACAAATACAAAGAGCAAAAGGAGAGAGACAATATGGCCATTCAATTATCAAAAGGAGAACGCATTGATTTAACGAAAACCAATCCGGGACTCGCAAAAGCGGTAATCGGATTAGGCTGGGATACAAACAAGTACTCGGGCGGACATGATTTTGATCTGGATGCTTCAGCCTTTTTAGTAGATGCGAATGATAACTGCGTGAATGATCTCGATTTTGTCTTTTATAATAACCTTGAACATCCGAGCGGCGGTGTCATCCATACAGGTGACAACCGCACAGGTGAGGGTGACGGGGATGATGAGCAGATTATCGTTGACTTTTCAAAGATCCCTGCTAACATTGAAAAAATCGGCATCACAGTGACCATTCATGATGCTGAAGCACGCAGCCAAAACTTTGGACAAGTATCCAACGCGTTTGTCCGCGTTGTGGATGAAGAAACGCAGAATGAGCTGCTGCGCTTTGACTTAGGAGAAGACTTCTCCATTGAAACAGCTGTTGTCGTTTGCGAGCTTTACAGACACGGCGGCGAGTGGAAATTCAATGCGATCGGCAGCGGTTTTTCCGGCGGACTGGCTTCATTGTGCCGGAACTACGGTTTACAAGTGTAAGCGAGTGACAAATAGAGACGTCACCGTTTTAAAGTAATGGGAGGAAAAAACTTGGACTTTTTACATCATATCATGTCTACGTATGCTTCATTTTTCGATTGGAAAATGTGGGGGGAAGTTTTGACTGATCCTGTTTCATGGGGTCTGATCGGTTCCCTTGTTGTTTTGGAGGCTCTTTTATCAGCTGATAACGCGCTTGTTCTTGCGGTCATGGTTAAACACCTGCCGGAAAAACAGCGGAAAAAAGCGTTAACGTACGGGTTGTTTGGAGCGTATATTTTTAGGTTTATTTTTATCGGGCTCGGCATGCTCCTCATTAAATTTTGGTGGATTAAAGTGCTTGGCGCGCTTTATCTGGCTTGGATCGTCATTAAGCACTTCTGGATCGGCGAAAAAGAAGATGAAGCGGACGGCATTAAGAAAAATTCGTGGATGGCCCGCACGTTCGGGATCTTCTGGGCGACTGTCATTTCAGTTGAATTGATGGACCTCGCCTTCTCTGTGGACAGCATCTTGGCTGCATTTGCAGTGTCTGAAAAAGTATGGGTGCTTATGATTGGCGGTATGCTTGGTATCTTGATGATGCGTACAGTGGCAAAAGTATTCCTTGTCCTGATTGATAAAATTCCTGAGCTGGAAAACACAGCATTCGTATTAATCGGCATTATCGCGCTGAAAATGGCGGCGAGCGCTTTCCATTACGAAATGCCGCACTCTGTGTTCTTCATTATCATTATTGCTGCTTTTGTGATTACATTTATCATTCACTACATCAACAAACAAAAGCAAGTGCGCGAACAGACAGCCGCGTCAAAAGAAGAATAAAACAAAACAAGGAGGGAGGTTTATGTCCTTCCTTTTTTGTTACAGAAATATCGTTCAAGACAAACCGGAAAGGAGGATATGATGAGACAAGAAGAACTAATCATTCATAAAGCGGCTCCGGCTGACGGGGATTGGAAAAGCCTGCTGCTTCAGCCATTGGATGAGCGGGACCACTTTGAAACAAAACAAGGCCTCTCATTTTCTCGTCTTGCGGGACAGATTTTAGGCACGCCTATTGATGAGACAGACTACTATAACGAGCTGTATGAGCTGTCTATAAACGAACGCATTACCATTCTAAGTGAAACGCTTGATAAAACGATCGAGCCGGACACATTTCAAAAGCTCCAGCATATTCATTTGATCAGCCAGAAGGAAAAAGGACTGTCAGTCAGCCGTTTTGTTGCCTTTCTAGACGGGCAAAAGCTGATTGCAAATCATTCAAATCCCTTGATGCACCGCCATTTAAGAACGGCGCTGATGACGCTTTTACACACATTTGCAGACAGGCATGATCAAGGGCTGAATCATCCTGATTTTCGCAGAGTGCTGCTTGATGTTTCGAAGTTTTCCTTGAATCACCTGAATCCTTGGCTGGAAAATACCGATATAGAGCGAGAGATGCCAAAGGTTGTTTGGTATGGTGATGCGACAAAAAGCCAGCTCTATTTCTTATATTATCTAATGATCGTCGGCTGCGATGTTCTGCTGTTCCATCCGGCAGGAACCGATCAGCTGGCGCTTGTCGATCCGAAGCAGGAGCTCAGTTTTACCGAAAAGCTTCCCGATGTGTCGGAGCTTCAGCCGTTTCCGAAAGAAAAACCAGACCGGAAATCAACAGTGGCCTACCGTTCAACAAAGGAATTTGAACATGTGCTGAACCACGAGGAATCTATGCTGTACAAGCCATGGCAGTTCAGAGAACACACACCGATGTCTGTTACGCTGAAAACAACCTATGATGAACTGTTCTTAATTACGAAAGAACGTGCCTTTATTCGACCTAATTTCAAAGCTGATCAACATTCTATCGAGATTCCAAATGTGTTTGCCAAAATTATGGGTGTATCAAAGGACAATAAAGAATATTGGAGCAGGCTTCATACATTAGCTGAGTATCAGGAAACAGAAATGGTCAGAAGCTTTCCGTTTACAAAAGAAATAAAATCGAACTATCAATTTCATTACAGCCATGCGCTTGACCACGAAGGGAATATTGATCCGGATAAGCTGATGGCCAGCAATGTGTGGCAGTACAAGCAGCTTCCGGCCGGCGTTCAGACTGCCATTGCCAAAACAATTTCGAGAATGTGCAGACAACCAAAGCTTAAGGCTTTGCATCAGGAACAAGTCAAGGATGTTCAAATCTACTTGTTTAAACAAACAACAAACCTGCCTGCTCATCTGCTGAAATTAATTCACATGTTCGACTATGCGCAAGCCGTTCCAAAGCTTCTTTTATATCACACAGAAATGAACGGCGGACTCACGCGTTCAGATGCTGCTGCTTTGCTGTTCCTGAATGAAATCGGGATTGATATCGTCATTTATAACCCTCCCGGCCATCAAGATATTGAGCAGCTTATTGAAGAGGATCAGTATGATATCCACTGGCTGGATGACATGGTGTTTCAGCAGGACTATAAAGAGCCTTCGCTTGTGAGCAGGCTGTTCAGAACGATTACCCAAAAGTAAGGAGAGAAAAAAGCATGACAACAGAAAATCAAAATCCGATTGTTCTCGATAAAAGTGAAGAAATTACCCAGCAAAAAGCTGATGATATCCGTCTCCAGCTTCGCCAAGATCCGCATGTAAAGCGGCTTGCGCAGCAAATTGACGTTAAAAACCAAATGGAGCTGCTTGAATACGGGAAGGAGCCGGCTGTTGAAATTTCCAAGTTCTCTGACCGCATCTTGGGGATGATGAAAACAACAAGTGTGACAGACTCCGGCACAATGCTGACTCAGCTTGGAAAAATCATGGATCGCTTCGATAAAAATGATTTTGATGAGCCGAAGGGATTGATGGCGAAAATTTTCAAACGCGGCGAAAGCATGATCGAAAAAATCTTTAAAAAGTATCAGACGCTAGGCGGAGAGATTGAAAAAATCAACGTTGAGATTTCGAAATACAAAGATGAGATGACAAAGACGAATTACACGCTCGATGAAATGTACGAAAACAATGTCAACTACTATATGGAGCTTGAAAAGTATGTCGTTGCCGGACAAATGAAGCTGGAAGAGATGCAATCAATCCTTCCTTCATATGAAGAAAAAGCGGCAAGCGGCAATCAGCTGGCGCAAATGCAGCTTGATACGCTGCGCAACGGCATTCAGGCGCTTGAGGAACGGGTATATGATTTGGATATGGCGCGGATGGTGGCTCTTCAAACGGCACCTCAGATCCGTCTCCTTCAGCGCGGAAATACAAAGCTGATCGGGAAAATCAATTCCGCATTCATTATCACCATTCCGATTTTCAAAAACGGCATTATTCAGGCTGTTACGGTAAAACGGCAAAAGCTTGTGGCTGACTCTATGAGCGAGCTTGACCGCCGGACAAACGAAATGCTGAAACGAAATGCTGAAAACATCTCCAGCCAAAGCGTTGAAATTGCCAGAATGGCTGGCAGACCAAGCATCGATATAGAAACGATCGAATCGTCTTGGAACACGATCGTCAGCGGCATGCAGGAAACAAAACAAATCGAAGAAGAAAACAAACGCCTCCGTGAAGACGGCGCGAGACGTATTGCTCAGCTGCAGGATAATATTAAAAAAGCAGCATTGGAGCAATAAAAAATCCCCCGCTTGTGAAACATAAGCGGGGATTTTTTGTTTTTGTTAATGACATCGTGTAAAGACAGATGTAAACTTAAACGGTAATCATTTTGTATATCAGAGGTGTTGGCAATGGGAAAACAACAGCCTATTTCTCAGCGTAAACTGCTGGGCATCGCCGGCTTGGGATGGCTGTTTGATGCAATGGATGTCGGAATATTATCGTTTATTATCGCCGCCCTGCATGTCGAATGGAACCTGTCGCCCGAAGAAATGAAATGGATCGGGAGCGTCAATTCCGTCGGCATGGCTGTCGGTGCGTTTTTGTTTGGTCTCATGGCTGATCGAATTGGCCGCAAAAAGGTGTTTATCATTACCCTTTTATGCTTTTCAATCGGAAGCGGCATTTCCGCTTTTGTGACGAGTTTATCAGCATTCCTCATCTTGCGTTTCGTGATCGGAATGGGGCTTGGCGGTGAGCTTCCAGTCGCTTCAACCCTCGTGTCCGAAGCAGTTGTGCCTGAAAAGCGGGGCAGAATGATTGTTCTTTTGGAAAGCTTTTGGGCAGTGGGCTGGCTGGCGGCGGCGCTGATTTCTTACTTTGTGATCCCAAGCTTCGGCTGGCAGGGCGCCCTGCTGTTAACCGCACTGACTGCTTTTTATGCGCTGTACTTGCGGACGGGGCTGCCTGATTCGCCAAAATATGAGTCGCTTTCCGCCAAAAAGAAATCGGTGTGGGAGAATGTAAAAAGCGTCTGGGCCAGACAGTATAGACGGCCGACTGTGATGCTGTCGATCGTTTGGTTCTGTGTGGTGTTTTCGTATTACGGCATGTTCCTATGGCTGCCGAGTGTCATGCTTTTAAAGGGATTCAGCATGATTCAAAGCTTTGAATACGTCCTGCTGATGACGCTTGCTCAGCTTCCAGGCTATTTTTCTGCCGCTTGGCTGATCGAAAAAGCGGGCCGGAAATGGATACTTGTCATTTACTTGATTGGTACAGCAGGAAGCGCCTATTTCTTCGGAACGGCAGATTCCTTAGGCCTTCTGCTTGCAGCCGGAATGCTGTTATCATTTTTCAATCTTGGTGCGTGGGGCGTGCTGTATGCCTATACACCAGAACAATATCCGACAGCGATTCGCGCGACAGGTTCAGGAACGACAGCGGCGTTTGGAAGAATCGGAGGCATTTTCGGGCCGCTTCTCGTCGGGACGCTGGCAGCCCGTCATATCTCATTTTCGATCATCTTTTCAATCTTTTGTATTGCTATCTTACTCGCGGTTGCTTGTATTTTGATTATGGGGAAAGAAACGAAACAAACTGAGCTTGAATGAGATGCTCAGGCTGTCGAGCTATTCTTGACAGCCTGATCGCATAACCAAATTACAGAGAATGAAGCTGATCCTGTAAAAAGAGGGGGAAGAGAAGCAAGCAAAAGGGTACCTTATTCCAATGGCAAATCTCTTTGACTTATGTCTTCACGCGGACTGATATATTTTGTCCGCGAATCTCTCCGCGTTGCCGTCAACTCCGCTTCACGCAGTGTTTAAATGATTTGATGCTGTGATTTGACAATATTGCACTTTTCACCTGTCACACCGCAGCTAAGTTCTTTTCCGCTGTAATAAAGCGTACGAATAATAACAAGCCTCGATTCATCTAACCATGCTTTAAACATACGGAATCTGATTTGATCATCTGATTGTTTCATAGTCATAACATAATAGGTGCCGGGAAACATCTTTTCCCATTAGTCAAGCGGAAGTATTAGGAGAAAGAAGGGATCCAATCCCATTTAAAGCGTTTTTATACACGGAGATATTAAAAACCTTCTGTAAAATACAATCATAAAGGAGGATTACAGAGCATTTAGAAGCATAAATAAGGTCATGTTGTTACATGGATGTTTATAAAGAAATGGTGTAGAATAAAAGAGAATATGCTGTTTGTGAAGAATGTTACATAAATGTTACGGTAAGATGGAGTGTTTAATATGGAGGGAAAATATGAGTGTAGATGAGAAAATTAAGATAAAAGTTGAGAAAGTATCTAAGATTTTTGGAAAACACACAAAAAAAGCAGTTCAAATGCTTGCCAACGGAAAGACAAAAAAAGAGATCTTGAAAGCGACTGGAGCAACCGTTGGGGTTAATCAGGCAGATTTTGATGTATATGATGGTGAGATATTTGTCATCATGGGTCTATCAGGGAGCGGTAAATCAACGTTAGTACGGCTATTAAACCGGCTTATTGAACCGACTGCCGGCAATATTTACATTGATGGTGACATGATAACAAATATGTCTAAAGACCAGCTCCGGGAAGTCCGCCGGAAAAAAATCAGCATGGTCTTCCAAAAGTTCGCTCTGTTCCCGCACAGAACGATTCTTGAAAACACAGAATACGGACTGGAGCTTCAAGGTGTAGACAAACAAGAGCGTGAGCAAAAAGCGCTTGAGTCTTTAAAGCTTGTCGGACTTGAAGGATTTGAACACCAATATCCTGACCAGCTTTCAGGCGGGATGCAGCAGCGTGTCGGCCTTGCCCGCGCGTTGACAAATGATCCGGACATTCTCCTGATGGATGAAGCGTTCAGTGCGCTCGATCCATTGATTCGTAAAGATATGCAGGATGAACTTCTTGATCTTCACGATAATGTCGGAAAAACAATTATCTTTATTACGCATGACTTGGACGAGGCATTGCGGATCGGTGACAGAATTGTTCTAATGAAGGACGGTAACATCGTTCAAATCGGCACGCCTGAAGAAATCCTGATGAATCCATCTAACGAATATGTTGAGAAATTCGTCGAGGATGTTGATTTATCTAAAGTTCTTACAGCAGGCCACATTATGAAACGCGCTGAAACTGTGCGGATTGATAAAGGGCCTCGCGTAGCATTGACACTAATGAAAAACCTTGGAATTTCTTCAATTTACGCAGTGGATAAACAAAAGAAATTGTTAGGTGTAATCTATGCGTCTGATGCGAAAAAAGCGGCTGAGTCTGAATTGCCGCTTCAAGACATTTTGAATACAGAATTTACGACTGTACCAGAGAATACGTATCTTACAGAGATTTTTGACGCCGTTTCTGACGCGAATATTCCAATTGCGGTTGTAGATGAGAAGCAAAGAATGAAAGGGATTGTCGTAAAAGGCGCACTGATTGGCGCGCTTGCCGGCAATAACGAGTATATCAATGCTGAAGGTACTGATGAACAAACACAAGATCCTTCTGCACAGGAGGTGAAGTAAGATGGATAGACTGCCTAGAATACCTTTAGCAGATATCATTGACCGTTTTGTTGACTGGATTACGATAACGTTTGGCGGATTCTTCGACGGAATCGCAAACGGTTTGGCCGCTTTTGTAAATGGAATTGTCAGCGGGCTTGGATTTATCCCATCTATTTTGTTAACGATTATTTTCGCCGCACTCGCGTGGTGGTTCAGTACGAGAGGAATTGCGTTATTTACATTAATTGGATTCCTTCTGATTGATTATTTAGGATATTGGGATCCAATGCTTCAAACATTGGCGCTTGTTTTGACATCTGTGATTATTTCGATTGTGGTCGGGGTTCCGATCGGAATTTGGGCGTCCCAAAAAGAAACGGTTCGCCGTATTGTAACGCCTATTCTTGATTTAATGCAAACAATGCCTGCTTTCGTATATCTACTGCCGGCAATTTTCTTCTTCAACATCGGTGTTGTACCGGGGGTTGTTGCATCTGTTATCTTTGCAATGCCGCCGACAATCCGTATGACTGTTCTCGGTATTAAACAAGTTCCGGCGGATCTGATTGAAGCGACTGAGGCGTTCGGTTCTACGACAGCTCAGCGTTTGTTTAAAGTTCAGCTTCCGCTTGCGACAAAAACCATTTTGGCCGGAATCAACCAAAGCATCATGCTTGCGTTATCAATGGTTGTTATCGCCGCAATGGTCGGTGCGCCTGGACTTGGTTCTGAAGTATACAGCGCTGTTACACAGCTGAAAACAGGGGTCGGTGTAGAGGCTGGTATCGCCATCGTTATCGTTGCAATTACACTCGACCGTATTACGCAAAACATTAAAGTGAAGAAGAAAAGCAGGGGGAATGCCTGATGCTTAAAAAAATCATCGGTATCGGCGTTACCGCCATGCTTGCGCTCTCACTTGCGGCCTGCGGTTCAGAAAGCGATGAAAATGCAACCGCGGCTGAACAGGTGAATAAGACTATCATCGGGATTGACCCCGGTTCAGGGATTATGGCCCTGACCGACCAAGCGATGAAAGATTATAGCCTGGATGACTGGACAGTGATTACGGCTTCAAGCGCCGCGATGACCGCAACGCTTAAAAAGTCATACGACCGTGAGAAACCGATTATTATTACAGGATGGACACCGCACTGGATGTTTTCCAGATATAAGCTGAAATATCTCGATGATCCGAAGCAATCCTACGGAAGCGCAGAGGAAATCCATACGGTCACACGCAAGGGCTTCAGCAAAGAACAGCCTAATGCTGCAAAGCTTCTCAGTCAGTTTAAATGGACGCAAGACGAGATGGGAGAAGTGATGATCAGAGTGGAAGAAGGCGAGAAACCCGCCAAAGTCGCTGCTGATTATGTGAAAAAGCATAAAGATCAGATTGCGGAGTGGACAAAAGGTGTTCAAAAGGTAAAGGGTGACAAAATCAATCTTGCCTATGTAGCGTGGGACAGTGAGATTGCAAGTACAAACGTGATGGGTAAAGTCTTAGAAGACTTAGGGTATGACGTGACACTTACTCAGGTAGAAGCCGGGCCAATGTGGACCGCAATTGCGACGGGGAGCGCGGATGCATCCCTTTCCGCATGGCTGCCGAATACCCATAAAGCATACGCCGCCAAATATAAAGGCAAATATGATGATATTGGCACCAGTATGACTGGCGTGAAAATGGGCCTTGTTGTTCCGCAATATATGAAAAACGTCAACTCAATTGAAGATTTGAAGAAGTAATGAAGAAAGCAGCCTGTAGCCAGGCTGCTTTTTTTCGTTAAGAAGCGTTAACGGCAGCGGATGTTTCCGCTTTCTGAAAGGTTTTGATCACGGCGTTAGCCAAAATGTGAATGCCGGTAAATATCGCGTTTCGGTCAAAGGTCATGTGTGGATGGTGGAGACCCGGCTGGAGCCCGCAGCCGAGACCGAGCATGGTTGTTTTGAGGTTCGGCACTTTTACGGCGTAAAAATGGAAATCCTCGCCGCCGGTTGTGACAAGCGGTTTATCGAGCCGCTCAGCCCCGATGATATCTGTAATGGCTTCTGCCATGATCGCTTCAGCTTCTTTGTTTAGTGTTGCCGCAGGAAGGCTGTGTTCCTTTTTCAGTGCGATCTTTGCGCCGAATGCGGCTGCGGCCGCTTCGCAGGCTCTTTCTGTTTCGGCGATTAACGTTTCCATGGCTTCATTGGTCTGCGCTCGCAAATCAAGGCTGAATGATGCTTTTCCCGGAATGATGTTAGAGCTTTCACCGCCGGCTTGGAGTTTGGTCATTTTGACGGAATGCGGGATTTGCGGGTCAATATGAATAAGTCCGAGCTTATGTACGAGAAATGCCGCAATTTCAATGCTGTTTTTCCCGAGATGCGGCCGGGCGCCATGGGCCTCTTCTCCGATAATTGTCCCCTCAATATGCTGGCTTGACCCGTGCAGAATAGCTGGAGCGCAGCGTCCGTTCTGCGTTTCCTGAATCGGGCGGACGTGAACACCGTACAAATAGTCGACATCATCGAGCACGCCTTCTTCTATCATTTTTAAGGCGCCGCCGCCCTTTTCTTCTGCCGGCTGAAAAATAAAACGGATTGTCCCTTTTGGAAGCTTGGGCTGTTCTTTCAGCAGCATTAACGTGCCCAATGCCATTGTCATATGTGAATCGTGGCCGCAGGAATGATTGGCGCGGAATGTGCCGTTAACCTCCTGCCATAGCGCATCAATGTCAGAGCGAACGGCTACAACCGGCGTGCCTGACCCGATTTCACCGATAACTCCGGTACAATCTGAAAACGTGCGTGTCCGGCATCCTAAATCATCAAGCTTTTGTTTGAGAAATGCAGTTGTCTCATATTCCTTCCAGCTGACTTCAGGGTTTGCATGCAGATGCTCGAAGACGTCCATAACGGTTTGTTTCATGTTTTCTGAAAGCTTTTGCATGGTAAGAAGTGCCTCCTTTTATCCAGAATGAATTTTACCTTCTTTCCTTTTTTTCTATTGAAACAGGCATATAGACTGTATATAATATAGCACATATTTATATTTTTCAGAATAATTAATATTTTCAAACAGAGGGGATGGATCAAAATATGAGCGTACCAGCAGCCGAAACACAGCCTAAGAAAAAAAGAACGACATTCAAAATGCCTGACGCCTATGTCCTCTTATTTATCATTGCTTTCATTTGTGCCATTGCCTCGTATATTATACCGGCGGGTGAATTTGACCGCGTGTCAAAGGGGGATGTCACGACTGCTGTTCCGGGAAGCTACCATTCAATTGATCAGTCACCGATCAGTCTGTTCAGCTTTTTTACTTCTCTTCAGGATGGAATGGTTGGATCAGCACCGATTATCTTTCTGATTTTATTCACAGGCGGCACCATTGCCATTTTGGAAAAAACGGGTGCCATCAACGGCCTGATCTACAATGTCATCAGCAAATTCCGCACGAAGCAATTGTTATTTATTTGTATTGTCAGCGCATTGTTCTCCATTCTCGGAACAACCGGAATTGTCGTGAATTCAGTTATCGGGTTTATCCCCATCGGCCTTATTGTCGCACGATCCTTAAAATGGGACGCAGTTGCGGGGGCCGCTGTTATTTACATTGGCTGCTACGCTGGCTTTAACTCCACCATCTTATCGCCGTCTCCGCTCGGCTTATCGCAATCAATCGCGGAATTGCCTCTTTTTTCAGGAATCGGCCTGCGTGTTGCGATATACATATGCTTCTTGCTGTCTTCTATTCTTTATATCTATCTGTACACAAGAAAATTAAAAAAATCAAAGGATGCCAGTGTGTTAGGAACAAATTGGTTCCCGGCGGCAGGTATGGGCAAAGCCGGTAAAGAAGATCAGTCAGTGGCGTTTACCGTTCGCCATAAGCTGATTTTAGCTGTGACGGGACTGTCGCTCCTCGGATTTTTATACGGCGCTTTGAAGCTGGGCTGGTCTGATTCCCAAATGGCTGCGACGTTTATTTTTATTTCTGTCCTTGCCGGTTTAATAGGCGGACTTGCGGCGAATGATATTGCCAAAACGTTTATTACGGGCTGCCAAAGCCTTGTGTATGGGGCATTGATTGTCGGGATGGCACGAAGCATTTCCGTCATTCTTGAAGACGGCAAGCTTCTCGATACAGTCGTCAATGCTTTGGCTTCGCTTTTGGATGGTTTCAGCCCGATTGCCGGCGCGATCGGCATGTATATCGCCAGTGCGCTGCTTCATTTTCTCATCTCTTCAGGGTCTGGAGAAGCCGTTGTATTTATTCCTATTCTGGCTCCGCTTGCTGATTTGATGGGAATGACAAGACAGGTTGCGGTAGAAGCTGTTATGCTTGGTGAAGGAGTCGTCAACTGTGTGAACCCAACCTCTGGCGTTCTCATGGCGGTGCTTGCTGCCAGCGGCATTCCATATATCAAGTGGCTTCGGTTTATGGTGCCGCTTGCTCTGCTTTGGTTTCTGATTGGGCTTGTCTTTATTGTGATCGGCGTCATGATCAATTGGGGGCCGTTTTAACGATTGCTGCCCGCCGGCTTGTACGGCGGGCTTTTGAGTTATTCATTGCAGAAGCGCCGGCTGTTATTGTAACATGTTAGCCATAAGCCATTCATAAAAATGCGGGAGGAAGGTCATGAAGAATCTGCATAATAGACTTTCAGGCGTGAATGGGAAAAGTAAGAGAGTAAAAGAAAAAGAGCGAAAATTCTGGGCGGAGATTGGGATGATAGCAGGAGCGTTTGCGTTACTTGATGTGATCATCCGCGGTATTATGTTTGAATTTCCGTTTAAAGAATGGGTTGCAAGCCTTGTGTTTTTGTTCTTCATTATCTTATATTACTGCATCAGGGCAGGAGCATCGGGAACGCTCATGCCAAGAATAGACACCAAAGAAGAACTGCAAAAACGAGTAAAGCAGCAGCGCGTAGATTCACTTGCGGTTGCTTTTGCGGTAGTGGTGCTTACGATGTACGACAGGGGGATTCCCCATACATTCTTCGCTTGGATGAAAATGATTCTTCTTTTTATCGTCTGCGCCGGCGTCCTGTTTCTGCTTCGGTATGTGGTGGTGAAGCTGGTTTACAGCAGGGCGGTAAAAGAAGACAGGAAAAAGAAATCATCTTGATGGATGGTTTCTTTTTTTACGAGGAAAATGTTCACAATTCCGGACAGCTTTTTCTATAGGAACTTTGATTTGTATTCACTCTATCAAGTTGTTTTGCTAGAGTGATTGTGATAGCTTAAAATGTAAGCGTTAACAAATATATCTAGTCTTCACATCAGGTGGAAAGGAGGAAGGAGAAGGATTTATAAGATGGACTTTTGACTCCGCAGTCAGTTTTCAAAAAATAAATAAGGAGTGATAAGAATGTCTCCAAAACGATTTAAAACCTCTTTACTTCCGTTATTCGCTGGATTTTTATTGCTGTTTCATTTTGTTCTGGGAGAACCAGCGGCGGCAAAGGCTGAAACACAGAACACATCAAATGAGCTGACAGCGCCGTCTGTTGAAAGCGGTACCATTCTTCATGCTTGGAATTGGTCGTTCAATACGTTAAAACAAAATATGCAGGATATTCATGATGCGGGATATACAGCTATACAGACGTCTCCGATTAACCAAGTAAAGGAAGGGAACCAAGGAAAGAAAAGCATGTCGAACTGGTACTGGCTGTATCAGCCGACATCATATCAAATTGGCAACCGATACTTAGGCACTGAACAAGAATTTAAAGACATGTGTGCCGCTGCTGAAAAATATGGCGTAAAGGTCATTGTTGACGCAGTCATCAATCATACCACCAGTGACCATGCCGCGATTTCCAATGAGATTAAGAGTATTCCAAACTGGACTCATGGTAACACACAAATTAAAAATTGGTCTGACCGATGGGATGTTACACAGAATTCACTGCTTGGGCTGTATGATTGGAATACTCAGAATAAAGAGGTGCAAACCTATCTGAAACGTTTCTTAGAAAGGGCATTAAATGACGGAGCAGATGGATTTCGCTATGATGCCGCAAAGCATATTGAGCTTCCGGATGATGGTGATTACGGCAGCCAATTTTGGCCGAATATCATAAATACATCTGCCAAGTTTCAATATGGAGAAATCCTGCAAGATAGTGCCTCCAGAGATAAAGCATATGCGAAATATATGCATGTGACAGCATCTAACTACGGACATTCCATAAGGTCTGCTTTAAAGAATCGTAATCTGAGCGTATCGAATATTTCCCCTTATGCATCTGACGTGGCTGCGGACAAGTTAGTGACATGGGTGGAATCACATGATACGTATGCCAACGATGAAGAAGAGTCTACATGGATGAGTGATGATGATATTCGCTTAGGCTGGGCAGTGATTGCTTCCCGCTCAGGCAGTACGCCTCTTTTCTTTTCCAGGCCTGAGGGCGGCGGAAATGGCGTGAGATTCCCGGGGAAAACTCAAATAGGCGATCGCGGCAGTGCTTTATTTGAAGATCAGGCTATTACTGCGGTCAATATATTTCACAACGTGATGGCCGGACAGCCTGAAGAGCTCTCAAATCCGAATGGAAACACTCAAATCTTTATGAATCAGCGCGGCTCACAAGGTGTTGTATTGGCCAATGCAGGTTCATCTTCTGTCAGCATCAATACCTCAACGAAATTACCTGACGGCAAGTATGCTAATAAAGCTGGGAACGGTTCATTTCAGGTAACGGACGGTAAACTGACAGGCACGATGAATGAAAGGTCTGTGGCTGTTTTATATCCTGACGATATTGAAAGTGCGCCCCACGTCTCTCTTGAGAATCACAAAACAGGGGTGACACATGTTTTCAATGATCAGCTTACGATTACCCTGCGTGCAAATGCGAATACAACAAAAGCCGTTTATCAAATGAATAATGGGAAAGAGACTGCATTTAAGGATGGAGACCAATTAACGATCGGAGAAGGAGATCCATTTGGCAAAACTTACACTATCACGTTAAAAGGAACGAACAGTGAGGGTGTAACGAAGACCCAAAAATACAGCTTTGCCAAAAGAGACCCGTCTGCAGACCAAGCCATTGGTTATCAAAATCCAAATCATTGGAGCCATGTCAATGCTTATATCTATAAACAGGATGGAGGCCGGACAATAGAATTGACCGGATCTTGGCCGGGCAAGGCAATGACTAAAAATACAGACGGCGTTTACAAGCTGGCATTGCCTGCGGATACGGATACTGACAATGCCAAAGTGATTTTTAACAATGGCAGCGTCCAAGTGCCCGGCCTAAACCAGCCTGGGTTTGATTATGTGCAAAGTGGTTTATATAACGATTCTGGTCTAACTGGTTCTCTTCCTCATTGAGAGCAAGCCATCAGAGGAAACATCCCATAGAAACCATCATAGAGGGTGGTTTCTTTTTTGTTCATAAATTGGACAAAACTTTTCACTTGCAAAAGTTTGTGAAGTATTGCACAATATAAATGTGAAATACTTCACAATCTAAACGCATCAAAGAAGAACAACTTTGGAAGGATGATTAGTGATGAACAAACATGTAAATAAAGTAGCTTTAATCGGAGCAGGTTTTGTTGGAAGCAGTTATGCATTTGCGTTAATTAACCAAGCGATCACAGATGAACTTGTGGTCATTGATTTAAATAAAGAAAAAGCAATAGGCGATGTGATGGATTTAAACCACGGAAAGGCGTTTGCGCCGCAGCCGGTCAAAACATCTTACGGAACATATGAAGACTGCAAGGACGCTGACATTGTCTGCATCTGTGCCGGAGCAAACCAAAAACCTGGTGAGACACGTCTTGAATTAGTAGAAAAGAACTTAAAGATTTTCAAAGGCATCGTCGGTGAAGTCATGGCGAGCGGGTTTGACGGTATTTTCTTAGTTGCGACAAATCCGGTTGATATTCTGACTTACGCGACATGGGAATTCAGCGGCCTGCCAAAAGAGCGGGTCATCGGAAGCGGCACAACATTAGATTCTGCGAGATTCCGTTACATGCTGAGCGAATATTTTGGCGTAGCGCCTCAAAATGTGCACGCTCATATTATCGGAGAGCACGGCGACACAGAACTTCCTGTCTGGAGCCACGCGAATGTCGGCGGTGTGCCGGTCAGTGAACTCGTTGAGAAAAACGAAGCGTACAAACAAGAGGAACTTGACCAGATCGTAGATGACGTAAAAAATGCAGCTTACCATATCATTGAGAAAAAAGGCGCGACTTATTACGGTGTTGCGATGAGCCTTGCCCGTATTACAAAAGCCATTCTCCATGATGAGAGCAGCATTTTAACAGTCAGCACATATTTAGAAGGACAATACGGCGCAGAAGACGTGTACATCGGCGTTCCGGCTGTCGTGAACCGCGGAGGTATTGCAGGCATTGCTGAGCTGAACTTAAATGAGAAAGAAAAAGAACAGTTCCTTCACAGCGCAGACGTCCTTAAAAACATTTTAAAACCTCATTTTGCAGAACTTCAGGTTAACTAATCGCAACTATAGAGCAAAGGGCTGATTGTCAATGTGGGAGCAGTTGTATAATCCGTTTGGAAATGAATATGTGAGCGCACTTGTGGCGCTCACTCCAATTCTTTTTTTTCTCTTGGCTTTAACTGTTTTAAAAATGAAAGGCATTCTTGCAGCATTTCTTACGCTAGCCGTCAGTTTCTTCGTCTCCGTTTTGGCATTTCAAATGCCGGTTGAAAAAGCGATTTCTTCTGTTCTGTTAGGAATCGGGAGCGGGCTGTGGCCGATTGGCTACATCGTTTTGATGGCGGTGTGGCTGTATAAAATCGCAGTGAAAACCGGGAAGTTTACCATTATTCGTTCAAGCATTGCCGGCATTTCGCCTGACCAACGATTACAGCTATTATTAATTGGTTTTTGTTTTAACGCATTTTTGGAAGGTGCGGCCGGTTTTGGTGTTCCGATTGCGATAAGTGCGGCACTGCTGGTCGAGCTTGGTTTTAAGCCGTTAAAAGCGGCGGCGCTCTGTTTGATTGCGAACGCGGCCTCTGGAGCCTTTGGAGCGATTGGTATTCCTGTAATTACAGGAGCGCAGATCGGTGATTTATCAGCACTTGAACTGTCACGTACATTGATGTGGACACTGCCGATGATCTCATTTTTGATTCCGTTTCTGCTTGTATTCCTATTAGATCGGATGAAAGGAATCAAGCAGACATGGCCTGCCCTGTTGGTTGTGAGCGGTTTGTATACAGCGGTTCAGACGCTGACAATGGCGGTACTTGGGCCGGAATTAGCAAATATTCTGGCTGCTTTGTTCAGCATGGGCGGACTTGCGCTCTTCCTCCGCAAATGGCAGCCGAAAGAGATTTACCGTGAGGAAGGAGCGGGCGAGACTGGTGAGAAAAAGGTATACAGTGCCGCTGACATTGCGAAAGCGTGGTCTCCTTTTTACATTTTAACTGCGGCAATCACAATTTGGAGCCTTCCTGCCTTCAAAGCGCTTTTTCAAGAAGGCGGACTGTTATATCAGACAACACTACTTTTGAAAATGCCTTTTCTGCATGAGCAAATTATGAAAATGCCGCCGATTGCGCCATCTGCCATGCCATTAGATGCGGTCTTTAAAATCGATTTGCTGTCAGCGACTGGTACAGCTATTTTAGCGGCGGTGATCGTGACAGGGCTGTTCAGTAAAAATTTCTCCTCTCGTGATGCTTTTGCTTCCTTGAAGGAGACAGGCAAAGAGCTGTGGGTGCCGATTATGACAATCTGCTTTGTGATGGGGTTTGCTAATCTGGCCAACTTCGCAGGGCTCAGCTCTTCAATTGGATTAGCATTGGCGAAAACAGGAGATTTGTTCCCGTTTGTCAGTCCAGTTCTTGGCTGGATCGGCGTATTTATTACCGGTTCAGTTGTCAGCAATAACGCGTTATTCGGGCATTTGCAGGTTGTTACCGGAGCGCAGATCGGTACGGGTTCTGATTTGCTGTTAGCTGCAAATACAGCAGGCGGGGTGATGGCGAAACTCGTTTCTCCTCAGTCTATTGCCATCGCTGCTGCGGCCGTCGGCCAGACAGGCAAAGAGTCTAAACTGTTTAAATGGACAGTGGCCTATAGCTTGATTCTGTTATTGATCATTTGTATATGGACGTTTATTCTTGCGAAATTAGGATTGTAATAGAAAAAGCAGTACATGCTGGCATGTACTGCTTTTTTGTGTTAATTTGCTTTCTTCGCCATTTCGGCTGTTGTTTTCACTCTTGCTTTTCCCATAAACAAAATGGTAATCGCCGCGAGGACAATAGGGATCAAAGCGAGCAAAAAGACATACGTGATACTTGATGACATCGCGTCAATGATGCGATTCAAGATCGCCTCAGGAATGTGGGAGCGCGTTCCCGCTTGGAAAATCTCCTGCGGATCGCCGATATGTTGCGCCGCGCCTGATCCCGCTGAGCCTTTCATACCGCTAAAGGCGTCGCTCAGCTTGTTTGTGAATACGTTTGTTTGCACCGTTCCGAAAATGGTAACGCCGAGAGTCATGCCGAATGACCGCAAAAATGAATTTGTAGAGTTGGCTGTTCCTCGGAAGCGAGGTTCAAGATCATTCATCGATGCCGCCGGCAGCAGGGAGAAGTTAAAGCCTACACCAAAGCCTGAAATCATCATAAAGACTGTCAGCCATACTCGTGCCGTCTCGGGCGTCATATTGGATAAAAGCAACATGCCGATAAAGAAGGCCGTAACAGATATCAGCATCAAATTGCGGAAGCTTGCCTTCGTTTGGAAGATCCCGCCGATCATGCTCCCGATAACTGAGCCAATCATCATTGGCGTTAAAATGAAGCCTGCGCTTGTCGCTGAGCTGCCGTATACCGCCTGAACGAAAATAGGAATAAACACCGCTAAAATAATGAATGTTCCGCCATACAAGAAGGCGAGAATCTGTGCTGTGGCGAATAACTTGTTTTTAAACATCCAGAACGAAATAATCGGCTCTTCCGCTTTTCTCTCCACAATAAAAAAGGCAATGAAGAAAACGGCGAATACAACAAACAGACCGATGATCTGAATGGAATTCCAATCGTATGTTTTGCCGCCAAGCTCAAGGGCGAACATCAGGCATACAATGGATACGACCAAGGTAATTGCGCCGCCCCAGTCAATTTTTTGCTTTCTGTGCTCCAAAGTTTCTTTGTAATAGCGAATAATGAAAAACAATGACAATGCGCCGATCGGCACGTTGATATAAAACACCCAGTGCCAGTTGATTGAATCTGTGATGATCGCGCCTAATAGCGGCCCGAGAACACTGGATAATCCAAATACAGCACCGAACATGCCGGACATTTTTCCGCGTTTTTCCGGCGGAAACAAATCAAAGATTATCGTAAAGGCAATCGGCAGGAGCGCGCCGCCCCCGATTCCTTGAATGGCCCGGTAGATGATCAGCTGATTCATCGTCTGAGCAATCCCGCATAAAGCCGATCCGATTAAGAAAAAAATAAGTCCAAATAGGAAAAAGCGTTTTCGGCCGTACATATCGGAGAGTTTGCCGTAAATCGGCATTCCAGCCATGACAGCGACCATATAGGATGCCGTCACCCAAGCAAATTTATCGAAGCTTCCAAGATCTGCTACGATGTTTCCCATCGCGGTGGCTACAATCGTATTGTCCATTGCAGACATCAAAATGCCCAGCAGGAGGCCGAGGACCACAAATTTAGTGGAAGCCTGTTTTGCTGATGCTGTGTCCATTTGTTCTACCTCCTCTTACTTTTCTATGTAAGTTTTGATATCATGATAATAGTTTAATCGTTGAATATCTCGATTATCAAGATAAAATTGATTCTATAGGGAGGACTGCCAGTTGTCAACAAGGAATTCCAGAAGTGAGTTGGAAAAGACTTCCGTTCAGCTTTTCCGAAAATTGGGCACCAGAACGGTTCTGTTTCACCAGGCGGCTGCTCAAGCTCTTGGTCTGTTCCCTACCGATTTGAAATCAGCTGATATCTTAAATGAAACGGGACCAATGACGGCCGGAGAGCTGGGGGAAAAGACGGGTCTTAGCACGGGTTCAGTCACAGCGCTTGTTGACCGGCTGGAAAAAGCGGGGTATGTGGCTCGTGAAAAGGACCCAAACGACCGCCGAAAAGTCATGATCGTTCCTTTGACCGCTTCCAAGAAGCATGTAAAGGATTTATTCCGCTCTCTGTCAGAGTCAACGATGGATTTGTGCCGCGAGTATACAGAAGAAGAACTGGAACTCATTTTCAGTTTCGTAGGCAAAGCGGCTGATATCATGGAAAAAGAGCTTGAACGTCTGAAACAGTAAGTGAAATTGTGCATAGCTTGGCCCGTTCCCGAATAAATTGTACAAGTTACATAAGAGAAGGGAGTACGGGCCGGTGAACATTTTTTTGAGCTATATTGTGCTGGGACTGTCCTTGTCAGCGCCTGTGGGACCAGTGAACGCGGCGCAAATAGACAAAGGAATTAAAAACGGTTTTTGGCATGCGTGGATTTTTGGTTTAGGCGCTATGACAGCGGACGGACTGTACATGCTTTTTATCTATTTCGGGTTGTCGCAATTTTTAACGGCTCCGTTTGTGAAAACATTTTTGTGGCTCTTCGGCTTTTTTGTTTTGGCTTATACTGGAGTTGAAACGCTGAAAAATGTCAGAGAACCGATGAATGTGCGAAGCTCACGAGGCAAAGCATCATATAGAAAAACGTTCGCTTCAGGTTTTCTCATTTCACTGTCAAATCCCTTGAGCATCCTGTTTTGGCTGGGGATTTACGGGAGCATCCTTGCGAAAACAGCAGAAACCTACAATATGAGTCAGATTCTGATCTATAGCTCAGGCATCATGATGGGCATTTTAATTTGGGATTTTTGCATGGCTATCACAGCAAGCATGTTCAGAAATCTGCTTCATGAAAAGCTATTGAGAGGATTGACTGGAATCGCCGGCGTATCCCTCCTTCTATTTGGCTGTTACTTCGGCTATCAGGGCATCAAACAGCTATTGGGCTGATTGATGGCGGATAGGCACCTGCCGCTCCAGGTTTTCATATAGTATTCAGATGATACTGGAGGTGGATCAATGGTGAATGGGATTTACACCAAAAGTTTTCTGGAACGTAATCAAGATGATCTTCCCGAATGGCAAAAAATCGCTTTTGAGCTTTTGGCCGAAACAGTGGCGGACGATGCGAATACGTTTCCATGCATTCCCGGACGACAGGCGTTTCTGACTGATCAGCTTCGCATCGCTTTTGCCGGAGACCCGCGGGAAAATCATACAGCGGAGGAACTGGCTCCGTTGCTTGCGGAGTATGGCAGGATATCGCGGGATACTGGAAAATACGCATCCCTCGTTGTATTGTTTGAAACCCCGGAAGATTTGGCTGAGCATTATTCAGTGGAAGCGTATGAAGAGCTGTTTTGGCGGTTTTTAAATAGACTGAGTCATCAAGACGAAAAAGAATGGCCGGCAGACATTCCGGCCGATCCCGAGCATTATAAATGGGAGTTTTGCTTTGATGGCGAGCCGTACTTTATTCTCTGCGCCACACCGGGGCACGAGGCAAGAAGAAGCCGGAGCTTTCCCTATTTTATGATCACATTTCAGCCAAGATGGGTGTTTGAAGAGTTAAATGGATCAACCGCTTTTGGCCGCAACATGAGCAGGCTCATCAGATCTCGTTTAAAGGCTTACGATCAAGCGCCTATTCACTCGCAATTAGGCTGGTACGGAGGAAAGGATAACCGTGAATGGAAACAGTATTTCCTCCGTGATGATGAACAACAGGTATCGAAGTGCCCGTTTTCTTATTTGAAAAACATGTTTAATAAAATGAAATAAATCATGGGCAGGCAGGGTGGTCTTTACGGCCCTGCTTTTTTTGATAGATCATGGTAACAATGGCGATAATGACAAGAAAACCGATGCTCACAAAAAAACCAGGCCGGCTCGATTTCTCGAACAGTGTGCCGGACACAGCCGCAGCGATCAAAATCACAGCTGCATATATTTGCGTTTTTCCCATGCCCTCGGGCTGAGTCAGTTTTTTGCTGGAGAACAGGATAAACAGCCAAGTGTATAAAAGCATAAGTCCCGCCGCTGTCGTCATATGTTCATAAATGTTTTTCGGCAGCACTAATGACAGGATGATGGATAGGATAAGCCCTGCAAACGTCAGCCCCAGTGCCGGCCAGCAGATTTTTTTGCCTTCCTTTAATGTGAAGCATTTTGGCGCGTCGCCGTCATCAGCCATTGTGCAAAGCAATGTCGTCACTGCAAACAGTGAAGCGACAAGAGTTGAGAACCCCGCGATGATGAAAATCCCGTTAAAAATATCGAGAATGATTTTAAGGTGATATCCTTTTAATGATGTGATGAACGGGCTGTCCTGCTCTGTAAACGTGTCTAATGGAACCAGCAGCAAGGCTAGTCCGATTGAAATGATATAAATAACCGCCAGCGTCGCCAGCATCAGCTTTCCTGATTTTGACGCTTCCTCTGGTTTTTTTAAGTGAACCGCCATCAGCCCCATCACTTCAATTCCGCCAAAGGCGTAAAACGCATAAATTAAGCCTGTCCACAGCCCCATGGCCCCGAATGGAAAAAACTCACTCGACTTATTTGGAATTTGCACATCAGGCCTTCCGCCGGACAGGATGCCGCATAATGCGAGGACAGCAATGACAATAAACATAAAAATAGCAGCTGTTTTGATGACTGCCAGCACGTTTTCAGTCTTCTCAAATACAGACAGACCGGTGAAAATAATGAGAAGCCCAAGAACTGCATAGATGGAAGCAAACACCCATAGCGGCACTTGAGGAAACCAATGCTTTGTAAAAAGTGAAATGGCTGTCAGCTGGCTTCCTGTGATCAGCATTTCTGATGACCAGTACACCCAGCCGTTGCTGAAGCCGGCCCATTTGCCAAACGCTTTTCGCGCATACGCACAAAATGAGCCTTTTTCAGGCTGTTTTGCTGACAGCTTGGCAAGCTGTTCAAAGACAAAATACGTGCCGATTCCCGCAATCAGAAATGAAAGCAGAACGGAAAAACCGCTTTTTACTATTGCGATACTGGACCCGAGAAAAAAACCTGTTCCGATTGTGCATCCTATACCGATTAATGACAGCTGCCACCAGGCTAAATTCCCTTTTTGCGGGTCTTTTTTTGTTTGGCTCATAATATTTCAACCCCTTTTATCTACGGTTAGAGTGCAACCCGCCCGAGGCTTATATACATCAGATTTTTACCTCTTTTTACATGGGGAAAGCGGAGAACGTTCATACTATTGAAAAAAGGAGCGAGCAGATGACACAGCAATATATCATAGAGCCGAAAAAAGGGCTTGGGCTGGAACTGAAAAAGGGGCAGATTGTAAAGGTGGTTGATGTAGAAGGGCAGCAGGTTGCTGATTTTGTCGCGTACCATGCCAAGGATTTTTATGAGCATCTTGATCAGGGAGCGACAATTGATGCCAATCATTCCATAAACGTAAAGGTGAATGACCATATTTACTCAAATCTCTATAAACCGATGCTGACACTGATCGAGGATACGGTCGGCAAACATGATTTGCTGCTTCCCGCCTGCCGTCCGGATATGAACAGGCTGTTATACGGCAAGCAAAAAGATGAATTCCAGGATACGTGCTATGACAATATGAACCGTGCGCTTGAGCAGTTTGGCGTTCCAAAGCCTCACATGCATTATCCGTTTGCGATTTTCATGAATACAGTCCTTGATGAGAAAGGGAATTTATCTGTGGAAACGCCGCTCTCAAATGCCGGGGATTATGTAAGGCTGCGAGCGGAAATGGATTTGATCGTTGCGTTTTCTTCCTGTCCGATTGAAAAAGGGAAGTGCAATGGCGATAGTATCACATCTATACGGGTGGAAGTCAGCTGATCTCTCTTGTTCACTGTAAATGAAAACCTGTGCTATATTTATAAGGAGATACATGATTGTCATGATTCATTTTCATCAATTTAGGGAAATGATCAAATAAGAAACAGTGAATCGTACAGGAGGAATGATTGGGATGAGCATGCAGGAAAAGATTATGCGTGAATTACATGTGAAGCCCTCAATTGATCCAAAGAAAGAAATTGAGGAACGAGTCAATTTTTTAAAACAATATGTAAAGAAAACCGGTGCTAAAGGATTTGTATTGGGAATCAGCGGCGGACAGGATTCAACACTTGCGGGAAGACTGGCTCAGCTTGCGGTGGAGAGCATTCGCGAGGAGGGCGGAGACGCTCAATTTATCGCGGTACGCCTTCCGCATGGCACACAGCATGATGAAGACGATGCCCAGCTTGCATTGAAGTTCATTAAACCGGACAAATCATGGAAGTTTGACATTAAGTCGACAGTCAGTGCGTTTTCTGATCAATATCAGCAGGATACAGGCGATCAGCTGACTGACTTTAATAGAGGAAACGTAAAAGCGAGAGCAAGAATGATCGCGCAATACGCGATTGGAGGCCAGGAAGGTCTTCTTGTTCTGGGCACTGACCACGCAGCTGAGGCTGTCACTGGGTTCTTTACGAAGTACGGTGACGGCGGAACGGACCTTCTTCCGCTGACCGGTTTGACGAAGCGTCAGGGAAGAAGCCTGCTGAAAGAGCTGGGTGCACCTGAACGCTTATACTTGAAAGAGCCAACGGCCGATCTTCTCGATGAAAAACCGCAGCAGTCGGATGAAACCGAGCTTGGCATTTCCTATGATGAAATTGACGATTATCTAGAAGGAAAAGAAGTATCAGCGAAAGTGTCAGAAGCGCTGGAAAAACGCTATAGCATCACTGAGCATAAACGTCAGGTTCCGGCGTCCATGTTTGATGACTGGTGGAAATAAAATGAAGAAAGCCCGCTCTCGGAGCGGGCTTTTGTTATGTGCGGGATGGTATGATGAAGCGCTGTGTAAATTGTTTTAATGCTTTTTTGCGTCGAAGTATTAAAATGGCTGCGGATATGTTGTAAAATGAATGTCATTCAGATAAAAACGTTTGAACGGAAATGGACGGGCAAGCCGGTATCTATATAAATATTCGCTAAAGAAGCATATAATGAATATAAAATTTCATTCCTTAGGAGGATTTCGCCGAAGATGAACGCTAAACGAGCCATCCCAGTAAGAGAAAGAAATATCGTCCTGATCGGATTCATGGGTGTAGGAAAAACGACAATCGGCCAATTGGTCGCTAAAAAATTATATAGAGATTTTATTGATATTGACCAAGAGATCGAGAAGGATTTCAAGATGACAATTCCGGAGATCTTTGAGGAAAAAGGAGAAGACTTTTTCCGGAAAACCGAGAAGGAATATATCTTAGATATCTGCCAGAACAAACGATTCAAGATCGTATCTCTCGGCGGCGGTTCTTTTAAACAAGAGGAAATTAGAACGTGCTGTCTGGAAAACTGTCTTGTGCTGCATTTGGATCTGTCTTGGGAGAACTGGAAGCAGCGTGCGGATCTATTGATCGAAAGCCGCCCTGTGCTGCATAACCGTTCAATGGATGAAATGGAACAGCTGTTTAACGAAAGAAAAGTCATTTACGACAAACACAATTCGAAAGTCGCAACAGACAATCTTTCCCCGGAAGAGGTCGCCGATTACATTGTAGAAACATTAAAAATCGGCTGGGATCTTTATCAGCCGATGTAAAAATCCGTGCGGTGCGCGCACGGATTGGTTGTCCCTTTTCCGCAGTTTCGCGGCTCTGTTAAAGCCCCATAGCCTGACTTGAGAGATGCTGGAGCTTGGTCACGAGCTTTTCTCTGCTTGTCACAGGCCCTTGATGAAGCTGTTTTTGGGCGCAACTTAGTTTTTTATTCAGTTAATTCGGATAGTCTTAAACAAACGTTTGATGAAGGCTGTTCGAAAAAACAAAAGTGAAAATATTTAGAAAATGAGTTCGGAACGTGGTAATATATGAATACAAATTAAATCTTATAAAACAAAGGGGAATAATCGGAAATGCAACTATTCGATCTGCCGCTCGACCAATTGCAAACGTATAAGCCTGAAAAAACAGCTCCGCAGGATTTTTCTGAGTTTTGGAAATCGTCTTTGGACGAACTTGCGAAAGTCCAAGCAGCACCCGATTTACAGCCTGTTGATTATCCCGCTGATGGAGTCAAGGTGTACCGACTTACATATAAAAGCTTCGGAGACGCCCGCATTGCCGGATGGTACGCGGTGCCTGATAAGGAAGGTCCGCATCCGGCGATCGTCAAATACCACGGCTACAACGCAAGCTATGATGGTGAGATCCATGAAATGGTGAACTGGGCGCTCCACGGCTACGCCGCATTCGGCATGCTTGTCCGCGGCCAGCAGAGCAGCGAGGATACAAGTATTTCTCCGCACGGTCACGCTTTAGGATGGATGACGAAAGGCATTCTCGATAAAAATACATACTATTACCGGGGCGTTTATATGGACGCCGTACGCGCGCTTGAAGTGATCAGCAGCTTTGACGAAGTCGACGAAACAAGAATCGGTGTGACAGGCGGAAGCCAGGGAGGCGGCTTAACGATTGCCGCAGCGGCTCTGTCAGACATTCCGAAAGCAGCGGCTGCCGATTATCCTTATTTAAGCAACTTTGAGCGGGCCATTGATGTGGCGCTTGAGGAGCCGTACCTTGAAATCAATTCCTTCTTCAGAAGAAATGGCAGTCCGGAAACGGAAGAACAGGCAATGAAGACACTTTCATATTTCGATATTATGAATCTCGCTGACCGAGTTAAGGTGCCTGTGCTGATGTCGATCGGCCTGATTGACAAGGTCACACCGCCGTCTACCGTATTTGCCGCATACAACCATTTGGAGACAGAGAAAGAATTGAAAGTCTACCGTTACTTTGGGCATGAGTATATCCCTGCTTTTCAAACGGAAAAGCTTGCTTTCTTTAAGCAGCACCTTAAAGGCAGATGAACGTGAAAACCCGCCGCACATCAACAGGCGGGTTTTTTTGAAAACTACAGGAATGATAATAGACTGGAGACGAATAGATATGAAACAAAGGATCATTGATGAATTAAAGCGAATCGAGCGGTCATACGGAGTCAAAATTGTATATGCCGTTGAGTCAGGAAGCCGCGCCTGGGGATTCCCGTCGCAGGACAGTGATTATGATGTCCGCTTTATTTATGTGCCGAAGAAGGAGTGGTATTTTTCAATTGAGCAGGAGCGCAATGTGATAGAAGAACCGATTCACGATTTGCTGGATATCAGCGGCTGGGAGCTGAGAAAGACGCTGCGCCTCTTCAAAAAATCAAACCCGCCGCTTCTTGAATGGCTGTCATCAGACATTGTGTATTACGAAGCATTTACAACTGCGGAGAAGTTAAGAAAACTGCGGATGGAGGCATTTAAGCCTGAAGCAAGCGTGTATCACTATATCAATATGGCGAGAAGGAACGTCAAGGATTACCTTCAAGGACAAGAGGTCAAAATCAAAAAATATTTCTATGTGCTTCGGCCAATCTTGGCTTGCAAATGGATTGAAAAGTATGGAACCATTCCGCCAATGGATTTTACCGTTTTGCTGAATGAACTTGTTTCTGATCTTGAGCTGAAGGCAGAAATGGAAACCTTGCTTGAACGGAAAAGAAGAGGCGATGAGCTTGACCTTGAAGCGAAAATTTATGTCATTCATGAATTCATAGAAACAGAAATCGAAAGAATCATGGAAGTAGCAAAAACGCTGAAAGCCGAACAAAAGGATATGACACCTGAATTGAATCGTTTGCTTTTGGATACGGTTGAAGAAGTATGGAAGGATGGAGGAAGCTGATGTTTTTTGTCGCTTCCTTTTCTCCTTTATTCGACAGAATATCCCCCGACTTTCTAACTAACTGATTGTGGTAAACTCACAAAAATTATCAGAATCTTTGTATTTTGAGAATATTGTGAACATCGGTTTTGTCCATTTACAATAAACTCATACAAATACTTCTTAGATTGCGGGGTGTAGAGGTTGGAAGTGATCACAAGAGACTTTTTCTTATTTTTATCCAAAAGCGGCTTTCTCAATAAAATGGCAAAGAACTGGGGAAGCCGGGTGGCAGCGGGTAAAATTATCGGCGGGAATGACTTTACCAGTTCAATCCCGACCATTCGACAGCTTAACAGCCAAGGCTTGTCAGTTACTGTCGATCATTTAGGCGAGTTTGTAAACAGCGCCGAGGTCGCACGGGAGCGTACGGAAGAGTGCATCCAAACCATTGCTACCATAGCTGATCAGCAGTTGAATTCACACGTTTCTCTAAAGATGACGTCTTTAGGTCTGGATATTGATTTGGATCTAGTATATGAAAACATGACGAAAATCCTCCAGACGGCTGATCAGCATAAAATCATGGTTACCATTGACATGGAAGATGAGGTCAGATGCCAGAAAACACTTGATGTTTTCAAAGATTTCAAAAAGAAATACGAGTACGTGAGCACAGTGCTGCAAGCCTATCTGTACCGGACGGAAAGTGACATTGATGATTTGAATTCTTTAAACCCGTTCCTTCGGCTTGTAAAAGGAGCTTATAAAGAATCAGAAAAAGTAGCTTATCCGGAGAAAAGTGATGTCGATGAAAATTATAAAAAAATGATCCGAAAGCAGCTCTTAAACGGTCACTATACAGCGATTGCCACACATGACGATAAAATGATCGGCTTTACAAAGCAGCTTGCCAAGGAAAATGGCATTGCCAATGACAAGTTTGAATTTCAGATGCTGTACGGCATGCGGTCGCAAACCCAGCTCAACCTCGTAAAAGAAGGTTATAACATGAGAGTCTACCTGCCATACGGCGAAGATTGGTACGGCTACTTTATGAGACGCCTTGCAGAACGTCCGTCAAATATTGCATTTGCTTTCAAAGGAATGACAAAGAAGTAAAAAAGGAGAGATTATCATGACAACACCTTACAAACACGAGCCATTCACAAATTTCCAGGATCAAAACAACGTGGAAGCGTTTAAAGAAGCGCTTGCGACAGTAAGCGAATATTTAGGAAAAGACTATCCGTTAGTTATTAACGGAGAGAAAGTAGAAACAGAAGCGAAAATCGTTTCGATCAATCCGGCTGATAAAGAAGAGGTCGTCGGCAGAGTGTCAAAAGCTTCTCAAAAGCATGCTGAGCAAGCGATTGAAGCGGCGGCGACAGCGTTTGAAGAGTGGAGATACACGTCTCCGGAAGAAAGAGCGGCTGTCCTGTTCCGTGCTGCTGCAAAAGTACGCAGAAGAAAACATGAATTCTCCGCTTTGCTTGTAAAAGAAGCAGGGAAGCCTTGGAACGAAGCGGATGCTGATACAGCTGAAGCGATTGACTTCATGGAGTATTATGCGCGTCAAATGATCGAACTGGCAAAAGGCAAGCCGGTCAACAGCCGTGAAGGTGAGAAAAACCAATATGTGTACACGCCGACTGGCGTAACAGTTGTTATTCCGCCTTGGAACTTCTTGTTTGCGATCATGGCGGGAACAACAGTGGCGCCGATCGTTACCGGAAACACAGTCGTTCTGAAACCTGCGAGCGCTACGCCTGTCATTGCTGCAAAATTTGTTGAGGTGCTTGAAGAATCCGGATTGCCAAAAGGCGTAGTCAACTTTGTTCCAGGCAGCGGAGCGGAAGTCGGCGACTACCTTGTTGATCATCCGAAAACAAGCCTGATTACATTTACGGGATCAAGAGAAGTGGGGACGAGAATCTTCGAACGTGCGTCGAAAGTTCAGCCGGGCCAGCAGCACTTAAAGCGTGTGATTGCAGAAATGGGCGGAAAAGATACAGTTGTTGTTTGTGAAGATGCCGATGTTGACCTAGCTGCACAATCCATCTTCCAATCCGCGTTCGGCTTTGCGGGACAAAAATGTTCTGCAGGTTCACGTGCAGTTGTCCATGAAAACGTGTATGATCAAGTATTGAAGCGTGTCATCGAAATTACGGAATCAAAAGTTACCGCAAAACCTGACAGTGCGGATGTTTATATGGGACCTGTCATTGACCAAGGTTCTTATGACAAAATCATGAGCTATATTGAGATCGGAAAACAGGAAGGACGCTTAGTAAGCGGCGGCACTGGAGATGATTCGAAAGGATACTTCATCAAACCGACGATCTTTGCTGACCTTGATCCGAAAGCAAGACTCATGCAGGAAGAAATTTTTGGACCTGTCATCGCATTTTCTAAAGTGTCAGACTTTGATGAAGCTTTAGAAGTGGCGAACAATACTGAATATGGTTTGACAGGTGCGGTTATCACAAACAACCGCAAGTACATCGAGCGTGCGAAACAGGAATTCCATGTCGGAAACCTGTACTTCAACCGCAACTGTACAGGTGCTATCGTCGGGTACCATCCGTTTGGCGGCTTCAAAATGTCCGGAACGGATTCAAAAGCGGGCGGGCCGGATTACTTGGCACTCCACATGCAGGCTAAAACAATCAGTGAAATGTTCTAAAACGGGACTAAATGGACATCCTCCCTGCGGGGATGTCCATTTCATCCATAACCTATAAAAAAGAGGAGGAAGTGCCATAGAAAACACACAGCTGATTATTTCGATTTGTATTTATATGGCGGGAATGCTGCTGATCGGCTACTTTGCTTACAAGCGCACATCCAATCTGACGGATTACATGCTTGGAGGACGCTCCTTAGGTCCGGCGGTAACTGCTCTCAGTGCCGGTGCTGCCGATATGAGCGGCTGGCTGTTAATGGGGCTCCCGGGCGCCATGTTTTCAACAGGGTTGAGCGGTATTTGGATTGTGTTCGGACTCTGTCTTGGCGCATGGGCGAACTGGCTTTACGTTGCGCCGCGGCTGCGAACCTACACTGAACAGGCGGGGAATTCCATTACAATTCCCGGATTCCTTGAAAATCGCTTCGGAGATCAAACAAAGCTTCTCAGACTGTTTTCAGGAATTGTGATATTAGTCTTTTTCACATTTTATGTATCGTCCGGAATGGTATCCGGCGGCGTTTTATTCAACAGTATTTTGGGGATGGATTACCACACCGGATTGTGGGTTGTGACGGGGGTTGTTGTGGTATATACCTTGTTTGGCGGCTTTTTGGCTGTCAGCTGGACAGATTTTGTTCAGGGGATTATTATGTTTGCCGCACTCATCCTTGTTCCGATCGTTACATTTTTCCACACGGGCGGGGCAAGTGATACAGTTGCAGAAATCCGCTCTGTTGATCCAGATATGTTTAATATGTTCAAAGGAACAAGCATTCTTGGCATTATTTCTTTGTTTGCCTGGGGATTGGGGTACTTTGGCCAGCCGCATATCATTGTGCGTTTTATGGCGATCACGTCTGTCAAAGAGGTCAAAAGAGCGCGAAGAATCGGAATGGGCTGGATGATTTTGTCGGCCATCGGCGCTGTGCTGACGGGTTTAGGCGGAATCGCTTATTACCACCAAAATGGCATGACACTGAAGGACCCTGAGACGATTTTTATTCAATTAGGGAACATTTTGTTCCATCCGATTATCACAGGTTTTTTGATTTCAGCTATTTTGGCCGCAATTATGAGTACAATTTCTTCCCAACTGCTTGTGACATCAAGCTCTCTGGTAGAAGATTTGTATAAGTCGATGTTCAGACGATCAGCATCTGATAAAGAGCTGGTGTTTTTAGGCCGTTTGGCTGTGCTTGTGGTTTCTGTCATCGCATTATGTCTTGCTTGGGAGAAAAACAATACGATCCTTGGATTGGTAAGCTACGCGTGGGCGGGCTTCGGTGCGTCATTTGGACCGGTTGTACTGCTCAGTCTGTTTTGGAAACGAATGACCAAATGGGGGGCACTCGCCGGCATGATTGTGGGAGCAGCAACTGTAATCATTTGGGCGAATGCCGGTCTTTCGGACTTTCTGTATGAAATGATACCTGGTTTTGCTGCGAGTCTATTATCTGTCTTTATCGTCAGTGTATTGACGCAGGCTCCGTCACAAGCTGTCGCAGACCAGTTTAAAGAATACCAAGATACAATGTCGCAATAAGGGTCAAAAGGAGGAGGAAGGGGCTGTCCCTTTTTCCTCTTTTCTCCTTTTAAACGGCCACTTTTTCTTTTTGGAAACAAGCGCATTTTTTTCTATACAAAAAGCCTCTGTATGGATATGATTAAAGTAAAAAAAGTATAGGAGAAAAAAGTATGGAAGAGCTTTTAGAGAGAGTTTTTTCATTTTCAGATGTTGATAAGCTGATTGATTTTATTAGTTATGAATTGCAAAAACCAGTCATACTGGAAAGTGTGGATTTCTTTTTGTTAGCTTATAATTCTTACTATATTAATCATTTTGATTCTGCCAACCAGCAGACTATTTTTTCGAAAAAATGTCCGGTTCAGATTTTTGAGAGGTTTCTGAAGGACGGCATCGTTGAAAAACTGAAAACAGAACCTGAGCCTTTTCGCGTCAATAAAATGGAAAGCATCGGCCTAAATCAGAGGGTCGTCGTGAGTGCGAAGCATAAAGGGGAAGTCATGGGCTATATCTGGGTTCAGGAGCTGGACCAAAATCTGACGGAAGAAGAACTTGATTTTTTGTATGAGACTTCTTTCCATGTCGGGAAAATCATTTATAAAACGAATAAGCTGAAACAGGAAAAAGAAGAAAAAGCTGAAGATCTCATCAAACGGGCGATCTATCAGCAATTTACCACTGAGAAGGAACTCAGGCGGGAAGCCGAAAGGATCAACACCGTGCTGCCTTCCATGTTTTCGGTTGTCATCCTGCATGCCGCGAACGGGGATGGGGAAGCGGTAGAGGATTTAAAGGAAAATATCAGGTCGTACTTGAATTTACGAGATAAAGTCAGTCATGTCTTAACGATCGAATCAAATATTGTCATCGTCGTAGCGAGTTTTTCCCAAAAAAGCTCCGTCTCCTCGGCAGCTTCTGAATTTATTAACAAGCTGTTAACACATTTTCACTTTCAAAAAATTCCTACCCCTATATATATCGGTATCGGAAACGAATATGATCATCTTTTGAAACTTGGAAAGAGCTACATAGAAGCACTTGAAGTCATCAAAGCCGCAGAAATCACCGGAAATCAGGAAAACATTCCATATGAATATGCCAAACTCGGCATTTACCGCTATTTAGAAAGCATTGAGCAGAAAAACGAATTTTTGGAATACGAAAATAAGGATTTATCTTTATTAAAAGCGAAGGACCAAGAAAGCAGCACCGAGCTGCTTAAAACTCTGGAAATCTATCTCCTCAACAACTGCAAAACAAAACCAGCAGCAGAACAGCTGTTTATTCACCAAAACACACTAAATTACCGCATTAAACAGATTACTGAAATGACATCGATCAATTTAAGTGATTTCAGAACGCGATGTCAGCTCTATCTTGATTTGATGCTGATGAAAAAGAAATAAAAAAGAAACCAGTATTTGTACTGGTTTCGCCTTCATTTAAAATCCCCTGTAAACGTACGGGTCATCTGGCTTTTTAATGGTTTTCCAGTCAGTCACTTTCACGACAGGGAGCGTTGACTTGAAAGGCTGGTAATATTCTGAGGCGAGAGTGCCCTTAATCTGAACCCACTCATCGTCCTTGATGTTCATGTCTTTCGGAAACTCCACAAGCATCCCGTATACGCCGGAATCAGCGATACAGTGAATGATGCCAAACCTCAACACGAAGAGCTGATTTTTGTTAATCGCGTTTCCTTTGTACGCAAATCCATGAAACTCAATCGTCCGGCCTAGAAATTCACCTGGATAGTTATAGATGGTTTCCATTCCTTTTAGGAAATCATCATCGGTCAGAGAAATCTCTTTCTTGCTGGAATACTTATTAAACAGCTGTTTCATCTGTTTGTCATAGCTGTCTTGCGCGTAATAAAGGCTCGCATCAGGCCGCAAATACTGTGTCTGGGAGTAATGGTCTCCGCTTTCCATCGCCTTAAACGAGAACCCTTTTGTTTTGACTATAGATGAGTCAAGCGTCGCAATCGGGAAGAAGATTCCCGACACCAAAGGAAAAAGAAAAACAATATAAATCAAATAACGCTGATAAAATGGCTTGTTTTGTTCATGGTCATGTTCGTGATCATGGCCGCATCCGCAATCACGATCATCGTGATGCCGGCCTTTTTCAGGCGACTTGATAAATACATAGGCTTGAACGGCTGTCAGAATGGCCAGCAGGAAGATCGCAATAAAAGAAAGATAGGAATATTTCATATTAATATACTTTGTAAGGTTTCCTGAGGCATGGAGATGATAAAAGAAAAACGTAAATCCCATCAGCACAAATAGTCGAAACATTGAATCATCCCTTTACCAGTAGTGATCCCGCTAAGACGAGCACGACAATGTACGTAATCAGCAGGAAAACAAATCGTTTTTTGAAGGCCGCAAGCATCATCAATAGATTCTTAATATCCACCATCGCACCAAACACAAGAAAGGCGATTAACGATCCTAATGAAAATGTGCTGCTGAAGGAAGACGCGATGAACGCATCAACTTCTGAACAAAGCGACAAGACAAACGCCAGCCCCATCATCACAAGGGAAGAGGATATATCATTCTGTCCGATCGCAAGCAGAGTGGATGTTTTGACATACGTCTGCATAGCGGCTGCGATAAAGGCGCCGATAATTAAATATTTCCCGACTGAGAAAAATTCATCAATGGCATGACGCAAGGTCCCACCCAGTTTTTGTAGCAGGGTGTGTTGATGATGATGGTGATGCCCGGGTTCCTGAAGCTTTAAAAGCTGGTTATCCTTAAATTGATAGGATAAGATGATCCCAATGATCACCGAAATGGATAGCGCCAGTCCGCCCCGATAAAAGACCACGCTCCATCTATTCCCGAACGCAATAAAGGTAGAAAATAAGACGATAGGATTGATGATCGGCGCGGTCAGCATGAAAGCAACGCCCGCATGTAGTGGAACCCCCTTTAACAGAAGCCGCCTCGTAATCGGGATAATGCCGCACTCGCAGGCGGGAAATAATACGCCGGCTAGCGCCCCGAATAAAACGGCAAGAAAGCGGTTCTTTGGCATGATTCTTGCAATCATTTCTTCAGAAACAAACATTTGAATGATTCCCGAAAGGATGACGCCGATCAGAATAAACGGAATGGCTTCTATTAAAATGCTAATAAAAATAGAATTCAGCTGAAGAAAAGATGATTGTGCTGTCACAATAAAACCTCCGCTCATATTAAGCTGCCTCTTATCATACCAGAAAAAAGGCATTGCTTGTTTGACGGGGGAGGAGGAAAAATTGTTTCACTTTGTTTAGGATTCTAAAAATTCGAATATGATTCTATCTGTTTCTGCAGCGTCTTTCCCGAGCCAAATCAGGTGCCCCCATGAGTGAAGCAAACAGAGAGTAGCGTCAGGGATGTGTCTTTTTGCATAATGTGCATGTGACTTGTCGACTAGTCCATCATAAACACTATGCATGACCAGTACGGGGCATGAGATGGCCTGCAGCTCTGTTGAAGAGGTAGCGGCGGTTTGTGATAGATCAAGCAGAAATCCTTCACCTGAGCGCTGCCGGCTGTTCATTTTCCGAAATGCTTCTGTGTCTTTTTCATCCATCAGAGACTTGATTCGCTGAAACGCAAGTGTGCTGAATTGCGGACTCATGACTTGAAATATCAACCGGGGGAAGGTGTTGTTCAAAGAAGAAATCAGCTTCCATACCCACTTTTCCATCGGCGGGCGAAAGAGCATTCTCCCTATTTGATATTTAATGTCTTTTGAGGTGAGCCATTCTTTTGTGATAGCGGATTGCAGGATTAAAGTGTTGACCCTTTCAGGATAATGGGAGGCAAAACATATGCCGCTCGGCCCTCCTGCGGAGATGGCAATTACATGGACGCTGTCGATTTGTAAGTGATCTAATAGTTTTACATAGAAACGGCAGGCGTCGGCAAGGCTTTTCCCAATCTCTGTTGACGTTTGGCCATAGCCGGGCCTTGATGGCGTGATGATACAATACCCTTGTTCAACCAGCGCCGTGTACCCGAATTCCTCGTAACAATTTGAATGCCCGCCATGCATGACAAGAATGGGGGCTCCCTCGCCAGTAACAGAATATTCTAGTGTATACCCTTCGAAAGTGATCATTTCGACTCGTCTTTTCATCTGTTCCTCCGATTTGTTTTTTGCCTATTATAGGGTTTTCAATCCTTTATCACAAGGAGAAGAAATGAATAAACAATGGTACGAGAAATATGATATACTTTTTATTGATATTCATTCTCAATTAAAACAGTGTTGATATAGATGAGAACGGGAGGCAAGATGGATGGCTGAGAATCAAGAGGTATATGATGTTACGATTATAGGCGGGGGGCCGATCGGGCTGTTTACGGCTTTTTACTGCGGGATGCGGGAGCTGAAAACGAAAGTAATCGAATTTTTGCCGCGGGTCGGTGGGAAGGTGTCTTTGTTCTTTCCAGAGAAAATCATTCGTGATATCGGCGGGATACCGGGAATCGCGGGAAAGCAGCTGATTGAGCAGCTGAAGGAGCAGGCGGCGACGTTTGAGCCTGACATTATACTGAATCAGCGCGTGACCGGGTTTGATCGTTTGGAGGACGGCACCATTTTGCTGACAGGTTCTGAAGGTGAAAAGCATTATACACGAACTGTGATTTTGGCTTGCGGTATGGGAACGCTTGAAGTCAAGGAATTTGACAGTGAAGATGCCGCCCGGTATGCGGGCAAAAACCTTCATTATGGAGTGGAAAAGCTTGATGCGTTTAAAGGGAAGCGGGTGGTGATATCAGGCGGCGGTGATACTGCGGTCGATTGGGCAAATGAGCTGGAACCGATTGCGGCGTCTGTGACTGTCATTCACCGGCGTGAGGAATTCGGCGGAATGGAAAGCAGTGTGACGAAAATGAAGCAATCATCGGTGCGAGTGCTTACTCCTTATCGGCTGGAACAGCTTAACGGGGAAGAGGAGCGCATCCAAAGCGTGACAATTTGCCATACTGAATCTGGTCAAAGTGAAGACATAGAGATTGATGAGCTGATCGTTAATCATGGCTTCAAGATTGATCTCGGGCCAATGAAGGAGTGGGGGCTTGAGATTGAAGAAGGCAGGGTAAAAGCTGACAGGCATATGCGGACGAATCTTCCGGGTGTGTTTGTGGCGGGTGACGCAGCTTCTTATGAAAGCAAGCTGAGATTGATTGCCGGCGGCTTTACAGAAGGCCCGACAGCGGTCAACAGTGCAAAGGCTTATCTGAACCCTAAGGCCGAGAATATGGCGATGTATTCTACCCATCACAAAAAATTGGCTCATAAATAAAACAGCCCTAGATAAAAGGGCTGTTTACCATCAGCTGTGAATAAGCTTTTTTTCTGTTTGTTGTTTCTGAATGAAAGCAAATAATTCATCCTGCTTTTGGACCGCTGTGAATCCATAGGCGCTGGCAGCTTTGTCATCATCTTTGCAGAAGATAGGAGGCCGGCTTGCTGACGGTTCCGGTGAAATGCCGATTTGTTCGCCGGCGCTGATCAATTGCTGAACGGCCGGCTTGTTTGGGCAAATGACCATGTGCAGCGGAGATTCACTGATGGTTCGCTGAATCATATGGGTGAACCGGTCATCTATGACATGTTCATGGGTGATATAAAACGAGGAGGACTCATGCATCTGCATGTTTTCCACTGAATGGCGGCTTCCGACAACAAGGCGTTTTCCTGAATCAGGCTGCATAGGGGAGACGAGAAACCCCCGGTTTTTAAGCTCTGTCTCTGCATGTTCAGATGCCGCGCTCAATCGGGCTGTCAGTTGGCGGATGTCGATTTTCTTGGAAGTGAGCGCTTGAAAAAATTCACAAACTGCACGGCGCGATGTGAAAACCATCTCTTCAAAGGTGCCGACCTTTCGAAGAATCTTTTCATTGACAGGCATGCTCTCCGTCCGCCATTTCGGCCATTCGATGACATCGGCGCCAGAAGCGCGCAGCTTGTCTGCGAGCGGATCTTCATCATCGCCATGAGTAACAACCATCATGTGACGGCCGATGAGCGGTTTGCTTTCAAACCAGCTGTGTGTTTGGAAGTTAACGATATCTCCGATGACGATAATCGCAGGGTTTGTGATCTGGTGCTCCTGAACCTTTTGCTGAATATTCTCAAGCGATCCTTTCACACTCCGCTGACGGCCCCACGTTCCCCATTGGACCACAATGACAGGAACAGAAGAAGATTTACCGTGTGCGATAAGCTGCTGGCAAATATAAGGCAAATTCTTGACGCCCATGTAGAAGACAAGTGTTTGAACGCTTCGGGCAAGCCCCTCCCAGTCAAGATTCGGCGTGCCTTTTAATGATTGATCATGCGCTGTAATCATGGCGAAAGACGAAGCGAAATCCCGATGTGTGACGGGGATGCCCGCATAGAGAGGCGCTGCAATGCCAGATGTGATGCCAGGAACCATTTCATAGCGGATGCCTTGCTCATGAAGGGCAGCCGCTTCTTCACCGACTCTGCCGAACACACTCGGGTCTCCGCCTTTTAAACGGACGACGGTTAAACCCTTTAAGGCTTTTTCAACCAGCAGGGCGTTGATTTCTCTTTGCTTCATAAAATGGCGGTCTGGCAGTTTTCCGCAATAAATAAACTGGCAGTGCGATGATGCGTATTCGAGCAGCTTCGGGTTTGCGAGCCGGTCATATAAAATCACGTCTGCTTCCTCCAGCGCCTGTTTTCCTTTGATGGTGAGCAGCCCTGGGTCGCCGGGACCGGCTCCCACGAAATAAACGATTCCATTCTTCATGATCATGTCATCCTTCCGTCACTGTAAAAAATGAAGGATCACTTGAAAAGTGATCCACAGCGTATCGACAAACCCCCGCATTCTGTGTCAAGCCTGCGGTTTGGAAAGGAATGGCGGCTAATCGCTAAAACGCCGCCATCACATTCTGTGCAAGTCTGCTTCAAGTTCTGCCTTCCTAGACTTCAAAGGTTTTCAATCACGCAAGATGTTGAAATCCTAAAACCATAACCCGTTTTAGGATTTTGCCAACAATCTGAGTGTCACTTAAAAAAGTGATCCGGTCTTTTGTTTAATATATGAGATAAACATGTTCTCCTTCGATCAGCGTTTCGTATGTTTTGACACATCCGTGATCAGGTTCCTGGACTTTTCCATCTTCTAAAGAAATTTTCCAGTCATGCATCGGACAGAAAACATATTCCCCGCTGACGATGCCTTCTGCGAGGACGCCGCCCTTGTGCGGACAGCGGTTTTCGATGGCGCGGATACTTCCGTTTGAAAGCTTGAAGACCGCAAGTTCCTTATCTTCAATATACACTGTTTTTCCCAATTGTTCAGGCAATTCTTCAATTTTTCCGATCCATACTTTTGTTGCGTCTTTGTTTACCATATCCGTTCCTCCTTAATGTTTGTTTTTGTCATTATGATGTGGTCACGACATTTTCAAATAAGTCTTTAGAGGTTTGTTTGTTTTCCAGGAAGTTCTTCCATGGATCTTTATGGACAGAAAGTGTTTCGTTCATTCTGTCGTTGAGTTCCTGCCGTTTTTCAGGATCGTTTAATACAGATTGGACATGGGATAAACCGACGCGCTCAAGCCATGCGGATGTACGCTCCAGATACTTTGCGGTTTCTCGGTAATACTGCAGGTAAGCGCCTGCGTACTCTAAGACTTCCTCATTTGTTTTTACCTTCATCAGCAAATCGCCGGCGCGTAAATGTGTTCCGCCGTTTCCGCCGACATAAAGCTCCCAGCCTCCGTCAATGCCGACAACGCCAAGGTCTTTAATACCGGATTCGGCACAGTTCCGCGGGCAGGCAGATACGGCCATTTTGACTTTGTGCGGTGTGTTAAGCCCTTCGAATTTTTTCTCAAGCTCAATGCCAAGCGCCATGGAGTCCTGCGTGCCGAAGCGGCAGAATTGCTCGCCTACACATGTTTTTACTGTCCGCAGTGTCTTTCCGTACGCATAGCCTGATGGCATATCAAGGTCTTTCCATACTTTCGGAAGGTCTTCTTTTTTCACGCCGATGAGATCAATCCGCTGGCCGCCGGTCATTTTGACCAGCGGAATTTCATATTTGTCGACGACATCTGCGATTTTGCGTAAATCTGTGGAGTTGGTCACACCGCCATACATCCGGGGAACGACTGAGTATGTGCCGTCTTTTTGAATATTGGCGTGCATTCGTTCATTCACAAAGCGGGATGTCCGTTCATCCTCGTATTTGGTTGGATTGATCATGCCTAGGTAGTAGTTCAGAGCCGGTCGGCATTTGGAACAGCCTTCTGGCGTTTTCCAGCCGAGCACGTTCATGATTTCTCTTGTATGCGACAGCCCTTTGGCTTTGATTTCTTCTACGAGTTCATCTCTCGACAATGTGGTGCAGCCGCAAATTGCTTCTTTTTGCGCTGTCGCGTCAAAGTCTGATCCGAGCGTATGCTGGAGGATTTCTTCTACGAGCGGCTTACAGCCTCCGCATGAGCGGGATGCACCGGTGCATGCTTTGATCTCGTCTGTTGACGAGCATCCTTTTTCCTGTATGGCTGTAATGATGTCGCCTTTTGAGACACCATTACAGCCGCAGATGATTTCATCGTCGCTCATTGCAGCGGTCATGCTTGTGCCTGCTTCTTGGTTGAGCGGCTGTAAGACTGATATTTTTGAGGTGTCAGTGATATCGGCTTCTTTTTGAATCATAGAAAACAGGCGATTGCCTTCGCTGCTGTCGCCGAATAAAACAGCACCGACAATTTGATTGCCTCTCAAGACGATTTTTTTATAGATGCCGTCCTGCTCATCGAAGACCTTGAGGGCTTTTTTGTCCTCTGATTCATTAAAGTCACCGGCAGAGAAGACTTCAACGCCTGATACCTTTAACTGAGTAGAGAGGACGGAGCCTTCATACGGTTTGGTTTCAATGCCGCACAGATGCTTCGCCAGCACTTTTGCCTGTTCATAGAGCGGAGCCACGAGCCCGTATGCGATTCCCCGATGCTCAGCGCATTCGCCGACCGCATAAATGTGCGGAATTTCAGTTTGCATATAGTCGTTGACAATGATTCCGCGGTTGACCGGAATGCCGCTTTTTGTGCCAAGCTGTGTATTTGGGCGGATGCCGACAGCCATGACGACTAAATCCGCTTCAATGCTTGTGCCGTCTTTGAAGCGGAGGCCTTCGACACGGTTATCACCGACAATTTCTTCGGTTTGCTTTTCAAGTAAAAAGGTCATTCCTTGTTTTTCTAATTCGTTTTGCAGCAGACGTCCCGCCGTTGGGTCAAGCTGTCGTTCCATTAAGTATGGAGCGAGGTGGATGACAGATACCTCCATGCCGAGATTCAGCAGTCCGCGAGCGGCTTCCAAACCAAGCAGGCCTCCGCCGATGACGGCTGCTTTCTTATATTGTTTTGACGCGGCGAGCATCGTGTCTGTATCTTTTATGTCCCTGAAAGCTGTGACACCTTGTTTGTCTGCGCCCGGAATCGGAAGGATAAAAGGGACAGAGCCTGTCGCCAGAATCAATTCATCGTATGGCTGGATTCTGTCTGCGTCTGTAATCACCGTTTTGTTTTCTGTATCCACTTTGATGACTGTTTCATTTGTAAACAATTGAATATTGTTTTCTTCGTACCAATCCCAATCATTTAACGTAATATCTTTGAGGTCGGTATCGCCTTGAAGCACTTTTGACAAAAGGATTCGGTTGTAGTTGGGATGCGGTTCGGCACCGAAAATTGTGATTTCAAACTCGTCTTTTGCCACATTCAGTATCTCTTCAACGGCCCTTACTCCGGCCATTCCATTTCCAACAAGAACTAGCTGTTTTTTCCCCATCAGATGATCCGCTCCTTATCAATGTTTTTTCCAGCGTAGCATAGCGAAAAGAAATATTTAAGATGCATGTTATAAAATGTAACAAAATATACGAAAAGTTCTAAAAATTTTATGAATAATTTAAATAGGTCTGATTCGGACGGCGCACACCTTAAAACCGGGCATTTTACAGGCTGGGTCTAAGGCTTCGCCGATTAAATCATTCACATTTTGAGCCTCTGTCCAGTGGATGGGAACAAAAACGGTGTCTTTTCTGATTTGTTCTGAAAATTTGCTGCGGACGGTGATACTTCCCCGCGGGGATTCAATTTTTACGAGGACACGGTCTTCAATATGGTAGGCTCCCGCTGTTTGCGGATGAATTTCCATAAACGATTCAAAATGTCTCGCGGCAAGGGCGGCGCTTTTTCTCGTTTGGACACCTGTTAAGTAATGAGACATGACACGTCCGGTCGTTAAATAAAGCGGATAGTCGGCTGTGGGTTTCTCTTTTGGAACAGTCGATTCGTTCGGAATCACACTGAGTGCCGCTTTTTGATCCGGATGTGCAAATGAGTCCGCAAACAAACGCCCTGTTCCGGGATGATCCGATTCCGGACATGGCCAATGAATACCGCCTTCACGCCTGAGCCTGTCATATATGATGCCTGAATAATCAGCAATCCCGCCGCGGCTCGCTGCTCTTAATTCATTAAAAATATCCTCTGCTGATGAGTAGGAAAAATAGCGTTCTTTTCCAAGAGCAGCTGCGATTTCACAAATGATCTGCCAATCATGCTTTGCTTCATCGGGGCACGGTCTGCTTGCTTCTCTTAATGTCACGAGGCCTTCGACATTTGTCATCGTGCCCTCATCTTCTAAGTAAGAGGAGGCGGGCAAAATCACATCTGCGTATGTCGCAGTCTCAGAAATAAACAAATCGATCGCGACGAAAAATCTCAGTTTTCTCAAAGCTTTTTTGACGAGGTTCGCATTTGGGCTGGAGACAGCAGGGTTGGAGCACATGAGGAACAGTCCTTTGATATCGCCGTCATTGATTTTTTCCATCATTTCATAGGCTGAGATGCCTTTTCGCGGCAGATCATCCTGGTGGATTCCCCACACTTTCGCAATATGCGCCCGGTGTTGTTCGTTTTCAATAGATCGATAGCCCGGAAGCTGATCAGCTTTTTGCCCATGCTCTCTGGCGCCTTGCCCGTTTCCTTGTCCGGTGATCGCTCCATAGCCCGAGTACGATTTGCCGATTTTTCCTGTGATCAGCACCATGTTTAAGAAACCCTTCACAGCCGCTGTTCCATCGGTTTGCTGCTCAATCCCGCGGGCTGTGAACAGCAGGCCTGATGTTTCCATGGCGAACTTCACAGCGGCCTTACGCATATGTGCCAGCGGAATATCCGTCTGTTCAGCGATATCCTCCAGGCTCAGCGTGTCCGTATGCTGCTTCAGCTCTTCGTATCCATTTGTTCGTGATTGAATGAAATCTTCGTCCGCAAGCTGTTCGTCAATGATGATTTTGACGAGACCGTTGGCAAGGGCGGCGTCTGTGCCTGGTTTGATTTTCAAATGAAGGTCGGCGATGTTGGTGGTGGCTGTTTCACGCGGATCAATGGCGATGATATAGGCTCCGTTTTCTCTCGCTTTTTCAAAATACGGCATCATCGTTGGCTGGCATTCCGCAATATTGGTGCCGGCTAAAATAATCACACGGGTGTGGGGGATGTCTGATAAGGGATTCGTCAAGCCTCTGTCTGCCCCGAATGTTTGGTTGGCCGCGGTTGCAGCGGCGGACATGCAAAGTCTTCCATTGTAGTCGATGTATTTTGTCTGTAAGCCAACCCGTGCGAATTTCCCTAGCAAATACGCCTCCTCATTCGTAATTGAGGCGCTTCCGTATACAGCCATGGCGTCATGTTCGTGTTCGTGCTGTATCATCGTTACTTGGTCTTTGATATGGTGCAGTGCTTCTTCCCAGGAAACAGGCATAAATTCGCCGTTTTTCTTGAGCAGCGGCCGGGTGACGCGGGAGGCGTTCAGGGCATGCTGGTGGGCGTTCATGCCTTTCATGCATAGCCGGCCCTGTGTCGTAGGATTATTAATCCCGATCGCTGTGAACTTTTTCCGTGTGCCGATGGTTTGTTCCACGAGCTGCATTTTGCACTGCATGCTGCAAAACGGGCATTGGGTGTCATACGTTTTTTCTGATTGGATGTCTTGCTGTTTCTCGCGGAAATATCTAAGCAACGGTTCAGTCAAAATGTCTCATCCTTTCTGATGTGCGCCAGCGTTTTGAATTAGTAACAGCTCTGATTGAAGGCTTTCCAGCAGCTGATCCCTAAGGTACTCTTCAAATAGCTCTTCTCTGATACGAACGATCCCGAGCCGGTCCATCCACTGATGAACGGCTTCTAAGTAATGAGCTGTTTCACGATAATATTGGATCAGTCCTTTGATCATAGCGGCGGTGCTGTCTTCATTGTCAGTTACGCAAAACAGAGTGCCGGAATGTGCATGAATTCCTCGGACACCGCCGATGTAGATATCCCAGCCAGCCAGCGTTCGAACCGCACCAACATCTTGTATAGCGGCATCACTGCAGTCTGTTTCACACGATAAGCTGATAGAAATAGAAGCCGGCATGGAAAGGCTCTCAAGCTGCCTTTCGATTTGAGCTGCCAGCTGCTGAATCGGCCGGTTTTGGGCGCATGTACAAGCTTTGACACTTTGCAGCGCGCGCCGGCGTTCATTTAAAAAAGCGGGCATTTTCAAAGCCTTTTTGATATGCGGGAGATCCGCGGAGTTGATCCCCGAAAGCTTCAGTCTTTGGCTGTGAGTGATGGATACGTCAGGGATGCTGTATGCCTCGATGATGTTGGCGATGTTTCTTAACTGCTCCGCGTTTGTGCGTCCGCCGTACATTTGCGGAACCAGGATGCAAGTGTCTTCAGCGGCTGGATTAGGCTGGATGAAACCGGGGTACAGCATTTCCAGGTAGTATTGAATCGCAGGAACACAAGTGCTGCATCCGTTTTTCGTTTTCCAGCCAAACTGGCTCATCGCTTCTGCCGGATTACTGAATGGCCTGCGCTGAAGCTCGGCAATGATATCGTCTTCCGTAAAATCAGTGCAGCCGCAAAACGAAGGTGTGCCGGCGGGTTCTGTATACTGGCCGCTGGTCATGTATCTCAAAAGGTCTTCAACGAGCGGCTTGCATCCACCGCAGGAGCCGGATGCTTTGGTGCAGTGTTTGACTTCTTCGACGGTTGTTAGGGCATTTACGTTCACCGCCTCCTCAATCGCGCCTTTCGTTACGGAGTTGCATTGGCAAATCGTTTCACTTGATGGCATGGATTCAAAAGATGTATCCGAGTTATCTGGTTCAAGCAGCTGTTTTTTTACGATCGAGATGTCTCGTTGTGTGAGCAGGCCGTCGAGAAATTTTTGCTTGTCACGTGTGTCTCCGAATAAAATGATGCCGGCCAGTTTGTCATCCTCAAAGAGTGCTTTTTTATAAATGCCAGTTTGTTCATCGTAAATGTTGATGCTCGTTGTGCGATTATCCTCGTGAACCTTTCCGGCTGACCACACATCAATCCCTGCTATTTTTAAAGCCGCAAATCGCGCCGAGCCTTGATATCCCTCGCAAGGAACTCCGCAAATATGTTTGGCGAGGACTTTTCCCTGTTCATAAAGGGGAGCTGCCAAACCGTATACTGTTCCGCTATGCTCAGCACATTCACCGACGGCGTAGACATTAGGTTCGCTCGTTTGCATATAGTCATTCACGACAATCCCGCGGTTGACTGCGATTCCAGATGATACAGCCAATTCAATATTCGGCCTCACCCCAGCCGCCATCACAATCAAGTCTGCTTTCAATGAAGAGCCGTCTTTAAAACGAATTCCATCTGCCTGCATGGTGCCAGAAATAGATACGGTGTTTTTCTCCAAATGAAAGGTTAAGCCTTTTCGTTCCAGCTCCGACTGCAGCAGCCGCGACGCCATTTGATCGAGCTGTTTTTGCATGATGCCGGCAGAGTGGTGGATGACGCTGACCTCCATGCCGAGATGCTGTAACCCGACTGCTGCTTCCAGTCCTAATAACCCGGCTCCGATCACCGCTGCCTTTCGATTGGGTTTGGCCATGCTCATCAATGCTTGGCAGTCTTCTATTGTTCGAAATCCGAAGACACCTTCTTTGTCCGCCCCGGGGACGGGGAGAATATAAGGGGAGGAGCCTGTTGCCACTATTAATTTGTCATAAGATAGAGTGCGTTTCTGATCTGTGATGACCCGCTGCTGATCTGTATCAATGTGAACAACCGTTTCACCTGTATACAGGGTAATTCCATGCTTGTCGTACCAATCCTTGCTGTTCAATGTAATATCGTCGAGTGACGCCTCACCCTGCAACACTGAGGATAAGAGAATACGATTATAGTTGGGATGCGGTTCGCTTCCGAAAACGACAATGTCGAACAAGTGGCGATTCAGCTTTAAAATGTCTTCAATACAGCGGATACCGGCCATTCCGTTTCCTGCTAACACCAATTTTTGCTTCTTCATGTACCAGACCTCCTTTGACGCAGCATGTAAGTGTTCTCTTATCAAAAATTATGTCACAATGCATTGTTAACGCATTAAACGTGTCATAAAAACTGACACATGTCTTTTCTAGAAAAAAATGGTCATATATCCTTAATTCAGAAAATTTAAAATAATAGAGAGCCAAGAAAGGGGAATCTTATGAAGCTATCGGAACTGAAAACCAGCGGACATCCACTCACTTTGTTTTGTTCCTTTTTATACTTTGATGTGAGTTTTATGATATGGGTTATGCTTGGAGCGCTGGGTGTTTATATTTCTCAGGATTTTGGCCTGTCTCCTTTTGAGAAAGGGCTTGTCGTAGCTGTGCCGATTTTATCAGGATCTGTATTTCGAATCATTTTAGGTGTGTTAACAGACAGAATCGGACCGAAAAAAACGGCGGTAATCGGAATGCTGGTGACAATGATTCCGCTGCTGTGGGGGACATTTGGCGGCCGTTCGTTGCCTGAGCTTTATGCCATCGGGATTCTGCTTGGCGTGGCGGGGGCAAGCTTTGCTGTAGCACTGCCTATGGCAAGCCGGTGGTATCCGCCTCATTTGCAAGGGCTGGCGATGGGGATCGCTGGTGCGGGAAACAGCGGTACGTTGTTTGCAACCCTGTTTGGCCCGCGTCTCGCCGAGCAGTTCGGCTGGCATATCGTCATGGGATTTGCGCTTATTCCTTTACTGATCGTCTTTGTTCTTTTTCTATCTATGGCAAAGGATTCTCCTGCACAGCCGGCGCCGCAGCCGCTTAAAAACTATCTGCATGTGTTCAGGCAAAAGGAAACATGGTTTTTCTGCCTGCTGTACAGCGTCACATTCGGCGGGTTTGTCGGGCTATCAAGCTTTTTATCTATTTTCTTTGTCGATCAATACCAGCTGTCAAAAATTCACGCGGGTGATTTCGTTACATTATGTGTGGCAGCGGGAAGCTTTTTCCGGCCTGTCGGGGGCTGGATTTCAGATCTTGTGGGCGGCACGAAAGTTCTTTCTGTCTTATTTATCATCGTGACCCTCTGTATGGCCGGGGTCAGCAGCCTGCCATCTCTCTCAATGGTCATTGTTCTTTTATTTGTCGGAATGATGGGACTCGGAATGGGGAATGGAGCCGTATTCCAGCTCGTCCCGCAGCGCTTTCGCAAAGAAATCGGCATGGTGACGGGAATCGTCGGCGCAGCCGGCGGTATTGGAGGTTTTTTCCTGCCAAACATTTTAGGATCGCTAAAACAGATGACAGGCACATATGCAATCGGTTTTATCACGTTTGCCTGTATCGCGCTGCTGGCGTTTGCGCTCGTGCTTGCCGCAAGCTTTTACTGGAAAAAAAGCTTGAGAGCAGAAAGCAGCCCGGCTGATGTTTAGGTTTTAAAATGGTGAACCAAAAAACTGTTCGCTTCTAAAAATTATCTGGTGCGTCTGGCATATTCTATTGCGAACAAGCCTAGAGCGCATTGTGGGGGTGAAGCTGAATCAATAGAAAAAGCCGTCTCCTGCGGAGCGGCTTTTATTAATGAAACGTTTGTTTAAACATAATGAGCGTATTTTTTCTCAAGGATATTCTGAATAGCGGCCGCTGCTGAGCAAATGGCCCAATAAATGAGAGCGGTCAGAATATACATGGTCATGTAATCAAACTCTCTGCCGCCGATGATTTTTGCGTGTTGGAGCAATTCCGGCACTGTAATCATCGCAGCGAGAGAGGACGCTTTGATTAAGTCGAGCAATACATTGGCAAGGGGCGGCAGGGCAATACGGATTGATTGCGGCAAAATAATGCCCTTCATCGTCTGCCAATAGGAAAGGCCGAGAGATGATGCGGCTTCCCATTGTCCTTTGTCAACGGATGAAATAGCTGAACGGTTAATTTCCGCAATATAGGCGGCACTGTTAAAGCTAAAGCCAAGCAAAGCTGCTGTGACAGCGGAAAATTCAATGCCGATATAAGGAAATCCGAAATAAAGGATAAACAAGATCACCAAAATCGGAACGCCCCGCATAAAGGAAATATAGAGCTTCGCCGGCCACCTTAACAAGGCAAGCTGAGACATTCTGGCGAGTGATAGGAACAGGCCGAGCACCATTCCGGCAAACATGCTTACAAAAGAGATGAGCAGTGTGTACCCAATGCCTTTAATGACATAAGGAAACGATTCAATGGCTAGCTTTGTATTGAAAATATATTCCCACTGAATGCTATTGATCATGGCGTCCGATTACAAATCAACGTCTTGAACGTCGGTATCCAGTTTCTTTGATACATCTGCTTTATTGAAGAATTGCTTCGACAGCTTAGCCAAAGTGCCATCCTTGCTCATCTCTTTCAGCTTTTCGTTCATCTTTTTCTGAAGTGCCGCATTGCTTTTTTTCATAACAAGCGCCTGTTTGTTCGGCATGTATTTGATGTCAGGATGGATCGTAATGTTAAGATCCGGGAACGCTGCGAGCGCAAGTGTCTGCAGGTAATAGTCATTCAAAATGACATCAGTGCGTCCGTTGGCGACATCTTTTAAATACTGCTCGTTGGTCGCATTATCATAAATCACTTCTTTGGCGCCGTATTTTCTTGCGACATCCATGTAGACTGTCGTAGCTGCGCCAGCCGCTTTCTTTCCCTTTAAATCCGTAAACGTTTTAATCCCAGATAAATCGTTTTTTCTGACGATAGCTGTGCCGTATGAATATTTATATGGAGTAGAGAACGCGAACTTCTTCTCGCGGTCTTTCGTGACATCGATGTCATTTGCGGCTGCATCGACCTGACCGCTATTCACCGCTGTCAGCATCCCGTCAATACCCATCTCCTTGAACTCAACCTTCAGCCCAAGCCGTTTTGCCGCTTCTCGAACGACCTCAACCTCGTAGCCTGTCAGCTTATCAGAACCAGAATCGGTATCGTGAAAAGACGTGGGATAAAGCGTGCCTGATGTAGCAATAACAATTTTCCCTTTTTCTTTGATCTGCTCCCAGCCTGTATTTTTGGAATCGGCTTCATTTTTCCCAGAACAGGCTGCCAATATAAGAAAGAAAGCCATTGTAAAGCTGAAAATAACGGCTTTGAATGATTTCACCTATGTTTCCCCCAATCTGTTAATCAACTAAAAAGATAGCATTGAACATAATGGGTTGCAACATGTTGATGGCGTTTTCAAAGAGTTAGAATTGTGTATACAAAAAGCGTGTGAAACGTTTAAAAGCAGCTGCAAAGGGAACCAGTGATAAAAAAGGAGTTGTACAAGCATGAAAGCACTGACATATCAAGGAAAAGAGCATGTTGAAGTGAAGAACGTAGCAGACCCCGGGATTCAGGATGCGAAGGACGCCATTATTCGTATTACCGCAACAGGAATTTGCGGCTCTGATCTTCATCTATATAAAAACGGCATTCCAGCCGCTCCGGATTATATCATCGGGCATGAACCAATGGGGATCGTAGAAGAAGTCGGAAACGATGTCAAAACGTTAAAAAAGGGCGACCGTGTCGTCATTCCGTTTAACATTGGCTGTGGTGAATGCTTCTATTGCAAGCATCAGATGGAAAGTCAATGTGATGAATCAAACCCTAATCCACATACGGATGCAGGCGGCTTATTTGGGTTCTCCGAATTTAACGGCAATTTTCCAGGTGGACAGGCGGAATACCTTCGTGTCCCATACGCTGACTTTTCTTCTTTTAAAATTCCGGCAGACAGCGAGCTTGAGGATGAACAAGTATTATTTTTATCCGATGTTATGCCGACCGCGTATTGGAGCGTGGAGCACAGCGGTGTGAAAAAAGGCGATACCGTCTTAATTTTAGGAGCGGGACCGATTGGATTGATGGCACAAAAATTCGCTTGGATGAAGGGCGCAAAACGCGTCATCTCCGTTGACCAAGTGCCGCATCGGCTTGAACACGCAAAACGGACAAACGGGGTAGAGACATTTAATTTTACAGAGCATGATGAAATCGGGAAGCTTCTTTATAATGAAACAAATGGCGGAGCAGACGTTGTCATTGATTGCGTGGGAATGGACGGAACGCCGCTTTCTAAAGAAGATATGTCTAAAAAGCCAAATCAGTTTGGAACAATCAGTCCGATCCTGACTGCTGCTGAATCCGTCAGAAAGTTTGGCACAGTTCAGCTGACAGGGGCCTATATTTCTCAAGCGGACGGCTTTCCGGTCGGTGATTTCTTTACACGAAATATATCTATTAAAATGGGGCAGGCGCCAGTCATCCATCTCATGCCGATGCTGTATGAAATGGTGAAAAAGCAAGAAATCGATCCAACAGATATCATTACGCATAAATTAAGTCTTGCAGACGCCCCTAAAGCATATGATATATTTGATAAGAAAAAAGATGGAAACATCAAAGCAATATTGAAACCATAATGGGGGAGTCACATGAATATTTACAAACCAGCTGGATTTTGGATTAGACTGGGAGCTTCATTGCTAGATTACATTATTGTCTCGGTGCCTCTTTTGCTGATCTATTGGGTGATTACAGGAAAAGACCCGAACGACAGTATGTTCATCAGTCTGATTGTCCTGCTGTACTCTATGGTGCTGCCGGTATTTTGGCAGGGCTATCTTATCGGAAAAAGAATCTGCGGAATCAGAATCGTAAAAAAAGATGGGTCACAGGTCAATCTATTAACAATGTTTTTGCGGGTTATTGTTGCCGGTCTGGTATACACTATAACCTTTGGACTCGGCTTGATCGCCAGTCTTATTATGATTGGCGTTCGAGATGACAAACGGACACTGCACGATTTAATCGCGGGAACGTATGTCACTTACGCGTCTCCTGGCGAAGAAGAACTTTATACTGACGAACAGATTAGAAAGAGCGAATAATGGTTTCGCTCTTTTTATTTTGTATGTATAAAAAAAGCGCGGCAGCAGACCCTATGAAAAATACGATTGGAGGAATAAATTGGATGAAGAAAACAAAACTCAATATCATCACAATGTTTATTGCCGCGGCACTCATATCTCTGACCGGCACAGCTGAAGCCGTTGACAAACAGCAGCAGCCTCCCGCAAATGTCACATTGACAGATCAGCAAAAGAAAGAAATTGAACAGCTGGAAGCAGAGATACTAAAAAAGCGTAAAAACGTAATTTCAAAGTATGTTCAATACGGTGTCCTGCCAAAAGAAAGAGGAGAACGCATCAAAGATCACATGGACCAACACTTTGACATGATGAAACAAAACGGCTTTGTACCAAAGCCCCATCCTCATACACATCAACGGTAAGCATCCAACGGGAATTGGGTGCTTTTTTATAGGGTATGATGCCAATTTTATATGTGAATTTTAAAAAATGATATCGATGAATCATTTAAAACGTTTTAGGTATCCGAATGTAATGAAGACGAATGGGGAAAGTTTATGAAATGTCCCTGAGAGAGTCATACTCTCAGGGACATTATCATTACACAGAAACAGCATCAATAATATAAGTGTCTGCGTGCAAATCTGACATTTCAGCAGGCACAGTCCAGCACGTCAATTGATAGTCTCCCTTCGGAAGGTCAAAGGCCAGCCTTTTAGACATTATGCTTTCAATTTCAATTCCGTTTTCTGTGACCTGAAAAGGAACAGTCACTTTCTTTTCGCAGGAGTTTACGATTTCTAAACTGTTTAAGCGCACAAGAATAAAAGCCTTTGTATTTCTCTGTGCTTCAAAAGAAATCGCTCCGTCCGCCGCCGCAAATCCTTTTTCGATCGCTTCGTCAGTCCAATCCATAACAGGAGGTGCAGAACCCTTTTGAAATACAGTAAATTGATGATATGAAATCGACAGTTCTTGCGGTTTCCATGACTTGATCAATGTGCTGTTCCTCCTCTATTATTTATTGAATCGTGAATAAAACTTTTGTGCCGTCTGGATAATCGGTAAGCTGATGACCAACCCAAGAGCCTGCACCGCGGTTGTCAGCGGGAGAAATATATTCTACAGAAGCCCCTTCACCGCCTTCTTTGCACATAGCCATTGGCCATTCATCCCTGTCATACCCTGTTTTTGGCGATACGTCTTTTAATGATTGCTCACGGCGTTCCTCAGCTCCATCTCTGTCAATGGTGCACACATCTGAGTGTCCTTCATTAATCGCATCCTTAATGTGTTTGGCCGTTTCGGGATAACGGTCAGAAGGGAGAGCGATTGTTTTGTCATACTCTTTCGTTGGAGATGGTTTTTGATCAGTTGAGAAAAAGTCTCCCTTTATCAGGCCGGCAGCTGCAGCTGCTATGACGATGATGGCGAGAAGTATTGTTTTTATGATGTTCATCGTGCTGTTCACCTCCCGCTTTTAGCAACTTAAAGCTGTTCCAAGGGTAATCCAGAAAGTATATGGTGTAAAGGACGAAATTTTTAGTTTTACGATCAGTTTTTTGCTGAAATTGTAATTTTAGCAGATTGAAATATTAATTTTCAGTAGAATACCTTTGCCAATTTACAATATTGAAAGTAGTTTATTGACTGTTTTCGGGTTGATTAATCATTTTAAATTGGCTTATGATACCAGTAAGCTCCTCGGCTAATTGAGATAATGTTTCAGAAGCTGCAGTAATCTCTTCCATTGCAGCAAATTGCTCTTCTGTTAACGCAGCCGCCTGCCGGGTATGTTCAGTAGAATTTTTAATATCGGCTGTATTGGCTGAAAAGGATTCATTTATGTCGTGTGTACTGGCTGAAATGTTTGATACAGATGCTGAGAGGTCACTGATTTCAGCGCTGATTTCTCCTGTTGCCGCTGTAATTTCCTTAAAGGCATCTCTGGTGCGCTGGATCATGGTGACACCTTCCGCAGCCTCTGTTTTCACATGCTCAACAGATCTTGCAGATTGGTTCATATCTTTTTGTATTTCTGTGATTAGTTTTGAAATCTGTCCTGCGGATCGTTGAGATTCTTCCGCTAATTTACGTACTTCATCAGCAACAACTGCAAATCCTTTACCGTGTTCACCGGCTCTTGCAGCCTCAATCGCGGCATTCAGCGCAAGCAGGTTTGTCTGATCGGCAATTTGGGTGATAACAGACAAAATATCCTCAATTTGCTTAGAGCGGCCCTCCAGCTGGAGTATGATTTCTCCGCTTTTCTCGATCGAATCGTGAATCGCATCCATTTGTGCCTGTATATCTGAAATTTCCTTTTGCCCAATGTCAGCTTTTGATTGTGCCAGCTGTCCTTTGTCAGCGATAGCGGATGTGTTTGCAGAAATATGCCGGATGTCCGCTGAAGCTTGTTTTAATGAGCTTTCGCTGTTTTCAATTCGGGTGATTTGATGCTGAGCTCCATTTGCTATCTGTTGTACAGCTTCTGTAATCTTTTCTGAAGCTTGATTTGTTTCCTCTGCTCCCGCTGAGAGCTGCTGAGAGGCAGACGCTAGCTGAAGGGCTGAGTGCTGTACGGTTTGAATGGTATCATTCAATTTCATTCTCATCTTATTGTAATAGACGCTGAGTTCTGATAGCTCGTCACCGGATTTGTCTGACACCTCGATTGTCATATCTCCGTCTCCGGCACTTTCAAAGGCGGATTTTAAAGTGTTCAGCCGTTTATTGATTCTTCTGGTGAAAAGCACAACAAGGATAATTGATACAATGATGACAATAACAAGAACGATAGAGAATTGAGTGAAAAGAGAATGCGTCAGTGATGCTAAGATGTTTTGATTGGCTCCAGTATACAGCATGCCGATAATATTCCCGTTTTGATCTTTTAAAGGCATGTATGCCGTCTGATAAGAAGAACCCGCCACGTCTGCTTGTCCGTAGAATTGTTTTCCATTCTTTAAAACAGCGTCAGTAACTTCAGAAGAAGCTTGAGTGCCGACAGCTCTTTCGCCGTTTTTCATGACATTGGTTGCAACACGAGTATCCTGTAGAAAAATAGTTATAGTATCGCCTGTTTTTTCGCCAAGCAGATCAACGATATCTTCATTTCCGTTAATTTGTGTTTGGCCTTTATAAAGCTTATTGTTCTTTACCTGCCAGTCCCCTGAAACGACATCATCAATATATGTGCTGCTTAAAGCGAGATCACCTTTCGCTTTTTCAGTCGCCATTTGTTTCATGCCGCCTGTAATCTCCTTAAGCATCACAGTGCCGACAGATATTGAAAACAAAAGAATAATCACGAAAACCAGGAATAGAATTTTTGTTCCTAGTTTAAGCTTTAGTTGTTTTATCACTATATTTCCTCCTTTTTATGATTTGCAGATCATATTATTTATCGGATTTTCAGGTTTAAAGTTTTATTTTAGAAAATAATAAAACCGGCCTGATCTTCAGGCCGGTTGTGTGACGCTATTCAAGGTTTGCGTGATGGGTAAACATGGTTTCAGAATCGAGTCCTTGTTTCTCCATGAGTTTTAAAATCACTGCATCATAGAACAGCAGCAAAGTTTGCTCAAATAATGATCCCATTGGCTGTATGGTTTTATTGCTTCCGTTTGATTGGTCTTTAGGAGAACCAGGCATTTTGACGATGAGATCCGCTTGTTTGCCGATGCTTGAGTCCGGATTGATCGTTAAAGCGGCCACAACTCCGTGTAAGCTTTTTGCTTTTTCTGCTGTATGGATCAGGCTCTTTGTCTCGCCTGACCCTGAGCCGATTATGACGAGATCTCCTTCGTGGAGCGGCGGAGTGAGAATCTCACCGACAATATGTGCGTTGAAGCCCATGTGCAGCAATCGCATCGCAAAGGATTTTGCCATCAGGCCAGACCGTCCCGCACCCGCAGTGAAAATTTGGTTGGATGAGAGAATGCGGTCGGCAAGCTGATCAGCTTCTTCCTCAGAAATATATGCCGCTGAACGGCGTAACTCATTGAGAATTTCCGTTACGTATTCAGTCGTTTTCATCACGTTATCCTTGGGCAATAAGCTGTTTCATTTTTGAAGCTGTTTCCGCTTTATCGGCTGCACTTGTGATTCCGCCCCCGACAATGACAAGATCAGGCTTTTGCTTGATCACTTCTGGCAGCGTATCAAGTTTGATTCCGCCCGCAATTGCAGTTTTTGCGTTTTTTACGGCATTTTTGATTGTCGTTAATTCTTCGAAAGAGTTTTTGCCCTCTGCTTGAAGATCGTAGCCAGTGTGGACGCAAATGTAATCAACGCCGAGTGCGTCAATTTCTTTCGCGCGAGATTCAATATCTTTCACGTTAATCATATCTACTAAAATTTTCTTGTTCTGTTTTTTCGCTTCTTCTACAGCGCCTTTAATCGTTGCGTCGTCTGTAGCTCCCAACACAGTGATGATGTCAGCGCCTGCTTCTGACGCTTTCATGATTTCGTATCCGCCGGCATCCATGATTTTCAGGTCTGCTAATACCTTCAATTTCGGAAATGCTTCTTTCATTTCTTTAACGGCTTTGAGGCCTTCATTAATGACAACCGGTGTTCCGATCTCAACTACGTCGATGTGTTGTTCCACTTCTTTGACGAGCTCGATGGCTTCTGGGATATTTACGAGGTCTAATGCTAGTTGTAATTCCATTTCTGATCTACTCCTTTTTGCGAATGTATTGTTCATTCTATAGGTTCCCTCTTTTATTGAGAAGTAGGCACTTTGAAGTCAACTAGTTACTTGGAGGATACTGTTAGGAAAAACAATCAGATTTCTTTCGCTTATTTTTATGAGTGTTTATAATAAAAAGGTGTCTGCAAAAAAGTAAGTAAGTGATGATACGTATTTAACATACAAAAAATATACTGAGGGGGGGATTTCTTTTGAGCCGGATGGACAACAAAAGGTTTAATTGTGAGAAAGAATTAACGCTTGCGGTGATCGGTGGTAAATGGAAAATGCTCATTTTGTGGCATTTAGGAAAAGAAGGCACAAAACGATTCAATGAATTGAAAGCTTTGATTCCTGATATTACGCAGAAGATTCTCGTGAATCAGCTGAGAGAGCTTGAGGAGGATATGATTGTTCACAGGGAAGTATATCCGGTTGTCCCGCCGAAAGTTGAATATTCCTTAACCCCGCAAGGAGAAAGCCTGATGCCCATACTTGAAGCCATGTATGAGTGGGGGAAAGGCTATATGGAATTGATTGATATCAATAAAAATGTCATTAAAGAATCGTTGTAAGACCTCTTATCATAAAGAGGTCTTTTTTTTGTGTGTTTTTCGGTTTTTGCGCTGTAAATAGATGTTATGTAAAGAATTAAAAAGCTTATGGTTAATAGGTCGAGCGTTTTTTTGAAATGTTTTTATTTTTCTGTAAATAATGTTTAGTGGAAATTTTTGCGGTATGACGCAAAAATATCCCAGTAAATAAACTGGAATCTTTCGGTATACCGCATGAAACTTTTAACCTAATTTTCGGTGATAAAAATATTTTTTTCATTTAAAGTGAACGGTGACAAGGTAAAAAATATTGAAAACAATGAATAAATAGCCAGAACTGTTTCCTGATGGAATGAGGGGGCTACGGGGCTTAATCTGCTTGTTAAACCCACAATGATGGTTGGCGGCAGTCCGATTAATAGAGGTAAACTGCTTTTTTTGTTTCGTTGCACTGCTTTTTGCGTGGTTCTTTAGACTTTTCAGATTTTTGGGTCATAAGAATTAAAAGGTTTTATAGATAAGAAAAAGAAAATACGTTGCACATGTTCACGGCTTATAAAGATTAGGGGAGGAATCATAATATGGAAATAACTTTTTACCCTTTAACGGATGCACAAAAACGAATTTGGTATACAGAAAAATTTTATCCTCATACAAGTATTTCAAATCTTGCTGGGATTGGTAAGCTGGTTTCAGTTGATAAAATTGAATGGGAGCTTGTTGAGAAGGCCATTCAAGAGTTTATCCGGAGAAATGACGCCATGCGCCTTCGTTTGCGGCTCGATGAAAATGAGGAGCCAGTCCAATATATAAGCGAGTATCGGCCTGTTGATATAAAACATACAGACACCACTAGAGATCCAAATGCGATAGAGTCCATTTCACAATGGAGCCGGGAGGAAACGAAAAAACCTTTGCCGTTATACGATTGTGATTTGTTCCGTTTTTCCTTGTTTACGTTAAAGGAAAATGAAGTGTGGTTTTATGCAAATGTTCATCACGTGATTTCGGATGGAATTTCTATGAATATTCTCGGAAATGCGATTATGCACATTTATTTAGAATTAGCCAGCGGTTCAGACACAAAAGAAGGCATCTCGCATTCATTTATCGATCATGTTTTATCTGAACAGGACTATGCTCAATCAAAGCGGTTTGAAAAGGACAAGACGTTTTGGAACAAACAATTTGAATCGGTGCCTGAACTTGTTTCCTTGAAACGGAATACTGGTGCAGGAGGAAGTTTAAGTGCTGAGAGGTTCTCTGAAGATGTGCCTGAAGCGCTTCATCAGCAGATTCTATCATTTTGTGAGGCGAACAAGGTCAGTGTGCTTTCTGTGTTTCAATCGGTGCTTGCCGCTTATTTATACAGAGTCAGCGGCCAAAATGATGTTGTGACGGGAACCTTTATGGGCAACCGGACGAATGCGAAAGAGAAGCAGATGCTCGGAATGTTTGTTTCCACGGTTCCGCTTCGAACAAATATTGACGGCGGGCAAGCGTTTTTAGATTTTGTCAAAGACCGAATGAAGGATCTCATGAAGACCCTTCGTCACCAAAAGTACCCTTATAACCTCCTGATCAATGATTTGCGTGAATCGAAAAGTTCTTTGACGAAGCTGTTTACGGTATCTCTTGAATATCAAGTGATGCAGTGGCAGAAAGAAGAGAGTCTTGCCTTTTTGACTGAGCCGATTTTCAGCGGCAGCGGATTAAATGATGTCTCCATTCATGTGAAGGATCGATGGGATACTGGGAAACTTACCATTGATTTTGATTATCGCACTGATCTATTTTCGCGTGAAGAAATCAAAAATGTTTGTGAACGCATGATGACGATGCTGCAAAACGCGTTAGTGCATCCAGATTTTGCGATTGATGAATTAACGCTGGTTTCTGAGTCGGAGAAAGAGAAGCTGCTTGCGATGGCAGGCGGTGAATCTGTCAGCTATCGTAAGGATATGACGATTCCAGAACTGTTCCGCGAACAGGCTGAACGGCTTGCTGATCAGCCGGCGGTTGTGTTTGAAGATCAAACATTGACCTATCAATCGTTACATGAGCAATCTGCACGTATCGCCAATGTGCTGAAAAAGAAAGGCATTGGCCCGGACAGTCCTGTCGCGGTACTGATTGAACGCTCAGAACGGGTGATTACGTCTATTTTGGGGATTTTAAAAGCCGGCGGAGCTTATGTGCCGATCGATCCCGCTTTTCCGGCAGAGCGCATTCAATATATTCTGGAGGACTGCGGTGCGGACTTTATCCTGACTGAATCGAAGGTTGCGGCTCCTGCAGCTAATGCTGAGCTGATTGATTTTGATCAGGCAATGGCAGAAGGTGCAAGTGAAAGCTTGAATGCAGATGTGAACGCGAGAAACCTTGCTTATATTATTTACACATCGGGAACAACCGGACGTCCGAAAGGCGTAATGATCGAGCATCGCCAGGTTCATCATTTGGTTGAATCTTTACAGCGGACGATTTACCAAAGCGGCAGCCAGACATTGCGGATGGCATTGCTTGCGCCGTTCCATTTTGATGCGTCAGTAAAGCAGATCTTCGCGTCGCTTCTTTTGGGACAAACACTTTATATCGTACCGAAAAAAACAGTGACGAACGGATCTGCGCTTGCTGCCTATTATCGCAGGAACAGCATTGAAGCGACGGACGGAACACCGGCCCATCTGCAAATGCTGATCGCAGCGGGAGATTTTGAAGGGCTCAAACTGGAGCATATGCTGATCGGAGGAGAGGGCCTCTCGTCTGTTGTTGCAGACAAGCTGCTAAAGCTGTTTAAGGAAGCAGGCACATCGCCGCGTTTGACAAATGTGTACGGACCGACCGAAACGTGTGTGGACGCGTCTGTTCATCCGGTTAATCCAGAGAGTACCGTTCAATCAGCGTACGTGCCAATCGGGAAAGCGCTGGGAAATAACCGCTTATATATTTTGGATCAAAAAGGCCGGCTGCAGCCGGAAGGCGTGGCGGGCGAGCTTTACATCGCGGGCGATGGTGTCGGCCGAGGTTATTTGCATTTGCCTGAATTGACGGATGAGAAGTTTTTACAAGATCCGTTCGTGCCAGACGATCGCATGTACCGTACAGGAGATGTGGTGCGCTGGCTGCCAGATGGAACAATCGAATATTTAGGAAGAGAAGATGATCAGGTCAAAGTCCGCGGATATCGGATTGAGCTTGGTGAAATTGAAGCCGTAATTCAGCAGACGCCAGATGTTGCGAAAGCGGTTGTTTTGGCTCGTCCTGACGAACAGGGAAATCTTGAGGTTTGCGCCTATGTGGTGCAGAAGCCTGGCAGCGAATTTGCTCCAGTCAGTCTGCGGGAGCATGCGGCGAGAAAGCTTCCTGACTATATGGTGCCGGCATACTTTACAGAAATCACAGAAATTCCGCTTACGCCAAGCGGTAAAGTAGACCGACGCAAGCTGTTTGCACTAGAGGTGAAGGCAGTCAGCGGAACGGTCTATACGGCGCCGCGCAATGAGACGGAAAAAGCAATCGCAGCCATTTGGCAGGACGTGCTGAATGTTGAAAAGGCGGGGATCTTTGACAATTTCTTTGAAACGGGCGGGCATTCCTTAAAGGCGATGACGCTTTTAACAAAGATTCATAAGGAAACAGGTGCTGAGATTCCGCTTCAATATTTGTTTGAGCATCCGACGATTGCTTCACTTGCAGAGGAAGTCGATCAAAGAGACAGCCGGGCATTTGCGGCGATTGAACCTGCCGAAAAACAGGAGCATTACCCGCTTTCCTTGTCCCAGCAGCGAATGTATATCGTCAGCCAGTTCGACGATACCAGAGTCGGATACAACATGCCTGCGGCAGCGATTTTGGAAGGGCCTTTAGAAATTCACAAGCTGGAGCGCGCATTTCAAGGGTTAATCCTTCGCCACGAGTCTTTAAGAACGTCATTTGTTCTTGAAGGCAGCACGCCGAGACAGAAAATTCATGACAGCATTGATTTCAATATTGAATTGATTGAAAGAGGCGGCCGTTCCGATGAGGCGGTTATGACTTCATTTGTCCGAAGATTTGACTTGGCAAAAGCGCCGCTATTCAGAATCGGCTTGATGGAGCTTGAAGAGAACCGTCATATGCTGCTGTTTGATATGCATCATTTGATTTCTGACGGTGTGTCCATCGGCATTATCTTGGAGGAGTTAGCACAGTTATACAGAGGCGAACAGCTTTCTGAGCTTCGTATTCAGTATAAGGATTACGCCGTGTGGCAAAGCGGTCAGGCCGCTGAAGGGTATCAGAATGACCGGGCGTATTGGAAGGAAACTTTTGCGGGCGAGCTTCCTGTGCTTCAGCTTCTGTCCGATTACCCGAGACCGTCTGTTCAAAGCTTTGAAGGAGACCGGGTGTCAATCAAGCTGGATGCTGATTTGAAGGATCGCCTTAATCGTTTGGCTGAACAAAATGGCGCCACGCTGTATATGGTCATGCTGTCTGCTTACTATACGCTTTTGTCAAAGTATACCGGGCAAGATGACATTATTGTCGGGACGCCGTTAGCGGGCAGAAACCACTCTGATACAGAGGGCATTATCGGGATGTTTGTCAATACGCTCGCGATCCGCAGTGAGGTGAAGCAGAACGAGACGTTTACCGATTTAATCGCGCGCGTACGCAAGCACGTGCTGGAGGCTTTTTCTCATCAGGATTATCCGTTTGAGTGGCTTGTTGATGATTTGAATATCCCGCGTGATGTAAGCAGACATCCGCTGTTTGACACGATGTTCAGTCTTCAAAACGCGACAGAGGGCATTCCGGCTGTCGGTGATCTGGCTATATCTGTTCATGAGACCAACTTCAAGATTGCTAAATTTGATTTGACGATGCAGGCGAGAGAAACCGATCAAGGCATTGAGCTTGAATTGGACTACAGCACGAAGCTATTTAAACAAAGCACGGCTGAAAGGATGCTCAACCATTTTGCACGTTTGCTTGAAGATACTTCGGCTGAGCCTGAAAGACAAATAGCTGAATACACGCTTCTTTCTGAAGAGGAGGCTGCTTCTCACATTCAACAGTTTAATCCAGAAAGAACATCTTATCCGAAAGACAAAACGATCGTTCAGCTGTTTGAAGAGCAAGCGGGGAAAACACCAGATCATCCTGCGCTTCAATATGAAGGCGAATCACTTACTTATCGTGAGCTGAATGAACGGGCCAATCGGTTAGCGCGCGGCATTCTTCCTCTTGGCGCAGGCGAAGGCAGAACAGCGGCTGTATTATGTGATCGGTCCCTGGACATGATTGTGTCGATTCTCGCGGTGTTAAAAGCAGGATCAGCTTATGTTCCGATTGATCCGGAGCACCCGATCCAGCGGATGCGGCATTTCTTCCATGACAGCGGAGCGAAGGTGCTTCTCACTCAGAAGACATTAAAGGATTTAGCAGAAAAAGCGGAATTCGACGGTGCCGTTGTGCTCGCGGATGAGGAAGAAAGCTATCATGCTGATGCCCAAAATCTCGCGCTGCCTCTTGATTCGGGAGCGATGGCCAACCTGACGTATACTTCCGGAACGACAGGAACACCAAAGGGAAATATCGTGACACATGCCAATATTTTGCGCACGGTGAAGGAAACGAATTATCTCAGTATTACTGAACAGGATACGATTCTCGGACTTTCCAATTACGTGTTTGACGCGTTTATGTTTGATATGTTCGGTTCCTTATTAAACGGTGCCAAGCTTGTGCTGATACCGAAGGAAACCGTATTGGATATGGCGCGCCTGTCTCGCGTTATTGAGCAGGAAAACATCAGCATTCTCATGATTACAACCGCGTTGCTTCATCTGCTTGTGGACTTGAATCCATCGTGCTTGTCAACATTGCGCAAGATTATGTTTGGCGGGGAGCGGGCTTCGGTTGAGCATATCAGAAAAGCTTTGCAAACGGTCGGGAAAGGCAAACTGCTTCACATGTACGGGCCGTCTGAGAGTACGGTTTTCGCGACATATCATCCGGTTGATGAATTGCCGGAGCACACACTGTCTGTTCCGATTGGAAAACCGGTCAGTAATACAGAGGTATATATCCTTGATCAGGCGGGACACGTGCAGCCTGCAGGGATTGCCGGAGAGCTTTGTGTCAGTGGCGAAGGGCTTGTGAAAGGCTATTACAACCGTCCAGAACTGACTGAGGAGAAATTCGTTCCGAATCCGTTTATGTCCGGCGAACGCATGTATAAAACGGGTGACCTTGCCAGATGGCTGCCGAATGGCGACATTGAATTCATCGGGAGAATCGACCATCAGGTGAAAATCCGCGGACAGCGCATCGAGCTTGGAGAAATCGAACATCAACTGCAAACCCATGACCGTGTGCAGGAAACTGTCGTGCTTGCTGTTGATCAAGGAGCGGGAGGCAAGCTGCTCTGCGCGTACTTTGTCGGAGAAGGGGAAATTTCATCTCAAGAGTTAAGAGAGCATGCGGCGAAGGATCTGCCGGCTTATATGGTTCCTGCGGTATTTATCCAAATGGACGAGCTGCCGCTGACCGGAAACGGAAAAATCGACCGGAGAGCGCTCCCGCTTCCTGATGCCAGCGTCTCAAGAGGTGTGTCATATGTTGCGCCTCGAAATGGAACCGAAGAAAAACTCGCAGACATTTGGGCACAGGTGCTTCAGGCTGAACAAGTCGGCGTTTATGACCATTTCTTTGATATCGGCGGACATTCATTAGCAGGCATGAAGATGCTTGCCTTGGTCCATCAGGAACTGGGTGTTGAGCTGTCACTCAAAGATCTCTTCCAGTCACCGACGCTTGAAGGCTTTGCACAGGTTATTGCCACTGCTGAAAAAGGGACAGCCATCAGCATCAGCCCGGCAAAGAAACAAGATACGTACCCTGTTTCTTCACCGCAAAAACGGATGTACGTACTCGAAAAGCTTGAGGGAGCGCAAACGAGCTATAACATGCCGGCGGTTCTGCGCCTTACGGGTGAACTTGATGTTGAAAGGCTGAACAGCGTCATGCAGCAGTTAATGCAGCGACATGAAGCCTTTAGAACCACCTTTGAAATGAAAGATGGAGAAACGGTGCAGCGGATCTGGGAGGAAGCTGAGTGTGAGCTGGCCTATTTCGAAGCTGCAGAAGAAGAGACGGAACGGATTGTATCTGAGTTTATCAAGCCTTTCCATGTCGATCGGCTTCCGCTATTCAGAATGGGTCTGATCAAGCATTCAAACACTGAGCATGTGCTGCTATTCGATATGCATCATATTATTTCTGACGGTACGTCTGTCGGTGTGCTGATTGAGGAGCTTTCGAAGCTGTACGACGGAGAAACCCTTGAACCGCTCCGTATTCAATATAAGGATTATGCCGTGTGGCAGCAGCAGTTCATTCAGTCTGAGCTTTACAGGAAACAAGAGGAGCATTGGCTGAAGGAGCTGGAAGGCGAGCTGCCGGTGCTGACGCTTCCAACTGACTATAGCCGGCCTGCGGTTCAAACGTTCGAAGGTGACCGCATTGCTTTTACATTGGAAGCGGGCAAAGCTGATGAACTGCGCAGGCTTGCAAAAGAAACGGATTCCACATTGTACATGGTGCTTCTGGCTTCATACAGTGCATTTTTATCCAAACTGAGCGGACAGCACGATATCATTGTCGGTTCACCTGTAGCTGGACGGTCTCAAGCAGAAGTCAGCCGCGTGATCGGAATGTTCGTCAATACATTGGCGCTGCGCACGTATCCGCAGGGTGAAAAGTTATTTACTGACTATCTTCGCGAAGTGAAAGAAACAGCACTCAGCGCTTTTGAAACACAGGATTACCCGCTTGAGGACCTGATCGGGAACGTACAGGTTCAGCGAGACACGAGCAGAAATCCGTTATTTGATGCCGTATTTTCAATGCAAAATGCGAACATCAAGGATTTAACGATGAAAGGGATTCAGCTTGAGCCGCATCCGTTTGAGCGGAAAACGGCCAAGTTTGACATCACACTGACGGCTGACGAAACGGACGGAGGGCTGACGTTCGTGCTAGAATACAATACAGCGCTGTTTAAGCCTGAAACAATCGAACGTTGGAAGCAATACTGGATGCAAATTCTAGATGCAGTAACCGGAAACCCGAACCAGCCGCTTTCGAGCCTGTCACTCGTTACTGAAACAGAAAAACAAACGCTTCTTGAGGCATGGAAAGGAAAAACACTGCCTGTGCCGACAGACAAAACCGTTCATCAGCTATTCGAAGAAACGGCTCAGCGCCACAAAGACCGACCGGCTGTCACATACAACGGCCAGTCATGGACATACGGCGAGCTGAATGCCAAGGCAAATCGTCTTGCGCGGATTCTGATTGACTGCGGCGTTCAGGCGGATGAGCGCGTCGGCGTTCTCACGAAGCCGTCGCTGGAAATGTCCGCCGCGGTGCTCGGCGTCTTAAAGGCTGGCGCGGCGTTTGTGCCGATTGATCCTGACTATCCGGATCAGCGGATTGACTATATTTTACAAGACAGCGGCGCGAAGCTTCTCTTGAAGCAGGAAGGCATTTCAGTGCCGGAAAGCTTTATGGGAGACGTTATTCTTCTCGACGGGGATCGTACGATTTTAAGCCTGCCGCTTGATGAAAATGACGAGGAAAACCCGCTCACAGCTGCAAAAGCGGAGAACCTCGCCTACATGATTTACACGTCTGGAACGACCGGACAGCCGAAGGGGGTCATGGTTGAGCACCATGCGCTTGTCAATCTGTGCTTCTGGCATCATGACGCGTTCCATATGACAGCGGAGGACCGCAGTGCGAAGTACGCGGGCTTCGGGTTTGACGCCTCCATTTGGGAGATGTTCCCGACTTGGACCATCGGCGCCGAGCTTCACGTCATTGATGAAGCGATCCGCCTTGATATCGTCCGCCTGAACGATTATTTCGAAATGAACGGCGTCACGATCACCTTCCTGCCGACGCAGCTGGCGGAACAGTTCATGGAGCTTGAGAACACCTCACTCCGTGTCCTCTTGACAGGAGGAGACAAGTTGAAGCGTGCCGTGAAACAGCCGTACACGCTCGTCAACAACTATGGGCCGACAGAAAATACAGTTGTCGCCACAAGCGCGGACATCAATCCGGAGGAAGGTTCGCTGTCCATCGGGCGTGCGATTGCCAATACGAGAGTGTACATTCTCGGCGAGGGCAATCAGGTGCAGCCGGAAGGCGTAGCCGGAGAGCTTTGCGTGGCGGGACGCGGACTGGCGCGCGGCTATTTGAATCGAGAAGACGAAACCGCGAAGCGGTTTGTCGCTGATCCGTTTGTGCCGGGTGAACGCATGTACCGCACCGGTGATTTGGTGAAATGGGCAAACGGCGGCATCGAATACATCGGCCGGATCGACCAGCAGGTCAAGGTTCGCGGCTACCGAATCGAGCTCTCAGAAATTGAAGTCCAGCTCGCCCAGCTTTCCGACGTGCAGGATGCGGCGGTGACAGCTGTCAAAGATATAGGCGGCAATACAGCGCTCGCGGCGTATGTCACACCGGAATCTGCTGATATTGAAGCGCTGAAAGCGGCATTGAAGGAAACCTTGCCGGACTACATGATCCCGGCGTTCTGGGTGACGCTGAATGAGCTTCCGGTTACGGCAAACGGCAAAGTAGACCGCAAAGCCTTGCCTGAGCCTGACATCGAAGCGGGAAGTGAAGAATACAAAGCGCCGACGACCGACATGGAAGAGCTGCTTGCCGGCATTTGGCAGGACGTGCTCGGTGTAACAAAAATCGGTGTCAGCGACAATTTCTTCTCACTCGGCGGAGATTCCATTAAAGGAATCCAGATGGCGAGCCGCTTGAACCAGCACGGCTGGAAGCTGGAAATGAAAGATCTCTTCCAGCACCCGACGATCGAGGAGCTGACCCAATATGTGGAGCGTGCCGAAGGCAAACAGGCAGACCAAGGCCCTGTGGAAGGCGAAGTCACCCTGACGCCGATCCAGCGTTGGTTCTTTGAAAAGAACTTCACAAACAAACACCACTGGAACCAATCAGTGATGCTTCACGCCGCGAAGGGCTTTGACCCTGAACGAGTGGAAAAAACATTACAGGCGCTGATCGAGCACCATGACGCACTTCGCATGGTATATCGTGAGGAGCAGGAAGATATCATTCAATACAACAGAGGACTTGAAGCCGCTTCAGCTCAATTGGAAATCATCCGGATTGAAGGCGAAGCGAAAGATCATAGCGAGCGCATAGAGAGAGAAGCGGAGCGTTTGCAAAGTAGCATCGACTTGCAGCAGGGCGGCTTATTAAAAGCTGGTTTGTTCCGAGCGGAAGACGGAGACCACTTGCTTCTTGCCATTCACCACTTAGTGGTTGACGGCGTGTCATGGCGGATTTTACTGGAGGATTTCGCCACGGTCTATACACAGCTTGAGCAAGGCAATGACCCGGTTCTCCCGCAGAAAACACACTCATTTGCGGAGTATGCAGCAAGATTGCAAGACTTCGCGAACTCCAAAGCCTTTTTGAAAGAAAAAGAGTATTGGAGACAGCTTGAAGAACAAGTTGTCGCGACAAAGCTGCCGAAAGATCGTGAATCAAGTGATCAGCGCATGAAACATACAATAGCACTCGAATTCTCACTGACTGCTGAAGAGACAGAACAGCTCACCACAAAGGTGCATGAGGCATATCACACAGAAATGAATGATATTTTGCTGACGGCATTCGGTTTGGCGATGAAGGAGTGGACAGGTCAGGAGCAAGTAAGTGTTCATTTAGAGGGGCATGGACGTGAAGAAATCATAGAAGACCTGACCATTTCCCGCACAGTCGGCTGGTTTACGAGCATGTATCCGATGGTGCTCGATATGAAGCATGCGGATGATCTGGGCTACCAGCTTAAGAAAATGAAAGAAGACATTAGACATGTGCCGAATAAGGGAGTCGGATATGGCATTCTGCGCTATCTGACGGCGCCTGAACATCAAGAAGGTGTGGCATTCTCAATTCAGCCGAATGTCAGCTTTAACTATTTAGGTCAGTTTGATGCCATGTCGGATGCAGGTTTGTTCACGAGATCAGAGCTGCCGTCAGGACAGTCGTTAAGCCCGGAAACAGAAAAGCCGAACGCGCTGGATGTTGTCGGATATATCGAAAACGGACAATTGACGATGTCACTGGCCTATCATTCTCTTGAATTTCATGACAAAACGATAAAGGCATTCAGCGACAGCTTTAAAGCCCATCTTCTCAGAATCATTGAACATTGCCTATCTCAAGATGGCACAGAGCTGACGCCGAGTGACCTTGGTGACGACGATTTGACGCTGGATGAACTGGATAAATTAATGGAAATTTTTTAATAGAGGTGGCATATGAACAAAAAATCGATTCAAAAGGTGTACGCGCTGACACCGATGCAGGAGGGAATGCTGTATCATGCAATGCTTGATCCGCATTCTTCCTCATACTTCACACAATTAGAACTTGGGATTCACGGTGCTTTTGATCTTGAAATCTTTGAGAAAAGCGTCAATGAATTAATCCGGTCATACGATATTCTCCGTACGGTATTTGTGCACCAGCAGCTGCAAAAGCCGCGACAAGTCGTGTTAGCGGAACGCAAAACAAAGGTGCACTATGAGGATATCAGTCATACGGATGCGAACGGCCAGAAAGAGTACATTGAACGTTATAAACAAGATGTGCAGCGCCAAGGCTTTAATTTGGCAAAAGACATATTGTTCAAAGTGGCAGTTTTCCGTCTGGGTACAGATGAGCTGTATCTGGTCTGGAGCAATCACCATATTATGATGGACGGCTGGAGCATGGGGGTCCTCATGAAAAGCCTGTTCCAAAACTACGAAGCACTCAGAGCAGGACAGACACCTGCAAATGGGCAGGGCAAGCCTTATTCCGACTACATCAAGTGGCTTGGAAAACAGGACAATGAAGAAGCAGAGAGCTACTGGAGCGAACGCTTGGCTGGTTTTGAACAGCCGAGCGTGCTCCCGGGCCGCTTGCCTGAAAAAAAAGGCGAATACGTTAACAAAGAATATTCATTTACGTGGGATGAGACATTGGTTTCCCGCATCCAGCAAACGGCTAACCGCTTCCAAGTGACAGGGCCTAACCTGTTTCAGGCCGTTTGGGGCATCGTTCTCAGCAAATACAATTTTACGAATGATGTTGTTTTCGGCACGGTCGTATCAGGCCGGCCGTCTGAAATCAACGGAATTGAAACGATGGCAGGACTGTTCATCAATACGATTCCAGTGCGGGTAAAGGTTGAACGAGAGGCTGCTTTTGCTGATGTTTTCTCAGCGGTTCAGCAGCATGCAGTAGAGGCGGAGCGCTATGATTACGTTCCGCTCTATGAGATTCAAAAACGCTCAGATCTTGATGGCAATCTTTTAAACCATCTGGTTGCGTTTGAAAATTATCCGCTTGATCAAGAGCTTGAAAATGGCAGCATGGAAGACAGGCTCGGATTTTCCATCAAGGTAGAAAGCGCATTCGAGCAAACGAGCTTCGATTTCAACCTGATTGTGTATCCGGGGAAAACGTGGACTGTCAAAATGAAATATAACGGAGCCGCTTTTGATGCCGCTTTTATTAAACGTGCAGCGGAGCACCTTACCCGCATGATGGAAGCAGCTGTCGATCAGCCGGCCGCTTTTGTCCGTGAGTACGGGCTTGTGGCAGGTGAAGAGCAGCGGCAAATTGTCGAGGAGTTTAACAGCACGAAAGCTGAACTCCCTGAAGGAATGGCTGTTCATCAAGTATTTGAAGAGCAAGCGAAACGCACGCCGGCAAGCACTGCCGTCGTATGTGAAGGAGCCGAGCTCACATACCGTGAACTGAATACAGCGGCTAACCGTCTGGCGAGAAAGCTCATCGAAGAAGGTCTTCAAAAAGGGGAAACGGCAGCGATTATGAACGACCGCTCAATAGAAACCGTTATCGGCATGCTGGCTGTATTAAAAGCAGGAGCCGCCTATGTGCCGCTTGATCCGGCGCTTCCCGAGGATCGTCTTCGTTTCATGGCGAAGGATAGCTCCGTTCGGATTGCATTGTCCGGAAAGACATATACAGAACAGGCACAACAGCTGCAAGTGCCGGTTCTTGCACTGGACAGCGGTATTGAAGAGAGCGAAGCAGCTGACAATCTCAATCTGCCATCCTCCCCGTCTGATTTGGCATACATCATGTACACATCAGGTTCGACGGGCAAACCGAAAGGCGTCATGATCGAACATAAAAGCATCTTGCGCCTCGTCAAAAATGCGGGCTACGTTTCTGTTACTGAAGAAGATCGCATGGCACAAACGGGAGCTGTCAGCTTTGATGCGGGCACTTTTGAGGTGTTCGGCGCGCTGCTGAATGGCGCAGCACTTTATCCGGTCAGAAAAGAGACACTGCTTGATGCGAAACAATTTGCGGCATTCCTGCGCGAGCAGAGAATCACGACACTGTGGCTGACGTCACCATTATTCAACCAGCTTGCCACGAAGGATGCCGGCATGTTTGGCACGTTACGCCATTTAATCATCGGCGGAGATGCGCTTGTACCGCATATTGTCAACAAAGTAAAACAGGCATCATCATCGCTTTCCTTGTGGAACGGATACGGCCCGACAGAAAACACGACATTCTCAACAAGTTTTCTCATTGACCGTGAGTATAGCGGCTCGATTCCAATCGGAAAACCTATCGGAAACTCGACTGCCTACATCATGGATGACCAGCAGCGTCTCCAGCCAATTGGCGCACCCGGAGAGCTGTGCGTCGGCGGAATCGGGGTAGCGAGAGGATATGTGAATCTTCCTGAGCTGACGGAGAAGCAATTTCTTGAAGACCCGTACAGACCGGGTGAAAGGATTTATCGCACTGGTGACTTGGCAAGATGGCTGCCGGATGGCAATATCGAATTTTTAGGCAGAATTGACAACCAAGTGAAGGTGCGCGGTTTCCGTATTGAGCTTGGCGAAATTGAAACAAAACTGAATATGGCAGAGCATGTGACAGAGGCTGCTGTGATCATCCGCAAAAACAAAGCAGATGAAAATGAAATTTGCGCGTACTTTACGGCGGATCGTGAAGTATCTGTGAGCGAGCTGAGAAAAACACTGTCTCAATCTTTGCCTGACTATATGGTTCCTGCCCATTTGATTCAAATGGACAGCCTGCCGCTTACGCCGAATGGAAAAATTAACAAAAAAGAACTGCCTGCGCCTGAATCAGAAGCCGTGCAATCAGAGTATGCAGCACCAGAGACAGAGAGTGAAAAGAAATTAGCGGAGATTTGGGAAGGAATACTTGGCGTCAAAGCAGGCGTTACTGATAACTTCTTTATGATCGGCGGTCATTCTTTGAAAGCGATGATGACGACGGCAAAAATCCAAGAGCATTTTCATAAAGAAGTACCGATTAAAGTGCTTTTTGAAAAGCCGACCATTCAAGAGCTGGCTCTGTATTTGGATGAGAATGAAAGCGAGGAGGGGCAGTCGTTTGAACCGATCAGGCAAGCACCTTATCAGCAGCATTATCCTGTATCCCCTGCCCAGCGGAGAATGTATATTCTCAATCAGCTTGGACAAACGAATACAAGCTACAACGTCCCCGCTGTACTTTTGCTGGAGGGAGCAGTAGATAAAGACCAGCTTGAAAACGCAATTCAGCAGTTAATCAACCGGCACGAGATCCTCCGTACATCGTTTGACATGATCGACGGAGAAGTTGTGCAAATCGTTCATAAAAACATATCGTTCCAGCTGGAGGCTGCCAAGGGACGGGAAGAAGACGCGGAGGAAATGATCAAATCGTTCATTCAGCCGTTTGAATTAAACCGCGCACCGCTCGTCCGTTCGAAGCTTGTCCAGCTTGACGAAAAACGCCACCTGCTGCTCATTGATATGCACCATATCATTACTGACGGCAGTTCAACAGGCATATTGATCGGCGATCTTGCCAAATTGTATCAAGGTGATGATCCAGGACTTCCGCAGATTCATTATAAAGATTACGCTGTTTGGCACAAAGAACATGCTGATCATCAAAAGGATGAAGCATACTGGCTCGATACCTTTAAAGGCGAGCTGCCGATTCTTGATCTTCCGGCGGATTTTGAACGCCCTGCTGAACGGAGCTTTGCAGGAGAGCGTGTGATGTTCGGGCTTGATAAACAGATGACGGCTCAAGTCAAGTCACTCTTGGCAGAAACGGATACGACCATGTACATGTTTTTATTGGCGGCATTTAATGTGCTTCTTTCTAAGTACGCGTCACAGGACGATATCATTGTCGGCTCGCCGACTGCGGGAAGAACACATCCTGATCTGCAAAGTGTACCGGGGATGTTTGTCAACACGGTCGCACTCAGAACAGCGCCTGCCGAGGATAAAACCTTTGCGCAATTCCTTGAAGAAGTCAAAACAGCAAGCCTTCAAGCCTTCGAGCATCAGAGCTATCCGCTTGAGGAGCTGATTGAAAAACTTCCGCTGACAAGAGATACAAGCAGAAGTCCGCTGTTCAGCGTGATGTTCAATATGCAGAATATGGAGATTCCTTCATTGAGATTAGGAGATTTGCAGATTTCCTCCTATTCCATGCTTCATCATGTGGCGAAATTTGATCTTTCTTTGGAAGCGGTCGAACGAGAAGAAGATATCGGTCTGAGCTTTGACTATGCGACTGCCCTGTTTAAGGACGAGACGATCCGCCGCTGGAGCAGCCATTTTGTCAATATCATAAAAGCAGCCGCAGCCAATCCGAACGTACGCTTGTCTGATGTAGACTTGCTTTCACCAGCTGAAACAGCTGCTTTGCTTGACGAAAGACATATGACACAAATTACTGAAGCAACCTTTGCGACTCTTTTCGAAAAACAGGCGCAGCAAACACCTGATTCTCCTGCGGTGAGGTATGGCGGAAATCTGCTGACCTATCGCGAGTTGGATGAACAGGCGAACCAGCTGGCGCACTATCTTCGTGCACAAGGGGCAGGACGAGAAGACATCGTCGCCATTGTTATGGATCGGTCAGCTGAGGTTATGGTATCAATTCTTGGTGTCATGAAAGCAGGGGCGGCGTTCCTTCCGATCGATCCTGATTCGCCTGAAGAACGCATCCGCTATTCATTAGAGGACAGCGGAGCGGGAATTGCGGTTGTAAATGAAAGAAACATGACGGCGATTGGGCAATATGAAGGGACAATCGTTAACCTTGCTGACGGTAAATGGAGAAATGAAAGCAAGGAACGCCCATCACCAATTTCCGAATCTCGCAATCTGGCTTACGTCATTTATACGTCTGGTACGACCGGGAAGCCGAAGGGCGTGCAGATCGAGCATCGCAATCTGACAAACTATGTCTCTTGGTTTCATGAGGAGGCAGGCCTGACTGATAGTGATAAGTCTGTACTGCTTTCGTCTTACGCATTCGACCTGGGCTATACGAGCATGTTCCCTGTGCTTCTGGCAGGAGGCGAGCTCCACATTGTGCCGAAAGAAACCTATACGGCGCCGGATGAAATGGGGCGCTATATCAAGGAACACGGGATTACCTATATCAAACTGACGCCGTCTCTGTTCCATACGATCGTGAACACGGCCAGCTTTACAAAAGAGCCGCACTTTGAATCCCTGCGCTTGATTGTTTTGGGAGGAGAAAAAATCATCCCGGCTGATGTTCTCGCCTTCCGCAACGTGTATGGGCATACCGGCTTTATCAATCATTACGGTCCGACTGAAGCAACCATTGGCGCCATCGCCGGACGGGTTGATTTGTCAGACCCGGACGCATTCGCGAAACGCCCGATAATCGGACGGCCGATTGCAAATGCCGGCGCGCTTGTTTTAAATGAGTCGTTAAAGCTTGTGCCTCAAGGAGCGAACGGCCAGCTTTATGTCACAGGACAGGGACTTGCAAGAGGATATCTCAACAGACCTCAGCTGACAGCCGAGCGTTTTGTTGAAAATCCATATTCACCGGGCAGCCTTATGTATAAAACCGGGGATGTTGTGCGGAGACTTTCTGACGGTACGCTTGAATTTATCGGCAGGGCTGATGATCAGGTGAAAATCCGCGGATACCGCATTGAGCCGAAAGAAATTGAAACGGTCATGCTCAGCCTAAATGGGATTCATGAAGCAGTTGTGCTTACAGTTTCCGAGGGCGGACTTCAAGAGCTTTGCGCATATTACACAGCTGATCAAACGATTGAAAAAGCAGAGCTCCGCAGCCAGCTTTCGCAAACACTGCCGACTCATATGATTCCAGCCTTCTTTGTGCAAGTAGACGCCATTCCGCTGACGGCAAACGGGAAAACCGACAGAAACGCATTGCCGAAGCCGAACGCAGCACAATCCGGACGCACGGTCTCAGCCGTACCAGAAACAGCGCTTGAAAAGAGCCTATGCCGCATTTGGCAGAAAACGCTTGGCATAGATGGGGTCGGCATTGATGACAATTTCTTCGATCTAGGCGGCCATTCATTAAAAGGAATGATGCTCATTGCCAGCATTCAGGCTGAATTGGAGAAAAATGTACCGCTGAAATCGCTGTTCGAACAGCCGAATGTTCGCCAGCTGGCGGCTTATATGGAGGCATCGGCAGTTTCAGGCGGCTATCATGTGCTCAAACCTGCTGACAAACAGGATACGTATCCATTGTCATCCGCGCAGAAACGGATGTATGTATTGAATCAGCTTGACCGGCAGACGATCAGCTACAACATGCCGTCTGTTCTTCTGATGGAAGGTGAGCTTGATGTTTCGCGTTTGCGCGACGCACTAAATCAGCTTGTGAATCGCCACGAGTCATTGCGAACATCCTTTACGGAAGCCGACGGGGAGCCTGTTCAGCGCATTATGGAGGAAGCGGCCATTGATCTTCACGTGTTTGAAGCGGAAGAAAACGAAGCGGACTTAAAAATCAAGGAATTTATCCGGCCGTTCGACTTAACCGATGCACCGCTCATTCGTGCTGTATTGCTTCGATTAGGAGCGAAAAAACATTTGCTGCTTTTAGATATGCATCACATTATCGCAGATGGCGTATCAAGAGGCATTTTTGTAAAAGAATTAGCCATGCTTTACAAAGGAGAACAGCTGCAGGAGCCGGCGCTTCATTATAAAGATTTCGCCGTTTGGCAACATGAAGCAGAGCAAAAGGAGCGGATGAAGAAGCATGAGGCGTATTGGCTGTCGGTTCTTTCAGGGGAGCTGCCAGAGCTTGATCTCCCGCTCGATTACACTCGTCCGCCTGTGCAAAGCTTTAAAGGGGATACGGTCCGTTTCCGTACGGGAAGCGAGACGGCAAAGGCGGTAGAAAACCTGCTCGCAGAAACCGGAACGACCTTGCACATGGTGCTTCACGCTGTATTCCACGTCTTTTTAAGCAAAATTTCCGGCCAGCGGGATATCGTTATCGGCTCCGTTACTGCCGGGCGGACGAATGCAGACGTCCAAAATATGCCGGGAATGTTCGTCAATACGCTTGCCTTACGAATGGATGCGGAAGAGCAGCAAACATTTACGGAGCTTCTGGAGCAAGCGAAGCAGACGAATTTGTCAGCGCTGGAGCATCAGGAATATCCATTTGAGGACTTGGTTAACCAGCTTGATCTTCCTCGGGATATGAGCCGGAATCCATTGTTTAACGTGATGGTGACGACAGAAAACCCTGATAAAGAGCAGCTTGCATTACAAAATTTAAGCATTTCACCTTACGAATCTCATCAGGGAACGTCCAAGTTTGACCTGACATTAGGCGGATTTACTGATGAAAACGGCATCGGCCTGCATCTCGAATATGCGACTGATTTGTTCTCAAAAGAAACGGCTGAAAAATGGAGCGAATACGTTCTCCGTTTACTATCGGCTGTTGCGAAAAACCCGAACCAGCCGCTTTCGAGCCTGTCACTCGTTACTGAAACAGAAAAACAAACGCTTCTTGAGGCATGGAAAGGAAAAACACTGCCTGTGCCGACAGACAAAACCGTTCATCAGCTATTTGAAGAAACGGCTCAGCGCCACAAAGACCGACCGGCTGTCACATACAACGGCCAGTCATGGACATACGGCGAGCTGAATGCCAAGGCAAATCGTCTTGCGCGGATTCTGATTGACTGCGGCGTTCAGGCGGATGAGCGCGTCGGCGTTCTCACGAAGCCGTCGCTGGAAATGTCCGCCGCAGTGCTCGGCGTCTTAAAGGCTGGCGCGGCGTTTGTGCCGATTGATCCTGACTATCCGGATCAGCGGATTGACTATATTTTACAAGACAGCGGCGCGAAGCTTCTCTTGAAGCAGGAAGGCATTTCAGTGCCGGAAAGCTTTACGGGAGACGTTATTCTTCTCGACGGCGATCGCACGATTTTAAGCCTGCCGCTTGATGAAAATGACGAGGAAAACCCGCTCACAGCTGCAAAAGCGGAGAATCTCGCCTACATGATTTACACGTCTGGAACGACCGGACAGCCGAAGGGGGTCATGGTTGAACACCATGCGCTTGTCAACCTGTGCTTCTGGCATCATGACGCGTTCTATATGACAGCGGAGGACCGCAGTGCGAAGTACGCGGGCTTCGGGTTTGACGCCTCCATTTGGGAGATGTTCCCGACTTGGACCATCGGCGCCGAGCTTCACGTCATTGATGAAGCGATCCGCCTTGATATCGTCCGCCTGAACGATTATTTCGAAACGAACGGCGTCACGATCACGTTCCTGCCGACGCAGCTGGCGGAACAGTTCATGGAGCTTGAGAACACCTCACTCCGTGTCCTCTTGACAGGAGGAGACAAGCTGAAGCGTGCCGTGAAACAGCCTTACACGCTCGTCAACAACTATGGGCCGACAGAAAATACAGTTGTCGCCACAAGCGCGGACATCAATCCGGAGGAAGGATCGCTTTCCATCGGACGGGCGATCGCCAATACGAGAGTGTACATTCTCGGCGCGGGCGATCAAGTCCAGCCGGAAGGCGTAGCCGGAGAACTTTGTGTGGCGGGACGCGGACTGGCGCGCGGCTATCTGAACCGGGAAGACGAAACCGCGAAGCGGTTTGTCGCTGATCCGTTTGTGCCGGGTGAACGCATGTACCGCACCGGTGATTTGGTGAAATGGGCAAACGGCGGCATCGAATACATCGGCCGGATCGACCAGCAGGTCAAGGTTCGCGGCTACCGAATCGAGCTCTCAGAAATTGAAGTCCAGCTCGCCCAGCTTTCCGACGTGCAGGATGCGGCGGTGACAGCTGTCAAAGATATAGGCGGCAATACAGCGCTCGCGGCGTATGTCACACCGGAATCAGCTGATATTGAAGCGCTGAAAGCGGCATTGAAGGAAACCTTGCCGGACTACATGATCCCGGCGTTCTGGGTGACGCTGAATGAGCTTCCGGTTACGGCAAACGGCAAAGTAGACCGCAAAGCCTTGCCTGAGCCGGACATCGAAGCGGGAAGCGAAGAATACAAAGCGCCGACGACCGACATGGAAGAGCTGCTTGCCGGCATTTGGCAGGACGTGCTCGGTGTAACAAAAATCGGTGTCAGCGACAATTTCTTCTCACTCGGCGGAGATTCCATTAAAGGAATCCAGATGGCGAGCCGCTTGAACCAGCACGGCTGGAAGCTGGAAATGAAAGACCTCTTCCAGCACCCGACGATCGAGGAGCTGACCCAATATGTGGAGCGTGCCGAAGGCAAACAGGCAGACCAAGGCCCTGTGGAAGGCGAAGTCACCCTGACGCCGATCCAGCGCTGGTTCTTTGAAAAGAACTTCACGAACAAGCACCACTGGAACCAATCAGTGATGCTTCACGCCGCGAAGGGCTTTGACCCTGAACGAGTGGAAAAAACATTACAAGCGCTGATCGAGCATCACGACGCACTTCGCATGGTATATCGTGAGGAAGACGGAGAGATCCTTCAAGCCTATAAACCGATCAGCGAAAGCGAGATCAGCTTCGAAATCATTGATGTGTGCGGGTCTGATGAAGACATGCTGAAAAGCCAGATCAAGATTCTCGCGAATAGGCTGCAAAGCAGTCTCGATCTGCAAAACGGACCGCTTCTCAAGGCGGAGCAATATCGTACGGAAGCTGGCGACCACTTGCTCATAGCTGTCCACCATCTCGTGGTCGACGGTGTATCATGGCGGATTTTGCTTGAAGACTTTGCTTCAGGCTATATGCAGGCTGAGAAAGAAGAGGACATTGTCTTCCCGCAAAAAACAAACTCCTTTAAGGATTGGGCGGATGAACTGGCGGCATTCAGCCAATCAGCTGAGCTTTTACAGCAGGCTGAATACTGGTCGAAAATGGACGCCGAACAGGTTTCTCCTGTGCCGAAGGATTATGAAACAGAGCAGCGGATCGTCAAGCATACATCATCTGTTCTTTGTGAATTAACAGAAGAAGACACCAAACATCTCTTAACAGATGTTCATCAGCCATATGGAACTGAAATCAACGATATTCTTCTTAGCGCGCTCGGTTTGACGATGAAGGAATGGACAAACGATGCCAAAATCGGTATTAACCTGGAGGGGCACGGACGGGAGGATGTGATCCCGAATGTGAACATTTCCAGAACAGTCGGATGGTTTACGGCGCAATATCCTGTCATGCTCGACATGTCTGAAAAAGATACATCAGCCATAATCAAATCAGTTAAAGAAAACCTGCGCCGCATTCCGAACAAAGGGGTTGGCTACGGCATTCTCCGTTATATCACAGAAACAGCGGAAACAAGTCGCTTCACGCCGGAGATCAGCTTTAACTACTTAGGCCAATTCGACAGTGAAGTAAAAACCGACTTCTTTGAGCCATCCGCTTTCGATATGGGACGCCAAGTAAGTGAGGAATCAGAAGCACTGTACGCTTTAAGCTTCAGCGGCATGATCAGAAACGGCCGGTTTGTGCTTTCCTGCTCTTACAATGAGAAAGAGTTTGAAAAAGCTACAGTCGAGCAACAAATGGAGCGCTTTAAAGAAAATCTCCTGATGCTGATCCGCCATTGCACGGAAAAAGAAGACAAGGAATTCACGCCGAGCGACTTCAGTGCGGAAGACCTTGGAATGGATGAGATGGGCGATATCTTTGACATGCTTGAGGAGAATTTAAAGTAAAACGCAAAGGAATTACAGAAGGCGGGAGCGGAACATATGAGTCAATTTAGCAAGGATCAGGTTCAAGATATGTATTACCTATCGCCGATGCAGGAAGGGATGCTGTTTCATACCATCCTGAATCCCGGCCAGAGCTTTTATCTTGAACAAATCACGATGAAAGTAAAAGGAAGCTTGAATATTAAATGCCTTGAAGAAAGCATGAATGTGATCATGGACCGGTACGATGTATTTCGTACCGTGTTCATTCATGAAAAAGTAAAAAGGCCTGTACAAGTCGTATTGAAAAAACGGCAGTTTCAAATAGAAGAAATCGACCTGACACATGTATCGGCCAGTGAGCAAACAGCCAAAATCAATGAATATAAAGAACAGGATAAGATCAAGGGCTTTGATTTGACGCGGGATATTCCCATGCGGGCAGCCATTTTCAAAAAAGCTGACGACAGCTTTGAATGGGTGTGGAGTTACCATCACATGATTTTAGACGGCTGGTGCTTTGGTATCGTCGTGCAGGATCTGTTTAAGGTATACAATGCTCTGCGCCAGCAAAAGCCGTACAGCCTGCCGCCTGCCAAGCCGTATAAAGATTACATCAAGTGGCTTGAAAAGCAGGATAAACAAGCATCGCTGTGTTATTGGCGAGAGTACTTAGAAGGTTTTGAAGGACAGACGACATTTGCGGAGCAAAGAAAGAAACAAGAGGGCGAATACGAGCCAAAAGAGCTGCTCTTCTCACTGCCGGAAGCGGAAACAACGGCCTTTGCCGAGCTTGCAAAATCGCAGCATACCACGTTGAGTACGGCACTGCAGGCAGTTTGGAGCGTATTGATCAGCCGCTATCAGCAGTCTGGAGATTTAACTTTCGGAACAGTTGTTTCCGGGCGTCCCGCGGAAATCAAAGGCGTTGAACAGATGGTCGGCCTGTTTATCAATGTCGTCCCGAGACGGGTGAAGCTGTCTGAAGATACGACATTTAATGGTTTGCTCAAGCAGTTGCAGGAGCAATCGCTTCAGTCTGAGCCGCATCAATATGTGCCGCTCTATGATATTCAGAGCCAGGCCGATCAGCCGAAGCTGATTGACCACGTTATTGTCTTTGAGAATTACCCGCTTCAGGATGCAAAAAATAAAGAAAACAATGAAAACGGCTTTGAGATGGAAGATGTTCATGTTTTTGAGAAGTCGAATTATGATCTCAATTTGATGGCTTCCCCTGGGGAAGAGATGCTGATTAAGCTTGCCTATAATGAAAATGTATTTGATGAGGCGTTTATCCTGCGCTTGAAATCTCAGCTGCTCACAGCGATTCAGCAGCTTATCGAGAAGCCGGACCAGCCTGTCAGCACGATCAATCTTGTTGATGAAAAGGAAAGAGAGCTGCTGCTTACCGGCTTAAACCCGCCGGCCCAAACTCATGAGGCAAGGCCTCTGACGGATTGGTTCAAGGAAGCGGTGAATGTTCACCCTGATGCTCCGGCGCTTACATATTCCGGCCAGACCCTTTCCTATCGCGAATTGGATGAGGAAGCGAACCGCCTTGCGCGCCGTTTGCAAAAACAAGGTGCGGGCAAAGGCTCCGTTGTCGCGCTGTACACGAAGCGCTCGCTTGAACTGGTGATCGGCATTCTCGGCGTATTAAAAGCCGGAGCGGCTTATCTGCCGGTTGATCCGAAGCTGCCGGAGGACCGAATCTCGTATATGCTGACTGACAGCTCGGCAGCCTGTCTGCTGACACATCAGGAGATGAAAGAAAAAGCGGCTCAGCTTCCATATACAGGAACAACGCTCTTCATCGATGATCAAGCGCGGTTTGAGGAACAGGCAAGCGATCCTGCAACCGCAATTGATCCTAATAATCCGGCATATATTATGTATACGTCCGGCACAACCGGAAAGCCGAAGGGCAATATCACTACGCATGCCAATATTCAAGGACTGGTCAAGCATGTAGACTACATGGCGTTTTCTGAAAAAGACACGTTCTTATCCGTTTCAAATTATGCCTTTGATGCATTTACCTTTGACTTCTACGCTTCAATACTGAATGCGTCAAGGCTCATTATCGCAGATGAACATACACTGCTTGATACAGAACGCCTCACTAATCTGATTCAGCAAGAGAAGGTTAATGTCATGTTTGCGACAACTGCACTTTTTAATCTTCTCACCGATGCGGGAGAGGATTGGCTGAAGGGGCTTCGTTGCGTGTTATTCGGTGGTGAGCGCGCGTCTGTGCCGCACGTCAGAAAAGCACTGCGGATCATGGGACCGGGCAAGCTGATTAACTGCTATGGGCCGACTGAGGGAACGGTATTTGCGACAGCTCACGTCGTGCATGAACTGCCGGATTCCACCTCCTCATTGCCGATCGGAAAGCCGATCAGCAATGCCAATGTTTATATTCTCAACGAGCAAAATCAGCTTCAGCCGTTCGGAGCGGTCGGTGAACTGTGCATCAGCGGAATGGGCGTATCAAAAGGGTATATCAACCGTCCTGATCTGACGAAGCAAAAGTTTATCTCGAACCCGTTTAAGCCGGGAGAAACGCTTTACCGCACAGGAGACTTAGCGCGCTGGCTGCCGGATGGAACGATAGAATACGCCGGCCGTATTGACGATCAGGTCAAAATACGCGGACACCGGATTGAGCTTGAAGAAATTGAAAAGCAGCTGCAGGAATATCCAGGGGTGAAAGATGCGGTTGTTGTAGCAGATCGCCATGAGTCTGGTGATGCAGCAATCAATGCCTACCTCGTAAACCGGGCGCAGCTTTCAGCTGAGGACATAAAGGCGCATCTGAAAAAACAGCTGCCTGCCTACATGGTGCCGCAGACGTTTACATTTTTGGACGAGCTTCCTTTAACAACAAACGGGAAAGTCAATAAACGTCTGCTGCCAAAGCCGGATCAGGATCAGCTGGCTGAAGAATGGATTGGCCCGCGAGACGAGACAGAAGAAAAGATCGCACACATCTGGACTGAAGTCCTCGGCATACAGCAGGTTGGCATTCATGACGATTTCTTTGCGCTCGGCGGGCACTCCTTAAAGGCGATGACCGCTGCTTCCCGCATCAAGAAAGAACTCGAAATCGATCTTCCGGTAAAAGTTTTGTTTGAAGCGCCGACAATCGCCGGCATTTCAGCGTATTTGAAAAACGGGGGCTCAGATGGATTGCAAGATGTCACGATCATGAATCCTCACCAGGAGCAGACCATTTTCGCATTCCCGCCGGTCTTGGGCTATGGCCTCATGTACCAAAACCTGGCCAGCCGCCTGCCGTCATATAAACTATGCGCCTTTGATTTCATTGAGGAGGAAAACCGCCTTGACCGCTATGCAGATTTGATTCATAAACTTCAGCCGGAAGGGCCTTTGACATTGTTCGGATATTCAGCTGGTTGCAGCCTGGCGTTTGAAGCTGCTAAAAGACTTGAAGAACAAGGGCGCGTTGTTCAGCGGATCATCATGGTGGATTCCTATAAAAAACAAGGTATCAGCGATCTGGATGGACGAACGGTTGAGAGTGATGTCGAAGCGCTGATGAATGTCAATCGGGATAATGAAGCACTCAACAGCGAAGCCGTCAAACAAGGCCTTAAACAAAAAACACACGCCTTCTACTCATATTACGTCAATCTGATCAGCACAGGACAGGTAAAGGCTGATATTGATCTCCTGACTTCCGATGTTGATTTTGATATGCCAGAATGGCTTACATCGTGGGAAGAGGCTACAACAGGTGTTTACCGTGTGAAAAGAGGCTTCGGAACACACGCTGAAATGCTGCAGGGTGAAATATTAGATAGGAATGCCGGGATTTTGCGCGAATTACTTAATACACAAACCGTAACGGTTTCTTAATTGAAGTGGTGAAAGGAGGAGACAGCCATGAGCCAACTCTTCAAATCATTTGATACGTCGGAAAAAAAACAGCTTATCTGTTTTCCATTTGCTGGCGGATACTCGGCGTCATTTCGCCCTCTCCATGCTTTTTTGCAGGGAGAGTGTGAGATGCTCGCTGCCGAGCCGCCGGGACATGGCACAAATCAACAAACATCAGCCGTTGAGAATCTAGAAGAGCTGACTGATTTGTACAAGCAAGAATTGAATCTTCGTCCTGATCGGCCGTTTGTGCTGTTTGGACACAGTATGGGAGGGATGATCACTTTCAGGCTGGCGCAAAAGCTGGAGCGTGAAGGCATCTTTCCGCAGGCGGTGATCATTTCAGCCATACAGCCGCCGCATATTCAACGGAAGAAAGTGTCCCATCTGCCTGATGATCAGTTCCTCGATCATCTTATCAAATTAGGCGGAATGCCCGCGGAGCTTGTGGAAAATAAGGAGGTCATGTCCTTTTTTCTGCCTTCCTTCAGGTCAGATTATCGGGCTCTTGAGCAATTTGAGCTTCAAGATGCAGCCCCGATCCAATCGCCTGTGCATGTTTTTAACGGGCATAATGATGAAAAGTGCCTTCGGGATGCGGAAGGCTGGAAGAAATGGGCGGAAGACATCATTTTCCACGAATTTGACGGCGGGCACATGTTTCTGCTGTCCCATACGGAAGAAGTGGCAGAGCGAATTTTTGCGATATTAAATCAGCATCCGATTATTCAATCGTGATCAAAAGCGGACAGCTTGGGCTGTTCCGCTTTTTTGCATTGAATGTAAATTTTTACATGATATAATAGCCGCAATACTCAAGTAAAGGCAGGTCGAAACATGCACGTGTCCCCTAAGGTGAAATGGTTTGTATTGCTGTTTACGTTTGTTTTCGCCATCGGAATGAACTCATTCAGAAATTCCTTTCAATTTTTTATGCTGCCGATGGCGGATACCTTTCATGCCGACAGGTCGCTGATCTCAGTTTCTGTCAGCATTTTTATGATCACAACAGGCATCGTTCAATTCTTCGTCGGGTTTTTTATTGACAGATTCAGTGTCAGAAAAATGATGGCGCTCGGAGCTGTTTGTATCAGTGTCAGCTTTTTGGTGCTTCCATATTCACCGAATGTTCATGTGTTTTCCACCATTTACGGAGTGCTCGGCGGAATTGGCTATTCCTGTGCCGTCGGCGTGACGATACAGTATTTCATCAGCCGCTGGTTTGACACACACAAAGGTTTGGCGCTCGCGATTTTAACCAATGCCAACTCTGCGGGTTTGCTGCTGCTCTCACCTATTTGGGCTGCTGCTCCGTACCATGCCGGCTGGCAAAACACCTATACAATACTGGGCATCGTCATGGCTGCTGTTTTGCTGCCGCTCCTTGCCTTTGGTATGAAGCACCCGCCACATACGGAAGCGCCATCAGTGAAAAAGTCATATGACTGGCGGGGATTTTGGAGTGTCATAAAGCAGTCCCGCCTTATTCATATTCTGTACTTCGGCGTGTTTACATGCGGATTTACGATGGGGATCATTGATGCTCATCTTGTGCCAATTCTGAAGGATGGGCATGTCTCTCATGTCAGCGGAATAATGGCTGCGTTCGGGGCGTTTATTGTCATTGGCGGATTATTGGCGGGATGGCTGTCAGACCTCCTCGGCAGCAGAAGCATGATGCTGTCCATCTTATTTTTCCTTCGGCTGATCAGCCTGATTTTTCTGATCATTCCCATCCTTGGAATTCATCACAGCGAACTTTGGTACTTCGGTTTTATCCTGTTATTCGGGCTCAGTTATACAGGCGTCATCCCGCTGACTGTGGCGTGTATTTCTGAAAGCTATCAAACAGGATTGATCGGCTCGCTGTTAGGCATCAATTTCTTTATCCATCAGGTTGCCGGAGCTCTCAGCGTGTATGCGGGCGGTTTATTTTTTGACAGTACTCATGGTTATTTACTGATTGTTGCTGTGTGTATCGTGTTTGTGGGTGTATCGGCTGTAATAGAGCTTGTGCCGTTTTTCGATAAACAAAAGGCAAAAGAAACCCATCAATCAATATAAAAGGACCGGCACTGTCAATGCCGATCCTTTTTAAATTTGAGTTTTTTTGTTTCGGTATTTTTAAGGATAATCCCCTTGAATCTGTTCATCTCCTCTTCGGAGTGAAAAAAATGTTTTGGGATCGCAATATATTGGCTGCTGGATGTATTGATGCGGAAGATATTCTTATATTCGAAAACAGCTGTGATTTCATTCCAATTGAAAATGAGGTCATATTTTTTAGAACATATACGAATTCCTTCTTGATTCAGATTATATGTTCTTTTAGATTTAATCCGTTCGTTCTTCTTGTATGCTCTGGAAAACTTCACATATAGAAGAAGGAGGAGCAGCAGTGTAAACAGAACGGACATCACGATAATCAAAATACTGTTCATAAACAAGTTAAGCGCGTCACTGCCATAAACGATACGGGGCCATCCGTTAATGAAGTTAACTGCAGCAAATATGGCGCAAAACAACAGAAAGTAAAAGCATGACATTTTTCCGATTTGATAAAAAAAGATTTCTCTTACATCCTTAAAAGTGATTTCTCCTGAAAGATTGATACTTTCACTAGCATATTGAATCATACGGTAAACCTACACCTCTAACCATGTTTTTCCTTTCAGTCTAGCATAATTTCTCATTTTTTTGCAGGCATACCAGGGCGCTTTCTTTTTTTCTGCAGATTGGTATTGCTCCCCAGTACGCCAATAATAATACAAATGGCCCCAAAAAGATGATACCAGGCCAGGCTTTCGTTTAAAATCACGACTCCTGCAATCATTGTCACAATGGTAGATACATGATTAAAAGCACTCATTTTAAACGCCTCAATCCGTGACAGCGTATAGTTAGACAAGAATGAAGTGACGAGTGAAGACAGCACGCCCAAATACACAATGGCGAGAACGAAGCCGGGCTCCCGGAACGGCAGAAAATAAGTGCCGACTGTTCCCGCCGCTCCGTGACGCACAAGGGCAATGGCGTTGAAGACGACAAAGCCGATGGCAGACATGATGTAGGTAAGCTCGGTCAGCTTGAACCGCTGCGTCATTTTTCTGGCGGCGGTATTGTACATCGCTGAAGACAAGGCGGACAATAGAATCAGCAAAGACCCTTTTAAGCTGGCTGACTCCACGTCAACGCCTTTCATCACAAAAATAAACATGACGCCGGTAACGGATAAAACCGTGAACCCCTTTTGCGTCCACGTTGGGCGTTCCTTTAAAACATAAGCGGCAAACACCATCGTGAAAATCGGAATGGCTGCCTGAATAATTCCCGCTTCAGAGGAGGACGAGTACACAAGGCCGAATGCCTGAAAGCTGAAAAATAGCGCGGGATACAGCAGGGCGAGCGGCAAAATGGCAATGACGTCCTTTACGCGGATTGAAAGTTTTACCCAGCCGAATAAGATCGGTACAGTGGCCGCAGCAAACGCAATGGTGAACCGATGCGCCAAAATATCAAACGGCTCTGCTGTTTGCAGTGCGATTTTTACGAATAGAAAGGATAAACCGATAATGAACGAATATAAAATAGCCGCTATATAAGCGGGGGTTTGCTGATGTTTAACCATAATGGGAAGGGCTCCTTTACCTGAATTGCAGCGCCGGTCGCTCCCTTTATTGTATGGCCGCGGTCAGAACGGTACAATGAGAAAAACAATGAACTGTACCGGTACAAAACAGGGGGAGAAGGCATGGAGAAATATATGAGTCTAGTAACGAGGATAGAGGAGATGATGCAAAGCACCGCCTATCAAGAAGGAGACAGGCTTCCATCTATCCGTCAGCTGTCCGCCCGCTACCAAGTCAGCAAAAGCACAGTGATCCGCGCGCTGCAGGAGCTGGAAAAGCGCCACCTTATCTATTCTGTTCCGAAAAGCGGCTATTATATTGTGAAAAAGACAGGGAAATCAAAAAGCGGGCAGCCTGGCCCCATCGACTTTGCCACATCTGCGCCGGACCCAGATGTGTTTCCGTATCTTGATTTTCAGCACTGTATCAACAAAGCGATTGATACATACAAAAACGATTTGTTTATTTATGGGACGCCAAAGGGGCTTCCATCACTCATCCGCGTACTCCGAAAGCTCTTGGCCACTCAGCAGGTATTTGCGGATGAACGGCATATTTTCATTACATCAGGTGTCCAGCAGGCGTTATCTCTGCTTTGTGCCATGCCGTTTCGAAATGGGAAAGAGAAGATCGCCATTGAACAGCCGGGCTACCATTTGATGGTCGAACAGCTTGAGACGCTTGGAATTCCCGCCATCGGTGTGAAACGAACGGAAGAGGGGCTCAATTTAACCGAGGTTGAGCGGCTTTTTCAAACAGAATCGATTAAATTTTTTTATACGATGCCCCGCTTCCATAACCCGCTTGGCTGCTCTTTGTCAGAGCGTGATAAACAGGAGCTTGTAAGACTGGCAGAAGCGTATGATGTCTATCTCGTTGAGGATGATTACCTTGGTGATCTGGAGGGAAATAAAAAGGCAGATCCGCTGCACGCATATGACCTGTCCTCACATGTCATCTATTTAAAAAGCTTCTCAAAAATGATGTTCCCCGGCCTTCGCGTGGGGGCTGCTGTTTTGCCCGAAGCACTGACTGATACGTTTCATGCGTACAAAAAGTTGAACGATATCGACTGTTCAATGATTTCTCAAGCGGCATTGGAGATTTATCTGAAAAGCGGTATGTATGGCAGGCATAAGGAGAAAATCAGAGATTCCTATAAGGAGCGATCACTGAGGCTTCATCAAGCCATTCAAACCCACAGGCAGCTGGGAAGCGGACGCTTTACGTTTTCGGGCGGCCAGGCACCCTGTATGCATACCCACCTGGTGCTTCCTCGGGATCTGCCGGCCTCAAGGGTGATTCATAGACTGAAAAAACAAGGTGTTCACCTTGAGGCGATAGACCGTCATTATTTATCAGGTTATCAAAAAGAAAATCTATTAAAAATCAATATATCCAATGTGAAAACGGAAGATATTGATCGCGGTGTCAAGCTGCTGATGAGCCATTTATAAAAGCGCTTCATACGAGACCATTGTCATTTCTTCGGGAAAATCAGGGTGCGCGGCACAGACGGCCATTTTGTAGCCGGGGTCCGCATCATACGTTTTGATATAGCATGGTGTATGCCTGTCCGGAACCTCAATGGATACTTGTCCGTCCCGATGCAAGCGCACTGAAAAGGAATCAAGCGGAAGCGATAGGCCTTTGCCTTCCTGTTTGATAAAACTTTCTTTCATTGACCATAAATGATAAAAATAGTCTGTCTGCTCGTCTTTGTTTTTTGCTAAAAGGTCAGTGTACTCTGTTTTTGAAAAGAAACGTTTGGCGATCTCAAGGCTGATTGGTTTCATTTTTTCAATATCAATGCCGATCGGCTGGGAATCAAACGCGCAAACGACCCAGCGGCCGGAGTGAGAAATGTTAAAATGGGCGTCGGGCAGATCAGGGATGCAGGGCTTTCCGTATTTCTGCGCGCTGAAGCTGATATCGGCTTTGTCCAGCTGATACTGCCTGCTGATGACTGAGCGAACGAGCACATCTCCCAACAGGGTGCGGTGAGCATCTTCTTTATGATAAAATCTTCGGCATTTCTCCTGTTTTTCAGGCGATATGAAAGACATGAACCGTTCAGTCTCTTCTTGTGAAAGCGGGCGGTCCATATTAATTCCGTAAATCTTCATTCTAGATCCTCCGTCTGCAAAAGATTGTCAAAACCATCCTATCATACTTCGACTCATATAGAGGCGCAAATAAAAAACAAAGCCGCTTCGGCTTTGTTTTTTAATGTATAGGCGGAGATGCTTTCACAGCAGCTCTCCGTCTTGCCATCGTATAATTCAGCAGCTGGATTGACTGCGGCAATGAAAAGCGCAGAATGAGTCCGGTGAGGATGGCGGTCAAAATAGTACCTAAACCGATCGGACCGCCCATGCCCCATGCTGCCAATAAAATTGTGATTTCCATGCCGTTTCGAACCCATTGAATATTCCAGCCGGTTTTTTCTGTAATCAGCATCATGAGTGAATCACGCGGACCCGCACCAAGGCCTGCTGATACATAAACACCGACGCCATAGCCGATCAGCACTACACCGAGAGAAAAGATGATGACGGAGCCTGTGTAGGTGGAGGGGGCAGGCAGAAGAAAATTGAAAAAGTCTATAAAAACACCAATGAGCACCATGTTCAGGATTGCTCCAATTTTTGGCCAAGCCTTTGTAAACAATGCTGTGAATCCGACAATAAGCGCTCCGATAATGATGGACCACTGGCCGATGGTAAGCCCGAAGTGCTGAAACAGGCTGTAATGAAATGCATCCCATGGACTAATGCCGAGTGCTTTTCCTTTTATCGTGAGGGATACACCAAAAGCCAAAATGATCAAACCGGTAAAATAAAATGTCCAGCGCAGAACAAGTTCTTGCTTCACGTGAGGTCCCTTCTTTCGTAAAAATCAGTCGAGTGTCATTGTAGCACATCTGACAAAAGGGCGGAATAGGCAGAAGGGGCTCAACAAAAAAACAGGGCCGCCGCAGGCGCCCTGTTTAGGTTTAAATATTGATTGCCTTTTCTGCTATTTGAAATGAATCTGGCTCGTTAGCGTATGATCCCGCATTTAATAAACCAGCAAAAAGGAAACCAATTAAAGCGGTGCTGATAATAAGTTTTTTCATTATAGCGCCTCCGTAACGTTTAGTATTTGAGTTTTGGCATTTATAGTCCTCTTTAAAAAATTCCTCCCTTTGGTGCAATGTCCTGCTTCAAAATGAAAATCATAAACCGCAAATTTTTCTAGGAGCCAGGATTTAATCTAATAAAAGAAAAAACCCAAAACGAATGCCGTTTTGGGTTTTTTTGGATTTTACAACGGATTCAAAATCCGATTCAAGAACCGCTGCGTCCGTTCTTCTTTTGGTGAGGAGAAAATTTGCTCCGGCGGTCCTTGTTCCACGATTATGCCGCCGTCAATGAAGACAACCTCATCCGCCACATCTTGGGCGAATTTGATTTCGTGGGTTACGACGACCATGGTCCAGCCTTCGTTGGCTAAATCCTTGATCACTTTCAGCACCTCTCCGACAAGCTCGGGATCAAGCGCTGAGGTCGGTTCGTCAAACAGCATAAGCCCAGGCTGAATCGCCAGTGCGCGGGCAATGCCGACGCGCTGCTGCTGTCCGCCGGAAAGCTGGAATGGATATAGATCCATTTTGTCCTTTAATCCGACTTTTTCAAAAAGCTGAATCGCTTCTTTTCTGACTTCCTCTTTGTTCCGTTTTTGCACCTGAACAGGGCCCTCCATCACGTTTTCAAGAGCCGTGCGGTGAGGGAACAGATGATACGCTTGAAACACCATTCCGGACTTCCGGCGAAGCTTTAGAATATCCGCCTGTTTCACCTTTTTGGAGAAATCGATGGAGAAATCATCAAACGCGAGCTCCCCTCGATTCGGTATCTCCAGCGCGTTCAAGCATCGGAGCAGCGTCGTTTTCCCTGAACCTGAAGGCCCAAGTATAGCGATGACTTTCCCTTTTTCAATCTTCATATCTATCTTTTTTAAAATTTCATTTTCACCGAATGATTTGTTTAATCCTTTGACGGTAAGCATACTCGGAACCTCCTTATTTGGCCACGTAGCGGTCAAGACGCCGTTCGATGACATGCTGGACGAGTGAAAGCAGGAAGCAGATCATCCAATAAATAAAGGCTGCTTCAATATAGATCACTAAAATTTGATCAAGATTCAGCGCGCCGATTTCCTGCGCTTTTCTGAACAGCTCAGCGACCAAAATCTGAGACGCGAGAGATGTATCTTTGATCAGGCTGATAAAGGTATTAGATAATGGCGGGATCGACACACGAAAAGCCTGCGGCAAAATGACGCGGAACAGCGTTTTCTGATGTGTCATGCCGATTGTGTAGCCGGCTTCCCATTGCCCTTTTGGCACAGATAAAATAGATGCTCGGATGATTTCTGATGCATAGGCGCCGACATTTAATGAAAAGGCGATCACGGCGCTTGGAAATGGATCTAATGTGATGTTAAAGGCCGGAAACAGATAGAAAATGATGAACAATTGAACGAGAAGAGGAGTGCCGCGTATTGCGGATACGTATACGCTGAACACCCATCTCAAAGGTCTCACTTTCGACATTCTGGCAAGCGCCGTAATCAGCGCTAGGATCATTCCAAATATAAAGGAAAGAATCGTAAGGGGAATCGTATAGTAGATTCCCCCTGAAAGTATCGGCCAAAATGACTGCTGCACCAGATCCCACGGGATCGCCGTGCCAAGCGTCAATGCCGGCAGATTATTTAGAAACATCTTCGCCGAACCATTTTTTAGAAATGTTAGAAAGAGTCCCGTCCTCTTTCATCTCTTTTAATGCTTTGTTGACGTGATCAACAACCTCGCCGCTTCCTTTGCGGAATGTGAAATACGTTGATTGCGGATCGCCTGTTTCAAACGCGATTTTCACGTTTTTATTGCCTGATGTTTTTAAGTAGTTCAACACGGCAAGCTTATCGTTGTAAGTCATATCGACACGGCCTTGCTGGATCAATTGAAGAGCCTGCGCCATGCCTTCAACGCCTTCTACTTTCGCATCGGCATTTTTAGCTAATTTGTTGTAGTTGCTTGTTAGTGATTGAGCTGATGTTTTTCCTTTTACATCTGCTTCAGACTTAATATCGTTATTGTCTGTTTTCGTCACGACAACAGCTCTTGATGTTGTGTATTTATCTGAGAAATCGTATTTGTCTTCACGGTCTGTTTTTCCGACTTGATTGGCAATGACGTCAAATCGTTTGGAATTCAGGCCGGCAAACATGCTGTCCCATTGTGTTTCTTTAAAATCGGCTTTCAGTCCAAGTCGTTTTGCGACCTCTGTGATGACTTCCACATCATAGCCAGTCAGCTTGTCAGTGTCCTTGTCGTGGTAAGTGAACGGTTCATATGTCCCTTCCGTACCGACTGTCAGCACACCTTTTTTCTTAATTGAAGCCCAAAGATCGCCGTTTTTGGCGCTGTCTTTTGACTGATTGTCATTTCCTGCTCCGCAAGCTGCAAGAGCTGCGATGCTTACGACCATGAATAAAGCCAATAATGCTTTTTTCATCTTATTCCCCACTTTTCTGGTTGATTTTATTGAAATAAAAAATTAGCTTACAAATCTAAAGGATAACTTTTTTTTAGTATGAGTCAAGTATTTGGTTTTCATAAGGCGAAATCTTTTAAAATAAATCCAAAAATTGCTGTGCAGGTTTTGGTAGATAACTGTCCGTTCTCCACATGACAGCCGGCTTCATAATGAAGGGATTGTTTTCAATATGAACGGTGTGTACGTGGTTTCTCATATGAACGGGAATCATCGTGACGGGCAGAATGGACGCGCCAAACCCGGATGAGACAAGGCTGAGCAAAGTAGCGGAATCGTGGCATTCGCAAACAATGCGCGGCTCAAGATGTAAACAGTGAAATTCATTCATAACCTGATTATAGACGCCTTTTCCGTTGACAGGCCGCAGCAGAATCAGCGGAAAGGAAGGGATGTCCTCCATTTTGATGGTGTTCCCGCACGGATATCCGGCTTCTTTTGAGAGTACAAGCACACATGGAATTTCATCAAGCTGTTTAAATTGGACCATGTCGCTTTTGATCAGCGTCGTCGTAACCGCCGCATCGATGTGCCGGCTTTCCAGCAGCTCTAACAATGTCGCCGGCTCATTCTCCCAAATGTTAAAGGTGAGATGCGGATATCTCTCTTTAATCTGTGTGACTTTTTCAAGCATCAGAGCGGCGCAATAAATCGTTGAACCTACGGCCAGCGTGCCAGCTACCTCCTCCTTCAGCTCTTGTACCTCAATGACGGCATCCTCAAACCTATGTAAAATCTCTTTGGCTCTTTTCAGAAAAACAGTTCCTTCATATGTAAGGGTCATTTGTTTTTTCTTATTCCGGTCAAACAAAATGATGCCCAGCTCATCCTCCAGCTGTTTCAGCTGCCTGCTTAAAGGCGGCTGCGCCATATGGAGCTTTTTAGCGGCGGATGTAATTTTCTGTTCCTGAGCAATGGTAATGAAATATCGAAGCTGGCGAATGTCCAAAAGAAAGCGCCTCCTCATTATACCTTTTAGGTATGAAATATAGATATAACAGATATTTTTCATATGGATATATCAGGAGTATGATGGAAACGAAAGCAGAATTCAAGCGCAAAGGAGGGGACAAAGTGAAACTCGTTGTCGGAATGACAGGAGCAACAGGGGCCATTTTCGGGGTCAGGCTGCTGGAATGGCTAAAGGCCGCTGAAATTGAAACCCATCTTGTTGTGTCTCCTTGGGCGAACGTCACGATCAAACATGAAACAGGCTATACCTTACAAGAAGTAGAACAACTGGCCGCATACACTTACTCGCATAAGGATCAGGCGGCAGCCATTTCAAGCGGATCGTTTGATACCGATGGAATGATTGTGGCGCCGTGCAGCATGAAATCTCTTGCCAGTATCCGCACTGGAATGGCAGATAATCTTTTGACACGTGCGGCGGATGTCATGCTCAAAGAGAGAAAAAAGCTCGTCCTCTTAACGCGAGAGACGCCTTTAAACCAGATTCATCTCGAAAACATGTTAGCGCTTACGAAAATGGGCGCGATTATTCTTCCTCCGATGCCGGCCTTTTATAATCAGCCGAGCAGCTTAGAGGAAATGGTCGATCATATCGTATTCAGAACGTTGGACCAATTCGGCATTCGCCTTCCTGAAGCGAAACGCTGGAATGGAATTGAAAAACAAAAAGGAGGAGCTTGATCATGGCTTATCAAGATTTCAGAGAATTTCTCGCTGCCCTTGAAAAAGAAGGACAGCTGCTGGCAGTGAATGAAGAGGTAAAGCCGGAACCGGATTTAGGAGCCGCAGCGCGCGCAGCCAGCAATCTTGGCGATAAAAGCCCCGCGCTCTTATTTAACAACATTTACGGCTATCACAACGCGCAAATTGCGATGAATGTGATCGGCTCTTGGCCGAATCATGCAATGATGCTCGGCATGCCGAAAGACACCCCGGTGAAAGAACAGTTTTTTGAATTCGCGAAGCGTTATGATCAGTTTCCGATGCCGGTCAAACGGGAGGAAACAGCACCGTTTCATGAAAATGAAGTTAAAGAAGACATCAATTTGTTCGATATATTGCCTCTTTTCAGAATTAATCAAGGAGACGGCGGTTACTATTTAGACAAAGCGTGTGTCATTTCGCGTGATCTTGAGGACCCCGACAACTTCGGCAAACAAAATGTCGGCATTTACAGAATGCAGGTCAAAGGAAAAGACCGTCTCGGCATTCAGCCTGTGCCGCAGCACGATATCGCGATCCATCTGCGCCAAGCCGAAGAACGCGGCATTAATCTTCCGGTCACCATTGCGCTCGGCTGTGAACCGGTCATTACAACAGCGGCATCAACTCCGCTTCTTTATGATCAATCAGAATACGAAATGGCAGGCGCGATTCAAGGCGAGCCATATCGCATTGTGAAATCAAAGCTGTCTGATCTTGATGCTCCGTGGGGCGCTGAAGTTGTGCTTGAAGGTGAAATCATTGCCGGAGAGCGCGAATATGAAGGCCCGTTCGGTGAATTTACAGGCCATTATTCCGGCGGACGCAGCATGCCAATTATCAAGATTAAACGTGTGTATCATAGAAACAATCCGATTTTTGAACATTTATACTTAGGCATGCCTTGGACAGAATGTGATTATATGATCGGCATTAATACGTGTGTGCCGCTTTATCAACAGTTGAAGGAAGCGTATCCGAATGAAATTGTCGCAGTGAACGCCATGTACACGCACGGATTAATCGCGATTGTTTCCACAAAAACACGCTATGGCGGATTTGCGAAAGCAGTTGGTATGCGTGCGCTTACAACACCGCATGGACTCGGCTACTGCAAAATGGTCATTGTCGTTGACGAGGATGTCGATCCATTCAACCTGCCACAAGTCATGTGGGCGCTTTCGAGCAAAATGCATCCGAAACACGATGCGGTCATCATTCCCGACTTATCGGTTCTGCCGCTTGATCCGGGATCTAACCCATCAGGCATCACTCATAAAATGATTCTTGACGCCACTACGCCAGTTGCGCCGGAAACGAGAGGGCATTATTCACAGCCGCTTGATTCTCCATTAACAACGAAAGAATGGGAACAAAAACTAATGGACTTAATGAATAAATAAGGAAAGGATGATTGACATGCATACATGTCCTCGCTGTGATTCAAAAAAGGGAGAAGTCATGAGCAAATCGCCTGTAGAAGGCGCATGGGAAGTTTATCAGTGCCAAACATGCTTTTTCACATGGAGATCCTGTGAACCAGAAAGCATTACTAATCCTGAGAAATACAATCCGGCGTTTAAAATTGATCCGCAGGAAACGAAAACAGCGATTGAAGTTCCGGCTGTGCCGGAACGAAAGGTTTGACTAGCGTGAATGATATATCAGACCATCTCTTTGAGCTGCTTGACGGGGATCGCCTGAATGAGAAACAGCATGAAGCTTTCGTTCTGCAAACGGTATCGGAGGACGGCTGGCCGCATGCCGCGATGATCAGTGTGGGAGAAATAATTGCTTTGAGCCGCACGGATATCCGAATCGCCCTATGGAAAAACACAACGACTGCTGCCAACATCCTTCGCACAGGAAAAGCGCAGTTTACGGCATGGTGGAAGGGAGCGGCTCATTATGTAAAGCTGCATTGTGAACTCTTGCCAACTTTGAAAGATGCCGAATATGAAAGAGATCGTTTTGCCTGCCGCATCGTTTCAGTGAAGGAGGACGTTGCGAAATACGCTGATTTGAATTCCGGTGTCCATATCCAGCTTCACAGCCCTGAAGAGGTGCTGAATAGATGGGAAAAGACGCTGGAAGAATTGAAGCGATAAAAATGAAAGCCTGACGCCATGCGTCAGGCTTTCATTTTTGAAATGGGACACGTCTTCAACAATTCGCTTTGAATGCTAATCTAACCTATTTTATGGATTCGCCCCAAAGCGAGGAGCATTTATCAAAAGCAGCCATCAGTCAATGCTGGAAGAAGCGCCGGTCTTTGATCAAGTGGCGGACAAATAAGAAACAGCCCGCAGATCCACATCTGCGGGCTGTTTTCTTATTATAAGATCCCTTTCATCGCGCGTTTGATAATCGGCGTGAGAAGAAGGAGAATGACGCCAAGTAGGATTGAAATCATACCGATGGTACCGAAGTAGGTTGTTTCAGGAATTTTATCAAACAATCCGGCTACTTGGGCATTGATCGCTTGGGCTGCTGCGTTAGTCAGAAACCACATACTCATTGTCTGTGCAGAGAATGCAGCTGGCGCCAGTTTCGTTGTTACAGATAAACCAACTGGAGACAAGCACAGCTCTCCAAGCACGACAAGCAGGAAGCTGAGAACGAGCCAAAGAGGGCTTACGAGTGTTTCTTTTCCTTGCATTGCGGGGAATACCATAATGATAAATGATAAGCCTGCTAGAATAATGCCGATTGAAAATTTAACTGGTGTGGACGGCTGGCGTTTGCCAAGCTTCATCCATAGCCATGCGAAAACTGGCGCGAAAATGACGACAAACAATGGGTTTAACGATTGGAACCAAGATGATTGAAGTTCAAATCCGCCTAATGAAAGCCTAGTGCGTTCATCAGCGTATACTGCAAGAATGGTTGCTCCTTGTTCCTGGATAGCCCAGAACATGACAGCAGCGATAAACAAAGGAATATAAGCGACAAGACGAGATTTTTCTGTTTTGTCCGCTTTTTTGCTTGTAAACATGATGATGAAATAAACAATCGGAATCAAAATACCGAGAATACTTACAAGATTAATGAAACGATTGATCGTCAGCGTGCCTGTTTGGACAGAGATCATGACTGCAATCGCCACAATAATTACACCGATTCCAGTCCCAATCGCTGATTTTTTAGACAGCGGGTTTGGCACATTTGTCCCTGCAAGACCGAGGTTTTTCTTTCTTGTCAGAGCAAATACGATAAGTCCGAGAAGCATTCCGACCGCGGCAGTTCCGAAGCCGAGATGATAGTTGTACTTCTGTCCGAGTGTTCCGACAATTAACGGCGCGAGTAATCCGCCGAGGTTAATCCCCATATAGAAAATGCTAAAACCTGAGTCGCGGCGTGCATCTTCTTTTGTGTAAAGATCCCCAACTACGCTTGATACGTTTGGTTTTAATAAACCTGTACCGATAATGATAAGCGCCATGCTGATATAAAATGCTGTCGCGCTGCCCGGATAGGCGAGTGCAATGTGGCCGAACATAATGAGTATGCCGCCGTAAAAAACGGTGTTTGCAGTTCCGAATACCCGGTCAGCAAGCCATCCGCCAATAATAGAGGACATGTATACGAGAGAGCCGTAAATCGACATGATGGCGACCGCTGTGCCTTTGTCAAAGCCGAGTCCTCCGTTTACCGTTTCTGTATACAAATAGAAAAGTAAGATTGCTCTCATTCCATAGTAAGAGAAACGCTCCCAAAATTCGGTGAAAAATAGCGTAAATAGTCCTCGCGGGTGACCAAAGAACCCTTTTTGCGGGACGCTTTTAATGATACTTTCGTTATCAATCGAAGCCATGTCAGCCAAACCCTTTCTTAAAAAAGTGTATTATAAAAATCATATTCTTATATAATACCTGTGTCAATATAATTTATACTCATTTCAAGAAGTTCCAGAATAGAAAAAATATAAACATAGGAAAATAGGGAGTGTATACTAGTTCCTAGGACTTTTTCCGTAAGATTTTCTTGCAAATTTCTTCCTTTATACTTTTTTGATAAAATGTTAGAGATATGTACAAGCGGAGCGGGTTTTTAGACGTATCATGATACAAATCATGGAGAAGGAGACCCGCAATTGACTGAATTTATATTAAATGTGGCGGATTTCGGTATTTTGGGAGACGGACAAACGGATTATACAGAGTTGATTAATCAGTGCTTTGGTATGGCTGTTTCGAAAGGATATCATATGGTCTGGTTCCCAACAGGAACCTATTTAATAGATGGAACGCTTGGAGGAGACCCCAATCAGAAGTTTCGAAACGCGGGGGTCATTGTTCCCGGCAACCTTGAGATTATGATGGACCCTGAGTGTGTCATCAAAATCATCCCGAACAGCTCGTGGGGTTATTCCGCATTTTATGTAGGCAAGCAAGAGAATATAACCATTTCCGGGGGACAAATTATTGGTGAACGCGATGAGCATACGTATGTCTCCGCGGGGATAAGGTCAACTCATGAATGGGGTTTCGGCATATGTATTGAAGGATGCTCGAATGTTGTCATTGATAATGTCAAAATTTCTGATTTTACCGGTGACGGGATTATTGTCAGTCCAAGCGGTTTAAAGACAGCGAATGATTATCGTACGTCAGAACATATCACCATCCGCGGCTGTGAGGTTCGGCGGTCGAGAAGAAATAACATTTCCATTACCGGATGTGATACGGTCACGGTGGAGGAATGTGTAATTGAAGATGCCGGAACAGGGAATGGAACAGCGCCGAAATTCGGAATTGACATAGAAGGATATGGCGAAGGTGAGGTTGACTATGAGGAACCGATCAATGTTTCCATCCGCAACAACCATTTCATTGGAAACGTTTCAAGCTCTGTGACCAATTTTAATGGATACGGCATTTCAATAGAGGGAAACGATTCAGACAATACGATCAGCTATGGGTATGGAACGCAAACGATGATCAAGGGGAATATTCTCAGACGGGCTGAAAACGCCGCTGCTGCGCCTAGAGTCGGGATTACCGGACTCGGTGTGTCACAAGGGAAGGAGAGCAGTGATACGGTAATCGCCGGCAACCTGATTACCGGGTTTTCAACCGGAATTGATGTCAGGGGGAAAAGCGTTCTTGTCACAAACAACAAAATCAGTAACTTTGAAAACACTGGGATCTTGGTTTATCAATCTTCCGACGTAAAGGTAGACGGCAACCAGATTCAAAACGGATTGTCTGAAACAAGCCGCAGCACCGGTCTTCGCGCAGTGCTGTCGGATGATACCGTATTTCTGAATAACTGCCTCATTGAAGTCATTGATGGTGTGAACATTTCCGGCGGCGATATGATCATTAAGGATAATGTGTTGAGAAAATACAGCCGGGGAATTTGGATCGCTCAAGGAAACGCGGTGGTAGAAGGAAATACACTGTACCCTGACACGTTTGAAGCAGCCGCGGAATCATATTCTGTTACTGTTACAAACAATGCTGGTGCTATTATTAAAAACAATATCTTTAAAGAGTTTAAAAACTATCCGATTTACTGCTCTACAACTGCGAAAACCTCTATTATCAGCAACCACATTGAAGGATCTCCGCTTTTGGTCACCATCTATATCAGCGCAGGTGTGCATGAGATTTTTGATAACACCATTTCAGTCAACAGAACAGCCGGGAATCCAATTGTGATTTATGTCAGCGGTTCCGCAGGCTCTATCATCTCCGGAAACACCATCAATAACCTCTCCGCAAGGACAGCGACAGCTATTCAAACAAACACCTCAACCAATTCCAAAATCATCGGCAATCGCATCTTCAAAGGCACCATCAACAAACATAGCAGCGATACAGCAGACGGCAATATATTGGTTTGATAAAGGGCCCCGCTCTAGGGGTTCTTTTTTTTCGGTTTATAGATCACATATATTTCTCTTCCAAGTACGACCACAAAAAATAAAAGGACAGTCCATTCTGCGAACGTTGTCATCTTAAAGCTGGACATATTGTTATAAACAGCTTTTGTCAGACTGAACCCTTGAAGCATGTCCATAAAAACAGAAATAGCTAATAAACAAATCAAGATGAACCCTGTCACGCCTAATATTTTCATGCTTCATCACCCTCCAATCTTAGTGTCCATCTTTTTCAGGAAGTTATACCGTATCTAAGATGTATGCATAATCTCAATGCTGGAAGGAAGAATATGAGAAAACGACAAGGAAAGGTATTTTGTGTATGCCTTCTAAGCAAAAGAAACAAAAATCAGAAGAAAAGAAACAGGAACAGCAGCAAGACAACAAAAGGCCGGTTCACATTTCCAGAAGTTTAGCAAAGAATCTAGCGGAAACGAAAAAGAAAGTCGGATGCAGCTCTGATGTCATTATCCGCGAGATCAAAATCGGGGAACAGGATCGTGTCCACCTTGCCATTATCTATCTTGCAGGCCTGGTCGATAATAACACGATTCATGAATCCTTAATCAATCCTTTGGTTGGGGACCAATCCATCCAACATTCGCATGCCATCCAGCAGATTCTTGAAAAAACACTTCCACTAGGAGGGGTGAAAGCTGAAAAGGATTGGGAAAAGCTTTTTACTGAATTAATGCTCGGCAATGCGCTCGTTTTTGCTGATGGCTATGACGATGCGTTGATTTGCAGCACACAAGGGGGAGAACAGCGCTCCATCGAAGAGCCGAGCACTCAAGTATCCTTCCGCGGCCCGCGTCAAGGATTTACAGAGTCTCTGCAAACGAATATTTCCATGATTCGGCGATACATAAAGAACCCGAATGTATGGGTGGAAAAAATGAAAATCGGCTCTGTTACGAATACGGATATTGCACTTATGTACATTCATGGCATTTGTGATGAAAAGGTGCTGAAGGAAGTGAAACAGCGCCTGAAAAAAATAGATATAGACAGTATTTTAGAATCCGGATATATCGAGCAGCTGATTGAAGATGAAACCTTTACGACGTTTCCGACCATGTATCATACAGAACGTCCTGATGTGGTAGCAGGGAATCTATTAGAAGGAAGATTCGCGATCATTGTGGATGGAACGCCGTTTGTTCTTATTGCTCCTGCCTTATTTATACAATTTTTTCAGTCTGTTGAAGATTACTATTCGCGCTTTGACATTGCCTCGAGCATACGGATTTTGCGGATTTTGGTCTTTTTTATTTCACTTATCGCGCCTGCTGTTTATGTGGCAGCCACGACGTTTCACCAGGAAATGATCCCCACACAGCTGTTAGTCGTGATTGCAGCTCAGCGGGAAATTGTGCCGTTTCCGGCAGTTGTCGAAGCACTTATGATGGAGATTGCTTTTGAGATTCTGAGAGAAGCCGGTGTCAGACTGCCGCGCGTTGTGGGTTCGGCGGTATCGATCGTAGGTGCGCTCGTTATCGGACAGGCTGCCGTACAGGCTGGCATCGTTTCTCCGGCCATGGTCATTATCGTTGCGATCACCGCGATTGCCAGCTTTGCGACACCCGCTTTCGCCATGGCGATTTCAGCCCGTCTCATTCGGTTTATCCTTATCATTGCATCCTCTGTTATGGGGTTCTACGGGCTGATTTTAGGAATTATTATCATGTTTGTGCACTTATGCAGCCTGCGCTCTTTCGGTGTTCCCTACATGTCGCCGCTTGCTCCTTTTTCTTCCCAAGGGGTAAAGGACGCGCTGTTCAGGGTTCCGTGGTGGGCTGATGAAAAAAGGCCGGAGTCAGTCAGTAAGGAAGATAAAGTGCGGCAGGGGCAAGGGCAACGTCCGGAGCCGGCCGCTTCCCAAGGAATGGTGAATAAAGACTTGGAAGAAGGGGATCAGAATGGGTCGTAAATGTCTATTAGCTGTTCTCATGCTTTTAAGCGTCATTGTGCTTCCCGGCTGCTGGGATAAGCGAGAGCTGACGGATCTTGCGATTATCTCGGCGATTGGCATTGATCGGACAAAAGAAGGCAACTACGTGCTGCATCTTCAAATTATCAATCCCGGAAATGTGGCCGGCGGGCTTCAGGGAGGCGGTGCTGGAGACAGACCGCCTGTATCTGTCTATTCGATTGAAGGCGACAATATGACGGAAGCGCTTAGAAAAGCTTCCATAAAGGTATCCCGGAGGCTTTATTTTGCCCATACCAATCTAGTCGTAATCAGTGAGAAGCTGGCGAGTGAGGAAGGATTGGATTTTGTGTTAGATAACCTTGACCGTGATACGGAATTCAGGACAACGGCAACAATCGTTGTCGCCCATAAAACAAAAGCGGAAAATATCGTGAAAATCCTTACACCGATTGATAAAATTCCGTCAAATAAAGTCAATAAAACACTCGACTTTACGGAGGCGGAATACGGACGGGTTATCAAAACCAATATTCAGGACGCTTTGAAAACACTTGGCGACAGTACAAAAGCAACGATTATCCCGGGATATATGATGATTGGTGATGATAAAAAAGGAATCAGTATGGAAAACACGCAAGCTACTGATCCGAAAGCCATTCTTCAGGCAGATGGTTTGGCCATTTTTGATAAGTCAGGCTATTTAAAGTATTGGATTGGAGATCATGAAAGCGTAGGGGCAGTTTGGCTGATGAATAAGATTCAGCATACGTTTATTAATGCTGACTGGGGAAAGACAAAGAACGCGGTCAGTTTACAAGTTACGCATCAAAGCACAAAGCTGGTGCCGGGGATGAGAAACGGACGTCCGTACATCCATGTTAGAGTCAATGTTGAAGGAATCATAGATGCTGTCAGATACCCTTTCCAATTGTCTAATCCAAAGGTGCTGGCGGCTATTGAACAAACTCTCAGCAAAGAGCTGGAAAAGGAAATCAGCCATGTTGTGAAAAAGATCAAGAAGAACAAAATAGACTTTATCGGTTTTGGTGACAAGATATATAGAAAGTATCCGAAGCAGTGGGAGAAAATGAAGGACACATGGGACGAAGAATATTTACCGGAACTGCCCATTGATGTAAAAGTGGACACGTATATCAGACGAACAGGGTTGCGAAACAATCCGATTCAGCACCAGCTTAAAAATGAGTAGGTGCGAGAAAGGGGGAGCGGCAGATGGAAAAAGCCAGAATAAATATCAGGCAGCTGTTTGTCATGATTATTATTTTTGAGCTGGGCAGCTCCTTGTTGATTACACCGGGGATGATGGCAGGAAGAGATGCCTGGTTAGCAGTGCTGTTGGGCTGTGCGATCGGTTTGTTTCTTTTCTACTTGTATCAAGGCATTTATCAGTGCTATCCGGAGTCTTCCCCGAAAGAATATATGGATGATATGCTCGGAACCAAGCTGAGCTGGCTGTTTTCATTTCTGTATATCCTGTACTTTTCCTATATTGCCGCCAGGGTGCTGCGTGACTTTGGAGAAATGCTGCTGACGTTTGCTTACCATGATACACCTATCATTATTGTAAATGCTTTATTAATGGTGGTGAGTGTATATGCCGTCAGAAAAGGAATTGAGGTGCTCGCCCGCTCAGCGGAGCTTCTTTTCGGAGCTATGTATTTACTGGGGGCGCTCGGCCTCGTGCTTATTATTGTGTCAGGCTCCGTAGACCTGCAGAATGTAAAACCGGTTTTAGCGGACGGCATTTATCCTGTCATTCACTCTGTTTTCACGCAGACGATGTACGTTCCATTTGGTGAAGTTGTGTTATTTGTTATGATTTTCCCGACTCTTAATGACCGAAAAAACGTGAAAAAAATGGGGATTCTTGCTATGACCATCAGCGGATTGATTGTGGCGCTTATCGTGACGATTAATATTAGTGTGCTTGATGTTGATTTGACCCTCAGATCCCAGTTTCCGCTTTTAAGTACGATTCAGACGATTAAGGTCGAGGAGTTTTTAGATCGTCTCGATGTCTTTTTTATGCTGGCCCTCATCATCGGCGGCTTTTTTAAGGTCAGCCTCTACTTATATGCAGCCGTGGTGGGAATGTCCACGCTCTTTAAGGAAAAGAACCCCTCTCAATTGGCTTATCCAATGGGATTGGGCATCTTAATTCTATCTATAACGATCGCGACTAACTTTTCAGAGCATATGAACGAAGGCCTGAAAGTGGTCCCAATGTATATTCATTTGCCCTTTCAGCTTTTGTTTCCGCTTTTCTTATTTGTAATAGCCGTTTGGAAAAAGAAGCGAAGAGAGAAGTCAAACGAGACGGAAGCGAAAAAACAATAAAAGAGCGATGGAATGTAGCAGCTAGCGTTTGTTTTCTCGCTTTGTGAAAGAAAAAACAATATCCAATTTATACGAAACGGCACATTTAGCTGGAGGATTGAAAGGATATCAAGAGACGATGATCGAAATTGAATGGTATCTCTAAAGCAGAAATCAAAAGTGAAAAAGGCAAAGCGCAACATTCACCATCCTTTAATGGCAAAACATACAGGGCAGCGGCATAAGCTACATGTATCCGCCTTTTTGCACACGATTAAGTTATTGCGTGCATCCGAAATAAAGATTGCGTGTTTTTCGGGTTGGGATGGTCTGTAAACATGATAAAATATGACATGAACAGTTTTTGATGGGAGAGGGTGAAGGAATGAAGAGCGGGGTAATTCCTTCTTCAGCGGTCGGTCAAAAAATTAATGAGTGGTACAAATATATCCGCACATTCAGCGTGCCGGATGCCGAAGTGTTAAAAGCTGAAATCCAGCAGGAACTGAAACACATGCAGCACGATTCCAACTTGCTCCTTTATTATTCACTAATGGAATTCCGCCACCAGCTTATGCTTGATTATCTAGAGCCGTTAGAGAAATTAAATATAGAAGACCAGCCAAGCCTGTCCGAATTATCAAGAAATATCGACAGCAACCAGGCAAACCTCAAAGGGCTGCTCGACTATTATGTGAATTTTTTTCGCGGGATGTATGAGTTTGATAAGCGGGAATTTATTTCTGCCATTACCTATTATAAACAGGCGGAGAAAAAGCTTTCCTTTGTCGCTGACCATATTGAACGGGCGGAGTTCTATTTTAAAATGGCGGAAGCCTACTATTATATGAAGCAAACGTATTTTTCACTGATCAATATAAAAAACGCCTATGAAATTTACGTGGAGCAGGAAACCTACCAAGTGAGAATCATTCAGTGCCATTTCGTGTACGGGGTTAATCTGATGGATGAAAGGAATTTTGAACAAGCCGCACGCCATTTCAAATTGGCGCTCGATATGGCCAAAACAGAACAAAAAGCCCAGTTGGTCGGAAGAGCCTATTACAATCTTGGCTTATGCTATTACAATCAAGATCTTCTTGACCGTGCTATTGATTACTTTGAAAAAGCGGTCTCCACGTTTGAAAGCAGCATGATCATCAATTCGCTGCCGCAAGCCTACTTTTTAATCACCCTGATTTATTATAAACAAGGAAAACATGATAAAGCTTCGGAATATCACAAGCGGGGCTATGAATATGCTAAAGAAACAGACGACGCAGATTACGCGGTAAAATTCGAATTTTTACAATCCCTATATCAGGATCAGCCTAATGAAGAAGGAATCGAACAATGTTTCCAATACCTAAAAAATAAAAGTATGTACGCTGATATAGAGGATTTAGCCCTAGAAGTAGCAAAATATTACTATGAACAACAATGGTTTAAATTGTCTGCTTCCTATTTTCTACAAGTTGAAGAAGCAAGAAAACAAATACAAAGGAGTGAGGGTTGGCATGAAATTGAAATCTAAGTTGTTTGTTATTTGTGTGGTCACAGCTGCCATTTTTACAGCTGCTGGCATTTCCGCTAATACGGAAGCAATTGATTTTCATGTGGCAGAAAGAGGAATGACGTAAGAATCAACCCCTTCTCATTTGAGAAGGGGTTTTTTTAAAAAAAACGCCGTAAGACAAGGTCTTACGGCGTCCCGAAGAGAAGATGAGCAACTTAGAATCCGCCAACATACGCTGTTCCTACGATAACTAATAGAATAAACAATACAACGATTAAAGTGAAAGAGCTGCCGTAACCGCCACCAGTGTATCCTGACATAAGGCTTCACCTCCCTATAGTGGATACTATAAGGTATGCAAAACCGGTCGGTGTGCTTGAGGCAATAGTGGACAAGTGAAAAAATGGACAATTGATGATGGGCTGAATGTATAAAAAATAGCGGGCGTTTGCGCCCGCTATTTTTTATGTTAAGAGATCAGCACGCCCGCGAAAAATTCTTTGTATAACGCTTGAACGGCTTTTTTTGCTTCAGCTTCTTTTACGCCGAACATCATGCTTACCTCAGAAGATCCCTGGTTGATCATTTCGATATTCACCTTCGCCTCTGATAAGGCTTTGGCCGCTCTTGCCGTTGTGCCGACATTGTGGCGCATCGCTTCTCCGACAACCATGATCAATGCGAGGTGATGCTCGACAATGACTTCATCGGCATGCAGATCCTTTTCGATCTGTTTGATCACACTCTGTTCAGCGGCGGCATCCATTTGGCCCTCCCGCAGGATGATGGTCATGTCATCAATTCCCGATGGAACATGCTCATACGTTAACCTATGTTCTTCCAGGATTTGAAGGGCTTTGCGTCCAAATCCGATTTCTCTGTTCATTAAATACTTGCTGATATAAATGCTGCAAAATCCGGTATCACTGGCAATGCCGACGACAGGCCCGTTTGTGTTATCCCGCTTGCTGACGACACGGGTGCCTTGTGCTGACGGATTATTCGTATTTTTGATTTGGACGGGAATCCCCGCTCTGAATGCAGGAATGAGCGCTTCATCATGAAACACTGAAAAGCCCGCGTAGGACAGCTCCCGCATCTCTCTGTATGTCAGCTCGCTAATTTCCTTAGGATTTTCAACGAAGGACGGATTGACAGAGTACACCGCGTCCACGTCTGTAAAGTTTTCGTACAAGTCAGCCTGCAGCCCATTGGCAAGAATCGAGCCGGTAATATCAGAGCCGCTCCGTGAGAATGTGATCACATCGCCAGTCTCGCTGAATCCGAAAAAACCGGGGAAAATGATAAGACCATCACGTTCCCGAAGACGATAAAGGTTTTGATATGATTTCGGGAGAACTTGCGCGTTGCCGGGTTCATTTGTCACGAAAAGGCCGGCGTCCTTTGGGTTCACATATTCCGCTTTGATGCCTTTATGGCGGAAATAGGCGGCGATGAGTTTGGCGTTGTTATCCTCCCCGCTTGCTTTGACGGCGTCAAGATACTGCTCGGGATTGATTTTATCTCCATCTAAAAGCGTAAACAGATCATCCCGGATTTTGTCGATAATGCTTTGCTCAAGCTGAAGCTCATTTGCGATGAGGGCATACCGTTCCACAACAGCTTCCGCCAGCTCAGGGGCGCTGCCTGATGCCAAATATTGTTCCGCGCACGCGATTAAGAGATCAGTCACTTTCGTATCCCCAGCATGGCGCTTTCCCGGAGCTGAAACGACTACAGCTTTCCGTTCCGGGTCTGAGGTGACGATGTGAAATACTTTTTCAAGCTGAGCGCCTGAAGCGAGTGAGCTGCCTCCGAATTTAACGACCTTCATATTTACATCCCCTAATGTTTATAATTTTCAAATAAATTTAGTATTTATTATCTCTTTTTCAGTCCTGTAAATCAAGGGGGAATTTCTCCTCGGGATGAACATTTGTTTTTTACAGAAGGAATAACGTCAGATATGTTGACTATATACAAGCATTCTAAAGATAAATATGGTAAACAGTCTAACGATTGTGGGATGGTAAATGACTAGAATGATGAGTGAAATTGAATATATGACTACTTTAATATGCTGAAAGAATATTGACTAACACTAGAAAAATGGTAAGATGTAATTGATAATGATAATCAATTAATTAATATATATAGCCAGATTGTTTTAGTCCTTGCGGAGTGGGAGATACGTTCTTTTTGCTGTAAGGATGTAAGGAGGCAGCATGAAGCTACGTTACTTATTCATTCTACTTATTGTATTAGCAGTTACATCTGTATTTATCGGCGTGGAAGATCTGTCGCCGCTTGATCTCTTCGATTTAAGCAAACAAGAAGCGTCAACGCTGTTCGCAAGCCGTTTGCCGCGATTGATCAGTATTATCATTGCCGGATTAAGCATGAGCATCTGCGGTTTGATTATGCAGCAGATCAGCAGGAACAAATTCGTGTCTCCGACAACAGCGGGCACGATGGATTGGGCACGGCTCGGTATTTTAATTTCCTTGATGCTGTTCACATCCGCCAGCCCTCTAATCAAAATGCTTGTCGCTTTTATCTTTGCCCTTGCAGGAAATTTTCTGTTTATGAAAATTCTTGAAAGAATCAAATTTAATGACACCATCTTTATTCCGCTTGTCGGTTTAATGCTCGGGAATATCGTCAGTTCAATCGCGACATTTATCGCCTATAAATATGATTTGATCCAAAATGTGTCATCATGGCTGCAGGGAGACTTCTCTTTGGTCGTGAAAGGAAGATACGAGCTTCTTTATCTGAGTATTCCGCTCGTCATCATTGCCTATGTATATGCGGATAAATTCACATTGGCCGGTATGGGCGAAAGCTTTTCTGTCAATCTCGGCCTGAAGTACAAACGGGTTGTGAACATCGGGCTTATTATCGTGTCCCTGATCACGTCTCTTGTCATATTGACCGTCGGCATGCTGCCGTTTCTCGGTTTAATCATCCCGAATATTGTATCCATTTACAGAGGAGACAATCTAAAGAACAGCCTGCCGCATACAGCGCTGTTGGGAGCGGTTTTTGTGCTGTTTTGCGATATATTGGGCAGAGTCATTATCTTCCCTTATGAAATCTCGATTGGCCTGATGGTCGGAATCATCGGCAGCGGCATTTTCCTGTTTATGCTGTTAAGGAGAAAAGCGTATGCGTAACCAAGTGAAAATAGCGTTGCTCGTTGGTTTAGCCATTGTATGTGTTGGCTTGTTTCTGTTTTATGATTTAGGCAATTGGGATTACACCCTGCCGAGACGAATCAAAAAGGTCGCCGCCATTGTGCTGACGGGGGGAGCGATTGCGTTTTCGACCATGATCTTTCAAACGATTACGAACAACCGCATCCTGACGCCCGGCATCTTGGGTCTTGATTCTCTCTACATGCTGATTCAGACCGGCATTATCTTTTTGTTCGGTTCTGCGAATATTGTCATCATGAATAAAAACATCAACTTTATCATCTCTATTCTGCTGATGATATTGTTTTCCCTAGTTCTGTATCAGATCATGTTTAAGGGAGAGGGGAGAAATATTTTTTTCCTTCTGCTCATCGGAATCGTGTTTGGCACGCTGTTCAGCAGCCTGTCTTCCTTTATGCAGATGCTGATTGATCCGAATGAGTTCCAAGTCGTGCAGGATAAGATGTTTGCCAGCTTTAACAACATCAATACGGATTTGTTATGGCTCGCGTTCATCATCTTCTTGCTGACAGGCGCTTATGTCTGGCGTTTTACAAAGTTTTTCGACGTGCTGTCGCTCGGGCGCGAGCACGCCGTCAATTTGGGCATTGACTACGACAAAGTGGTGAAGCAGATGCTGATCGTGGTTGCGATCCTTGTTTCTGTTTCAACAGCGCTAGTCGGGCCGATTATGTTCTTAGGCCTTCTTGTCGTCAACCTGGCGAGAGAATTTCTGAAAACATATAAGCACTCATACTTAATTGCAGGCTCCGTTCTCATCAGCATCATTGCGCTGGTTGGAGGGCAGTTTGTGGTTGAGAAAGTGTTTACCTTCTCAACGACGCTGAGCGTCATTATTAATTTTGCCGGCGGGATTTATTTTATCTACTTGCTGTTAAAGGAGAATAAATCATGGTAGAGGTCAAAAATGTAAGCAAACAATATGGCGGGAAAGTGGTCCTTGAAGAGACGTCAGTCACTATTCAAAAGGGCAAAATCACTTCATTTATCGGTCCTAACGGCGCCGGCAAAAGTACGCTGCTGTCTATCATGAGCCGCTTGATCAAAAAGGATTCCGGCGAGATTTTCATAGACGGACAAGAAATTGGAGCCTGCGACAGCAAAGAGCTTGCCAAAAAAATGAGCATTTTGAAGCAAGCAAACCAAATCAATATCAGGCTCACCATCAAAGACCTCGTCAGCTTCGGCAGATTTCCATATTCACAAGGCCGGCTGACAGAGGAAGATTGGGTTCATATCAACCAGGCGCTCGGCTATATGAAGCTGGAAGACATTCAGGATAAATACCTTGATCAGCTGAGCGGCGGACAGTGTCAAAGGGCGTTCATTGCAATGGTTATTGCCCAGGACACAGACTATATCTTTCTGGATGAGCCGTTGAACAATCTCGATATGAAACATTCGGTTGAAATTATGAAACTGCTGAAACGGCTGGTAGAGGAGCTCGGAAAAACAATCGTGATCGTTATTCATGATATCAACTTTGCATCCGTTTACTCCGATTGTATCGTAGCCTTGAAAAACGGCCGAATCGTAAAAGAGGGGCCGCCTGAGGAGATTATTAAAACCTCTGTGCTTGAGGACATCTACGATATGACCATTCCGATTCAGTTGATTGATAATCAAAGGATAGGTGTTTATTTTTCTTAAATATATAGAAGAGGTGAGGAGTATGAAAAAGTTCGCATTACTATTCATCGCTTTGGTGACGGCAGTTGTCATTTCCGCATGCGGAAACCAAAGCACTGGTAGCAAAGGTACTGAATCTAAGAAAGAACAAATCACGGTCAAACACCAGCTGGACAAAAACGGCACAAAAGTGCCAAAGAACCCTAAAAAGGTTGTCGTATTTGACTTAGGAAGCTTAGACACGTTAGATAAACTCGGTCTTGATGATAAAGTGGCAGGCCTGCCGAAAAAAGCCCTTCCAAATTATCTGTCAAAATTCAAAGAAGATAAATATGCAGATGTTGGCAGCTTAAAAGAGCCAGACTTTGAAAAAGTGGCTGAAATAGACCCTGATCTGATCATTATTTCAGGAAGACAATCTGAGTCATACAAAGAGTTCTCTAAAATCGCGCCGACGATTTACCTTGGCGTGGACACAGCGAAATATATGGAGTCATTTAAGTCAGACGCTGAAACAATCGGTAAAATCTTTGATAAAGAAGACAAAGTGAAAGAGGAGCTCGCAAACATTGATCACTCAATCGCAGATGTAAAGAAAACCGCTGAAAAGCTTAACAAAAACGGTCTCGTCATCATGGCGAACGACGGGAAAATCAGCGCGTTTGGCCCTAAATCAAGATATGGCTTGATTCATGACGTATTCGGTGTGACACCGGCTGACCAAAACATCAAAGCATCTACGCATGGACAAAGCGTTTCTTACGAATATATTTCAAAAACAAACCCGGATTATCTGTTTGTTGTTGACCGCGGTACAGCGATCGGAGAATCATCATCTACGAAACAAGTCGTTGAAAATGATTATGTGAAAAACGTAAACGCAGTGAAAAACAATCATGTCGTCTACCTTGATTCTGCTACTTGGTACTTATCAGGAGGCGGACTTGAGTCGATGACGCAAATGATTAAAGAAGTGAAAGACGGTTTAGAGAAGTAAACCAAAAAAAGAGCCTCCGCTTAAAAGCGGGGCTCTTTTTGGATGGAAATCAGCGTGCCGGCTGCTGCTCGGCAGGGCGCTGAGGTTTCTTTAATGTAAAGGAGAGAAGGAAGCCGACGAGTGCAATGCAGGCCGCTACGATAAAAGCGGCGTTCATGCCGTGCAGAGCGGCGTGCTTCACATCTGCAGTGCCAGCGTGTGCTGCCTGGTTGCTCATCACGGATACCAATAGGGCAGTTCCGATTGAGCCGCCGACTTGGCGAACGGTGTTGTTCATTGCTGTTCCGTGCGGAATCAGGTGGCGCGGCAGCGCGTTGATTCCGGCAGTTGTCACTGGCATCATGATCATGGCGGTGCCTAAGAGACGAGCGGTATATAACACAACAATCCAAGCCAGCGATGTATGTTCAGTCAGCTGCATAAACGGCAGTGATGTCAGGAAGATGATGCAGAAACCGGTAATCGCCAGTCCTCTTCCGCCGACACGGTCAAAGATTCTGCCGATAATCGGTGACATGAAGCCCATGACAACAGCTCCCGGAAGAAGCATCAGCCCTGTATCAAAAGCTGTGACGTCTCTGACGTTTTGTGTATAAAGCGGCAGAATGGTTTCTGTACCGATCAATAATGCAAAGACAATGGTTCCGAGCAGTGTTGTTAAGCTGAATATGCCAAACGTAAAGACACGGAATTCCAGCATCGGTTTTTCTAGCTTCATTTGTCTTGTGATAAACAATAGCAGTGAAATGACACCCACCAGCAGTGAAAGCAAGACAGTTAAACTGGTCCATCCGTAAGAGCCAACACTTGAGAAACCGTACAGAAGGCCGCCGAATCCAAATGTTGAAAGGATCACTGATAAAATATCAATCTGTGTTTTTCGTAAAGTTGTCACATTCTTCATCAGGATGCTGGCAAGAATCAAATCGATTACAGCGAACGGAAGAATGATATAAAACAGTGATCTCCATGAGAAAGCTTCGACCGCCCATCCGGAAAGAGTCGGTCCGATTGCAGGCGCGAACGAGATGACCAATCCAACCATACCCATAGCCTGGCCCCGCTTTTCAACTGGAAAGATCGTCAGGAATACGGTCTGCATGAGCGGCAGCATAATACCGGCTCCGGCTGCTTGAATGATACGTGCTGCAAGCAGAACCGGGAAGTTCGGAGCGAACGCGCCGACGATTGTTCCGGCAGTGAAAATGCTCATTGCTGTGATGAGCAGCGTCCGGCTCGTGAATTTCTCAATTAAAAACGCGGTAATCGGAATTAAAATTCCGTTTGTTAACATAAATGAAGTTGTCAGCCATTGCGCTTGATTCGCGTCTACATTAAAATCCCGCATAATATGGGGAAGCGCGGTAATTAACAGCGTCTGATTCAAAATCGCGACAAACGCCCCGGCTAATAAAATACCGACAATGACAGAACGGTTAAAAGGTTTTGGTTCCATACTTTTATCCAATACAAATCCCTTCTTTTCTACGTGATTAACAGTGTTTTTAGCATGGAAACGGGCTGTGCTAAAACACCGGTTTGTTCCAGATAGCCAATCAATGACTTAAGCAAAAAAGCACGGGAGTCGCCCTTCTTCGCTTCTTCCTCAAGCATGGCAGCTGCGGATGTCAGTTCATCTACGTCATAGTCCGCTGCGGGCAAGGAAGAAATGCCTTTATGTAATTCCTTCAGGCTTTCCGACAAGAGGGCTGATTTATCCTTTGGCTTGTAGGAGGATGCTGAATGAAGGTAAAGCTCAATGGCTTCAGGCGGAAGAAGAGACTGCCGGGTTTCCTTGTTTTTGACAATCTGATTGAGGGTGCTGATGATAAACTCTGCGATCGGATCAAGTTCAAGCGGTTGTTCCTCTAATTTGATCAGCATTAAAAACTCACGTATCATGCCGTGAAGAATGATCACTACATCCCACACAAACGGGAGAACGGCTTCTCCATACGCCTGAATCAGCGAATCGCGGTGCCAGCAGATAATCGTCGATCTGGTCTGATGGATATGCTGTTTGATCCGGTCATTATGCAGCGCGGAGTTTCCGTAGGTCAGCATATTGAAAAACTGCTGGTTCTGCCTGAAGCCTTCCAGCTCCATTTTGACCTTTTGCATCAAACGCTCCTCTGGTGTCAGCGAGGTATTTTCCTGAAGTTTTGAGGCGGTAGCCACCATTTGCTTCTGGTTAAATGACAGCAGCTCCAAAAGCAGATCTTCCTTAGATTGAAACAGCTTATATATCGAAGCTTTTGACATCTTGCATTCTTCTGCGATCGCCTGCATGGAAACCGACGTAAAATCCTTTTCCGAAAAAAGCGTTCGCGCAGCTAACAAGATATCTGTTTTTTTATCAAGCATCTCAGGGCTTCCTTCTTTCTTGAACATTAGAAAACTCATTGGTTCACGGAAAACCAATGAGTAACAATGAAAAAATTTTACCAAATAAACGAAATAGAAGTCAATGGATTTTCACCAGACAATCAAAAAGCCTGCCGGAGATTCCGACAGGCCGGGTGAGGCTTATTTTTCAACTTTAAATCCTTGTTTCTCAAGCATTTCACGGATATGAGGATAGTACAGGCGCTCATAATAGGAAGCGATGCCCTGTGACCAGTTTCTTGTTTCTTTTCCGTTTGTGCGCTTATTCATGTATTCAGACATCTGCTCATCATATGCCTGAATGTGAGAAGTCAGTTCATCTTGGTTCAGGTATGTTTCCTGATGATTGACTGCTGCCTGCGGAAGGCGAGGTTTTTTCGCTGAACGGTCAGCAGGATGGCCGATGACAAGACCGGATACAGGGAACACGTATTTCGGAAGCTCAAGCAGTTCAATCAGCTCTTGAGGGTTTCCGCGAACCGCACCGATCGGAACAGTTCCAAGCCCGAGTGATTCTGCCGCTGCTGTTGCAGTGCCAAGAGCGATACCAGCATCTACTGCGCCGACAAGAACCGACTCTAAGCCATTTGTGATTTCCATTTTGAAATCATGCAGATCTTCAAGCGCAATTTTCGTCCGGTTGAAGTCTGCGCAGAACAGCAAGAAAACAGGAGCCTGGTCAATCCAAGGCTGTCCGCCTGCCAGCTCGGAGATTTTCTTTTTGCGCTCTTTATCCTGTACTGTAATCACAGTCACTTGCTGCCCGTTGATAGAAGATGGAGCTGATTGCACAGCTTGAATGATCTGCTCCAATTGCTCCTGAGCCACAGGCTCATCTGTATAACTGCGAATCGAGCGGTGGTCTGTTAATGATTTGATGACTTCATTCATATGGGACATCCTTTCCTTACTCGCTAAGCTCCGTGCGGACAACGTCAAGAGGAGCGCTCAGCACTTCTTTTGCTTTTGCGACAAACCCTTGGAAGTGTGCAGTTTCATTGTGGGATTTCATCGCTGCTTCATCTTTCCATTGTTCAAGCATCACAAATGTATTGTCTTCGCCTACTTTTTCAAATAGATCATACTGCGCGTTGCCTTCCTCAGCTCTTGAATGTTGAAGAAGAGATTGGACCTCGCTCAAGAATTCCTCGCGCTTTTCTGGTTTTACTTTCATATAAGCTTGTAATACGATCATGTTGATCTCCTCCATTGTTATGGTAAGTTTATTGTTCGAATTTATTCGAACTAACTGTAACATCTAATTAAAATGAGGTAAAGAAAAAAGACTTAAATAGTAAAATTGTCATTCGAATTGTTGTGTGATACATTTGTGTCATGAACATTCCAAACCATCCAGAAACAGAAACGTTGCAGCTGACAAAGGTTCTTCACGCACTGAGTGATCCGCTTCGTTTAGAGCTCGTCAAGCAATTAGCTGAAGCGAAAGAAAAAACGTGCGGCACTTGTGCAGATGTACAGGTTGCGAAATCGACCTTGTCGCATCATTTTAAAGTGCTGAGAGAATCAGGCATCGCCCAAGTTCGCATAGAAGGAAAGCGCCGGTATTATTCGCTTCGTGCCGAAGACCTTGAAAAGGCATTTCCGGGTCTGCTTAAAGCGGTGCTGAATGTGGACCAGAGCCGCTGGTGAATCGATCCCCCGTATCGGGGATTTTTTTATGTCCGTAAACAGCGCGGAAAAGTCTCTCGACACCCTCGTGAATGTCTTCTTCCTTCAGTCGTGCGAAGCCGATAATGAGAGCGGACCTGCCTGTTTGCCGCTTGTTTTCCTTCAGATCAAATCGGCTCATGCCGAAAATTTCAAGCTGCTGGCTGGCGGCGTGTGTCAGAATGTCTTGTTCAGTGCGGCGTGTATCAAATTCGGTAACAAAATGCAGGCCCGCATTTGCCCCCTTTACGATCATTTTTCCGTGAAATGCTGATTCTAAAGCGGCGATCAAACGCTCCCTCTTTTCTTTATAATGCTGCTTCATTTTTTTTATATGCTTCTGATAATCACCAGACTCGATAAATTCTTGCAGAGTGAGCTGTATAAGCGATGAGCATGTTTGCAGATCATAGCCCCGCAGTTTGTACGTTCGCAATAGCTCAGGCGGCAATACCATATAGCTGATCCGCAAGCCGGGGAGAAGCGACTTTGAAAAGGTGCCCATATAGATGACATTTTGAAAACGGTCAAGGCTTTGGAGCGCCGGGATGCTGTCTGCATCATATATGAATTCACTATCATAATCGTCTTCAATAATGTAGCGCTGCGGCTTCTCGGCTACCCAGTTCAAAAGCTGAATTCTTCTTGATACAGGCATCATCGTGCCGGACGGAAATTGGTGCGATGGGGTCGTCACCAGTACATCAGGCTGCTGTCTGCTGATTTCCGCAATCGACATGCCTTTTTCATCCAGCAGGATTGTCGTCACCTGTTTTCCAGCGTTTTTCAAAAGCTGATACATGCGCCTGTAACCGGGCTCCTCCATCGCATATACTGCTTTCTGGGGCAAAAGCTCAGCCAATAGCTGCATGAGCACCTGTGTGCCTGCTCCGATGATGATTTGTTCCGGGCGGCATTTTACGCCCCGTGTCAGGGAAATGAGCCTCGTAATGGCTGCTCTCACTTCATAGATCCCTTGAGGATGCGACATATCGCCGAGTGTTCGATAGGAACGGGATGCCGCTTTTTGTTCACAGCGAAACCAGCTTTTGATCGGAAAATGGTCTGTATCGGCACTCATGTGGGAAAACGAAATCCAGTCGCTCTGATCGATGTGAACCTCTTTCAGCTCCTCCGGCAATGCGAATGGAGGATGCTCGTCTGCAGAAAACACATCCAGCTTCTCCACGAAAAATCCCTTTCGCTCAATGGCATACAAATATCCCTCGGCCAAGAGCTGCTGATAGGCCGCATTCACTGAGTTTACGCTGACCTTCAGCTTCTCAGCCAGCTCCCGTTTAGAAGGAACCTTCGAATGGGGAAGCAGATTCCGGTTGAGGATTTCTTTCTTCAGCTTTTGATAAATTTGCTGATAGATATAATCTGCCCGTTCTGAGCGGTCGAGTATGATTGTGATGTCCATTTATGCCTTCTCCTTCTGATACCATCCAAAAGTTACAATTGGTACTTTTCATCATACCAAAAAGAAGTCAGAATGATAAGAAAATAACAACAGGGGGGCTTTCATATGAGTCAAACAACAGCTGGCATCACGACTGCTCAGTGGCAGCAAAAACGGGAACGGTTCATATCAAAAGGTGTAAGCAACGGCAACCGCAGTCTTGCGGTAAAAGGAGAAGGGGCTGAGCTGTACGATTTGGATGGGCGGAGATTTATTGACTTTGCAGGCGCTATCGGAACGTTAAACGTCGGACACTCACATCCGAAGGTGGTTGAAGCTGTGAAGCGGCAGGCGGAGGAGCTGATTCATCCGGGCTTCAATATCATGATGTATCCGTCTTATATCGAATTAGCGGAAAAACTGTGCGGCATCGCACCGGGCGGCCATGAGAAAAAAGCGATCTTTCTGAATTCAGGAGCGGAAGCGGTTGAAAATGCAGTGAAAATCGCCAGAAAATATACAAAGCGCCAAGCTGTCGTTTCGTTTACACGCGGGTTTCATGGGCGCACGAATATGACGATGAGCATGACGAGTAAGGTAAAACCGTATAAATTCGGGTTCGGACCTTTTGCGTCAGAGGTTTATCAAGCTCCATTCCCTTATTATTATCAGAAACCGGCCGGCATGAGTGATGAAAGCTATGACGACATAATGATCCAAGCGTTCAATGATTTCTTTATCGCTGCAGTCGCGCCGGAAACGGTAGCGTGTGTCGTGATGGAGCCTGTACAGGGAGAAGGCGGCTTCATCATCCCGTCGAAACGGTTTGTGCAGCACGTCGCGTCTTTTTGCGAAGAACATGGCATTGTTTTTGTCGCTGATGAAATTCAAACCGGCTTTGCCAGAACAGGCACTTATTTTGCAATTGAACATTTTGATGTGGTTCCTGATCTGATCACGGTCTCTAAATCACTAGCGGCAGGCCTTCCATTAAGCGGTGTGATCGGCAGGGCGGAAATGCTTGATGCCGCAGCGCCCGGAGAGCTGGGCGGCACGTATGCCGGAAGCCCGATCGGGTGCGCGGCGGCTTTGGCTGTCTTGGATATAATTGAAGAAGAAGGGCTGAATGAGCGCTCTGAAGAAATTGGAAAACTCATTGAAGACAAGGCATATGAGTGGAAACAAGAATGTCCTTTCATCGGTGACATCCGCAGACTCGGGGCAATGGCGGCAATCGAAATCGTCAAAGACCCTGACACGCGTGAGCCTGATAAAGTGAAGGCAGCGGCGATCGCGGCGTATGCGAATCAAAATGGACTGCTTTTGCTGACAGCGGGAATTAATGGAAATATCATTCGTTTCCTGACACCTCTCGTCATCTCAGACAGCCTTCTGAATGAAGGGCTCAGCATCTTGGAGGCGGGTCTCCGAGCCTAATCATTGGAAAGAAAACGGCTGGCTCTGCTATCATTTTAAGTAATCATGAAAAGAAAGGAATGTTCAATATGCCAGATCAATTAACGGTCTACAATCCGGCTACTGGTGAGGAGATTCAAACGATTCCTCAGCAAACAGCCAAAGAAGTAGAAGAAGCCATTGAACGTTCACATCAAGCGTTTAAAACGTGGTCTAAAACATCAGCGAACGAAAGAGCGTCTCTTTTGAAAAAGTGGTATGAGCTGATTGTTGAACATAAAGAAGAACTTGCAGATTTAATTACAAAGGAAAACGGAAAACCGTATCAGGAAGCGGTCGGTGAGGTCCTTTACGGCGCAGGTTATATCGAATGGTTCGCGGAAGAAGCAAAGCGTGTGTACGGAAGAACTGTTCCCGCTCCGACAACTGGTAAACGAATTGTCGTGACACGCCAGCCAGTCGGCCCTGTTGCTGCCATCACACCGTGGAATTTCCCGAATGCGATGATTACACGCAAAGCGGCACCTGCTTTAGCTGCCGGCTGTACGTTTATCATCAAGCCGGCACCGGACACACCGCTGTCTGCCTATGAGCTTGCGCGTCTCGCTTATGAAGCGGGCATTCCAAAAGATGCTCTTCAAGTCGTGATCGGCGACGGAGAAGAAATCGGAAACGTGTTTACAAGCAGTTCGAAAATCCGCAAAATCACGTTCACAGGATCAACCCCAGTAGGAAAAATTCTTATGAAAAACAGTGCGGATACTGTAAAGCATATCTCTATGGAGCTCGGCGGGCATGCACCGCTCATCGTGGATGAACATGCCGACATTGATCTTGCCGTTGAACAGGCGATGGTATCTAAATACCGAAATGCCGGCCAAACGTGCGTCTGTGCCAATCGCTTGATTGTTCATGAGTCCATCAAAGATGAATTTGCTGCGAAACTGAGTGAGCAAGTGTCTAAGCTCAAAGTCGGAAACGGACGTGAAGAAGGCGTCAATGTCGGCCCGATTATCAACAAAAACGGCTTTGAAAAAATCGTCAGCCAAATCAATGATGCGGTTGAAAAGGGCGCGAAGGTTCTTGCGGGAGGCACGTATGATCGAAACGATGACAAAGGCTGCTACTTCGTCAGCCCGACAGTACTCGCTGATGTTAATACGTCTATGACGATTATGCACGAGGAAACATTTGGCCCGGTCGCTCCGATTGTCACATTTTCTGATATTGATGAAGCGATTGAGCTTGCCAACGATACACCATTCGGCTTGGCAGCTTACTTCTTCACAGAAAATTATCGCCGCGGCATCTATATTTCCGAAAATCTTGATTATGGCATTATCGGCTGGAATGACGGCGGACCGTCAGCGGTTCAAGCGCCATTCGGCGGAATGAAAGAAAGCGGCATCGGCCGTGAAGGCGGTTCGGAAGGCATCGAACCGTACCTTGAAACAAAATATATGTCCATCGGCTTGTAATTGAATGCAAGCTCCTAAGAGCTGCCGGAATCTTCCGGCAGCTCTTTTTGTTGTTCCGGCGAATAAACCTAGTGATTACAGCCAAAATAACAGCAAATACAATTTGAAAGTAGGTTCCCCAATAATGGATTTAATACTAGCTCTGCTCCCGGCTTTGTTTTGGGGGAGCATTGTTCTCTTCAATGTGAAATTAGGCGGCGGGCCGTACAGCCAGACACTCGGTACGACGATCGGGGCGCTCATTGTGTCTATCGTGATTTACTTTTTTGTTCAGCCGGTTCTGTCTATGCGTATTTTTATCGTCGGCATCGTATCCGGATTATTTTGGTCTCTTGGACAAGCCAACCAGCTGAAAAGCATTGAATTGATGGGTGTTTCCAAAACAATGCCGATTTCCACAGGGTTGCAGCTTGTGTCGACCTCACTCTTTGGGGTTATCGTGTTTCGCGAATGGTCAACACCGATTGCGATTACACTTGGCGTTCTCGCTTTGATTTTTATCATTGTGGGAATCATTCTCGCGTCATTAGAAGATAAAAATGACAAAAAAGAGGGAGAGCCAAGCAACTTCAAAAAGGGCATTTTGATTCTTCTTGTTTCAACGCTCGGCTATTTGGTTTATGTAGTCGTCGCCAGATTGTTTGATGTATCCGGCTGGTCTGCGCTGCTGCCGCAGGCTATCGGCATGGTTGTCGGAGGGCTTATTTTAACCTATAAACACAAGCCCTTTAACAAGTATGCCATCAGAAATATCCTCCCAGGCTTAATCTGGGCAGGCGGTAATATGTTTTTGTTTATTTCTCAGCCGAAAGTCGGTGTGGCCACAAGCTTTTCTCTCTCTCAAATGGGTATTGTTATTTCTACGCTGGGCGGTATTTTCATCCTGCGTGAAAAGAAATCCAAGCGACAGCTCATTGGGATAGGTATCGGGATCGCTCTGATTATTGCGGCCGCTGTTTTTTTAGGAATCGCCAAAACGAATTCATAATAATTGAGGAGGAATATATATGTATCCAGATTTAAAAGGGAAAGTCGTCGTTATCACAGGGGCTGCATCAGGTCTAGGGAGAGCTATGGCCGTTCGCTTCGGCAAGGAGCAGGCAAAAGTGGTTATCAACTATTATAGTGGCAAACAGGATCCAAATGAGGTCAAAGAAGAGATCATCAAGGCGGGCGGGGAAGCGGTACTCGTCCAAGGAGATGTCACGAAAGAGGAAGATGTAAAAAATATCGTGCAAACGGCAATAAAAGAGTTTGGCACACTTGATATTATGATTAACAATGCCGGACTTGAAAATCCTGTACCGTCTCATGAGATGCCACTGAAGGATTGGGACAAAGTCATCAGCACGAACTTGACGGGTGCCTTTTTAGGAAGCCGTGAAGCGATTAAATATTTCGTGGAAAATGACATCAAAGGAAATGTCATCAACATGTCCAGTGTGCATGAAATGATTCCGTGGCCGTTATTTGTCCACTACGCAGCAAGTAAAGGCGGAATTAAGCTGATGTCTGAAACGTTGGCTTTGGAATACGCGCCGAAGGGTATTCGAGTCAATAATATTGGGCCGGGTGCGATCAATACGCCAATCAATGCTGAAAAATTTGCTGACCCTAAACAGAAAGCAGACGTAGAAAGTATGATTCCGATGGGATATATCGGTGAACCGGAGGAAATCGCCGCAGTGGCAGTGTGGCTTGCTTCGAAGGAATCCAGCTATGTCACAGGCATCACCTTGTTTGCGGACGGCGGAATGACGAAGTATCCTTCCTTCCAGGCAGGACGAGGTTAATCAAAAAAAGCGACCCAGATATGATTCTGGATCGCTTTTTTATTAGGATCGCTTTCTCTTGACAAGCGCTGCTACAGATAAAATAATGGCAGCCGCAGACAGCACAATTGCTGTGATGTCCAGTGCTGAGGAGTTTGATTCTTCAGCGTCGTCTTTCGTTTTCGTGGCGCCGTGTTCATCTGTCACTTGCTTTGCAGCGGTAATGTTTGTAATAGCGTGAGGCGTATCCGCATCCTCGTCACCAGTCCACTCGACAATGCTGCCGTCCTTGTAATACTGGTATGCGTCCCAAGCCGCTTCTGCCGCTTTATCAGGGTTTTTGGCAACAAAGGTAAACTGCTGGAACTGACCTTCTTGAATGCCGCCATCTGTCGCTTCCCACGTCACGGACACTGATTTGTCATCATGTTTCTGAGTGGATACCTTCCAGCCTGGAATTGGTTCGTATTGCTGGAATTCAACATCCTTTGGCATTTTGAGGACAACCTTTGTTGTCGGCAGATTCTTCTCAGAAGGAACCTTCATCGTATACGTTTCCCAAGAGCCTGCCGCTGATTCAGCAGGTTTTACAGACACATGCGCGCTGGCAGAGGCCGTAAAAAATAAGAGAGCGCCAATAATAGCCGGACATAGTGTGAATGCGATTTTTTTCAACAATTCAAACACTCCTTTAATTGGTTTTTGTAAATATAAGATTGATTTCCTTAAAATCTCCTGTCAGTCCATGGACTTTGAACTTCCAGTTTCCTTTTTCATTCATGGATAGGTTTTCATCCTGAAAGACGCCTTTTGTTGTCTCTTTTAATTGGAATGTGCTTTTGTTCTCACTGCCTGACAGACCTGTTTTATAAATGGTTAACGTGATTTGCTGGATGTTTTTCACCGGTTCGCCGTTATGGTCGGTGACCCGCAGCTCAAATACGTTTTTGCCAGGCTGGTTAGGGCTGATGCTGAGAGACACGTGTTGTCCTTGCTCGATCGCTTTTGTTTGGTAGAACGGTTCAGGCGCCGGTTCAGGCGGACTTGGCAGGCTTGTAAAAACGGCCGCTGTGATGAATACAGCGATACCGATTGCCCATTCTGCTTTCAGCGTTCGGCTGATTCCCGGGCGGCGCTGTTTTCTGGTAAGCAGAAAATGCATTGCTCCTAAGATCAGCATCAAAACAAACAGACCGCTTTTCACTAAAAGTGCTTGACCGTACGCCGTATGGAAAAGTGAATCCATCGAACGAATGATGAAAAATCCATTGAGCAAGCCTGAAAACAAAATGACGCCGACAGCAGTGAGCGCCCAAGGGGAGAACCGGCTTACCGTTTCCCATGCGAGCGTTTTATCAGGCTGTCTCCATTCTTTTGCGAGCAGCAAAACGAGTGTCGCTATTCCGCCGACCCAGATGGAAGCGGAAGATAAATGGAGGAAATCCATCAAAATGCCGACCGCTTTTTCTTGAATGACAGCCGCATGTCCGGTAAACGCTTTGGCAAGCAGGAGACCGAAAAAGAAAATGAGCGGCGCTGTCCAATAGGCAAAGGATGAGTAGCGCTTTTTTCGTATCACTGGGATCACAGATAGTGCAAGCAGCACATACAGCACGGCCTGTATGATCCAAATTGTGCCGCCTGCTGTCTCAAATAGTGTTTCTGAGATGTAGCCCGGCTGGAAGGCGCTGCCCCAGCCGCCGCCCGCGTTCGCTTTTGTTTGAATCGGAAGCTGAAGCAAAAGCGCCAGCCCCAATGCGGTGATTGAGACGATCAAAATACGTTTCGTACGTTTGGCGAGCTGTTCTGAATCTCCTTTATACCAGAAGAGATGGAAGAAAACCGTTCCGATGAACAGCGATAAGGCTGTATACAGTATCGCGCGATCTGCGGCTGTTGCCGGATTTAGCGCTGAACCTGCGGCTTTTTGGCTGCTGAATCCGCCATCCGCTTTCCCAATGCTGAAAGGAATGACGCCGGAGACCGGATGCCCGTCTGCGGACACAGCATTCCATTCCGCTCTGTACACATCATTCGGCAGATTTTTTTTCAGCTTCACTGACATCATGTGACTGTCATTTTTTTTGATTTCAGTCTTATCTGTATCCACACGATCGCCGTTTGAATTATAGACTTTAATGTAATGAAAGCCTTCTTCAACCGGTTCATTAAATTCGATTTCCACCTGTGAAGGAGCTTTTTTTAATTCACTGTTTTCCCCAGGTGAAGATGTAACAATATAGGCGTGAGCAAAGCTTGTTTTCGGCAGGAAAACAAGAACAAGCAGGAGGATGATCCACCATTTATTTCGCTTCATTACTCAGACACCTCCTTCCGCTGTATATGTTATGTCATGGTGCAGGTGCAGCGTTTTTTTCTGTCGTGAAGCATGTCTTCCAACGCCTGGTCGAAGGTGCGGACAGCTCCGCCGAATCCTTTTTGAAATCGTTCGGCGTGATCGAGAGTCGCAAATGGAATCGCCTGCGGCTGGCAGCAATGCAGATTTAATTCGGCATTGACGACGAAATAAGCCGATCCGGCACTGACTGTTGTGTGCAACAGAAAATCTCTGCAAATCAAGTGTGAAACCTCTTCCGTTTTATCTGCGTAACGCAACAGCGCACAATGTGAGCAGCATAACTGTTCAATCTCTTGATTTACCGTAATCAGTTGTACGGAATGAGTCTGAGTGACCGGCTTCAGGCAATAGCTGCACATATGCTCCGCATGTGATGTTTGAGCAGGAAGCGTGATGCCGCCCGCCGTTTTCATGACCTGATGTGACTGAACAAGCTGATTGACATCTCTGTATATCGTCATTTCAGAAACGCCGAATCTCGCACTAATGTCAGAAATTTTGAGTGCGCCTTCTTCTTTCAGCCACTTCAGAATGTGTTGCTGTCTATTTATAGGAAGCATTCATTCATCCCCTTCCTTAGATATATTTAAGCGTAGGGGATTTTAGAGGTACTGACAAGTAACTTTATGATAAAAAGTGTGAAAATATGTTGAACTTCAACAAAACGAAACAGAAGGGACTCTGTTATAATAGATGTATGGAATGGAAAGTGAGGAATACCCTATGAACGAAACAGTATGCCCGAACTGCGGCAAACCTTTGACAGGAGACATGGTCAGATCGTCAAATGTGCCTTGTCAATTTCGCTGCGGACACTGCCGAGAACGGCTTTATGAATATAAAGTATCAGCTCCGATTATGCTGGTGTCATTAGCGGTCATCGTGCTGCTCATTTATTTGCTGCTGCTCCTCCGCAATGCGGCTGGCTCAATACTTCCGGCTGTACAGCATGTGCCGATGGCTGTTTTTGCGTTAGTGTGCGCTTATCCTGTGTTTATTGTGAGTGAGCGAATGATCGCCAAGTACGTGATTCAAAATGGCAACATTATATATAAAGGAAAGAGAAAAGGCTCCTGATATCAGGGCCTTTTTTGTTTTTAAAAAATCGTCACACTCATGTGCCAAAGTCCTCTTTACTTTCAATTGTGCAAATAATTGTAAGCGCTTTAATATAGAGTCAAAGGGAAGGCATTCTCTGAACATATTTTTCTATCTCACAACGACAAGCAAACAGGGAGGGTTTATATATGCAGCAGCAAGGACGGCAGCAAGGCGGCATGAAGGTGAAAGTACAGCGCTTTGGCAGTTATTTGAGCGGAATGATTATGCCGAATATCGGTGCGTTTATCGCGTGGGGAATCATTACCGCGCTGTTTATTCCGGCGGGATGGTTTCCGAATGAACAGCTGAATACACTTGTCAGCCCGATGATCACATATTTACTGCCGCTTTTGATAGCGTATACAGGCGGAAAAATGATTTACGATCACCGCGGCGGAGTCGTCGGTGCGACAGCGGCAATCGGAGTGATTGTCGGGGCGGATATTCCAATGTTTTTAGGCGCAATGATAATGGGGCCGCTTGGCGGATATCTCATAAAACAGACTGATAAATTGTTTAAGGAAAAAGTCAAACAAGGCTTTGAAATGCTCATCAACAACTTTACGGCAGGGATCGTCGGCGCGGCTTTAACGATTCTCGCGTTTTACGCCATCGGTCCGGTTGTCCTGACATTAAACAAACTGCTGGCGGCCGGTGTGGAAGTCATTGTACACGCTAATTTACTGCCCGCAGCCAGCGTTTTTGTGGAACCGGCAAAAGTGCTGTTCCTCAACAATGCCATTAACCATGGAATCTTAAGCCCGATCGGAATCGAGCAAGCATCCCAAACAGGAAAATCCATTCTGTTTTTAGTAGAAGCAAATCCAGGACCCGGGCTCGGCATTTTGCTGGCTTACATGTTCTTTGGCAAAGGTGCTTCAAAATCAACGGCTCCCGGTGCGGCGATCATCCATTTCTTGGGCGGGATTCACGAAATTTATTTCCCGTACATTTTGATGAAACCAGTTCTGATTCTGGCGGCGATTGCCGGCGGAGCAAGCGGCCTCTTAACGTTTACAATCTTTAATGCCGGACTTGTCGCAGCAGCATCACCTGGAAGCGTGATCGCATTGCTGGCGATGACGCCAAGAGGCGGCTACTTCGGCGTATTGGCGGGAGTGTTGGTCGCAGCAGCTGTTTCATTCATCGTATCAGCAGTGATCCTGAAATCTTCTAAAGCAAACGAAGAAGACCTCGCTGCGGCAGCTGAAAAAATGCAGGCCATGAAAGGGAAGAAAAGCCAAGCAGCCGCTGCTTTAGAAACGGAGCAAACGAAAGCTGAGGAAACATCTGAAATATCTTATGAAAGCGCAAACAAAATTATCTTTGCATGTGATGCGGGAATGGGATCAAGTGCCATGGGAGCATCCATCTTACGAAACAAAGTGAAAAAAGCAGAGCTTGATATAAGTGTAGCCAACACATCCATTAATACTCTGCCAAGCGATGCGGACATTGTCATTACCCACAAAGATTTGACAGACCGCGCGAAAGCGAAGCTGCCGAACGCGATGCACATATCAGTAGATAACTTTTTAAACAGCCCGAAATACGACGAGCTTCTCGAAAAGCTGAAAAAGTAAACTCAAAGAAAGAGAGTGATACACATGCAAGTACTCGCAAAGAAAAATATTAAACTCAATCAAACAGCCGCAACAAAAGAAGAAGCCATCAAAATCGCAGGCCAAACGCTGATTGACAATGGCTATGTGACGGAAGATTACATTGGCAAAATGTTTGAACGGGAAGAAACGTCTTGTACGTTTATGGGGAATTTCATTGCGATTCCCCACGGCACAGAAGAAGCAAAAAGCGAGGTGCTTCACTCTGGAATCTCAATCATCCAGATTCCAGACGGTGTCGAGTACGGGGAAGGCAACACGGCAAAAGTGGTATTCGGGATTGCCGGCAAAAATAATGAGCATTTAGACATTTTATCTAACATCGCCATTATCTGCTCGGAAGAAGACAACATTGAACGCCTGATCTCTGCTAACAGCGAAGAAGATATGATCGCCATTTTCGACGAGGTGAACTGACATGATCGCCTTACATTTCGGTGCGGGAAATATCGGGAGGGGGTTTATCGGCGCGCTGCTTTACCATTCCGACTATGATGTCGTGTTTGCGGATGTGAATGAAACGATGGTCAACCTCCTTAATGAAAAAAAAGCATACACAGTGGAGCTGGCAGAAGAGGGGCATTCATCAGAGGTGATCGGTCCGGTCAGCGCCATCAATAGCAGCAGCCAGCAAGAGGAGCTGTACCGGCTCATCAATGACGCGGCGCTTATCACCACAGCGGTCGGCCCGAACGTGTTAAAGCTGATTGCGCCGTCTATCGCAGAAGGATTAAGACGAAGAAGCCATGCAGCTCCCCTCAACATCATCGCCTGCGAAAACATGATCGGCGGCAGCAGCTTCTTGAAGAAAGAGGTATACAGCCATCTAACAGAAGCGGAGGGGGAATCTGTCAGTGAAACGGTTGGTTTTCCGAACTCAGCCGTTGATCGGATCGTGCCGGTTCAGCATCATGAAGACCCGCTCAAAGTATCAGTTGAACCGTTTTTCGAATGGATCATTGATGAATCAGGCTTTAAAGGGAAAACCCCCGTCATAAAAGGTGCGCTGTTTGTTCATGATTTAACACCGTATATCGAACGGAAGCTGTTTACCGTCAATACCGGACACGCAGTAACAGCGTATATAGGCTATCAGCGCGGACTGAAAACAGTCAAAGAAGCAATCGACCATCCGGAAATCCGCCGTGTTGTTCATTCGGCGCTGCTTGAAACGGGGAACTATCTCATTAAAACGTATGGCTTTAAGCAAGCCGAACATGAACAATATATCAAAAAAATCATCGGACGCTTTGAAAATTCATTCATTACAGACGATGTGACCCGTGTGGCGAGATCACCTCTGAGAAAACTGGGAGAGAATGATAGACTCGTAGGCCCGGCAAAGAAAATAAAAGAACCGAATGCACTGGCGGAAGGGATTGCCGCCGCATTGCGCTTTGATTTTACTGGCGACCCTGAAGCGGTTGAACTGCAAGCGCTAATTGAAGAAAAAGGATACAGCGGCGTGCTTCAAGAGGTGTGCGGCATTCAGTCTCATGAGCTGCTGCATGCCATCATTTTAAAAAAACTCAACCAATAAATCATCACCCTATGACAGCATGTCGCGGGGGTTTTTTAGTGAAAAACATTTTCGATAACCGGGGAAGGGGAAACAATTCGAGATTGCGGCAATACCCGGGATGGCTGCTGCTGAGGTGTCTGAAGACGAGGTCCATACGTCTGCCTGACGAAAAAGTCCGCCAAAGACTAACCAAAAAGAATCAAATGCTGTATAATGATTTGGAATTCTTAGGAAGGTAATGGGTGAAGGAAGTTGAATACAGAAACAATTACAGTAAAGAAAAAAAGAAAAACGAAATGGATCGTTGTACTCAGTATCATTTTAATCGCAGTGCTTATTTTTACGGTCAGAATGGCGTTTTACAGGCCTTTTCTTGTTGAAGGCTCATCAATGGCTCCGACGCTTAAAGACTCGGAAAGAATTTTTGTGGATAAAGGAGCCAAATATACAGGCGGTTTTCACAGAGGCGACATCATAGTCATTCAAGACAAAACGAGCGGCCGCTCATTTATCAAACGTTTGATCGGTTTACCAGGTGACAGCGTGAAAATGAGGAATGATCAGCTTTACATAAATGATAAAAAAGTGGAAGAGCCGTACCTTAAGGAACATAGACAAGAGTCTAAAGAGATGGGTGTAAGCTTAACAGCTGACTTTGAAGTCGAGGTTCCATCCGGCAAATATTTTGTAATGGGAGATAATCGTCTCAATTCGATGGATAGCAGAAACGGAATGGGGATGCCATCTGAGGAAGATATCGTCGGTACTGAATCACTCGTCTTTTATCCGTTCGGTGAGATGAGACAAGCAAAATAAAAACCTAATGGACTGAGCGCCGCGGACAACATGTATGCGCGTGTAAGAACAACCGGATGAAACAGAGTAGGACTCACAATCGTTGCCCTGCACTCACAAAGATTTGCCTCCCGGCGTTCAGCTTCCGGCTGATTGATAATAGTCAAAAAAGGAGAGATAAAATGAACTCATTTCCTTTGCCTCACCGCTATCCTTTTTTGTTTATTGACGGCGTGACGGAAAGCGAGCCCGGCAAACATGCGGCAGCTTATAAGCTGGTCAGTGAGAACGACTGGTTTATTACTGACACGCAAACAGAAATGCCTTTTTCACTTGTGGTTGAAGCGCTTGCGCAAACCGCGGCTTTTACAGGAATGACAGCTGAGAATAGCTTGGGCTTACTGTCTTCTGTGGAGAAGGCGGAAAAGCTTGGAGCGGCCGTACCTGGTGATCGGCTTGATCTTACGTTTAAAGTGACGCGCAATCGGCGCGGGTTTGTGTTCGGACATGCCAAGGCGTCAGTAGGAGAGCAGCCTGTTGCTGAAGCTGATATCAGCATTTATATAGAAAAATGAAAAAAACCCTTCACACCAATTTGTGAGGGGTTCTATTATTTCGTATCATAATCCCGTTCGCTTTGTGAGTGGTCTCTTTGCTGCCGTTTATGTTTTTCATCATTCATGTTTTCCTTGAGCTCTTCATTCGGAATCGGATCTGTTAAGTCATTGTGTTCAGGATTTTCATTTGGTTTGTTTTGCTGTTTTCTTTCTGTCATACTATCACCTCACCATTTGTTTTCCTCTTAATGTCACGCCTCAAACATGTGAAATCGCTTTTTTGTTCCGCCGGGTATAATGTATTAGAATAGAAAGAAGCACAAGTAAAAGATAAAGAGAGGTACATATATGTCTATTCAAAGAGAAGATGTAGATATCAAGCTGATTGCAATTGATATGGATGGCACGCTGCTGAATGACGAGCAGCTGATCTCAGATGAAAACCGCAAAGCCATACGTGAAGCCGAGGATAAAGGCGTGCACGTGGTGATCAGCACAGGCCGGACGCTGATGACGTGCCGGGAGCTGGCGGAATCGCTAAAGCTGTCATCCTTTCTAATTACGGCAAACGGCAGCGAAATCTGGGACTCGGATTTTAATTTGGTGGAACGAAAGCTGCTCCATACGGATCATATTCAAATGATGTGGGAGTTGCGGAATAAGCATAACACCAACTTCTGGGCTTCTACCGTTGATAAGGTATGGAGAGGCGAGTTTCCTGAAAATATTACAGACCATAAATGGCTCAAATTCGGCTTTGAGATTGAGGATGACGACATCCGAAACGAGGTGCTGGAGGAGCTGAGAAAAAATAAAGAGCTCGAAATCACCAATTCAAGCCCGACAAACATTGAAGTCAACGCGCTTGGCATCAACAAAGCCGCAGCTCTTGCAAAGGTTTCTGAAAAACTCGGCTTTACGATGAAAAATGTGATGGCGATGGGTGACAGCCTCAATGACATCGCAATGATTAAAGAAGCGGGTTTGGGCGTCGCGATGGGCAATGCGCAAGACACCGTGAAAGAAACGGCTGATTGGATCACAGAGACAAATAGTGAGGATGGTGTCGCTAAAGCGATTCGCCAGTGGGTATTATAGAAAAGAGAGTCCTAAGAGGGACTCTCTTTTAGTTTGGCAGGTTTTCTTCTGGGACCATGGTAGGTTTTCTGACAAAAGTATTTCACAAACTGAGATGATTAAATTATAATAAAGCAAAGTTCAAAGATTCGGAATAGTAGTTCCGAATTTCGGAACAATAAATACATAAAGCACATCGTTTGCTTTGGCAGGAGGGATTCTGTGTTTCAAGTTGATTTGAACTGTGATTTAGGAGAAAGCTTCGGAGCCTACACGATAGGCCTTGATCAAGATATTTTAGAGTATGTCACATCTGCGAATATCGCATGTGGATTTCATGCCGGAGATCCCGGTGTCATGCGGAAAACCGTTGCGCTTGCGGCAGAAAAAGGCGTGAAAATCGGTGCGCATCCGGGTTTGCCGGATTTACTAGGCTTTGGGCGCCGCAATATGGCGATTTCTCCTGAGGAAGCATATGATCTCGTCGTTTATCAAATAGGCGCGCTCTCTGGTTTTCTGAAAGCAGAGGGGCTTCACATGCAGCACGTCAAGCCGCATGGCGCTTTATACAATATGGCTGCAGTCGATCAAAAGCTGTCGGACGCCATTGCGAGAGCTGTCTACAAGATCGATCCCGGCTTGATTCTTTTCGGTCTTGCTGAGAGCGCGCTCGTAAAAGCGGGAGAACGGATCGGACTGCAAACAGCTAGTGAAGTGTTTGCCGACAGAACATACCAAGCGGACGGCACACTGACACCGCGCTCTCAGCCGAATGCACTCATTGAAAGCGATGATGCGGCTGTCACCCAGGTGATCAAAATGGTGAAGGCAGGAACGGTCACATCTCAGCAAGGCCACGATGTGTCTTTAAAAGCAGATACCGTTTGCATTCATGGTGATGGGGCCCACGCGCTGACATTTGTGCAAAAAATCAGAAAAGATCTTAAAGCGGCACAAATTGAAGTGACTGCTATTTCAGCACAGAAGCAGACATAAAGGAGGAACAATAGATGGAGCAGAAGAAAAAAACGGCAGGAAAAAAAGCGGGCAACTGGTCATTACTGATGGGTGCCGCCTTTTTAATGGCGACATCAGCGATAGGCCCGGGTTTCCTGACACAAACTGCAACATTCACAAACACACTCGCAGCAAGCTTCGGTTTTGTCATCTTGATTTCTATCATTTTGGATATATTCGCGCAAACGAATGTGTGGCGCATCATTGCAGTTTCTGGAAAACGCGGACAGGAAATTGCGAATATGGTGTTTCCGGGACTGGGATATTTCATCGCTATACTCGTCGTGCTTGGCGGATTAGCTTTTAATATCGGAAATATCGGAGGTGCCGGTCTGGGTCTTCAAGTCCTATTCGGCATTACACCAGAAACAGGCGCATTGGTCAGTGCTGTCATTGCCATTTTAATCTTTTTAATTAAAGAAGCAGGAAAAGCGATGGACCGTTTTACGCAAATCGCGGGCTTTGCCATGATCATCTTAACGCTGTACGTCGCAATCACGTCTGCGCCGCCAGTCGGACATGCTGTGGCAAATACTTTTGCTCCTGAGCAAATTAGTATATTTGCAATTGTAACACTTGTCGGCGGGACAGTAGGCGGATACATCACCTTTGCTGGCGGTCACCGCTTGCTTGATGCAGGCATTAAAGGGAAGGAATCCATCCCGCAGGTGACAAAAAGCTCGGTCGCCGGAATTTTGATTACATCAATTATGCGAATTGCCCTTTTCTTAGCTGTGCTTGGCGTTGTGGCAAAAGGCCTGCACATCGATGAAAGCAACCCTGCAGCTTCAGTCTTCAAGCTTGCTGCTGGAAACGTCGGTTATAAAATTTTCGGATTAATCATGTGGTCTGCGGCCATTACCTCTGTTATCGGAGCGGCCTATACATCTGTTTCGTTCTTTAAAACCTTTTCTCCGAAAATTGAAAAGAATTCACGCGGTATTATTATCGGATTTATCGTGATTTCTACGTTAGCTTTTATCACAATCGGACAGCCTGCGAAAATCCTCGTGCTTGTCGGTTCGCTGAATGGCTTGATTCTGCCGATCGCGCTCGGTACTTTGCTGATTGCCGCATATAAGAAAAAGATTGTTGGTGATTATAAGCATCCGCTTTGGCTGACTGTTTCAGGGGCACTTGTTGTGATCGTCATGGCTATTATGGGACTCTACACGTTATTAACACAACTTCCTAAATTGTGGAGTTAATAAAATAAAGGCGGAGCAAGTAAACAAAACGGCGCCAGAGGATGCGTGCCTGATACGAGAGGGGAAAATAACCGATCCGATGTTAGCCGGTTATGAATGTAAAACCTGAAATGGTCATCACACATGCGCCGGGGGACCTGCTCATTACAGATAGATGAGAGGAGTCGTTTGCGGTGCTGTATCCTCTCGTCCTCCTAACGAACGAGAAATAAAAGAGGTGAGAAAGATGACTGTACGATGTGAGATCGAACAGCTCGGTGATTCTGCAATGATGATCCGATTCGGAGAAGAAATAAACGAACAGGTCAACGGTCTTGTCCATGCCGCGGCCGCTTATATAGAAGAACAGCCATTTCCGGGATATATTGAATGCATCCCGGCTTTTACAAGTTTGACGGTGTTTTATGATATGTATGAGGTGTACAAGCATTTGCCTCAAGGGATAAGTTCGCCTTTTGAGAAGGTCAAGCGCGATATCGAAGATCGGCTGCAGGAAATAGCCGCTGATTATGAGAATAACCGCCGCATAGTTGAAGTTCCCGTCTGCTATGGCGGTGAATTCGGACCGGATTTAGAAGAGGTGGCGCGGATCAATCAGCTGTCACCGGAGGAAGTCATCGACATTCATACAACCGGAGAATATGTAGTGTATATGCTTGGTTTTGCTCCTGGTTTTCCTTTCTTAGGCGGAATGTCAAAACGCATTGCCGCTCCAAGAAAGTCATCGCCAAGACCGTCGATTCCCGCGGGCTCAGTCGGCATTGCCGGATTACAGACAGGCGTTTATCCGATTTCAACACCGGGCGGCTGGCAGCTGATCGGAAAAACACCGCTGGCTCTTTTTCGGTCACAGGAAAACCCGCCAACATTATTGCAGGCGGGAGATATTGTGAAATTCGTCCGCATCTCAGAAGAAGACTATCACGCCTATAAGGAGGAATCTAATTGAGCATGAAAGTGTTAAAGCCCGGACTGCTCACAACGGTTCAGGATATAGGCAGAACGGGTTATCAAAAATACGGCGTACTGGCAAGCGGCGCTATGGATACAGTTTCACTGCGCATTGCCAACCTGCTGATCGGAAACAGTGAAAATGAAGCCGGTCTTGAAATTACGCTAATGGGGCCTGGTCCGTCATTTTATGTTTCAAAAACGACGCTGATTGCGGTAACGGGGGCGGACTTTACATTGCGTATTAATGATGAGGAAGCGCCTTTATGGAAGCCTGTGCTCGTCAAGGAAAACAGCACGGTCAGCTTTGGACCCTGCAAACTCGGCAGCCGTGCCTATTTAGCGGCTGCCGGCGGCTTCGATGTGCCTCACGTCATGGAAAGCAAAAGCACCTACGTCAGAGCAGGAATTGGCGGACTTCATGGCAGAGCGCTTCAAAAGGAAGATGAACTGACTATTGGAGAGGCTTCCCCTCTTTCGCTCACCATCCTTTCCCGATTAAGCCCGCAGCTTGAAAAGCAGGAATTTGCTGCCCCGAAATGGTCGGTCAGCCGCGGAAGGTTTCTGCCATTGAAAAAGAATCCTGTTATTCGAGTGCTGGAAGGCAAACAATTTCGCTTTTTTACAGAAGAATCGAAAACGCGTTTTTATGAAGAAACATTTCGGGTCACGCCGCAGTCCGACCGTATGGGGTACAGGCTCAAAGGAGAACCGCTTGAACTGAAGGCGCCGCTTGAGATGGTATCGGAAGCAGTTTCGTTCGGAACAGTACAAGTGCCTCCTGACGGCAACCCGATTATCCTGCTTGCAGACCGGCAAACGACAGGAGGCTATCCAAGGATCGCGCATATCATATCTGTTGATCTGCCGATTGTCTCGCAAATTATGCCGGGCGAGCACGTCCAGTTTGAGCCTGTATCCCTTCAGAAAGCGGAAGCGCTTGCGATTGAACGGGAGCAGCATATAAAAGAACTGAAAACGAGAATGAAGATGGAATGGCTGACATAAAAAAGGGGATGAATGATGCAGAATAAAAACAAAACTGTAGTCAAATCTATGGCTCTGCTTAATTTGTTTTTGCGTGAACCAAGCCTCACCTTAAGTGAACTGGTATCGTTGTCAGGTATGCCGAAAACCTCTGTTCACCGGATGGTCAGCTCTTTGGAGGAGATGGGATTTCTCAATCGGGATGCGTCCGGCGCATATTCGCTCGGATTAGTGTTTTTAGAATTCGGGCAGCTTGTCGCTGATAGGATGGATATCAGAAAAATAGCGAAACCGGTGATGGAAGAGCTGTGCCGGGAAGTGGACGAGGCTGTGCAATTGATCATGAGGGACGGCAATGAAGCGATATACGTTGAGAAAATAGAAGGGACGCAGACTGTCCGGCTGTACACGGCGGTCGGCAGACGTTCTCCTCTTTATGCGGGAGCGTGCGCCAGAAGTATTTTGTCCTTTCTTCCCCGCGAAGAAATCGAAACATACATCAAACACAACAAGCTTAAGTCAATTGGTTCCGGCACGATTACCGATCCTGAAACATTGCTTCAGGTGATTGATGCTTCCGTCGAAAAAGGCTATACCATCAGCTATTCAGAACTTGAAAACTATACGGCGGCGATCGGCGCCCCGATCTTTAATCATAAACGTCAGGTGGCAGCCGGGATCAGCATTGCAGGCTTTGAAGCGAGATTTACAGAAGACAGGCTCCCCTATTTAACAGAAAAGGTCAAGGACGCCGCTTTACAGATTTCAAGAAAAATAGGGTATACATGAGTAGCCAATCTTTTCTCCGCTGCGTACATTAACGTATCGACGTTCAGGAGTGGAGGAAAGAACATGGTGCTTCGATATACAGCACTGGGGGATTCTTTGACGACAGGGAGAGGCTCCGGGCTGTTTTCACCCGGGTACGTCAAGCGTTTCGGAGATATGATGGAAGCTGACTTGAAAAGAAAAACGGCCATATCCATCTTTGCCAAATCAGGCCTGAATACAGAAGAGATTCTGGGGCTCCTGTCAAATCCTTATGTGCAAAAATGCATTCGACATGCTGATATGATAACGATCACGGGGTGCGGAAACGATCTCATCGATTCGGTTTTAGCTTACCAAACATCTAAGGATGAAACGATTTTCAGCCGTGTATCCGCCCATTGCCATGAGAATTTTGAAAAGATGATTGCCAACATCGCCGAGATCAAAGGAGAGAATCCGTCCCCGTACGCCATCCGTGTGTTCAACTTATACAATCCGTTTCCCAGCATTGCGATCGCTGGCAAATGGATCAGGTCTTTTAATTCCCATTTAGAAACACTTGCAGCAGCGCCCCATGTCAAAGTCGCGGATGCCTATAGCATTTTTAAAGGTAAAGAACAGGAATATCTGTCCCTAGACGGTGTCCATCCGAACTGCAAAGGCTATCAAGCAATGGCCGAAGCCGTTCATCGGTTAGGCTATAAAGAATTGTCAGTTTCATAGAAAGCGCACCTTATAAAGGGGTGCCTTTTTTATGTGTAAATGAAACATTAAAAGAAACTTAAATTTCCCTGTCTCCTGTTCTACAGAATAAAAAAGTGCGCTAGAATAATGGAGGATGTAGGCAAATATAGCCATAGCGTTCAATATTTCGTATATTAGGAAGGATGGTCCTTTTGTTTCGGATTTTTAAAATGTCTTTTGCGATTATCATTATTTTATTGGCGCTTATTGCTTTTAACTATACGGAACACACCTCTGTTATCCAATCGGTTATGCTCGTCTTTCTTGGTGCTGTTATGTTTATGCAGGGGCTTGAAGAGCGGAATAAAGAAAACGACGGCTCCGGCGCTTTTAATATTTATACCGCCGTTTTCGTATGGTCTATCTCTCTTATCGGTTTTACGCTTCATATTATATAAATCTATTACACACCCTGAAAATGCCCGACCATCGGGAATACGGTCAGAACCGATGAAGCGAGGCTTTCCACTCTTGATATTCTGGAACCGCGAAAGCCTTCCGTATGGCCCTCAAGTGTTTCCCGCCTCCCCAAGCAGCAAATAGCAGAAGAGTGATAAAGCCCTTCAGCCGGAACGCCTTCTCAACCTCTTGTTCAAGCCCTTCTCTCATGTGCGTATTGTGCCTTTCTGACCATGTCATCCCTTATTTTCCTCTTTTCAAATCATCTATCGAAATCGACAGAAGGTTTCTGTAAAAACGGGAACCTTTTCCTTTATTTTTAAAAAAATCTTGCACGCACCAATTCATTTAAGAGAAAATAACAAATGGAAGGCAGGGGAAAGTCATGTTAAAAAAGTGTATTCTACTAGTATTTCTATGCATCGGATTGATTGGATTAATCGGATGCTCCAAAACAGATTCGCCAGAGGATCGCATGGAAGCATTCGTGAAACAGTGGAACGATCAACAATTCGATGACATGTATCAAAGCCTGACCAAAGATGTCAAAAAAGAAATCTCCAAAAAAGATTTCGTCAATAGGTATAAAGCCATCTACGAACAGGCAGGCGTAAAAAATCTGAAAGTCACTGCGGGAAAAGTGGATGAGGACGATAAAGACAACGAGAAGATGAAGCACATCCCGTATAAAGTCAGCATGGACACGAACGCGGGTAAAGTCAGCTTCAAAAATACCGCTGTGCTGAAAAAAGAAAAAACAGATGACGAGGAGTCATGGAATATAGATTGGGACCCATCGTTTATTTTCAAGCAGCTGTCTGATGACAAAACAGTGCAAATTATGAGTATTGAACCGAAACGCGGCCAAATCTACGATAAAAACGGGAAAGGCTTAGCTGTCAACACGGATGTTCCGGAAATTGGAATTATTCCCGGGGAGCTTGGCAATAAAAAAGAAAAAATCATGAAAGATCTCGCGAAAAAACTGGATATAACTGAAGACGATATTAAGAAAAAGCTGGATCAAGGCTGGGTGAAAGACGACTCATTTGTCCCGGTCAAAATGGTCAAGCCTGACCAGCAAAATGTAGTGTCTGAGGCGACCTCACTGCAAGGGGTGACAAGAACAAATGTCAGCTCCCGCTACTATCCATATGGCGAAAAATCAGCCCATTTGACAGGCTATGTCCGCGCCATCACTGCGGAAGAATTAAAGAAAAAGAAAGATGGTACGTATAGCGATACATCTAAGATCGGCATCGCCGGACTGGAAAATGTGTATGAAGACAAGCTAAGAGGCACAACCGGATGGAAAATCTACGTGCCGCAAACCGGAGAAGTCATCGCTGAAAAGAAAGCGAAGGACGGCGAGGATCTTCATCTTACAATTGATATCAAAACGCAAACAAAGCTGTATGATGAGCTGAAGGATGACAGCGGGACGGCAGTCGCGCTGCAGCCGAAGACAGGCGAAACACTTGCACTTGTCAGCGCGCCTTCTTATGATCCGAACGGATTTATTTTCGGCTGGGACGATAAGGAATGGAAAAAGCTAAACGAAGATAAAAACAATCCATTCTCAGCGAAGTTCAACAAAACATATGCACCGGGTTCTACGATTAAACCGATTGCGGCTGCTATCGGAATCAAAAACGGCACCCTAAAAGCAGATGAGAAGAAAACAATTAAAGGGAAAAAGTGGCAAAAGGATTCGAGCTGGGGCGGCTATTCAGTCACACGTGTATCAGAGAGCCTTCAGCAGGTCAATTTAGAAAATGCCCTTATTACGTCAGACAATATTTACTTTGCCCAGAATGCGCTTGATATGGGAGCGGACACCTTCACAAAAGGCATGAAAACGTTCGGCTTCTCAGAGGATATTCCATATGAATTCCCGATCCAGCAATCGTCTATCGCAAATGGCAAGCTCGATTCAGACATTTTGCTTGCGGATACAGGGTACGGACAAGGGCAGATGCAAATGTCTCCGCTTCACTTGGCAGCTGCTTACACGCCATTTGTCGATAATGGAGATCTTGTCAAACCGACGCTGATCAAAAAAGACTCACAAACAGCTGATGTCTGGCATAAGCAAGTGGTCACGAAGGAAGGGGCGGCAGACATTACAAAAGGTCTGAAAGGCGTTGTGGAAGATGAGCGCGGATCAGCATATCAGCCTGTCGTGAACGGAATCACTGTTGCCGGAAAAACTGGAACAGCCGAGCTGAAAACATCACAAGATGATAAAGACGGCGCGGAAAATGGCTGGTTCGTCGGCTATGATTATAAAAACAAAGACTTGCTAATCGCAATGATGATCCAAAATGTGCAGGATCACGGCGGCAGTCACTACGTTGTTGAGAAAGCGAAGAAGCAATTTCAATCAAATTAAAATACCCTTCGCTGTACATGCGCTGACATACAACTTGATCAGAATCGGTGGTTTCGCATTTATGCAGCCGCGCATGTTACAATATACTTAACAAAGAGCACCAGCTTAGCAGCTGGTGCTTTTTCAATATTGTCACACCGCTTAGTGCCAAATTTCCATTTATAAGTGTTTGAATCTTCAATGAAAGCGTTTTATATTTAAAAGAAGACCTCACTTTTTCCTTGCGGCTTCATCTGCACATCATGATTGTCTAGGAGGCCTTTTTATGTATATGACTGCCAGAGAACAAAAACTGTTAAAGCACTTGTTATTGCAAAGCCGATATGTAACCGTAACTGAGCTTGCTAAATTGATGGGAGTCAGCACAAGAACCATTCACAGGGAGCTGAAATCCATTAAGCCATTGATGGAGGCGGCCGGGCTTATGCTCGATAAACAGCCCGGCAAAGGATTGAAGGCGGTGGGAAGTTCCGAGGATAAACAAAAGATGCTGACCGATTTATCATATGAACAGCATGAATACAGCACTGATGAACGGAAACTGCTCATCCTTTGTTCGTTATTAGAGTCTCAGGAGCCTGTTAAGCTGTACACGCTGGCCCAAGATCTGCAGGTGACGAACGCCACAATCAGCTATGACTTAGACGAGTTGGAGAAATGGATCTCACCTTTCGGACTGACACTGATCCGTAAAAGGGGGTTTGGCATCCAGCTTATAGGGCCGGAAAATGCAAAACGAAAAATTGTCGGCAACCTCATTGTGAACCGCCTCGACATCCAAATGTTTTTGGAAGCGGTTGAAGTAAACATCAAAGGAAAAAACGATTCTTCAGAGAAAATGTTCGGTGTCGTCAGCAAAGGCGAGCTGTTAAAAATGGAGGGGATCTTATTTCGTCTGAAAGAAAAAATCGCCTTTTCGTTATCCGACAGCTCTTATATAGCGCTCGTTGTCCATCTGACGTATGCGATCGAACGCATCAAGCTTGGGGAGACCATTACCATGGAGGAAACTGAGCTTGAGGATTTGAAGAACGCAAAAGAATACAGCTCCGCGCTTGAGATCGCGGGCGAGCTTGAACGTGCTTTCGACGTGACGATTCCAGAGACGGAGGTCGGCTATATGACAATCCATCTTCGAAGCGCCAACCGCAAATACAAAACAGAGTATAAAGCACAGGAAATCGAACTGGAAACGGCCTTGCAAACGAAACGGCTCATTGCTTTTATTTCAGAAAAAATCAGAATCGATCTTACGAAAAACTACTCTTTATATGAAGGGCTGATCGCCCACTTGGAGCCAGCCGTCAGCCGCATTAAAGAGAATATCGAGATATACAATCCAATGAAGGAACAGATCAAACGCGATTATTTTCTGCTATATATGGCGGTCGAGGAAGGTGTCGATCAGTATTTTCCGGGTATGTCTTTTTCTGATGATGAGATCGCTTTTATCGTTCTTCACTTCGGCTCTGCTCTTGAAATCAAAAAAGAAGAAGCAAAATTGAAAGCGCTTGTCGTTTGCTCAAGCGGAATCGGCTCGTCGAAAATGCTTGCTTCCAGACTAAAGAAAGAACTGCCGGACATTCAATCATTTGACATGTCATCTTTGATCGAGCTGAAGAGCAAAGATGTTCACGCTTATGATATGATCGTTTCCACCGTCCCGATTCCTTACAAAAACATCGATTATATTATGGTCAGCCCGCTTTTAAATGAAGAAGACGCAAATCAGGTGAAGCAGTATATCAAGCGGAACATTCCGCTTATACTTGAGAAAAAAAGAAGCCCGAAGAAAGAGGAGCAGCAAGCTGACGTACCTGATATGCTGGAAGCGGCGGAAAGCATGGGGCGGTATATGGCTGTCACTCAAGATGTTCTGCGTCACTTTACGCTTACTCACCTCAGTACAAAACCGGATCATCATATGCTCCACCTAGAGCTTTTTCAACAGCTGAAGAAAGAGGGCTTGATCCATGATCCGAAAAAAGCGGCGGTTTGCCTGGCGGAGCGGGAAAAACAAGGCGGATTGGGAATACCGGAAACAAACATGGCGCTTTATCATCTCAAAAATGATGAAATTGTCCTGCCTTTTTTCAAAATATATGATCTTAACACCTCTTATGAAGTGAATGGCATGGACGGAAATACCCTCCTCATGACACGCATCCTCGTTATGATGGCGCCGGGCTCATTATCTGCTGAAGGATCGGAGATATTAAGCGCGATCAGCTCGGCGATTATTGAGAGCAGCGAAAGCCTGGCGGGGTTTCAGGAAGAGGGAGAACCTGAACTCTACCAACGGTTAAACCGCATATTTTTCACATGGATGCAGGAGAAAAACATACTGTAATCCGGCAGGGCACACGTCAAAAAATTGACGTGTGTTTTTATGTGGATAGGGTACAAAATAAGAAAAATAGGACTATTTTATCATTCATCAATGGAATAATTCCAAAATGAAATAGTTTTACAAGTTATCTTTTTTGGGTTAAAATGGGTGATGCAAGGAAGAAAATCTAACAAATAATTGAAGATTAATGAGAATATAGGAGATGACGATATGGAAACACTACAGCATCTGATCCTGCATGACATGCCGGATAGCGAAGAAATAGAGGCTGTAAAAAGCGGAGCTCATACACTGACATATAAAGAATACCGTAAGCGGATTAATCAACTGGCAAATGCCATGCTGCAAAAAGGAATTCAAAAAGGAGACCGTGTCGCACTGCTTTGCAAAAACGGCCATCCTGCATCAACTGTTATGTTCGCAGCGCTTGAAATAGGTGCTGTTGTGGTGCCTGTCAGCTGGCAGCTGAAACCATATGAAATGACAGGCATTTTAAAAGCGAGTGAACCGAAAGCGATGTTTTACGGAGCGGAGTTTAAAGAGACACTCAATGAAGTTCTTCCTGAACTGTCTTCACTCCAGATTATGATGGAAACAGGTACAGCTTACGAAACATCTGATGAATTTGAAGCTCTGTTTGCGGGTCCTGCCCATTTGCCTGAAACTGAAATGGTCTCCCCTGATGATACGGCGCTTCTGATGTTTACGTCTGGAACGACAGGAAACCCGAAAAGATGCATGATCACACATGGCGGCATATACAGATACGTAGAAAAATCCACTAGCTCAGCAACACGTATGAAGGGGCTTCGTTTTCTTGCGTGCCACCCGATTTATCATACGAGTGCGCTCATTTGCATCATGCTGGGAACCTTTGCAGGAACGAGTTTCATTTTTACAAAGGATCAAGATCCTGTTGATATGCTGAAGGTCATTGAAGAAGAAAAAATTCAAAGCGTGATGGCTCTTCCTGTGTTTTACACGTATTTGCTCGAAGCATGGGAAAAGCACCAAACCGACATCTCTTCGCTCGTGATTTTAATGACAGGCGGTACAAAAGTGCCGAGCAGCCTGATCCGCCGCTATTCTGATATCGGCATTCCGCTCGCACACGGCTATGGAAGCACTGAAGCTTGGGGAATCAGCACATGGATGCCTGAGATGGGAATGGATAAAGCGGCATCAGCAGGAAAACCTGTGGAGGGTGTGAAGGTGAAAGTCGAAGATCCGCAGACGGGAGAAGAGCTCCGTCAAGGTGAGATCGGCGAAATCGTTGTTCACACGCCATTCTTATTTAAAGGCTATGAAGACAATCCTGAAGCAACGGCAAAAGTGCTGCAAAACGGCTGGTTCAAAACCGGAGATTCAGGCTACGTGGATGAAGATGGCTTTATTTTCATCACGGGGCGCTACAAGGATGTCATTATTTACGGAGGCGATAACGTCTATCCGGATCAGGTTGAGGAAGTTATCCAGCAGATCCCGGGAATTCTTGAAACGGCTGTGGTCGGTATACCAGACCCGCTGTACGGAGAAAAACCGCGCGCTTTTATCGTGACAAACGGCGGCAAGCGTTTAACAGAAGAGGACGTCATCGCATATTGTAAAGAACGCCTGTCCGCTTATAAAATACCTGAAGTTGAGTTTGTGAACGAACTGCCGAAAAATAACCTCGGCAAGGTGAAAAAGGACGTCTTGCGCAAGCAGGCCGTACATTCATAAAAAAATGCCCGTCACTTCATTATGTGGCGGGCTTTTTTGCGGTTGCACAGACGGAAAGCTGAGGCTTAATATGTTTAAATTGCAGTTCTATGTCTTCAAATCCGGCTGCTTGGAAGTCGGCAATCATCTGTTGTCCAAATGATTTTGTTTTCTCGGGACTGGCATCAGCCTCCCGCGGCTGCATCGTAATCGCAGCTTTTCCGCCGGGCTTTAGCGCCTGATAAATCTGTTTCACGCCTTTTGTCTGGTCATTCCAGATGGTGTAGTTGTTAACGGAAATGACTTTATCATAAAACGAGTCGGAGAGAGGAAATGTCTCGATACTTCCTTGTATGAGGCACACACCTTTCGATTTTATTCTGCGGGCGGCCAGCTTCAGCATAGCCTTTGATACATCAATCCCATAAAGATGAATGCTTTTCTCACGTTTCAGCATCTGCTGCATGCAGTATCCCGGCCCAAACCCGATTTCTAAAATGCTGTCCCCATGTGTGATCCCCAGTTGATCTATTGTCCACTGATTCAGTGTCTGATTTTCAGCAGCCATGATGTACCCGGCTATCATACCGATTACGCCCTTTGGCCTGCTGAATTTTTTTGAAAGCATATTAATCATTCAGCAACCCCCTTTGCAAGTTATTTCCTCCTTACGTTTCATGTGAAACATTTTTCTGATAAAACAATGTGAAGGTGCTGAACCATGTTTATCGCAAGAATTTGTGAGGTACACAACAAATAGACATGAAAACAAAGGAGGAGATTCATCATGACAAATTATCCAAATGAACTGCCGGGACAAATCCAAAATCGTCAGCCGGGACTTGAAAGTGAAATGAATCCAACCCCGGTGTACGAATACGAACATTATAAAGGCTCTGGCAAATTAAAAGGAAAAGCAGCGCTTGTTACAGGCGGTGACAGCGGGATCGGACGCGCGGTCTCTGTTGCATACGCAAAAGAAGGTGCGGATGTCGCCATTGTATATAAAGATGAGCATGGGGACGCAGAAGAGACGAAAAAACGCATAGAACAAGAAGGCGTAAAATGCCTGCTGATCCCTGGTGACGTAGGCGAAGAGGAATTCTGCAATGAGGCGGTTGAAAAAACGGTCAAGGAGCTAGGCGGCCTAGATATTCTTGTCAACAATGCCGGTGAACAGCATCCTAAGGACAGTATCAAAGATATTTCAAGTGAACAGCTTCACCGCACATTCAAAACAAACTTTTATTCACAATTTTATTTGACTAAAAAAGCAATTGATTACTTAAAACCGGGCAGTACTATTATCAACACGACATCCATCAATCCGTACGTAGGAAACCCGAAGCTGATTGATTATACAGTGACAAAAGGTGCGATCAATGCCTTTACAAGAACAATGGCACAGGCGCTTGCCAGTGATGGAATCCGAGTGAATGCAGTTGCACCGGGACCAATTTGGACGCCATTAATTCCGTCTACATTCTCAGAAGAGACAGTCGCTCAATTTGGAAAAAATGCGCCTCTGGGCCGTCCGGGACAGCCTGTTGAGCTCGTTGGCTCTTATGTGCTGCTTGCTTCAGACGAGTCATCTTACATGACAGGCCAAACACTGCACGTTAATGGCGGCAGTTTTGTGACGACATAAGAGGGAGTGAAACATGTGGGTATCACGAAAGAAGAAGTAAACAGCTATTATCAAAAAGCCGGTATTGTATTAACAGATGAGGAAGTAGACCAAATTCAGCTGATGGACTACGGCTTAGGAAAAGAAAGAAAAGCAGGACTCCAGCTCTTCATCTATGTGAATACAGACCGTTATTGCTCAAAGGAACTGGTGCTGTTTCCGGGACAGACTTGCCCGGAACACCGCCATCCGCCGGTCAACGGCCAGAAAGGCAAGGAAGAGACATTCCGCTGCCGTTATGGAAAAGTATATCTTTATGTAGAAGGAGAAGAAACACAGCTTCCAAAGGTTCTCCCTCCGCAAGAGGACAAAGAATACTATACAGTCTGGCACGAAATTGAGCTTAAACCAGGCGAGCAATATACGATCCCGCCGAACACCAAGCATTGGTTCCAGGCCGGGGAAGAAGGAGCCGTTGTGACGGAAATGTCTTCGACGAGCACAGATAAACATGATATCTTTACAGATCCAAGAATTTAAGGATGGGGCGTAACAGCCCATCCTTTTTTGTATTGAAAAAACAGAATCACCGCTATAATGGGTAAAAAAGGAAAGAGGGCGAGGGAATGTTCACCTGCAAGGTAAATGAGTACATCATCTTTCGATTGCTGGAGCCAAAGGATGCGGATCGGCTTGCCGAACTGATTATCGAAAATCAGCAGCGTCTCGGCCGGTGGCTCTTTTTTGCGGAAAACCCAAGCAGCGCTGAAACGTATCGAGAAACACTTATTCCAGATTGGCGGCGGCAATATGCCGACCTGAATGGCATCGAAGCTGGGCTCTTCTATGACGGCAGCCTATGCGGCATGATCGGCCTCCACAATTTAGACCAAGTGAATCGAAAAGCGGAAATTGGCTATTGGATTGACAAAGAGTATGAAGGCAAAGGCATCATGACCGCCGCCTGCCGAACTCTGATCTCGTATGCTTTTGAAGAGTTTGGGCTGAACCGTGTTGCGATATGTGCGGCTGTCGGGAACGAAAAAAGCAGAGCGGTCCCGGAGCGGCTCGGCTTTCAGGAGGAAGGGAAGGCACGGGACGGCTTATTCATTGGAGGCAGGTATCATGACCTTGTCTATTACAGCTTGCTGAAGCGTGAATGGAAAGAATCGAAATAAAGCGCACATTTTCTTGTTTAAATCTTCTTCGTGTGTGGAAAAGTAAAAGCGGAGACGTTGAAAAGGAGTGATTCACGATGAATCAGCAAGATATGAAACAAAAAGTATTTGATGTTCTAGATCACCATAAAGTAGGTTCGCTCGCTACAGTTCAAAAGGGCAAGCCGCATTCCCGCTACATGACTTTTTTCCATGACGGTCTGACAATTTACACACCGACAAGCAAGGAAACTCATAAAGCGGAAGAAATTGAGAACAACCCTCATGTCCATATTTTATTAGGCTATGATGGTGAAGGCTTTGGTGACGCGTATGTGGAAGTTGCCGGAAAGGCCAAAATCAACAATTCAGCCGAACTGAAGGACAAAATCTGGAATTCTCAATTAGAGCGCTGGTTTGACGGTAAGGATGATCCGAATCTGGTGATTCTTGAAATTGAACCGGAGGATATCAGATTAATGAATGCCGGAGAAAAAACGCCAGTTTCACTCGACTTATAAAAAAGTTTGCATTTGCAGGGGCGATATGTTATCATGAGTAGATAAGCAAGATAAATAAGCAAATAAAAAAGAAAGTAAACTTCTTTTTTCTGTTTTGAGATAGAAGCTTTACCGCTTCACGAGCAGCATACTAGCTGTCCTTATTCTTTTCCTTCATAACAAATCGCCCCTAACGATGAGATGGAAAAAAGACTTTTTTGTTTTACAATTCACACCGGCGCGGCTTCGGAGCCGCAGTGACGATTGAGAGGTAGGGCTTTCGTTGTCTTGTGTTCAAGAAATTTCCATGGTGTTTACTTTCCAGAATGATTCTTCGGAACAATGCTTTATGAATCTAACCCGCCTGATGAGGCGGATGATATAATCTTTATTTGCATATAGAAAAGAATAAGACAAACCGCTCGGCGTACGCCGGCGGTTTTTTATTGTAAACTGAAACCTCTCTATCTTCTTTACAGTCTTATCTCTAGGATGAAATTGGAGGAAGAATAACGTGCATGTCATCACAACACAGGTGCTTTTTATTTTCTGTTTTTTATTGCTGATTCACTCGATAGAAACCTTAGCTTATGCCACAAGGCTTTCCGGGGCTCGCGTAGGATTTATTGCGTCTGCGCTTTCACTATTCAATGTCATGGTCATCGTATCCAGAATGTCGAACATGGTGCAGCAGCCCTTTACCGGACATTTAATTGATGACGCGGGAAAAAACGCTCTGTCGATTGTCAGCGAGCAGTTTCGCTTCTTGATTTTTGGGTCGACAGTTGGCACCATTCTGGGTATTCTCTTGCTCCCGTCTTTTGTCGCTTTATTTTCACGGGCGATAATTCACTTGGCGAGCGGCGGCGGCTCTGTTTTACAAGTGTTTCGGAAGGGATTCTCGAAACAAGGATTCAAAAACGCGCTCTCCTATTTGCGTCTGCCGTCTCTTTCGTATGTGAAAGGATTTCACATACGCTTGATTCCGAAGCGTTTGTTTGTCATCAACATGCTGATTACATCGATTTATACGATCGGCGTGCTTTCAGCTTTGTATGCAGGCCTTCTGGCACCGGAGCGCAGTACGACAGCCGTTATGGCATCGGGTTTGATCAACGGGATTGCGACGATGCTGCTGGCCATTTTTGTTGATCCTAAGGTATCTGTTCTCGCCGATGACGTGGCAAAAGGAAAAAGAAGTTATACGTATTTAAAGTGGGCCTCTATCACAATGGTTACCTCAAGGGTGGCGGGCACACTCCTCGCCCAGCTTATGTTTATTCCGGGCGCCTACTATATCGCGTGGCTGACAAAGTGGTTTTAATAAGAAGGGCTGGATCATAAAGATCCAGCCTTTTTCGCGTTTCCTTATTTATATTTCCTTAATCCGCGGTCATACAAAAAGTTTCCGAATGGGACAAAAGCGGCGATAAATCCGGCGGCTGACCATTTCAGCGGCCATTTGACAGAGAAAGCCGCATACGCCAAGACAAGTAAATATAAAATGAACAACCCGCCGTGAACCGAACCGACAATTGTTACGGCAAGCGGAAGGCCTGCCCAATATTTCAGCGGCATGGCAATGAACAGAAGAGTTAAGAGTGACATTCCTTCAATAAAACCCATCGTGCGAAGTCTTCCGATCGGCGTTTGCAACATAAATCGCCCTCCTTGTGGGTGTGTTTTCTTTCTATATGATAAACAATACGGCGAGCGGACATGATAGTTTTCAGAAAATGTTCAAACAACATTCATTTTTACAACCTAGCTCTAGCGGGCTGTACTTGTCATTTGCAAAAATACCCGAGATAATGTGTACAACATGAGTAAAGAAGGATGTTGACATGAAACTTGACCAAATTGATCTGAATATCATTGCAGAGCTGAAGAAAGACAGCCGTTTGTCGATGAGGGAATTAGGCAGAAAAATTAAGCTGTCGCCGCCATCTGTGACAGAACGGGTGAGGCAGCTTGAATCGTTTGGGATCATCAAGCAATACACACTGGAGGTCGATCAGAAAAAACTGGGGTTTCCCGTTTCCTGTATTGTAGAAGCAACTGTCAAAAACGGGGATTACGAGCGGTTCAAAAACTATATTCAAACATTGCCGAATATCGAATTTTGCTACCGAATTGCGGGTGCAGCCTGCTATATGCTGAAAATTAATGCTCAGAGCCTCGAAGCGGTAGAAGATTTCATCAACAAAACATCGCCATACGCGCAAACCGTCACTCACGTCATTTTCTCAGAAATTGACACGAAAAATGGGCGCGGTTAGAGAGTACTGCGCGAAGTCTGTTATAATAGCAGGATGAGCGTGAAAGAAAGAGAAGTGATCAAGCATGTCAAAAACAGTTGTATTAGCTGAAAAACCTTCAGTCGGCCGGGATTTGGCCCGGGTACTGAAGTGTCATAAAAAAGGAAATGGTTATCTCGAAGGTGATCAATATATTGTTACATGGGCTTTGGGCCATTTAGTGACACTCGCTGATCCGGAAGGCTATGGAAAAGAGTTTCAATCATGGCGGCTGGAGGATTTGCCGATTATCCCCGAACCCTTAAAGCTTGTTGTGATTAAGAAAACCGGAAAACAGTTCAATGCGGTCAAATCCCAGCTTACCCGTAAAGACGTCAACCAGATCGTCATCGCGACTGATGCAGGCCGGGAAGGAGAGCTTGTCGCCCGCTGGATCATTGAAAAAGCGAATGTCCGCAAACCGATCAAACGGCTGTGGATTTCGTCTGTGACAGATAAAGCGATTAAGGAAGGCTTTCAAAAGCTGCGCAGCGGCAAAGAATACGAAAACCTGTATCATTCTGCTGTCGCCAGAGCGGAAGCGGATTGGATCGTGGGAATTAACGCGACCCGTGCGCTCACCACAAAATTCAATGCCCAGCTTTCATGCGGCCGTGTACAGACACCGACGCTTGCCATGATTGCAAAGCGCGAGGCGGACATTCAAGCGTTTACGCCTATTCCTTATTACGGCATCCGCGCAGCGGTCGAGGGCATGACGCTGACATGGCAGGATAAAAAATCAAAGCAAACGAGAACATTCAATCAAGACGTGACAAGCCGTTTGCTAAAAGACCTTGACGGAAAGCAAGCGGTCATTGCTGAACTGAAAAAAACAGCGAAAAAAAGCTTTGCTCCCGCGCTTTATGATTTAACTGAGCTGCAGCGTGACGCCCACAAGCGCTTCGGATTTTCTGCCAAAGAGACACTTTCTGTTTTGCAGAAGCTATATGAGCAGCATAAGCTTGTCACATATCCGCGAACAGACTCAAGGTTTATATCCAGTGACATCGTCCCGACGTTAAAAGACCGTCTGGAAGGCATGGAAGTAAAACCGTATGCCCAATATGCCCGCCAAATTAAAAGCCGCGGCATCAAATCCCATAAAGGCTATGTCAATGACGCGAAGGTGTCAGATCACCATGCGATTATCCCGACCGAAGAGCCGCTCATTCTCAGCAGTCTGAGTGACAAAGAACGCAAGCTGTATGATCTGATTGCGAAACGTTTTCTAGCTGTATTAATGCCGGCGTTTGAATATGAGGAAACAAAGGTCATAGCAGAGATCGGCGGAGAAACCTTTACCGCTAAAGGCAAAACCGTGCAGTCACAAGGGTGGAAAGCCGTTTATGATATGGCGGATGAAGATGACGAGCATGAGGATGACAGAGATCAGACCCTCCCAGCCCTTCAAAAAGGCGATGCTCTTGCCGTCCGCACGTTAACGGAAACAAGCGGTCAAACGAAACCGCCTGCCCGCTTTAACGAGGGAACCCTGCTGTCAGCAATGGAAAACCCAAGCGCCTTTATGCAGGGAGAAGAAAAAGGTCTCGTCAAAACGCTCGGAGAAACAGGCGGCCTCGGCACAGTGGCAACGCGTGCAGACATTATTGAGAAACTGTTCAACAGCTTTTTAATCGAGAAAAAAGATAAAGATATTTTTATCACTTCTAAAGGAAAACAGCTTCTGCAGCTAGTTCCGGACGATTTGAAATCACCGGCCTTAACGGCAGAATGGGAGCAAAAGCTCTCTGCGATCGCCGCCGGAAAACTAAAATCAACTGTCTTTGTTAAAGACATGAAAGCTTATGCCAACCAAACGGTCAAAGAAATCAAAAACAGCAGCCAGACATTCAGACATGACAATATCACAGGAACGGCATGTCCGGAATGCGGCAAAATGATGCTGAAGGTGAACGGCAAACGCGGCACGATGCTCGTTTGCCAAGACCGTGAATGCGGAAGCAGAAAAACGATTGCCAAAAAAACAAACGCACGCTGCCCGAACTGCCATAAAAAAATGGAGCTTCGCGGCCAAGGTGAGGGTCAAACCTTCGCATGTGTCTGCGGGCACCGTGAGAAGCTTTCCGTATTTGAAAAACGAAAAAACAAAGACAAAGGACGCGCTTCCAAACGGGACGTTTCTTCTTATATGAAAAAACAAAATACGAAAGACGAACCGATTAACAACGCGCTGGCAGAACAGCTGAAGAAACTCGGTTTGGATAAATAACAGAGAAAACTAGCTGCTCTGGAAAAAGGCACAATGGCAGCCATGCTGCCGTATCATTTTAAAAGAAAGCTACAGGATCAAGGGTATCACCTTGGTCCTTTTTTTGCGGGAAAAGGAGAACTGCCATGTATACACAAGGCGCATTTGTGATCGTACTGAACGAAAATCAGCGGATCCTGCTGGTGAAACGAAAAGACGTCCCTTTATGGGATCTGCCGGGCGGCATGGTCGATCCCGGGGAAACGGCTGAGGCAGCAGCAGTCCGGGAGGTAGCGGAAGAAACGGGATATAGCGCATCGCTTTCTGCAAAAATAGGTGTCTATCAAAGACCAAAATTTCAAGATGAACAGCACATGTTTTCCGGATACATAACAGGCGGACAAGCAATAGAAAACGGCATAGAGACAGCGGGGCTGAAGTGGTTTTCTCCGAAGTGTTTGCCAATTTTGATGGTGCCCAATCGAAAAAAACAAATCAAAGATGCTATGCAGGGTGTTCAAGATGCGACCATCATCCTCAAAGACAGAGGGATGCTCGCGGCAATCGGACTGTTGAAAAGAAGATTGGGCAAGTGATAGAAGTCTCCGGGTTTTAAAGCGTTTCTCCTGTGGTATGAAAAAGAAAAAGGAGAGGATACGGCATGGCACAAAAAACTGCAGGAAAAGCGATGACAGAATTGCTGGAACAATGGGGAGTTAATCATATTTACGGCATCCCTGGAGACAGTATAAATGAGTTTGTTGAAGAATTAAGACACGAAAGCAGTCAATTGAAATTTATTCAAACCCGCCACGAAGAGGTGGCAGCGCTGGCGGCTGCGGCTGAAGCGAAACTCACCGGCAAAATCGGTGTCTGCCTGTCGATCGCAGGACCGGGTGCAGTACACTTATTAAACGGATTATATGATGCAAAAGCGGACGGCGCCCCTGTATTGGCCATTGCAGGACAGGTTTCATCAGGCGAGGTCGGACGGGATTATTTTCAGGAGATTAAGCTTGAACAAATGTTTGAAGACGTAGCTGTGTTCAACAGAGAGGTACATAGTGCCGAGTCACTGCCGGATCTTTTGAACCAAGCGATTCGCACCGCCTACAGCAAAAAAGGCGTCGCGGTATTGAGCGTGTCTGATGACTTGTTTGCAGAGAAAATTAAACGCGAGCCTGTGTACACTTCACCCGTGTATATTGAAGGGAACCTTGAACCGAAAAAGGAACAGCTCGTCACTTGTGCGCAATATATTAATAATGCCAAAAAGCCGATTATCTTGGCGGGCCGGGGAATGAAAAAGGCAAAACAGGAACTTCTGGAGTTTGCGGATAAAGCCGCCGCGCCGATTGTAGTCACACTTCCGGCAAAAGGCGTTGTGCCTGATAAGCATCCGCATTTTCTCGGCAATCTCGGACAGATTGGCACGAAGCCGGCTTACGAGGCAATGGAGGAATGCGATTTATTAATCATGCTCGGAACGTCATTCCCATACCGTGATTATTTGCCTGATGACACACCGGCCATCCAGCTCGATTCAGACCCGGCGAAAATCGGAAAACGCTATCCGGTGACAGCCGGCCTTGTCTGCGATTCTGCTCTTGGCCTGCGTGAATTGACCGAGTATATTGAACGGAAGGAAGATAGAAGATTCTTAGATGCCTGCACGGAACATATGCAGCATTGGTGGAATGAAATTGAAAAAGATGAAAGTGAGGCGGAAACACCTCTCAAACCCCAGCAAGTCGTAGCGCGTCTCCAGGAAGCAGCAGCCGATGATGCAGTGCTCTCTGTAGATGTCGGCACTGTAACAGTCTGGATGACGCGTCATTTCAAAATGAATGCGAATCAGGATTTTATCGTGTCCAGCTGGCTTGCGACAATGGGCTGCGGCCTGCCGGGAGCGATCGCATCAAGCTTGGCCGAACCGGAGCGTCAGGCGATCGCTGTCTGCGGTGACGGGGGCTTTTCCATGGTCATGCAGGATCTCCCGACCGCCGTCAAATACAAACTCCCGATCACCGTCGTCATTTTAAACAACGAAAATCTGGGCATGATCGAATATGAGCAGCAGGTCAAAGGCAATATCGACTTTGTCACAAACCTTCAAAATGTCGACTATGCTGCATTTGCAGAAAGCTGCGGGGCAAAAGGCATCAAGGTAACCAAAGCTGAAGAGCTTGCGCCGGCTTTCCATGAGGCATTGCGCGCTGACCAGCCGGTTGTGGTGGACGTCACGATTGGAAATGAACCGCCGCTGCCGGGAAAAATCACCTACGGGCAGGCAAAAGGCTTTAGCAAGTACATGCTGAAAAACTTCTTCGAAAACCAAAAAATTGAAATGCCGTCACTGAAGAAAAGTTTAAAACGGTTATTTTAATAAAACAGGGGCCTATTAAGGACCCCTGTTTTTAAGTGTTGGAAACAAATGGATTTTAAGTTACCATAGCAGTATATGAAATCAAAGGAGGAAAGCATGTTTGAATCTATAAAATTAGCGGTGTATTTATTAGGGCCTCTAGGAATGATCTATGCAGCTTGTCATGATATTCGCCATGCTCAAAACGGACAAAAGGACAAATGCATCTTCTTTCAAAACAGAAAGATCAGCGCATTTGTCCTTGTATGTTTTATATGTTTATTTTTATCAAATCTAACAGCGCTCATATCTCTATGAGTTTATTTCTCTTTCTTTTTGAGCCCAAAAAAGAAAGGAAAAGCAGAACCAACCAATAAAGTGCCGAATAAAAACATGCCGCCGATAAACACATGGAAATTCGTGTGTCCGGCCGTAAACGCGGTGATTAAGGAGACGATACTGAGCGCGATCATGGCGATGCCGGGCGCGATCCTCATTTTTCCCTTAGATTTATAGGCAGCAACAGAACATAAAATACCGATGACAATAGGAACAATCCATAAATAAAACAGAATAAATAATGACATCATCAAAACTCCGATTTTTTCTTCTATCATAACAAATTTCTGACAAAAAGGGTATCAATGAGCTTTTTACTCAAAATCAAAAACCGGCCTCGAGAGCCGGTTTTTTCTAACGAAACGCATCAACAATTAAAAACACGTTCAAAGCGACGATTAATACAGCGATCAGCCATGATGCCACTGTGACCCATTTGGTGTTGATCAGTGATCCCATAATCCGTTTATTGCTTGTAAACATAATGAGCGGGATTAAGGCAAAGGCGATTCCGAAGGACAGCACGACCTGGCTCAGCACGAGAGCGGTCGTCGGATTGACGCCTGACGCAATGATTAAGATCGGCGGAATAATCGTGATAAACCGGCGCACATACAGCGGAATGCGGTATTTGATAAATCCCTGCATGATCACGTCGCCTGAAAGCGTGCCGACAGACGAACTGGATAGTCCGGCAACGAGCAGGCCGATTCCGAATAAAGCCGCTGACACAGGGCTGACAAGATGTCCGAATTGCTGAAATGCGACATCGAGATCCTCGACAAACAGGCCGTTTTTGAAAAATAAAGCAGCAGCCACGATCAGCATGCTTGCATTAATAGCCCCCGCAATCAGCATCGCTATTAAAATATCAATAAATTCAAACCTGAAGATTTTTTTTCGTTCAGCATCAGTTTTGCCGACCACCCGCCGCTGGGTAAGGGCAGAGTGTAAATAAATGGCGTGCGGCATCACGGTTGCGCCGAGAATACCCGCTGCTAGAAGCACACTGTCAGTGCCTTGAAAAGCCGGAACAAAAAGGCCTTTCATCACTGACGCGGCATCAGGCTTTGCGAAAAAGGTTTGCAGCGCAAAGGCGATCACCACTACAAACAGCATACCGGTAATGCCGGCTTCAAGTGAACGATATCCGCGGCGCTGAAGCTCTAATATCGCAAAAGAACCGATCGCCGCTATAATAGAGGCTTCAAGCATCGGAATGCCAAACAGCAAATACAGTCCCAGAGCAGCTCCGATAAATTCCGCCAGATCAGTTGCGATAATGACCAGCTCACCTTGAATCCATAATCCGATTGAGACCGGCTTTGGAAATTCTTCGCGGGCAATCTCAGGCAGATTTTTGCCTGTTGCGATCCCGAGTTTGGCGGATAAGGATTGGATTAAAAGCGCCATGATATTAGAAAACAAAATCACCCAGAGCAGCATATATCCATATTTAGAGCCCGCCGATATATTCGTTGCGAAGTTGCCGGGATCAATATAAGCGATAGCTGCTATAAACGCGGGACCCAGAAAAGGAAGCAGCCCTCTGAACCCTCTGATTTTCCCGTCAAGCGCATCTTGGACTGCTTTGGAACGGGGAGATTGTGCTGTGATATCCTTGTTCATCATGTCTCACCTAAATTCTAATTGGTTTTTGCCAAACAACAAAGAGTTTCCTTAAGGCAAATTATTTTATCTACATCATATGATCATCACGGTTTCTTGTCAACTGAAAATGTTCAAAAGCCACATCCGGATTCTTCCCTGATATGTAACATGTTATGTAGGGATTCAGATAAGGTCCATATAAAAAAAGACATCGTTTCAGTTCGAAACGATGCCTCATGCATGAAATGGGTCTAGGCTTCCTTACGCAGCCCGCGAAATACGAGGCTCAGTAAAAATACGAAGATGGCGGCTCCAATGATGGCTGGGAAAATAGCAAAGCCAGCAAGGCTCGGCCCCCAAGTGCCAAGGAGTCCGTGTCCGATCCAAGCGCCGATCAGCCCGGCAATCATAGATCCGAAAATTCCTCCGGGCATCCGGTTTCCTACAATGGCGCTTCCAATTAATCCAATTACGATTGCAACTACTAATGAAACTAAAAAGCTAATCATCATACTCACCTCTCATCAATGTTTTATCAATCAATATCCGCTTATGCTGCATTCGAAACATCGAAAAGCATATCGCTTTATGATTCTTTTTTGATTTTTCTTTGCACGCTTCCGTCAGCGAAATGAACAATCACCTCAGTGCCTTTATGTGCTGCAATTTCCTTTGCCCGTTCAATCGCATCTTCTTTTGTCTCTTTAATGTCAGAGACACGTTTGGCACCTTCGGCTTTGACCGCCCAGCCATTTTTATGTTTGATGACATGCTCTGCTTTATCCATGAGCTCATGGTCTCCGCCGCTGTTAGAATCTTCGTCGCGTTCTGTCTCATCATCATGCTTGATGAAATCATCCATTTCTTTTTTAGAGGCGTTTTCTGCCCACTCCTTTGCTTTGCTTGTCGCAATTGGAATCGCGCGGCTGTCCTCATAACCCTCATCAATCATCGCATTCGCAATCTCAATTGCTTTCTTCTTCACCGGCTTATCCAGATTTTTGAGTGAAGCGGGATAATCCTTCATCGACCAAGGCATTTCCATCACTCCTTTTCCTTTTATAAAAATGGTACCCGCAGATGAAAAATAAAAACGTGTTCGAGAAAATGAAGGGTATACTATATAGTAGAAAAAACGGAAGGGGCGTGTGGATGAGGTGATAACAGAACGAACAGAAGACTTACATCAGCAATTAAAAGAGATAGAGAAATGGGAAAAAGCTCAGCAAAAAGTCTGGTTTTGGGAAAAGCTCAGCCGTCTCCCGTTTCAGCTGCTGGACAAGCTGACACCGGCATTCATTCAAAAAAAGATCGGCAAGCTTTTGGATGAGGTCGGCAGCTTTGTTCAAACAGGAGGACAGTACCTGACATCTGAAAAACAAATTATCAGGGCGTTTCAAAAGAAACTGCCGGAGGAGAATGTCGAATCACTCGAAGACGTACGAAAAGCGCCTCTTTCTCTCATGAATGAAATTGCTGAAGGAATGGGCAAAAACAGAATCAACACGGCAACCGTTCAAGGCGCGACAACGGGAGTGGGCGGTGTGTTTACGCTGGCGGCAGATATTCCGGCCGTACTTGGCCTGTCGTTAAAAACGTTACAGGATATCGCGGTTGCTTACGGCTATAACCCAAAGGAGAAAAAAGAGCGTGTCTTCATCGTAAAATGTTTGCAGCTGACATCTGCTGATGTTGTCGGCAAAAAATCAATTTTGCAAGAATTAAAAGACTATGATCAAGACCGTACATATAAAAATGTCGCATCTCAAATCCAAGGCTGGCGTGAAGTCATTTTAGGCTATCGCGATACGTTTGGCTGGAAAAAGCTTTTTCAGCTGGTGCCGGTTGCGGGAATGATCTTTGGCGCCGCAGCCAACCGCTCAACATTAAACGATATTACCGAAACAGGCATGATGCTGTATAAAAAGCGGCGCATCCTTGAGCGGCTGAAAGAAACACAACGAGAAATGTAATAGCAGAAAGCAGACGGACACCGCGCTCCGCCTGCTTTTTTTATGTGAAACACCTCATATGTTTTGTGCTTGTTATTACGAATTTCGCTTATGACAAAACATCATTTTTTATACGATAGACATATCACGGATTGCTTACTTACTGAAGGAAAACTTCTCGACAGTCCAAAAACACACCCGATGTGTTTTGTTTGTTTAAAAGAATTGCCAGCGGGAATACAACAACCAACACCAATTAAAGGAGGAATTCAAAATGGCAGACAATAACAAAATGAGCAGAGAAGAAGCAGGTAAAAAAGGCGGAGAAACAACAAGCAAAAACCATGACAAAGAATTCTATCAAGAGATTGGCAAAAAAGGCGGAGAAGCCACTAGCGAAAACCATGACAAAGAATTCTATCAAGAAATCGGTGAAAAAGGCGGAGAAGCCACTAGCGAAAATCATGATAAAGAATTCTATCAAGAAATCGGCGAAAAAGGCGGAGAAGCCACTAGCGAAAATCATGACAAAGAATTCTATCAAGAAATCGGCCGTAAAGGCGGAGAGACAACAAGCAAAAATCATGATAAAGAATTCTACCAAGAAATTGGCTCAAAAGGCGGAAACGCCCGCAACAACGACTAATCAAAAACAACAAGGCAGACAACCTGTAAATAAAAAGCGATCCGGCGCATCAGCTGGATCGCTTTTTATGATGGGGATTTCTTGATCTAAGCCGGTGTTGCGATACAATAAGTGAAAAAGGGGTTTTCACTAATGTCCGAGATGCAAAACTTGCTCGCCATCGCAAATGAAGTCAAAGACAAGCACGCCAATTTTTCAATCTCAGAGGTCAACGACCACTGCGTGCGCCTTGCTGTGTTTACGGGAGAATATGACTGGCACTATCACCCCGACTCAGATGAATTATTTATCGTTCTTGAAGGGGAGTTGCTGATCGATTTTCAGGACAAAGAAACCGCGGCACTCAAAGCGAATGACAGCCTGCTCATTCCGAAAGGCACAGTTCACCGCACGCGCTCTTACGTCAGAACCGTGAATCTCTGTGTCGAGCATAAGCATGCGGAAACAGTTATCACTGAGGGTGCATCATGCTGATCAAAAAGATTGTGTGTGAAATAGACGATGCAAACGCTGAAGCATTTGCAAAATCGCAGTCGCAGTGGGGAGCATTATCACATGTAAATGGCTTCATCAAACAGGCAGGCGGCTGGCGGAAAACTATAGATGGACTGCTAACCGCAGAAATCATCAGCATTTGGAAAAACAGAGCCGCCTATGATCATTTTATGAAGAATGAACACGACAGCATTTACGATGGAAACGGACAGAAGGCTGTGATGCATTCGATAGAAGTGTCGCTATACGAAGAGCACGATCTGTTACATAACCCAGACATTCAATACGAACCAGACTGGACTGTTTTGAAGGCATAATGAAAGCCCAAAACATTGTGTTTTGGGCTTTTGTCTTTACTCGCGTCCCGGAAGTGTATCATGAACGAAAGGCGGTGCTGGTTTTAGCTCAGGTTTTTCTCCATAAGCTTTTGGTTCCTTTACATATTCAAACGGTTCTCCGTCAGGCGCTTTTTCGTTCAGCCAGATTTGCCCGGCGCTTTCTTCGCCTTCAGAGAAATTGATTAGCTGATGCGAGAACTCTTGTTTTTCGAGTGCTTTCGGGAATGTTCCCGGCACAATCGGACCTTCCTGTGCTTCTAATTCTTTAATGGCCGCGAGCCATTGATTTTGATGCATCGTGTCACGCGCCAGCAGGAAGCTGAGCATATCTTTAACGCCCTTGTCATCCGTCATTTCAAATAGGCGCGCAACCTGCAGACGGCCTTGAGATTCCGCATTCAGATTGGCGCGGAAGTCTGCCAGCAGGTTTCCGCTCGCTACGATATAGCCGCCGCTCCAAGGTACGCCTGTACTGCTTTCCGGCATGGCGCCGAGTCCTGATACAATCGCATGATGAGGATTCATACCGCCCAAGATAGAGCCGATGACCGGATCTTCAGCAGCTTTTTCCTGCTGGTCAAGCGGAGCATCCTCAAGAAGTCTGGCGATCATTGTGGCGATCATTTCAACATGACCGAGTTCCTCAGTTGCCGTATCCATCAGCAAATCTTTGTATTTTTCATTTCCTCTTGTACTCCAGCCTTGAAATAAGTATTGCATGGCAACGGAAATTTCTCCGAATTGCCCGCCTAAAATTTCTTGCATTTTTTTAGCGAATAATGGATCTGGACGATCTGGCTTAGCAGGATGCTGCAGCCTTTTTGTGTGCTTAAACATGTACCCATCTCCTTTTTCATTTATCTATCTCTTTTTATATTTCCGATCGTTTGAAAGATAAACGAAAAATAGCGTATTAAGATGGGCTATGAATCTTCACGCAGCTTTAAAAGCTCTTGAATCAGCTTGCGGCCCAAAATGAGTTCATACTGCCGGTAAATAGGATCAAGGCGCTTCATCCATTCTTTTTTCTCTTGATCTGACAGCTCATATATTTTAATAGAAGAATTTTTTTTGATTTCTTCCAGCTGTCCCTTGTTCATTTTTTCGGCATGCGTTTCATTCCACTCCGTCGTTTCCTTCATCGCTTCAGTCAAGACGCGTCTTGTTTCCGGTGTTTGTGTTTTCCAAAAATGCTCATCAGTCATGACAGCATAACCAAGATAACCATGGCTGCTTATTGTCAAATAGTCCTGAACATTATAAAATTTTTTAGAATAGATATTTGAGATTGTATTTTCTTCGCCATCGACTACATTGTTCTCTAACAGCTGAAAGGTAGAATTGAAGGATTCCTGATGAGGCGCTGCGCCAAGCAGCTTGAACTGATCCTCTATCACATCGCTTTGCATAATGCGGAGAGCTTGTCCTTTTAAATCATCCGGTTCTTTGACCGGTCCTTGGTTTGTCGTGATTTGCTTAAAGCCGTTTGTCCAATAGGCGAGTCCTTTTAATTGGTTTTTCTTTAAAGAATTAAACAGCTGTGTGCCGATACTGCCGTTCAGCCCTTTTTTGACGGCATCATAATTTGTAAATGCATACGGCAGATCCAGCACGCCCCATTCAGGCGAGAGCATGCCGAGCTTCGATGTGGAGGGGGCGATAAATTGAACATCGCCGTTTTGCAATGCTTCCATTTCTTCAATGTCTGAATACAGGCTTCCATTCGGAAAGACTTCAATTTTTATTTTACCGCCGGATTTCTCATTCACCAACTCGGCGAACTTATTGGCGGCCAGCCCTTTTGGCGTATTTTCAGCAACCACATGGCTGAATGTAAACACGCGTTGATCCTGTAAGCCTTCCTGGTCGTCGTCATAAACAATCTTTTCACGGCCAGTATGATCATGGAACCCGATAAATAAAGCGGTTGCAATTCCGGCAGCCATCAGTGCAAGACATGCAAGCAAACTTTTCATGAACAGCCCTCCCCCTAAGTTAAGAATAATAGGGGCCATGCCATTCGTAAAGACCTGAAAGGAGAAGCTGATGAACAAAAAGAAGCTCTCAATCCGTTGGAAAATCACGATCTTATCCTACATTCTCGTCATTTTCTCCTTTTTGATCGGCGGCATTGTGCTTATCGGCAATATCCAGCACACAGAGGAGCGGGAGCTGAAAAAACGTTTGATGAATACTGCTCGGACAGTCTCGGAAATGACAGAAGCAAAAGAGGCTTTGGCGCGAAAAAATCAAACAGAAGATCTTCGCCACGCAGTTGAAGAAATCAGGATGATTAATGAGGCAGACTATATTGTCGTCATGGATATGAACCACATCCGCTACACACATCCTGTCAGCACAAGCATCGGCAAAAAATCCGAGGGTGCCGACGAAGAGGCGGCGTTTGCGGAGCACATTTATTTCTCAGAAGCAAAGGGCGAAATCGGCACGGCGGTCCGCGCTTTTTATCCGGTGAAGGATCATGATCTGAACCAGATAGGCGTTGTGCTTGTCGGAAAAACATTGCCGGGGATCACAGACATTTTGCTTCATTTGAAGCGTGATATCACATTCATCGTTGTGATGACACTCGGCTTCGGCCTCGCAGGTTCCTTTCTTTTGGCCCGCCATATTAAAAAACAAATGTTTCAGCTTGAGCCTCATGAGATTGTCCGCATGTATGAAGAACGGACAGCGACGTTTCACTCTATGAACGAAGGGGTGATTGCCATCGACAACCGGCTTATCATTACGATTTTCAATGAAAAAGCGAAACAGATCTTTGAGGTGCAGGGGGATCTGATCGGCATGGTCATCTGGGAGGTTCTCAAGGATTCACGCCTGCCCGAAATCGTGGAGCGGAACAAAGCGGTTTATAATGAAGAAATTCGCGTCAGCGGAAAGGTGATCATGAGCAGCAGAATTCCAATCGTCATGAAGAAAAAAGTTATCGGGGCTGTCGCGATTTTTCAGGACAGAACAGAGGCGGCGAAGATGGCAGAGGAATTGACTGGCGTCAAAAACTTTGTGGAAGCGCTCCGCGTCCAAAATCACGAGCATATGAATAAGCTGCATACGATCGCCGGTCTGATCCAGCTGGGGAAATCTGAAAAAGCCTTGCAGCTTGCATTCCAGACGTCAGCGGAGCAGGGAAACGCGACCGAATTTCTGCACCGCTCGATTCAAAATGATGCCGTTGCCGGTCTGCTATTAAGTAAAACCAGAAGGGGAAGAGAGCTCGGCATTGCTGTTCATATTGATGAAAACAGCAGTCTTCAGCAATTTCCTGAGCTCGTTGATCAGCATGATCTCGTCGTGCTTCTCGGCAACCTGATTGAAAATGCTTTCGGTTCATTTGAACCGGTTCAGTCTGATGACAAACGCATTGATATCAGCATCGAACAAGCAGATGATATCCTTGCTATTTTAATAGAAGATAACGGCTGCGGGATTGAACCGGCACACATGCCGCGCATTTACGACAAAGGATTCACGGTCAATAAAGCAGGCGGCACAGGCTATGGACTCTATTTAGTGAAACAAATAACAGACAAAGGATCGGGCGCGATAGAGGTTGATTCATACGCGGGTAAGGGAACATCTTTTTCTATCGTTTTTCCAATGAAGGGGGAGGAATTGCAGCATGGCTCGTAAGGAATGGAAGGTTCTGCTCATCGAAGACGATCCGATGGTTCAAGAGGTAAATAAGGATTTCATCACAACTGTCAAAGGCTTTACCGTCTGTGCAACAGCAGGAAACGGTGAAGAAGGGATCAAGCTGATTAAAGAAAAACAGCCCGATCTCGTCATTCTCGATGTGTACATGCCGAAAAAAGACGGAATCAAAACCTTACAGGAGATCAGAAAGCAAAAAATTGAAGTCGATGTCATTGTCGTCTCCGCTGCAAAAGACAAAGAAACGATCTCTCTTATGCTGCAAAATGGGGCGGCTGACTATATTTTAAAACCGTTTAAGCTTGAGCGAATGAGACAGGCGCTTGAAAAGTACAAGCAATACAAACAAAAAATAGAAGCGAGCGATACGCTGTCTCAGGAACAGCTTGATGCGATTCTGAATATTCCGCAGCAGGCCGTGCAAAATCTGCCGAAAGGGCTCAATCATTTCACGATGAATGAAGTTACTGCTATTATGAACAAACAAAACGCATCTCTTTCTGCGGAAGAGGTCGCCAAGGCGCTCGGCATCGCCAGAGTGACAGCCAGACGATACCTTGATTATTTGGAGAAAACCGGAGCGATTCAATTGGACGTTCAATACGGCGGAGTCGGCCGGCCCGTCAATCGCTATGTGTTGAAAAGATAAACCTGAGACCAAAAAGACCAAAATGTCCGTTATGATCATAAACTTCCCCCAATTATATGAAAACGCTATCATTATAGTAAGAAAGACACAAAGGCGAATAGGACAGGGGGATGAAGAATATGAAACTGTTTAAAAATTTAACAGTTCAGGTCATAACTGCGGTCATCATCGGGGTCATTGTCGGGCTGGTCTGGCCAAATGCCGGCAAAGAAATGAAACCGCTAGGCGATACATTTATCAATGCAGTTAAAATGGTGATCGCTCCAATCATTTTCTTCACAATCGTTCTTGGGATTGCAAAAATGGGCGATATGAAGAAGGTCGGGAAAGTAGGCGGAAAAGCATTTATTTATTTCGAGGTTGTCACCACCCTCGCGCTTATTATCGGTTTATTTGTCGTCAATATGATGAAGCCGGGCGCGGGTCTTGATTACAGCAAGCTTGAAAAGGGAGATGTATCACAATACACGCAAAATGGCGGTCAGGGAATCGACTGGATTGAATTTATCACACATATTGTTCCGTCTAACATGGTTGATGCCTTCGCAAAAGGGGACATTTTGCAGGTCTTATTCTTTTCTATTCTTTTCGGAGTCGGTCTTGCGGCATTGGGTGAAAAAGGAAAAAGCGTCATTGATTTCTTCGACAAGATTTCTCACGTCTTTTTCAAAATCATCGGCTACATCATGCGCGCCGCACCTATTGGGGCATTTGGGGCGATGGCATATACGATCGGGCACTTCGGTCTTGACTCTATCAAACCGCTCGCAAGCTTAATGATGTCGGTTTATATTACGATGTTCCTGTTCGTATTTGTTGCTTTAAATCTTATCTGTAAGCTGTACGGATTCAGCCTGTGGAATTACTTGCGCTTCATTAAAGATGAGCTTCTAATCGTGCTTGGCACCAGCTCTTCAGAATCGGTGCTTCCCCGAATGATGGATAAAATGGAGCGGTACGGCTGTTCAAAATCCGTTGTCGGGCTTGTCATTCCGACGGGCTATTCGTTCAACCTTGACGGCACATCCATTTATTTATCGATGGCGACTGTTTTTCTTGCACAGGTGTTTGGAGTAGACCTCAGCATTGGCCAGCAAATTACAATTATTCTCGTTCTGATGCTGACATCGAAGGGAGCGGCAGGTGTGACGGGAAGCGGATTTATCGTCCTTGCCTCAACACTGTCAGCGCTTCAGGTCATTCCGCTGGAGGGACTTGCGCTTCTGCTGGGAGTCGACCGGTTTATGAGTGAAGGTAGAGCGATAGTGAACCTGATCGGAAACGGAATCGCGACGATCATTGTTGCAAAAAGCGAAAACGAATTCGATGAAGCCAAAAGCATAGAGGCTGTTGACGGCATGAAAAAAATGAAAACAGCAGTCTGAAAAAACGGTGTCATACTCTTGCATGCGGTGTCAGGTGCTCGTCCCTACTGAACTTCAAGAGTTTCAATTTTTTTGAAAAAATGATAACATCCTAAAACGATAACCCGTTTTAGGATGTTATCAACTATCCGGAACGGTCCATCAAGGGCCGTTTTTTTAATTGTTTAAGAATTATTAAGGTATGGACAGAGACCTCAGCATTTTTTTGTTATATAATTTACAAATGGATACTATATTGAATGAAGGACGTTTGTCCTAACAGGAGTGTATAAATGACCGCTTTAGTTAAATTTTTTCAGCACCCGGGTGTAAGACGTTTTTCCATCTTTGTCGTATTAACTGGTGTGTTATATCTATTTAAGAGCATGATCAACTTAATATTGCTGACCTTCATTTTCACTTTTCTTATGGATCGGTTAGAACTTGTTGTACGACAGTTTGTAAGCCGGTTCTTCCGCGTGAGCCAGCGGGTTGTTATAACGTTTCTTTATATCCTGTTGGCCGTTTTGCTTACTGTGGGAGGATTTGTATTTTATCCGGTCGTCGCGGCGCAGATTCAGCAGCTGGTGAAGCAGATTAAACATATTGCGTACCACCCAGACACCATCCCTTTCTTTGATGAAATCACAAGTGTTTTCGGAGATATTAATATCAGCTCGTATGTCAAAGAGGGTTTCAATGTGGTGTATACGTATCTGGCCGATATTAGCACATTCGGTTTGCAGATCGTAATGGCGCTCATTCTCAGCATGTTTTTCTTATTTGAGAAAAAGCGGCTTTCTGAATTCATGGCGAAATTTAAAACGAGCAAAGTGGCGGTTTTTTATGAGGAGATTGCTTTTTTCGGAAGCAAATTTGCAAGAACGTTCGGCAAGGTGCTTGAAGCTCAATTCATCATTGCGCTCGTCAACTGTGTGCTGACGTTTATCGCGCTTTCGATTATGCATTTCCCGCAGCTGTTCGGGCTTTCGATTATGGTGTTCTTCCTTGGATTGATCCCTGTAGCGGGTGTCGTCATTTCTTTGATCCCGCTCAGTATTATCGCCTACAGCACTGGCGGCGGAATTTACGTTCTCTACATTGTGCTCGTCATATTCGCCATTCATGCGGTCGAAACATATTTCTTAAATCCGAAGCTGATGTCTGCGAAAACGGAGCTGCCGATCTTTTTCACTTTCACAGTCCTCATTTTTTCTGAGCACTTTTTCGGCATATGGGGTTTAATTATTGGGATTCCGATCTTTGTATTTCTTCTTGATATTCTAGATGTCACTAACAAGGAAGAAGGACCTAAAAGATCGCGAGAAAAAAGTAACAAAAAATAGTTTACAAAATTGGAACTTTTCTGTATAAATAAACTAATCATATAAAAGTAAGCCACACGCTTAATCCTTTCGTAAGGAGTGGGGGACCCGATCTTTTGGGGTTAATTTTTCATCTGAAAAACGGACATCTCTTCGTCCGAACCCGTCAGCTAACCTCATCAGCGTGAAGAGAGTCCTGTGGTTTGATGATTCAAAGTCCGCGGGGGTCTCTCGCGGGCTTTTTTCAAAAAAAGGGGAGGAATGCAGATGAAACTGGCTACAAAGATTATCATCGCCTTGGTGCTAGGTGCGGTGACAGGGATTGTTTTTAATGTCACATCGCCTGAATTATTTGAAAATTTAAATAAGTTTGTATTCGGTCCGCTTGGCACCATCTTTTTAAACCTTATTAAAATGCTTGTCGTTCCGATTGTTTTTTTCTCACTGACACTCGGAGTAGCCGGTCTGGGTGATCCTAAGAAGCTTGGCAGAATCGGTGTCAAGGCGATTTCTTATTTTCTCATCACAACAGCGGTGGCCATTACCATTGCCATCATTTTAGCTCTTGTTATTAAACCGGGAGAGTTCGGGACGTATGATATATCGTCTGCCGAATTCACTGCTGAAAAAGCCCCAAGTATTGCCGACACTCTTCTGAACATTATCCCTGCGAATCCAGTTCAAGCGATAACAGAAGGAAATATGCTGCAAATTATCGCTTTTGCCATTTTTGTCGGGCTTGGGATTACAATGCTCGGAAAAAAAGCGGATATGCTCCTCAAAGTCGTTGAACAAGGAAATGAATTGATGATGTACTTGGTGAATCTTGTCATGAAATTCGCTCCGTATGGTACATTCGGTCTGATTGCGACAGCTATCGGAAGCCAAGGATTCAGTGCAATGAAAGCGATGGGTTTGTACATGATTGTGGTCACGATTGCATTACTGATCCATGCAATCGTGACCTACGGATCTACGATTGCGCTTATAGCCAGAAAAAATCCGATTACATTTTTTAAAAATTTCTCAGAGGTCATGGTCGTTGCATTCAGTACATCCAGCAGCAATGCGACTCTGCCGATATCCATGGATGTGGCACAGAGGAAATTAAAAGTGCCTGAGCCGATCAGCAGCTTTGTGCAGCCGCTCGGCGCCACGATTAATATGGACGGAACAGCCATTATGCAAGGGGTAGCCACCGTATTCATTGCGCAGGTATTTGGTCATGATTTGACATTCACTCAGCTGCTGATGGTGATACTGACGGCTGTTTTAGCAAGTATCGGAACCGCGGGTGTTCCTGGAGTCGGCCTGATTATGCTCGCCATGGTGCTTCAATCTGTCGGCCTGCCTGTTGAGGGGATCGGGTTAATTCTCGGAATTGACCGCCTGCTTGATATGCTCCGCACAGTAGTGAACACAACAGGAGACGCGGCCTGTGCCGTCGTCATTACAGAAACAGAGAAGAATAAGCAGCCTGAGCAAGCGCCGACTCTATCGGTTTAACCAAACATTTGGAAGCAATAAATGCTATAATACAAACAGTGCCTAATGTTTAGGCACTGTTTATTTTTGCCCGAAAAAGGAGGAAGGCTTTATGGCTGAGCCGATTTTACATATTGAAGGCCTCGATAAGAAGATAGGGTCTACTCAAATTTTAAAACAGATTAGCATGGATGTCATGGAGGGTGAAATCATCGGTCTCCTCGGTCCGAATGGTTCTGGAAAAACAACGCTCATCCGTATCATCGTCGGGCTGTTAAAACAAAATAGCGGAAGTGTGACAATCAGCGGATTCCATCATGATACAGAGTTTGAAAAAGCGCTGGAGGCCGTTGGGGCGATCGTCGAAAATCCTGAATTTTATCCGTATTTGACTGGCTGGGAAAACCTCAAGCACTTTGCGAATATGCATCAAAAGATTGCAGATGAACGGCTTGATGAGGTAGTCGAACGTGTCGGTCTGACATCAGCGATTCACGATAAGGTGAAAACCTATTCCCTTGGCATGCGTCAGCGTCTCGGTATTGCACAAGCGATTATTCACCGGCCGAAGCTTCTTATTTTAGATGAACCGACAAACGGTCTCGATCCTGCGGGTATGAAAGATTTTCGTGATCATATCAAGGAGCTCGCAGAAATAGAAGGAACAGCAGTCCTGTTCGCCACTCATTTATTGCGTGAAGTTGAAGACCTGTGCGACCGTGTCATCATTATTCAAAAAGGTGAGATCAAAGCGGAAGTCAGCTTGCATGGAACAGATCAAAAAACAGAGAAAGCGGTCATTGAAGTGCAGCCGGAAGAAAAAGCGCTCAATTGGCTGACAGGCAATCAATATCATGCGGAGCGGCAAGACGGAGCAATTGTGATTGAAATAGCGAAAGAAAACATTCCGGAGCTAAACCGTTCACTTGTCGGACAAGGCCTGAATGTCTTTTCCATTACGCCTTACACGCAATCACTCGAGGATGAATTTATAAAAGCGACAACCGCTCATCAAGAGGAGGGAGAAGAGCTTGTCTAAATTAATTTGGAATGAACATATGAAACTTTTCAATCGGAAGGTCACACTGGTATCTCTCATCCTGATGGCGGTGTTTCAATTTTTCATGGCTTTGATCATTAAACGGATAGTCATCAGTGCCGGAACAGATGAAAACTTCATCGGCTATTTATCATATACACCGAGCCTGAACATCTTGCTGCAGGCTTTAACGATCGTGATTGCAGCGACAATTGTTTCAATGGAATTTGATAAAAAGACGATCAAATTTCTGCTTATTCGCCCGGTAAAACGCCAAAAGGTTTTTTGGTCCAAATTAATCACAGTTGTGCTGGTCAGTTTCTATTTGTATCTGGCATACTACATTTTGGCATTGTTATTCGGTCTCATCTTTTTTGGCACATCCGTAAGCGCAGACTCAAAGACATTGCTGATGAATACTTTGGAGCTGATTGGGTCAAATTGGCTTGAAGCTGTCATGATGGGGTTATTCGGACTGCTTTGTTCTTCGCTGTTCCGCAACAGCGCAGTTGCAGTTGTCGTTTCTTTTGTTGTTTTATATGGAGCGAGTACACTTGTTCAGCTCATGAAGCTCTTTGAAAACAAATGGGGCAGCTTTTTGCTTTTTGCAAATACTGATTTCACTCAATACAGCAGCGGACAGACAGTCCTGTTTTCAGGCATGACGCCGTGGTTTTCAGTAGGAATTATCATCATACATGCCATATTTTTTATCGCCGTTGGCTGGTGGTGCTTCTGCAAAAGGGATGTTCGGGTTTAGAGGAAAAGAATGACATTTTTGTGAAAAAGCTCACGTAAATCAATATGATTTGATCTTTTGGTTTATACTATAGGTACTAACGGAGGTGTCTCGATCTGAGAAACTTTATTACCGCTTTACCGATTGTATTGCTGTTGGGATTCTCATTTGTGTCATTCATGTTTCAGTTTGAACATCTTGTTTATTTCAGACTCGCACTTGGATTGTTTTCTCTCGCGGGGCTGTACATGATATATAAAATGAAGACGGGTATCCGTTATTTTATCGTCTATCTGTATGCAAGCTGGATTGTGCTTGCGGCAGTAACTGCTTTTGAAGAGCCGATTTTTTCGAGCTTTTTCTTCGGCGGTCTGGTGATGACAATGGGTTACCTGACATATATGCTGATTTATCTCGGCATGAAACAAGACCGGGATGCAAATCCTGTGTAATCGCGCTGTTCCTTAGAGGAACGGCGTTTTTTCAATTCCGGAGAGAAAGGTTAACAGTTGCGGAATGCCGGCAGGAAATCTATAATACTTATTAAATCTATCGGAATTAGAAATTGGAGGGCTTCCGGATGTCATTATTTATACAAAACGATCAACAGCGGCGATGGGTGGAGAAAATCGGACGGATTGCGGATGAATGTCAGCAAACAGCAGCTGAAGATGACAAACAGGGGCGTTTTCCTGTGGGAAAAATACAAAAACTGCGTGATGCCGGGTATACGTCATTAACATTGCCGTCATCTTTTGGAGGAGAAGGCATTTCTGTTTACGATATGCTTTTGTTTCAAGAACGGCTTGCGCGGGGAGACGCTCCCACAGCACTAAGTATCGGCTGGCATTTGAGCGTAATCGGAGAGCTTGGAGAAGGAAACACCTGGGATAAAGACGTGTTTGCATGTATTGCGAAGGAAGTTCAAAACGGAGCCGTCATCAACAGGGCAGCGACAGAAGCGCAAACTGGAAGCCCGACAAGAGGAGGGCGTCCCGGCACCAACGCCGTTAAAAAGAATGGCAAGTGGACAGTGAACGGAAGAAAGACCTTCACCACGATGTCACAAGCATTGGATTATTTTTTAGTGACGGCATGGATTGAGGAAAAACAAACAACAGGCGTGTTTCTCATTCATAAAGATGACCCCGGTTTGTCGATTAAAGAAACGTGGGATATGAGTGCGATGCGGGCGACAGGAAGCCATGACCTTGTACTGAATGAGGTAACGCTTGAAGAGGAGAAGCTGGTGGAATTGCTTCAAGGGCCTCGGGGAGCGAAGCCGAATGGCTGGCTGCTTCACATCCCGGCGGTTTATCTGGGCATTGCTCGAGCGGCACGAGACTATGCGGTCCAATTCGCATCTGAGTATTCGCCAAACAGTTTGAAGGGGCCGATCAAAGATGTCCCGGCCGTACAGCAAAGAACTGGCGAAATGGAGCTTGAGCTGCTCAATGCCAAACATTTTCTTTTTCATATCGCTCAATTGTATGATGATCCTCAGCGCCGCCCTCATTTAAGAAGTGAGCTCGGTGCGGCGAAACATATCGTTACAAATGCGGCAATGTCTGTTGTCGATAAAGCAATGAGAATTGTCGGAGCCAGAAGCCTTGAACGAACCAATCCGCTTCAGCGCTATTATCGCGATGTGCGCGCCGGTCTTCATAACCCGCCGATGGATGACGCGGTGATCCAAAAATTGGCTGCCGAAGCATTTGAGTCATGAAGAAAAGATAACAAAATCCTAAAACGCAAACCGTTTTAGGATTTTGTCAACAATCTGGAAAAGAGCCTTCACGGCTCTTTTTTATGCATTGTTTTGCTTTTGCAGGTTTTTTTGATGCTTGCGGTCGATCCTGTCATAAATGATGTTCATCAGCTTTGGATTCCCGATAATCGCCTCTTTGTTCTCCTGAATCAGTTGTTGGTAGGTTTTCACTTTACGCTTCGGCATATCCCTGCGCCCTCCTGACATGTGTATATTCGCTTTCTAACTCCGTCAGCGACAATTCATACAAATGACGCTTTGACTTTTTGTATATACCATTCTGTATTAACAGATGAATGAGCTTTGTTTTTCTGATGTCTGCTGACTGAGGTGTCATTGTGTCACTAACCTCCAATCAAATAAAAATGATAATCATTATCAATTAAATCGAGTATACAATGTTCAGAATAGCCTGTAAAGACAATAGTAGTTTTATTTTTCTGATAAATTAAAGTGTTCAACAGATCGACAAAAAGTTTCCCGGGCAATATTTTCTGTCGAAATGTCACTCTTCATTGTATGCTGTCTCTGCTATTTTTCATATTTTGAACCATACTAAGCCAGAGAATGGAGGCTGGTATTCAATGGAGCGGACGGAAAATCTGAAAAAGGGAGAAAAAGGGGCGCTCCTCAATATTTTGGCATATGTCATTCTTACTGTGGTGAAGCTCTTCATAGGGACTCTCTATCACTCTGAAGCGCTGAGAGCAGACGGATTAAATAATGGGACAGATATTGTTGCGTCAGCAGCGGTGCTGATCGGGCTGCGCATTTCTCAAAGACCGGCTGACAGTGACCATCCATATGGCCATTATCGGGCTGAAACGATTTCGTCTCTTGTTGCGTCTTTTCTTATGATGACTGTCGGCATTGAAGTGTTAATCGGCGGAGGAAGAGCGATTACGGGCGGAACAACAGAAACGCCAAGTCTAATCGCCGCATGGACGGCTTTAGGCAGTGCCGTGTTTATGTACGGCGTCTATTTATATAATAAACGGCTGGCCGCATCCATTAAAAGCTCTGCCCTGATGGCAGCGGCAAAGGACAGCAGGTCAGACGCTTTTGTTAGTGCCGGAGCATTTATCGGCGTGATAGCATCCCGGCTGCAGCTGCCGTGGATTGATCCGGTAACAGCTTTTATCATTGGCCTCATCATTTGCAAGACGGCATGGGATATCTTTAAAGACGCTTCACATTCTTTAACAGACGGATTTCATGTGAAAGATTTGGAGCCTTACAAACAGACCGTTGGCAGGATTGAGAATGTACATCGTTTAAAAGATGTAAAAGCAAGATATCTAGGGAGCGCAGTTCATATTGAGATGGTCATCACGGTTGATCCGAAGCTTACAGTAGAAGAAGGACATGGCGTGGCAGATGAAGTAGAAGACAAAATAAAACATGAACATGATGTCACTCATGTTCATGTTCATGTAGAGCCTGACGACATAAAATAAGACTGTCAAACGAATTAGCTTATATGTTCAGATAAAAATTCAGTCACTTCTTCAGGCGTTTTGGCATTGGCGCTGTGAAGATGAGCTGTTTTTTCACCGTTTTTGAAAATAAGCAAGCTAGGAATGCCCATTACTTGGTATTTTTCAGCCAAATCAGGAAGCTCGTCTTTATTGAGCTCATACCAATCGTTTTGATTGTACTCTTCCAAGATGTCGCCGATGAACATATTCATGCGTGTGCAATCTGGACACCAATCAGCATAAAATTTCACGACGATTTCTTTATCAGATTGAATCAGTTCAGTAAATTGTTCGTTTGTTGTGATTTTTTTCATATGTCACATCTCCTTTTCAATGTCATTTTAATATAAAATAAAAAGGAATTACATACATATGCCTTCAACATCAGCATGCCCAAAAATAATTAGATCATTTTCTCGTGAAAGTGATAAGATAGTAAAGATGAATTGTAGTGGGGGGAGTATCCATTGAAAACAAGTCTAGGATTAGTGTACGGAGGAAAGTCGGCAGAACATAATGTTTCTCTGCAGACAGCTCTGGCTGTAATCAAAGCGTTAAATACTGAGAAGTTTGATATACATCCAATTTATATAACTGAAAAAGGCGAATGGGTCAGAGGCGCCCGTTTAACTGAGCCTGTTTCAAATGTGAAAATGCTTCAATTTGAGCAAGGGGGCAGTGCTTTTTCTCCAGCTGCTCTGAACCAAGAGATGTTTCCGCAGGAAGTATCACAGCAAAATGAAGCCATCGACGTCGTATTCCCGCTCCTCCACGGACCAAACGGAGAAGACGGTACGATCCAAGGGATGCTTGAACTGCTGAATATTCCTTATGTCGGCAATGGTGTGCTTGCTTCCTCAGCCGGCATGGATAAAGTAGTCATGAAACATTTATTCGCGCAGGCCGGCCTTGCTCAGGCGAAATACGCAGCTTTCCTTAAGAAAGAGTGGACGCGTTCTCCGGAAGAAAGCTGTGAGCAGGTCGAACAGGAATTAGGCTACCCTTGCTTCGTAAAACCGGCTAACCTTGGCTCAAGTGTCGGAATCAGCAAATGTCGAAACCGTGAAGAACTGCAAAAAGCGTTTGAGCTTGCATTCCAATATGACCGAAAAGTCGTCGTTGAAGAAGGAATTAACGGTCGCGAAATCGAAATTGGTGTACTTGGAAATGACGATCCTAAATGCTCTGTTGTGGGAGAAATCGCGCCGAAAACTGATTTCTACGATTACAAAGCGAAATATGAGGACGGCGACACGGACCTTGTAATCCCGGCGATTGTGACCGATGAGGAATACGCGAAAATCAGTGATATGGCGATTAAGTCGTTTAAAGCGATCGATGGTTCAGGTCTTGTCAGAGCAGACTTTTTCCTGACAGCTGACGGCGAGGTTCTGATCAATGAAGTCAATACAATGCCTGGCTTTACACCTTTCAGCATGTTCCCGTTGCTTTGGAAAGAGGCCGGAGTGGAATATGCGGACTTGATTGAACAGCTTGTAGAACTTGCAAAAGAACGCCACGCTGAGAAACAATTCATTAAGCATACATTCTAATGTAGATGGACACTGCCGGTAAGAGGGCAGTGTCTTTTCCCGTATATACAAAAGAAAGAGAGGAATCTCACTTGATTAAGCGAACAGTAAAGAACATTGCCGAGATGGTCAAAGGCACACTGACAAATCCGCAATATGAACAAACAATCATTCATGGAGTGGCAACTGATACAAGAAAACTGGAGCAACATCAGCTTTTTATCCCGCTGAAAGGGGAACGTTTTGACGGTCACACTTTTGTGCCGCGGGCATTTGAAGCCGGTGTAGCAGCCGTTCTGTGGGATCGGTCTGAACCAAATCCGCCTGAGAATCATGCGGTTATTTTAGTAGACGATACTCTTCTAGCTCTTCAGCAGCTTGCGAAAGCTTATTTGCAAGAGCTTGGCGCTCGTGTCATCGGGGTAACTGGAAGCAATGGCAAAACGACAACAAAAGATATGATCCACGCCGTCCTGGGAACCCGGTACCGTGTCCATAAAACAGGAGGGAATTTCAATAATCACATCGGCCTGCCGCTGACTGTTTTAGCCATGCCTGAAGATACAGAAATCGCTGTATTGGAGATGGGAATGAGCGCCAAAGGAGAAATTGACCTTTTGAGCCGTCTGGCAAACCCGGATGCGGCAGTAATTACGAATATCGGTGAATCCCACATGCAAGACCTTGGCTCAAGAGAAGGCATTGCGGAGGCGAAACTGGAAATCATTAACGGGCTGAAGGAAGACGGCGTGCTGATTTATATCGGAGACGAACCGCTCCTTCAACAAGCATACAGCTGCCAAACGAAAACGTACGGAACTGGTGCGCAAAATGATTACCAGCTTCAGGATATCAGCCAGAGTGAAGCAGGAACCCATTTTACAATTAAAGGAATGGAAAAAACGTTTTTTATTCCGATACTCGGCAAGCACAATGTCATGAACGCCATGGCTGCGATTGCAGCAGGAGCTTATTTCGGCATCACACTTGAGGATGCGGCAAAAGGGCTGAGCGGACTAAAGGTAACTGGCATGAGACTTGAGCTCATCAAAGCAGACAGTGGGGTTTCGATTATCAATGACGCTTATAATGCGAGCCCGACATCCATGAAGGCTGCCATTCAATTGACAGAAAGCCTTGACGGCTACGGGAAAAAAATGCTCGTGCTCGGCGATATGCTTGAACTCGGCGATCTTGAAGAAACATTTCATAAAGAGTGCGGCGCTGTGATCAGCCCTGAGAAAATCGATCGCGTCTTTACGTACGGAAAACTGGGAGCGTTTATCGCGGAGGGCGCGTTGAAACATTTTGAAAAAGACCGCGTCAGTCATTACACTGAGAAAAAAGATCTCCTCCAAGCGGTGAAGGAAAGCGCGTCTAAGGGAGATTTGATTTTATTCAAAGCGTCCAGAGGTATGAAGCTTGAAGAAATCGTTAAAGATTTAATAGAGAGCCCGCTTTTATAAGAAAAAAATCCTGCGGAAAAACGCATATTGCGTCATAAAATAATATGATGTGCAAACACTAATGTATGCCGGCATGAAATTATGTATGTCTGGCAGGCTGCGGCTATGATACAATATATACAGGTTATTTCGCAATGCGAACATATTCGTCCGGACTTTCATCCGCTGACCCGAAGTTCTCCGCCGGACTTTTGAGAGCGGATGAGCCAGCCGGCATATTCGAGAAGCCGATCTGCTTCTCATCTTATTGAAAAACAAATAGTGTAATGGTAATATAAAATATAAAGTAATTCGGGCTTTGTATACGTATGGATCCTGTCCTTTCTGTCTAAAGGGCAGTTTTTAAGTGGTAAACCACGACATTACTGAAACAGCAATTAGAAGGAGTTTGAATAATTTGACTATAACGTTTCAAGATTTTAATTTAAGTTCTGATCTCATGAAGGCAATCAATCGTATGGGATTTGAAGAAGCAACACCAATTCAGGCACAAACGATACCGCTCGGACTTTCAAATAAAGATGTCATTGGACAAGCGCAAACAGGTACAGGTAAAACAGCTGCGTTTGGTATACCCCTTGTTGAAAAAATTAACCACGAGTCTCCTAATATTCAAGCAATCGTAATCGCACCAACCCGTGAATTAGCCATTCAAGTATCTGAAGAATTATATAAAATCGGACAAGATAAGCGTGCGAAGGTGCTTCCTATTTACGGCGGTCAGGATATTGGACGGCAAATCCGAGCATTAAAGAAAAATCCGCATATTATTGTGGGAACACCTGGACGTCTTCTTGACCACATCAACCGCCGCACAATTCGTTTAAACAATGTAAACACTGTTGTAATGGATGAAGCGGATGAAATGCTCAACATGGGATTCATTGACGACATTGAATCTATTCTTTCAAACGTGCCGAGCGAGCATCAGACACTTTTGTTCTCTGCGACAATGCCAGCGCCGATCAAACGCATTGCAGAGCGATTTATGACTGAGCCGGAACACGTAAAAGTAAAAGCGAAAGAAATGACAGTTTCTAACATTCAGCAGTTCTATTTAGAAGTGCAAGAGCGTAAAAAATTCGATACATTGACTCGTCTTCTTGACATTCAGTCTCCTGAGCTTGCGATCGTATTCGGACGTACAAAACGCCGTGTCGATGAGCTGGCTGAAGCTCTGAACCTTCGCGGATATGCGGCTGAAGGAATTCATGGTGACTTAACGCAGGCGAAACGTATGGTTGCGCTTCGCAAATTTAAAGAAGGTGCAATCGAAGTTCTTGTCGCAACTGATGTTGCCGCTCGCGGACTTGATATCTCAGGTGTAACACACGTATACAACTTTGACGTGCCTCAAGATCCTGAAAGCTACGTTCACCGTATCGGAAGAACAGGCCGTGCAGGAAAAACAGGTATGGCAATGACGTTCATCACACCGCGTGAGAAAAGCATGCTTCGCGCAATTGAACAAACAACAAAACGCAAAATGGACCACATGAAGGAGCCTACACTTGATGAAGCGTTAGAAGGCCAGCAGCAGGTTACTGTTGAACGTCTTCGCACGGCTATCAGTGAAAACAACCTGAACTTCTACATGACAGCGGCAGCTGAGCTGCTTAAAGATCATGATGCAGTAACAGTGGTTGCGGCGGCTATCAAAATGTCTACAAAAGAGCCGGATGCTACACCGGTTCGCTTGACAGACGAAGCGCCAATGGTCAGCAAACGCTACAAAAACCAGCGTTCTTCTAAGCGAAGAGACGGACAAGGCGGCGGCTACCGCGGCGGCGGAAAAGGGAAAAGCAGCAACAACAACCGTTCTTCCTATGACAAAAAGCGTTCAAACGATCGCCGTTCTTCAGGTGACAGACGCCAGAAAAAATCATACTAATACGATTAATTAAAGCCCAAAACATGACGTTTTGGGCTTTTTTATGTTTACGATTGGTTATTCAGCAAACTTGCAGCTGACGAATGCTGTTTTTCTATGTATGCTTAAAAATGAAACCATTTCTATATAAGAGACGTATAGGTAACCAACGAAAAAAAGGGAGGTAGGTAATTTGAGAGACCAGCCAAAAAACCAAATCAGTCCAGACGGATTAAAGGTTTGGCGACTTCAAGAAATCATCATATCCGCTGTCTGCTTGCTTATCATCATAGCGGCTGCAGTGTTAAGCTATTATTTTCACTGGCCATACTGGATCAGCGGCGGGCTCGGAGCGGTTTGGCTGCTGGGTTCGATTGTGACGGTTTTTATCGTTCCGAAGATCCGTCATAAAGTGTGGCGCTATGAAGTCCATGAACATGAAATAGATATTCAGTCAGGCATTTTTGTGGTGACGCGTGTGATTGTCCCGATGGTCAGGGTACAGCACGTCGATACATCGCAGGGACCGATATTGAAAAAGTACAATCTGGCAACGGTGAAAATTTCCACGGCCGCGACCGTTCACTCAATTCCTGCTTTGGAGATGGAGGAAGCGGATCGGCTGAGAGACTCCATTTCTCGCCTGGCAAGGGTGACTGACGATGATGTCTGAACCGAAACGCCTGCACCCGGCGGCAGTTATTTTGAATTTATGCCATACCATCATTCAAACGATAAAAAATATCATTCTGCCATTCTTTTTTGTGTATATCGTCAATTCGAACAATACTGTCCGTTTTTACGGAGCTATTGCGCTTGGTGTACTGTTTATCTGGCTAATAATAGCAAGCATCATCAATTGGAGAAGGTTTACCTATCGAATTGAAGATGATGAATTTAGAATCGAAGAAGGTTTGTTTGTCACGAAAAAGCGATACATATCGATCGAGCGTATTCAAACAATGAATACGAGCGCAGGAGTGGTCCAGCAAATCTTTAAGCTTGTGAAGCTGCAAATTGAAACAGCAGGCGGAGGCAAGGAAGCGGAAGCTGTACTTTCTGCTATTTCTGTTGAAGAAGCCGAACACATCAAGGAAGCCGTCTTTAAGCGGAAAGCCCAAAAGCACAAAAGCGAACAAGATGAAGAATCACCTGAAGCTGAGCAGGAGTTCATTCCGGCTGTTGAGCAGCAAGAACATTATCGGATGAACGTAAAAGAGCTGCTTATGGCCGCTTCCACGTCCGGCGGAATCGGAGTGATCATCTCTGCTGTATTTGCGCTTTTTACACAGCTTGACGAAGTACTGCCGATGGATTGGTTTTTCGATAAATTTTCCTTTCTTCATCACGCAAGCATCGGCATTTACGCTGTCCTTATTTTTATTGGTTTATTGATCGCCTGGGTGTTCAGCATCGCCGGTATGATGTTTAAATACGCGAATTTTCAAATCATAAAAAAAGAGCAGGAATTGGTGATTTCAAGAGGGATTATTGAAAAACACCAAGTCACCGTTCCGCTTCGAAAAATACAAGCCATTAAAATAAAAGAAAACATCATACGCCAGCTTTTCGGCTTTGTGACGGTATCTATCGTCAGCGCGGGAGGAGGCGACAGAGAAAAAGAAGAAGGCGCATTGACTATTCTTTTTCCGTTGATTCATAAGAAAAAGCTTCCTCACATGCTCCGGACGTTTACACCGGAATATACGCTGGAAGAAACCGTCTGTCGTCTGCCGCGCCGCGCGTTGAAACGATATCTGTTCCGTTCCGTCATCTTTTCACTCTTTTTGATCATTCCAATATGCATCTTCTTTCAGCCATGGGGTTATCTGACGATTATCTTACTTCCGATTGAATTGATCCTCGGCTACCTCGCGTATAAAGATGCATCATGGACGATCAGTGGAGACCGCCTTCAATTGACGTCCAGATTTATCAGCAGAACAACCGCCATTGTGTTAAAAAGACGAATGCAGGTTTGTAAGGTCAGCCAATCCTATTTTCAAAAGAAGGGCCGCTTGTACACCATTTCGACCTCGGTAAAATCATCGAGCCATATGGAAGAGTTAACGGTGAGGGATATAGGGGAAGAGGATGCAGACTTCATTTTAAACTGGTACTCATATGAAAGAGCGGACGATTAAAACCGCCGCTCTTTTTTTTGCACACATAAAAACGAGAGGAGAAATCCGCCGCAAAGTCCAAACAGATGGGCCGTCATGTTAATATTGGAGTTGATAAACGACATGAGCACGGCAAATGCGAGCAGTGTGAGAATCATTTTAGAATGCTCTTGCCCGATCAGCTCTTTGCGAAAAAGAACCATAAACAAATACACCCCGAACAGTCCGAAAATCGCGCCTGAAGCCCCGACATGCACGTAATCAAGCGGCTCTGCGACATATGTGCCGATGTTGCCGATGATGCCGGAGCCGGCGTACACAAGCAGGAAACGCGCTTTTCCCAGCATACGTTCCAAAGCCGGGGCAAATAAAAAGATGGACATGGAATTAAACAGCAGATGGGTAAAACCGGCGTGCAGCAAAACTGGGGTGATCAGCCGCCACCATTCACCGTTTGCGACGCCTAGATTATAGCCTGTGACTGCATCTCTCCATAACGCAACTGAATGGACAGGAAGTGAAAAAAGTAGCCAGAGAACGGCTTGTAAGGCCAATATAAAGGTGACAATGGGATAAAGTCTGATAAACGTTTGTACATTTTCCGTCCGTATAAACATTCCGAGCCCCTTTTCTTATTTTGATATTTCTATCGTAACACGTTTATGAGACAAACCATTCGAATAGTACATACGCAAAGGAGGTTATTATACATGATTTATGGCATTGGAATAGACATCATCGAGCTTAATCGAGTCGCTTCGATGGCCGGCCGCCAGAAAAGGTTTGCAGAGCGTGTGTTGATGCAGAGCGAGCTGGACCAATACCAAGGGCTTTCAGAGAGCAGAAAAATCGAATTTCTCGCGGGCAGATTTGCGGCAAAGGAAGCATTCTCGAAAGCGTATGGCACTGGTATAGGGAAGCGGCTCAGTTTTCAAGACATTGAAATTAAGAAAGATCCTAATGGCAAGCCTTATATCACTTGTGCGAAGCTGAGCCAAGCCGCTGTCCACGTATCCATCACTCATACAAAAGAATACGCAGCCGCGCAGGTTGTCATTGAAAGGTTGTCAAGCTAGTCTGCATATTAGGGAAACCCCACTCATATATTTGATAGTGCATTAAGGGAGACAAGTTGTTTGAGGCTTTTATGGTACGCATTCGTTCTGTCTAACGTGTACCGAGCGTACCGTTAAAGCCAAACAAGCGATTTCTTCCTTTTACATCAATTGAGAAAAAGGGGTTGAAAAAGGTGAGAAAAAGCTTTGTTTTGCTTTTAACGGGACTGCTTGCTGTCCTTATTCTTTCTGCCTGCGGGCAAAAAACACAGCAAGATATTGTGACCGGTTTAGATGAAAAGGCGAAAGAATACACCTCGTACAAAGCAAAAGCGAAAATGACCATCGAGACAGGGAGTGAGCCTCAAGTATACAATGTGGAAATCTGGCACAAAAAGCCATCTCTGTACAGGGTTTATTTAGAAAATCCCAAAAAGGACCAAAATCAAGTCATTTTACGAAACGAAAACGGAGTATTTGTTCTCACGCCGTCTTTAAATAAGAGCTTCAGGTTTCAAAGCGACTGGCCGAACAACAGCAGCCAGGTCTACCTGTTTGAATCGCTCGTAAAGGATGTTCAAAACGATTCGGATGCGGTCTTTACTGCGAAAGAAAAGAAATACGTATTCGAAACAAAAACGAACTATCAGCATAATAAAATGCTGCCAACACAAGAAATCACATTTAACAAAAAAGATATGAGCCCATCCTCTGTCAAAGTCATGGATACTGACCGGAAAGTCATGGTAAAAGTAGAATTCAGCAGTTTCGAATTTAATAAACAATTTGACAAAGAATCATTTGATGAAAAGAAAAATATGACTCTTTCCCAAATGGATGTCGCTACAAGTGCGAAGCCATCCGAGACATTCGCGGTCAAAACACCTCTTGAACTGCCGCTTGGCGTAAAACTTCTTGAAGAAAAAGATATTTCTACTGAGGATGGAAAGCGGATCATCATGACTTTCGGAGGAGAAAAATCATTTACCTTAATTCAGGAAAAAGCCCAAATTGCCAAAGCTTCTTCCTCAATCACAATGAACGGCGAGCCGGTAAACCTTGGCTACACTATCGGCGCCTTGTCGGATGCTTCATTATCATGGACATATGCCGGCGTAGATTACCTTCTCTCCTCTGAAAACCTTTCGAAAGAGGAAATGGTGACAGTCGCGAAAAGCATGCAAGGTCAATCATCTAAATAAAAGCTGAAGGCCAAACACTTGGCCTTTTTTTCGTTTGGCATCGTTTCCCTTTGCCCTTTAATTTTAGTATGATATGTAAATAATAATGAATAAAAGCTAGGAAGTGTCATAATGAGCACAAAACCTTTTTACAGAGATACGTGGGCGGAAATCGACTTGTCTGCGATAAAGGAAAATGTCAGTAATATGAAAAAACATATCGGCGAACATGTCCATCTGATGGCAGTTGTAAAAGCGAACGCCTATGGGCATGGTGACGCAGAAACAGCGCAGGCGGCTCTTGACGCAGGTGCTTCATGCTTGGCCGTGGCCATTCTCGATGAAGCGATTTCATTACGTAAGAAAGGTCTGAAGGCACCTATATTGGTGCTTGGAGCGGTTCCTCCGCAATATGCGGAAATTGCGGCCCAATATGACGTGACATTAACAGGTTATTCTGTTGAATGGCTTCAGGAGGCAGCCCGCCACTTGAAAAAGGACTCTCTTCGTTTTCATTTGAAGGTCGATACGGGGATGAACAGGCTTGGGGTAAAAACTGAAGAAGAAGTTCGTCACGTGATGGCGGTCCTTGACCGCAATCCCCGTTTAAAATGCAAAGGGGTATTTACTCATTTTGCGACAGCGGATGAAAAAGAAAGAGACTATTTTTTCATGCAATTTGAGCGTTTTAAAGAACTGATTGCTCCGCTCCCGTTAAAGAAAATGATGGTGCACTGCGCGAACAGCGCCGCCGGCCTCCGGCTGAAAAAAGGCTTTTTCAACGCGGTCCGCTTCGGTATCGGCATGTACGGTCTCCGTCCGTCAGCCGACATTACGGATGAAATACCGTTTGAGCTGCGCCCTGCATTTACCCTGCATTCAACGTTGTCTCATGTCAAATTGATCAAAAAAGGCGAAAGCGTCAGCTATGGAGCGGAATACACAGCGGAAAAAGACACATGGATCGGAACGGTGCCTGTCGGATATGCGGACGGGTGGCTACGAAAATTGCAAGGAACCGAGATTCTTGTGAAGGGAAAACGCTTGAGAATCGCCGGGCGAATTTGCATGGACCAATTTATGGTGGAACTGGATCAGGAATATCCGCCAGGCACAAAAGTCACGTTGATTGGCAGGCAGGCAAATGAATATATTTCCATGGATGAAATTGCAGACAGGCTTGAAACCATTAACTACGAGGTGTCTTGTACAATAAGTTCCCGTGTTCCCCGTATGTTTTTGGAAAATGAGAGTATAATGGAAGTGAGAAATCCTTTATTGCAGGAAAATGCAAGCAAATAGCTCACCCCAATGAAGAATTCATAAAACAGCTTTGCTTGATGAGTGAATAATGGTATCATTATCACTGGATGGATAAAGAGTCGTATCCGTAAGTTTGGTGGAGGTGTATGTTTTTTGTCTGAATCCAGCGCAAGAACCGAAATGAAAATCAGCCTGCCTGAAAACCTAGTAGCTGAATTGGATGGTGTAGCGATGCGGGAGAAACGAAGCAGAAATGAACTGATATCACAAGCAGTGAGAGCGTATGTCAGCGAACGAACAACTCGTCACAATCGTGATTTGATGAGACGCGGCTATATGGAAATGGCGAAAATCAACCTGAATATTTCTTCTGAGGCTCACTTTGCGGAGTGCGAGGCTGAAACGACAGTTGAGCGCTTAGTCAGCGGAGGATAATCATTTGATTGTGAAACGCGGCGATGTTTATTTTGCTGATTTATCTCCTGTTGTTGGCTCAGAACAAGGCGGAGTGCGCCCGGTTTTAGTGATCCAAAATGACATCGGAAATCGCTTCAGCCCAACTGCTATTGTTGCAGCCATAACAGCCCAAATACAGAAAGCGAAATTACCAACCCACGTCGAAATCGATGCAAAACGCTACGGCTTTGAAAGAGATTCCGTTATTTTGCTGGAGCAAATTCGGACGATTGACAAGCAAAGATTAACGGATAAGATTACTCATCTGGATGATGAAATGATGGATAAGGTTGATGAAGCCTTACAAATCAGTCTGGCACTCATTGATTTTTAGACATATGTACAGGTTGCTCAAATAGAGCAACTTTTTTTGTTTTCAAAAAACATAAGCGATATAATAGTGGAATAACGAAAAAAATATGTTGTTTTTTATCGGGAGGTAAGCGAATTTGATGTCGAATCAGACTGTACACCAGTTCATTGCCGAGAATCAAAATGAACTGCTCCAACTGTGGACTGACACACTAAAAGAATTAAGCGAGCAAGAATCATATCAGCTGACTGACCAAGTGTATGAAAATATATCTAAAGAGTATATCGACATTCTGCTTTCATCTGTTAAGGATGACAGCACTGCTGAAGACCAAATCAGCGAACTGGCGCTGAGAGCCGTTCAAATCGGACTTTCTTTGAAGTTTCTGGCTACGGCGCTGACTGAATTTTGGAAGCGTCTCTATATGAAAATGAATGATAACAGATTGCCAGATCAAGAAAGTACGGAATTAATTTGGCGAATGGAGCGCTTTTTCAGCCCGATTAATACAGAAATCTTAAATCAATACTCAATCTCATGGGAAAAAACAGTATCACTGCAAAAAATCGCGCTCCAGGAGCTATCGGCGCCGCTCATCCCGGTATTTGAAAATATCACCGTAATGCCGCTTGTCGGAACCATTGATACCGAACGCGCAAAGCGCATTATGGAAAACCTGCTTAACGGCGTCGTCAAACACCGTTCCCAAGTTGTGCTGATTGACATTACAGGTGTCCCTGTCGTCGATACGATGGTTGCCCATCATATTATTCAGGCATCTGAAGCGGTAAGGCTTGTCGGAGCAAAATGCCTGCTCGCCGGAATCCGTCCGGAAATTGCTCAAACCATCGTTAATCTGGGCATTGATTTATCCCAAGTTATAACTAAGAATACCCTGCAAAAAGGAATTCAAACAGCTTTGGAAATGACAGATCGAAAAATCGTTTCATTGGGGGAATAACATTTTGAGACATCCGAAAATCCCGATCTTGAAACTGTATAATTGCTTATTAGTGTCCATTCAATGGGAACTAGATGACCAAACTGCATTAACCTTTCAAGAAGACTTATTAAATAAAATATACGAAACAGGTGCTAACGGAGTTGTGATTGACCTGACTTCTGTCGACATGATTGATTCTTTTATCGCTAAAGTGCTTGGCGATGTAATCACGATGTCTAAATTAATGGGCGCAAAAGTGGTTTTGACAGGAATACAGCCTGCGGTAGCAGTGACGCTGATTGAACTCGGAATCGCACTTGAGGAAATTGAAACTGCGCTCGACTTAGAGCAAGGGCTTGATACATTGAAGCGGGAATTGGGGGAATAGCGAATGAACGACCAATCCTGTGTGAAAATCATGACAGAATGGGATATCGTGGCTGCTAGACAACTGGGGCGAAACGTTGCCAAAGAACTGGGTTTCGGCACGGTAGACCAGGCTAGGATTACGACGGCTATTTCAGAATTAGCCAGGAACATTTATTTATATGCCGGCAAAGGCCAGATCGGAATTGAACAAGTCTTAGACAGAGGAAAAAAGGGTTTAAAAATCATAGCGGAAGACCAAGGGCCGGGAATTCCTGATATCCGCAAAGTCATGGAAGACGGATTTTCAACGTCTGGCGGACTCGGAGCGGGACTTCCCGGCGTGAAAAGGCTGATGGATGAATTCAGTTTAAATTCCGTAGCGGGGGAAGGAACAGAGATACAAGCCATTAAGTGGCTTCGGTAGGAGGTAAGAAAGTGGATTTCAGGGAGGTTATTGAGCAGCGGTATCATCAGCTGCTTAGCCGATATATCGCCGAATTAACAGAAACATCTTTATATCAAGCCCAAAAATTCAGCCGAAAAACAATCGAGCATCAAATTCCTCCGGAAGAAATCATCAGTATTCACAGAAAAGTGCTGAAGGAGCTGTATCCAAGTCTCCCGGAAGATGTTTTTCATTCGCTGGATTTTTTAATAGAAGTCATGATTGGATATGGAATGGCTTATCAGGAGCATCAAACACTAAGGGGAATACAGCAGGAAATCAAATCAGAAATTGAAATCGCGGCCAATGTCCAGCAGACTCTGCTCGGAACAAAGATCCCGATGGAAGAAGCGCTGGATATCGGGGCCATCAGTGTGCCCGCTAAACAGATGAGCGGTGATTATTACCATTTTGTAAAAGACAAGGAATCGATTAATATCGCAATCGCGGACGTGATCGGAAAAGGCATTCCGGCTGCTCTTTGTATGTCCATGATTAAATATGCGATGGATTCTTTACCGGAAACGGGCATACACCCTTCTCAGGTGTTGAAAAACTTAAACCGAGTTGTTGAACAAAACGTTGATGCGAGTATGTTTATTACGATGTTTTATGCAAATTACAATATGGATAAACATCAAATTACATATGCTTCAGCGGGACATGAACCGGGATTTTACTATTCTCAAAAAGACAACACGTTTTACGATTTAGAAGCCAAAGGACTTGTTCTCGGCATTTCGCAGGATTATGACTACAAACAATTCGATCAGCACCTCGAAACGGGCGATATGATTGTCTTATTTTCTGACGGTGTCACAGAATGCAGAACGGAAAACGGTTTCTTGGAGCGTCCTGATCTGCAGAAGCTTATTGAGGAACATATGTGTTCTTCCGCGCAGGAAATGGTCAAAAACATTTATGACAGCCTCCTCAAATTGCAGGATTTTCAGCTTCATGATGATTTTACGTTAATTGTTTTGCGAAGAAAGGTTTAGCATCAATCAGCCGAGGGTATAAGACAATTAATGATTTGAAGGATAATTTGAGGTGATATGCATGAATATAAATGTTGATGTAAAGCAAAGTCAGAATGATACGCAAGTAAATATTGCAGGAGAAATAGATGTATATTCAGCTCCGGTGCTCAGAGAGAAACTCGTTCCTCTGGCAGAACAAGGCGCTGATTTAAGAATTTGCCTGAAAGATGTCAGCTACATGGACAGTACCGGACTCGGCGTTTTTGTAGGCGTCTTTAAAACAGTCAAGAAACAAGGCGGTTCGCTGAAACTTGAAAATCTTTCTGATCGGTTGATCCGTCTGTTTGAGATTACAGGCTTAAAGGACATTATTGATATTTCTGCAAAGTCAGAAGGTGGAGTACAATGAAGAATAACGCTGATTACATCGAAATGAAAGTGCCGGCCCAGCCTGAATATGTAGGAATTATCAGGCTGACACTGTCAGGCATCGCGAGCAGAATGGGTTATACGTACGATGAAATTGAAGATCTCAAAATCGCAGTCAGTGAAGCGTGTACAAATGCGGTTCAACACGCTTACAAAGAAGATAAAAGCGGAGAAGTGTCAATCCGATTCGGTGTGTTTGAAGACCGTTTAGAGGTCATTGTGGCAGATGAAGGAGACAGCTTTGATTTTGATCAAAAGCAGCAAGATTTAGGGCCGTACACTCCTTCTCACACAGTTGATCAATTATCAGAAGGAGGGCTCGGTCTATATTTAATGGAAACGCTCATGGATGAAGTCAGAGTGCAAAACAACTCCGGCGTCACCGTAGCGATGACAAAGTATTTAAATGGGGAGCGAGTTGATCATGACACAACCATCAAAAACTACGAAACTAACTAAAGATGAAGTCGATCGGCTCATAAGCGATTACCAAACAAATCAAGATGAACAGGCGCAAGAAACGCTTGTGCAAGTATATACAAATTTGGTTGATATGCTTGCGAAAAAATATTCAAAGGGCAAAAGCTTCCATGAGGATCTCCGCCAGGTCGGCATGATCGGTCTGCTCGGTGCCATTAAGCGATACGATCCCGTCGTCGGCAAATCGTTTGAGGCTTTTGCCATTCCGACAATTATCGGGGAAATTAAACGTTTCCTTAGAGACAAAACGTGGAGTGTTCACGTGCCGAGACGGATTAAAGAGCTGGGTCCAAGAATCAAAATGGCGGTTGATCAGCTGACAACTGAAACACAAAGGTCTCCGAAAGTAGAAGAGATTGCTGAATTCCTCGATGTTTCAGAAGAAGAGGTTCTTGAGACGATGGAAATGGGTAAAAGCTATCAAGCATTATCCGTTGACCACAGCATTGAAGCGGATGCGGACGGAAGCACTGTCACGATTCTTGATATCGTCGGATCTCAGGAGGACGGATATGAGCGGGTCAACCAGCAAATGATGCTGCAAAGCGTGCTTCACGTCCTCTCAGACCGCGAAAAACAAATTATTGATCTAACGTATATTCAAAACAAAAGCCAAAAAGAAACTGGGGACATTCTCGGTATATCTCAAATGCACGTCTCGCGTCTGCAGCGAAAAGCTGTGAAGAAGCTCAGAGAGGCCTTGATTGAAGATCCCTCGATGGAGTTAATGTAATGATTCAGGTTGAAGAAAACGAGCACATTCAAACACTTGTATACCAACTGAATAAAGAAGGAAAATCAATCTGCGGCGACAGCTTTTTTATGAAAGCTGATGATAAGGAGTTAATTTGTGCGGTAGCTGACGGACTTGGAAGCGGATCGCTTGCCAACGAATCTTCTGCAGCCATCAAAGACTTAGTGGAAGATTATGCGAATGAAGACGTACAAAGCATTATCGAACGCTGTAATCAGGCGATGAAAAACAAAAGAGGCGCTACAGCATCTATTCTGAAGATTAATTTTGAACAAAGACAGTTTACGTACTGCTCTGTCGGAAACGTACGGTTTATTCTGCATTCTCCGTCTGGTGACAGCTTTTATCCTCTGCCGATATCAGGCTATTTATCAGGCAAGCCGCAAAAATACAAAACGCACACCGCCACTTATGAAAAGGGTTCAAAGTTCATTATACATACAGATGGGCTTGACGTACCCGACATCCGCTCCCACTTGAAAAAAGGCCAGTCGGTAGAAGATATATCGAATTCGCTGAAAATGTATACGACATCAAGAAAAGATGATCTGACCTATATTCTTGGACAACTGTCCTAGGAGAACAGAAAATGAGAAGCCGGAACGTCGGCTTCTTTTTTTTTCGATTGGCCATCAAACAGACATATGAGCATAAAAACCGGCAGCGCTGACTGTCTTTTTTTATGTGTTTTTTTCGGTTTTTGATACACTAGAGAAAGAACGACAAAATTGGAGGCTTTGGTTACATGGAAACGTCAGCCCTTTTAAAACAGCAAATTGCGAAAGAAATAGGATTATCACAAAAACATGTTGAAAGTGTCATCCATCTGCTTGAGGACGGCAACACAGTTCCATTTATCGCCCGATACCGTAAAGAGCAGACAGGTTCAATGGATGAGGTTCAGATTCAGACGATTTCTGAACGCTGGCAATACATACAACACCTGACTCAGCGAAAAGAAGAGGTCATCAGACTCATTGCAGAGCAGGATAAACTGACAGATGACGTAAAACGAAAAATTGAGCAGTCAGTGAAGCTTCAGGAAGTCGAAGACCTTTACCGCCCGTATAAACAAAAACGAAAAACGAAGGCAACAGTCGCGAAAAGCAAAGGCCTCGAACCGCTTGCCGACTATATCCTGACACTTCCGCAGGATGACCGTCTCTCAGAAACGGCAGACCGATACATCAGTGAAGAAAAAGAAGTATTCACACAAGAGGAAGCAATTGAAGGCGCCAAGCATATTATTGCGGAACAAATTTCAGACGAGCCGAGTTTCAGAAAGTGGATTCGCCAGGAAACCTTTAAAAAAGGAATCATGAAGTCTGCAGCCGGAAAATCGGCAGACGCCGACGAGAAAAATGTATATGAAATGTATTATGAGTATGAAGAGCCAATCGCAAAAGTCGTTCCGCACAGAGTGCTGGCGATGAACCGCGGCGAAAAAGAAGACATTTTAAAGGTGTCTATCGAACCGCCAGCGGACCAGATTAAGGCGTATTTAGAAAAACAAATCATCAAAAACCGCTCGACGCCTGTAAAAGAAATCTTGCAGGAAACGATTGAAGACAGCTATAAAAGACTGATTCAGCCGGCAGTCGAACGTGAAATCAGGAAAGAGCTGTCAGAAAAAGCGGATGAGCAGGCGATTCATATTTTCTCTGAAAACTTAAGAAAACTTCTTCTTCAGCCGCCGATGAAAGGCAAAACCGTTCTCGGTGTTGACCCAGCCTTCCGAACTGGATGCAAGCTCGCTGTGTCTGATGAGACCGGAAAAGTTTTGGAGATTGATGTCATCTATCCGCATGCGCCAGTCAACAAAACAAAAGAAGCCCATGAAAAAGTGAAAAAGATTCTTGAGCAGCATCAAGTCGAGATGGTGGCAATCGGAAACGGGACGGCATCCAGAGAAACGGAGCAGTTCATTGTCAATGTACTGAAGGACATGCCCCGCAAAATTTATTATGTGATCGTCAATGAAGCAGGTGCAAGCGTGTATTCAGCTTCTGAGCTTGCCAGAGAAGAATTTCCAAAGCTTCAGGTTGAAGAGCGCAGTGCTGTATCTATCGCGCGAAGACTTCAAGACCCGCTTGCTGAACTCGTGAAAATCGATCCGAAATCTGTTGGCGTCGGACAGTATCAGCATGACGTCAGTCAAAAACGATTAAATGAATCTCTGCGGTTCGTTGTTGAAACGGTCGTAAACAAAGTGGGAGTAAACGTCAACACAGCATCAGCCGCGCTGCTTCAATATGTAGCGGGATTATCAAAGTCTGTTGCAGGCAATGTTGTCAAAAAACGCGATGAAATCGGAAAGTTCTCCAATCGAAAAGAACTAAAGGATATTCCAAGGCTCGGTGCGAAAACCTATGAACAATGTATTGGCTTCTTAAGGGTACAGGAAGGGACAGAGCCTTTGGACAGAACGGGCATCCACCCGGAAAGCTATAAAGAAACGAAAGCGTTATTGAAAAAGCTCAGCCTTTCAACAGAACAAATCGGTACAGCGGAATTGAAGGATAAAATCAATCAGCTCGCGCTTTCTGAAACGGCACAAGAGCTGGGAATCGGAGAAATCACTCTGAAAGACATTTGTGAACAGCTGACAAGGCCGGAACGCGATCCCCGCGATGAGGTGCCAAAGCCTTTGCTGAAAACAGACGTCCTTCAACTGGAAGATTTGAAAGAGGGAATGGAGCTCCAAGGCACCGTACGCAATGTAGTGGACTTCGGAGCGTTTGTTGATATCGGAGTCAAACAAGACGGATTAGTGCATATCTCCAAACTCAGCAATCAATTCGTCAAGCATCCTCTTGATGTCGTATCGGTTGGCGATATTGTCACAGTTTGGGTTGACGGCGTAGATGTACAAAAAGGCAGAGTATCGCTGTCTATGATAAAATAAAAGCACTGCTTACGAGCAGTGTTTTTTCCTATAGAAATACCAGCATTGATTCAGCAGTTTAATTTGGTAATTGTCTTTCTCAAGGAATGCTTTTTGCATCTGTTTTTTAAGCCAATTTGGCATAGGCTCATTCCTCCTCAGCTTTTATCATAAGAGGGACAGTGATTACCATATTGTATGCGGACGGTGAATTGTCCCGTTCAATGTTTTTTAAGTGAGGTGCACGATGGATAATAAAGAGCTTCAAAAGCTGACTGAGGATATTTCAGAAACGTATTTTAAAAAGCCGTTCCGCCATGAGGCGCTTTTTAATAATAGGCTTAAAACGACGGGCGGAAGGTATCTGTTAACTTCCCACAACATTGAATTGAATAAAAAATATCTGATTGAACATGGCAGGGAGGAACTGATCGGCATCATCAAGCATGAGCTCTGTCATTATCATCTTCACCTTGAAGGGAAAGGGTACAAGCACAGAGACAGAGATTTTCGAATGCTGATGCAGCAGGTCAATGCCCCAAGATTCTGTACACCTCTTAAGAAAAAAACAGAAAACAAAAAAACTTATATGTATATCTGTACGGCGTGCGGCCAACAGTATATAAAGAAACGTGCCATGAACCCTGACCGATACAGGTGCGGAACATGCCGAGGCAAAATAAAAAGAATTTTTTCGTGAAAAAGGTTGACGTTTACAGCAAGTCTATGTTACATTATAAAAGTCGTTACGAGAGATGAAAAAACATTAACCTCTTGACACTGTAAATCAAGGCTGATAAAATAAGTCTTGTCTCATTATTCCACAGTAGCTCAGTGGTAGAGCTATCGGCTGTTAACCGATCGGTCGCAGGTTCGAATCCTGCCTGTGGAGCCATATTGGAGAAGTACTCAAGTGGCTGAAGAGGCGCCCCTGCTAAGGGTGTAGGTCGCATAAGCGGCGCGAGGGTTCAAATCCCTCCTTCTCCGCCATAAAATCTCGATATAAGTTCTCAACCATCGGCCCGTTGGTCAAGCGGTTAAGACACCGCCCTTTCACGGCGGTAACACGGGTTCGAATCCCGTACGGGTCATTCCATATTCGTTGGGCTATAGCCAAGCGGTAAGGCAACGGACTTTGACTCCGTCATGCGTTGGTTCGAATCCAGCTAGCCCAGCCATTTTTATTTTTTGAAATTGAATAGCAAGAGCCATTAGCTCAGTTGGTAGAGCATCTGACTTTTAATCAGAGGGTCGAAGGTTCGAGTCCTTCATGGCTCACCATTTATCTTTTTGCGGGTGTGGCGGAATTGGCAGACGCGCTAGACTTAGGATCTAGTGTCTTACGACGTGGGGGTTCGAGTCCCTTCACCCGCACTTTATTTTTACAAAGTGCACACAAATCGGTTTTGCTAGGTTAAGAGCCTGCTAAACCAGCACAAACAATTTAATGATCACGCGGTCGTGGCGGAATGGCAGACGCGCTAGGTTGAGGGCCTAGTGGGTGAATAACCCGTGGAGGTTCAAGTCCTCTCGGCCGCATCCCAATAATACCAAGGGTTTAACCACCTTTGGTATTATTTTTTTATGTGGAAAATACGGCCATGAGAGAAGACTTTCTCACCAAAACTCACCAGTTACTTAAAGTAAGCTTACTGATTTACTGTAGCATTGGTTAAAATAACTTTTTCCCGTCATAAGCACTTGCTCCGACAACAACACCAGTTAAAAATACAGTCGCCAGTCCAAAATCTTCTCTTGCATTGATATTAAGTATTGGTAATAACATTTCTAAATTATTAAGAATTTTCCCGGATACTTTTTCATATATTTCACTCGGCATTAATTGACTATCACGATAAGGACTTACCAATGTTTCTAATTCTTTAGGGATAATCGATTCAAATGACTTAGTTATTGCTGATTCGTTTTTGTTCCCCCAATGGCGTATGGCTGCGCCAATAGCAACACCAGCAGCTGCTACAGTTAGTGGCTCTAATTCATATTTATTGTTATGAGTTTGAACCCAATTATTAAGTATAGGAGTTAGTTGAGAGTAGCTGCTATCTAATTTTTTACTCCAACTCCCTATTTCTTCAGGCTTAGTTATTTCATTTATCGCTATTACAAGGGTAGCCTTCATTTGACCAAAGGCCAATTCTAAGAGTTCATCATGTAAACCGAGGAATTCTCGGGCATCTTGTAATATACGTGATATTAATATACCTTGATTTATAAAGTGTGTTCCACCAGATGAATTTGGTAGTTGCCCCCCTTTATGATGAAGTGCAACCAGTTTCCAGTTTGTATCAAATACACCAGATCCTGAAGAACCATTTTCAGTATCAGTAGTATATTGAAGAAATTTGTTACCTACAATATCTTTTACTATATTATCTGTCAAAGCAATTTCTTTTGTTCTTGCTGCGGGATGTTGAATAATAACAACATTTTCGTTAATGTTTGGAGTTGCTATATCTTTAAGGTCAATATATCCAAATTCTTGTCCCGGATTACCTTTTATTTTTACTATTGTGTAGTCCAGTTCTGGATTAGTTCGAAAGACAGTGCTATCAACTTCGAATCGCCTACTGGGTTTAAGGTTTCCATTCCAATCTAATTCGTAATTAAATTCTACGAAAGATCGAGAAGCTTCTTCTACACTGGAAATGACATGGTTATTTGTGATCAATAAATCAGGTGATATTAAAAAACCAGTTCCGTATCCACTTCCTGGTACATTAACTCGCCCCACTGTTTTAGCTAGTTCAAGACCACGAGTAAGCCAAGCAATACTCATTAAATTATTAATATCAATAATTTTTTCATCAGTACTACTTAGTATTACCTTTTCATTAAAATTTTCTTTACTTCGAAAGGTATCTAGGCTTTGATCATTACCTTTCCATTCTTCAGCATTTAAACGTCTTATAATTGCTTTCTTCATGAATATCACTCCTAATAAGTTTATCTCACATAGTATCAATCCTTTTTTAATTTTTATTCACTATAACTTAGAAAAAACTAGTCAGTATAAATTAAATATACGTATTCTAATTATTTATTTTGTAAATATCTTGCTTTAAAGAAATTGTGTTAAAGTGTCTAAAAATTAAGATATCTAACTTGTATTTCTTGATTAAATGCTTAAATTTTTTCGTAAAGGGACATTTCTCAAGCGATAGATATTTTTAATTTGTTTTACAAAAAATAAGAGAGGCTTGTTCATCAAATTTATCAGTTACTTAATTAAAGTAAGTCATCCAAAACGATCTGCAGTTTCCTTCTGTTTGTTAGGAAAAAGATGTCCGTAAGTATTCATTGTAAAAGAAACGGAACTATGTCCTAATCGCTCTTTTATTACTAAATAATCTTCCCCTTGATGGATGAGCAAGGCTACATGTGAATGCCTCAAATCATGGAAACGGATAGGCTCAACATTTCCTCTTTGACAAATCTGTTTTATTTTTCGACTGAAGATATCTTTGGTAGGTGGTCTGTCTTTGTATTGGAACATATAAGTTTCTTCTGATTGATGAATTCCTAATTCATCAAAGATTTCCTTCTGATGTCGTCTCCATTCATCAAGCAATGTTATAAGTTTTGAATTGATACTTATACGGCGAATAGAATTTTTAGTTTTTGGAGATGTAATTATATATTCTTGGTTTATATATGTTAAAGCTTTGTATACATTGATTTCTCTTCTAAACTTGTCTAAATCCTTCCATTGAAGTGCTAAAATTTCTCCTAAGCGCATTCCAGTCAGATAATCGGTCGTATAGAACACCTTAAAAATAAATTCGTCTTTTTCTATGAGACTAATAAATTCTTTGAACTGATCAGGAGTCCAAAACTTCATCTGTTTTTTGACAACACTTAAATTTTTCACCTTTGCACATGGGTTTTTGATTAAAACATCTTCTACGATACCTATATCAAAAATTTTGCTGAGAATGATCATTGTGTTGTTTATTGTCTTGTTTTCAAGTCCTTTATCAATTAGTAATTTTTGAAAGTCTTGAATTTCATTATGAGTAACCTTTTTGACGATACAATTTTCAAAATGTGGGATGATATGTTTTTCTATTGTATATTTTTCAATATTATAATAATTAGGCTTATGGTGAAGCTTACATTGCTCCAAATAAATACTTACTAGTGTAGAGAAACTGATTTCCTTATTGCTTATTAGCAAACCATCACTGTGTGCTTTTTTTATTGCATGATACATTTCTTCAGCATGCTTTTTCGTTTTTAAGGTCATTGTTTTTCTTTTGCGTTTTCCTGTTACTGGATCAAAACCAAGACTAACGTCGATTCTATATCTCCCATCTTTAGTTTTCCTTATAGACATTACTTTGCTCCTTAGAATTGTGCTATTAGTTTATTATCGAAAACGTTGAAACCTTTTGAAGAAAATTTCAGCTGCTCAATTTTATGTTTGATTACAAAAGTAGGGACTTTAAAATAAGTTGCAATGTCGTTTAACGTATATTCATTGAAGTTGATATTTGCATCTTGAATCATTTTATCAGTGACCAAAAGTTCAGAAGCGAATAAGTTGGCCTGATGTTCTAACTTTTCTTCCAAGATGAGTGAACAATTTGATAATTTAAAAGAATTCAATTTCTTATGGAGGAAAAAGTGCCCAAGTTCATGGGCAATAACAAAATTTCTGTAACTGGCATTTTCATTGATGTGAATTATGTACTCATCTTCCTCTTCACAGTATTGAAGGAAGCCATTTACGTTGCCTAAGTTACTTTCTAAATGAAAAATTCTTAAATTGTTACAAATGATACTTACATTGTTTGTTTTATTTTTTTTAATAATTTCTTGTGCTTTGTGTTTTATACTTTTTGAAGTGTAAATGTTCATCACTCTTTCAATGTTTATTATTTGTCTTTGCGCTTCATTTCGTTAACAAACCGGACTCCATTCTTTAATGCTTTTTTTATTAATTCAGCTGTTTCTTCGTCAATATCACCATTTTTCATAAAGAGAAGTGTTTCTTCGTCTTTAAGTTCCTCAATTGCTTCATTAAATGCTTTTTCTAGATTAGAGTTTTTCTTTTGAGGAGGTTGAGGTCTATCTCTATCTAATAAGAAATCAATAGATACATCAAAATAATTTGCAATCTTACTTAATGTTTCACTTGTAGGTAGGATTTCGTCTTTCTCAAACCTTGTTATGGAACTTTGACTTAAGAATAATTTTTCAGCTAATTCTTTTTGGGTTAATCCTCTTTGTTTTCTCAAAGTTTTTAATTTATGACCAAAACTCATTTTTAAGACCTCATTTTTATTTTTATATTACAATTAGTCATATTTTTTTAAAAGAAAATATGCGTATTTTGCATTTTTTGTGTTGACATTATGCGTATAGTCATTTATTATAGGGGTAGTTAATGATTATACGCATTTTTTGGAGGTGGTAAATTTGAATGAGTTTTTGACTGCAAAGGATATTCAAAATATTTTAGGTGTGAAGCAAGCAAAGGCGTATGAAATAATTCGAATACTTAATAAAGAAATGGAGAATGACGGCTATATGGTCATTCAAGGTAAAGTTAATCGTGCAAAATTTGAAGAACGGTATTGTTATAAAAGCAGAAAACAGGAACAGGATGATCATTATGAACCAAAGCCAAACTCATTCATTTATGCGTAAAGCGATTCCGTTGGCCAGACAAATGGAAGGTGATTGGATAGTAAGAATAAAAATTGCTCTGAATTCCGTCATCATAAATCATTATTTAAACCTACCCTTAACAAATGAAAATGTTAATGAATTACTGCGAAAAGGCGTTTCATATCGCAGGATATGTAAGCATTACGGCATTGGAAGAAAAGACATTGAAAAGCTGCGGCAATCATCCATAGTGTGACGTTATATACCACTATAGGGAGCCGTTAAGCATCCTTTGAAAGGGGAGATGCAATGAAAATAAGGGTGAATGCAACAATCATTACTGATGTTGAAGCTTTAAAGGCTGATAAGGATTTGAATCATTTTAAAGACTATGCCACTTGTGAAACATTCGTTGTTGAAGCTGATAATTATTTGAAGGCTAATAAAGAAGTATCTGAGCTGTTAAAAGGCTGGAATTGGTGGTGTATCTGGTCTACTCGACCAATGAGTAAGAAGGAAAACCAGGTGTTTACTTTATATAACGATGATCTGTATAACTTATGTCGCTAGGAGTGTTTGTTCTTTGAAAACTACATACAGACAAAAAAAGCGCCTTGACGAATAATCATCAAGAACGCCGGCAATAAAAACTAGACACTTTTATTATACGGCATTCTTGATGAAAAGTCATGCGTGAGTATTTGAGTGATGAACAGCAATCACTTTAAATGCTGTAGCAGGCTAGAATAAGCGTGCGGAATAGCTGTAGTCAGCTTGATGGCTATAATTAGCCTACTAGGTTGCTATGAGGGCATTAAGCCGTTAGCAACTGATAAGCGCCAGGATGGATACAGAACCGGAGCGAATTCAAAATATAAAATAGAAATTTAATGTTCTTTTGAAAATAAATAATAAAAAAATGAAATGGGGATATGAAAAATGAACTTAAACTTTATTGTACCGGATATCAATATGACTTTTGGAGACATGAAATTCATGGGACTTAACAAAGAAAGATATGTTTATGATCGGGAAAACAATAAGCGTACTGACGTGCTGGAATCTAGGGTTTATAACATTGCTAGTGCTGTGCAAGGTGGTCAAATTGAGGTAACTATTCCCGAGTATGCTGGGGCAAAAGAAATTCCTCCTTTTGCAGATATTGAGTTGAAAAACCCAAAAATTAGCGCTATGGCGACTAGTCAAAGGGATTCAACCTTTGCCAATGTGATGTGGAAACTTGAAGCTGATGATATTGTGGTAAAAGGCGGTTCTTCTGTGAAACCTGCGGCGGCAACTAGTGGGAATGATAAGAAGTAAATAAAAAGAATAGCGTGCCTATAGTATAAAATGGCACGCTATTTTTCAATTTGATCCTTCTTCTCATTTATAGTAGTTCCAAAACCAGACATGATTAAAATTACGCATTCAAGCATAGCTCCTGCTGTACCAATGCAACAAAAAAGAAAAACAAATGGAGCATTCATTAGTAAACTCAATACTAAGCTTTTAAATGTTGAGAATGATGTAACATTTGTTTGTAAAAACAAAATAATACTGAGTAGAGCAAGTGTAGTTAACTCAGAACTTTTATTATGGATAGAAGCCATATGGAATGATGGATAATTTTTTATGTCTATGCCCTTTTCGAGCATCTTTCCAATATAATTTCTAGGAAAAAAATAATTCCATATTATTGCTATCCCTGAAATAGCTGAAATAACGGTGAAAATATAAAATACATCAGTCCGGTTTATATTCTTTTCTGTAAAATAGTTAATAATTGATACTGGAATAAATTTTAAAATTGCAGTAAAAAAGTGTGTGAAGACTTGCGGATGAAATGAAGCCAAGATAATACTAAATAAAAGAAGATAAGTTAAGTATATTGATAATTTGAAATAGTATCCTATGAGTTTGTCAAACATATAATATTTCCTTTCAAAATTATTAATTTAAAATACTAAATGTGTATATTTTATCATTTATTGGATGGGTGGTAAACGTGGTGAAAAGATGTTCAGTGACTATAAATTGAAGGGGGATTTGAAAATTATAAAAAAATTTCTAGGGAAATTCAAAACAAAACCAACACTGTCAATAATTGTTCGTGTTGTTTTGTGGGTTTTATTTTTCTTGTTTTACACCTGGTATCGTAAACCTGTGGGGTGGTTGCCTTTTGATATTTTCATCACTATTTTTCTATCAATTTGTATATTTGTTATGTTTGGTGGTCAGTTTTTAATCATAGACATAATGAACTTGTGGCGTGAGAAAAAAAGAAATCAAACTAAACGTTAGGAGTGTGTTATCATTTCTAAACTTAAGACGATGTTTTGGAAAAATAGGGGGAAAAGAATCCGCCCGCACATGAGAAATAACGTAAAATTAGCAGGCGCAATTATCTTTGTGCTTGTTTTTTTATTGTCTATGTTCCTCTTTTGGAGAGAACAACTCATTCATTTTGATCTATCTCAAGTGATAAAACACTTTGAATGGACTGTGCCTTTAATCATTAAAAGCGTTTTATGCTCTGTGTTAATTGCTGTTGGAAGCATAGCTGCAACCTATTTTCTTTTCTTTGATAGTTATAAGAAAATCCTTCACAGACAAAAGATCGCAAAAATGATTTTCTCCAATAAGTATTACGAGAAAGAAAATGTGAAAGTAAGAAAACTCTTCTCAAATGAAACTGACACAAAGGAAAAGATCACTTATTTTCCTAGAATGTATTATCAGGTCAAAAACAACCACATTTATATTCGTATTGCTATGGACATGAGCCGTTTTCAGAATCGCTTCCTAGACTTAGGAAAGGATTTGGAAAACGGCTTATTTTGTGACTTGGTTGATAAACAAATGGAAGAAGGTTTTGTATGCTTTAAACTTCTTTACGATGTCAAAAAGAATCGTATTTCCATTGATGATGCAGTAGCTGAGAATGGAGTCCTTCCGTTAATGAAGCATATCTCATGGCAATTTGATAAGTTGCCGCACATGCTTATTGCGGGTGGTACAGGTGGAGGGAAAACATACTTCATGCTAACGATCATTAAGGCATGTGTTGGACTGGGGGCAGATGTAAGAATACTAGACCCTAAAAATGCAGATTTAGCAGACTTGGAAGAAATACTTCCGAAAAAGGTCTATTCCCAAAAGAACGGTATTCTTATGTGCCTGAGAAAGTCTGTAGATGGCATGATGGAACGAATGGATGAAATGAAGCGAATGTCTAACTATAAGACAGGTGAAAATTATGCCTATTTAGGCTTAAAACCTGTTTTTATCTTCTTTGATGAATATGTGGCGTTTATGGATTTATTAGATATGAAAGAAAGAAACGAAGCCCTTTCTTACATGAAACAGTTGGTCATGTTGGGGAGACAGGCGGGGTATTTTCTCGTTTTAGGCGCACAACGTCCAGATGCAAAATATTTAGCTGACGGTATTCGTGATCAGTTTAGCTTCCGTGTGTCATTAGGTTTAATGTCTGATACGGGTTACGGAATGATGTTTGGCGATGTTGATAAAGCATACGTAAATAAAAAAGAGACAGGGCGAGGCTATGCCGATGTGGGCACAGGTTCAGTGTTGGAGTTTTACAGCCCTATCGTGCCGAAAAGATATGATTTTATGTCATCTATTAAAAATGCGCTAGTTGGAGTCGCGGGAGCGCAGGCGACGGCAGTCGCCAGCGGCAGCGTAAGCGACCAGACGGCCAGCGGCAGCGTAAGCGACCAGACGGCCAGCGGCGAAGGAGTGAGCGAAGCGAATGGATGAGCTAAAACAACCCCCCCACGCTAACAGGGGGGTAGTAATCGTAAAAGAAGAAAATGAAACCGTTGAAAGTCCTTTGGTATCAATGGTTGACTATATTCGAGTCTCTTTTAAAACTCATGATGTTGACCGAATTATTGAAGGAATTCTTCACCTTAACAAAGACTTTATGACTGAAAAATCGTCTGGTTTCTATGGCTACGTTGGTACGTACGAACTGGACTATATCAAAGTCTTTTATTCTGCGCCGGATGATAACAGAGGTGTTTTGATAGAAATGTCCGGTCAAGGTTGTCGTCAGTTTGAATCCTTCTTGGAATGTCGGAAGAAAACATGGTATGACTTCTTTCAAGATTGCATGGCGCAAGGTGGTTCATTTACTCGCTTTGATTTGGCGATTGATGATAAAAAGACGTACTTCTCTATACCGGAATTATTGAAGAAAGCCCAAAAGGGCGAATGTATTTCACGATTTAGAAAATCGGATTTCAATGGCTCCTTTGATCTATCTGATGGCAATACAGGTGGAACGACAATATATTTTGGTTCTAAAAAGTCAGAAGCGTACCTTTGCTTTTACGAAAAAAATTATGAACAAGCAGAAAAGTATAACATTCCGTTGAAAGAACTAGGCGATTGGAATCGTTATGAACTGCGGCTTAAAAATGAACGTGCACAAGTTGCCATAGATGCTTTATTGAAAACAAAGGATTTAACCTTAATCGCAATGCAAATTATTAATAACTATGTAAGGTTCGTTGATGCTGATGAAAACATCACTAGAGAGCATTGGAAAACGAGCCTTTTTTGGTCTGAATTTATAGGTGATGTTGGGAGACTCCATTTGTACGTCAAACCACAAAAAGACTTCTACCAAAAATCAAGAAACTGGCTTCGTAACTCTTGCGCGCCCACTATGAAAATGGTGCTTGAAGCTGATAAGCATCTAGGGCAAACTGATCTGTCAGATATGATCGTAGAAGCTGAACTGGCGAAAAAACATGAACAAATGTTGAATGTGTTTATAGCTGATGTTGCTGATATGGTCGTTTGAAAAAACAAGCTGCTAAACCTTTATGAACATAAGTGATGCGATTAAACGTATGTGTCAACGGTACCGGAACAAAGTGAGGATAAGGAGTTGACATATTCAGCGCCAACCAAACCCTCTTGGCATTGAACAAACAACCGTTTGTTCCTGCCTACCGGCGAGGGAGTCCCCCGATGATTCGGGGGAATAGGGGGCTAGATTAACAGCAATCCAACGTGCATACGTTGGTGGGTTTGGGCAAAGCCCAAGAAATTTAAAAAGAGGTGCTTAAATGTTGAACGTAAATTTGTTAAATCGTGCATATTTAGAAAGTGAGTTAGAGAAGGTTGGTTTATTGCGATTAGCTGAGACATTTATTGAAAAATTGCTAGAAACAGTACCTTATTATGAACAAGGTCAAAGGATTTTACTTGAATCTGAATCTCCTTTAAAGGATGATATTATACGTTTTGTATCTGCTGTCTTTTTCATTCCTGAAAGTGAAGATGAAGAGGAAGAAACAGAGGAAGTTAATGTTGAGTTTGAAATTTTGAGGTCTTATGATAGCTTTCCAAAATGAGGTGGTTGGATGTCAGCGGTAGATAATCACTTCAAAAGAATGGGCTTTAATGTTGGTATTCCCTCTTTAGTTTTTGTAAGGAGTTTAAGCAGAGATTGCATGTTGGTTGTTGAAGGAGAACGAGTAAAAGGGTTTGCTGAATACCGTTATACATTTTATAAAACAAAATATTTGCCGGACGGTCGAATGACTAGTTTAAAAGTTTATATAGAGAATCAAAGCATAAAAAGGGTGTTACATCGTGTAGCATCCTTTTTATTATTCCTTAAAAAAACAAAACAGGTTTGAAGAAAGCGAGGTCTTTCATGAAACAGAGTGTTGAGGTCGTTGAGATTAAAGGTAAACCAGTGGAAGTGATCGTGACGGAGTTAAACGAACCAAACTATGAAAAAATGGCGAGAGCCATTTTGAAAATGACAAAAAACATCAAAGTTAACCAGGAGGAAAGTGCTTAGAAATCTATGAAAGGAGAGTGAATCGAATTGCTTCATAAAGAAATTGACTTGGATAAAAAAGAAGAATCCTTTTTTCGGTCTGCTTTTCAAAAGCTGAAACGAATTGAAAGACCGGAAAAAGACAAACAAAAAGTACCTCGTGACAGGTCAAAGCTGATCGCAGTTACATTATGGTCTTGTGTTGGGGGCTTGCTGTTTATCTGTATGCTTGCTGTGCTCCTTTCAATTAATACTCGATCCCAACTTAATGACATGAAAGACGAAGCGAATAAGCCAACAAATGAAGATAAACAAAAAATTTCGGTGGCTGCTGCTGAAAACTTTCTGTCAGGGTTCATCAATGAATATGTGAATGTGAAGAACGATCAAGAATCTATTGAAAAACGCATGCAGAGCCTTGAAAGCTACATGGTGAAACAGGAAGATAACCATTTTGAGGATGAAGATCGTTTTAATGTGGATGGCTTAAAAGGTGATCGAGAGTTAAAGGGTTACAGCTTATATAACGTGAAAGAAGGTGATAAAAACAGCCTTTTTCAATATAAGGTCACATATGAAAATTTCTACCCTGTAGAGAAGGAAGTTGAAAAAGAAGTTAAAGACGGAAAGAAAAAAAAGAAGGTAAAAGAAAAGGTTAAAACAAACGAGAAATCTGAAAAACAAATGTTGCTGAATATTCCAGTCACAAATAAAGGTGATTCCTTTGCGGTGTCTGCTGTTCCTTACTTTACACAGATTTATGATCTGAAAGGCAATATTGCTTCTGAGGGCAAAGAAGACACTAGAGACGAATATGCAGGCGAGAAAAAAGAATCTATCGAATCATTTCTTCATACTTTCTTCGAGAAATACGCTTCTGAAAAGAAAGAAGAAATGGTTTATATGATGAAAAAGCCGGAAGCGTTGGAAGGAAACTTGTTATTTGGGGAAGTGCAGTCAATGAAAATCTTCGAGACGAAAAAAGGTTTCGAGGTTTTTTGTGCTGTTCGATTTAAGGAAAAAGAAAATGATATTCCCGTAAATGAAAAATTTAGTTTAGAGATTACGGAAAACAGCGGTCAGTTTTATGTAAATAAACTCAAACATCAATAGGAGGTTTAAATATGGATTTCATGAATTTCTTTATTCTTGGCGCAGACCTTCCAACGCTTGGAGGGGTAAAAGGTTGGGCATCAGATGTTGTTATCCAATTCATTACGATCGTGGTCATGTTCATAGCCGCAAAAAATCTGATGAAATTAAAAATGGGCGGCATCATCTTTGTTTGCTGTATTGGCAGTGCGGTAACGTGGGTTATTAAACATTGGTCAGAATTCTCCGGCTGGATCAATGCGCTAATGGAAAAATTGTAAGGGGGCATCTGAATGGGGCGTCTGGTGTTCAACTACCGGAAAGCAATGAGAGAGCCGAAAAAAATTCAGCAATTAACCGAAAATTATTCGTTACCCTTTGCAGTTGAGTTAATACCGGCTATTAACTATTTCATTTTTGTTGGCCTATGCTTTGGGTTCTGGTACGGCGTGAGGATGATTTTTCCTCACGCTTTTGATAATAGTTACGTCATCGTGATTTTTGGAATACCATTTTTTTTAACGATGCTTGTGACGAAAATAAAGCCGGAAGGAAAAAACATCTATTTATATTTCTTTGATTTCGCAAAATATTACTTCTTCATAAAGCTTCCACAAAAGAAGTATTGCAATGACCGAAAGGTTGATTTAAGTAACGAAAAACAAATTGAGTTTCAAAAACTTGTGAAGGTGGTGGATTATTCAAATGAGATTAAAAACGCCTATGAAGGCAATACACAAGAATTTACTGTTAACAAGAACGGGCGACGTGTGGGCGTACTACCGAATAAAAAGCAATTCGATTCCTATGCAAAATAGAGAAAAAGTTGAATCGTATAAGAAGAAGTGGCAGCATCTTTTTGAAGAAATTACATCTTATGAGGATTTTCACTTGATGATGTATCCAAGTGAGTATGAATTAGAAAAACGATTTAAGGATTTAGAAACAGATATTGCGGCAGATGCAATGGATGTGGCACGTTACTACAATGAAGAAACGGTAAGGCTGTTAGAACAGCGATTAGGAAGGCTGACAAAGTATGACTTCATATTAGGTGTAAAACTGAAAAGCAGTCTTGTAAATATTAGTGTCGAACTTAAAGACAATATCCTATCTTTTTTCAATACGGCGACTGATACAGTCGTGAAAATGCTCGGGTGGGAACAAAATGTTTCCACCTCTTTTTTTGAAAAATATGAGGAAGTCGAAGAAACACTAGCGAATATCATGGCTTCTGTTCGCGGAGAACGGCTTTCAGAAACAGAAATGACATACATTAACCGTTATCACTTTGTACGTGGGTTAAAGCACCAAACGAATGAAGAAAGTGAGATAAAGGATGTTCGCTCTATTACAAACACGATCATAGACCCCACTGACCCATCAGTTTTACATCTGCATAGTGACCAAGATGAAGGCTATTCAGCTTTTGTCGTGATTGACGAATTTCTTCACAATATGTCGGAAAGTGATTTGTTTTATGAAGCACAGTCTCTTCCCTTCCCTGTTGAAGTTCAGATGAAAATTCAAACGGAATCAAAGTCCATTACCAAGCCTGCCCTCAACCTCAAAAGACAGCAATTGAAAGAAGAACAAAAAGAACAACAAAGCACAGGCGATCGAAGTGATGTTTCAACTGTCACAAGTGCCACAATGATAAGGCATTTACAAGATGAAATAAAGAAAGAAGATGTGCATGTGATGAACTGGCTGTCAGTGATAGTCGTTCATGGAAAGACAAAAAAAGAATGTGTGGGAAAAGCAACGATTGTGAAAAGGCATTTAAAAGGCGCTGGCATTACTTGTCGGCTTCCGGTGGCTGATCAACTGAACCTTTTTTATAAAATGCTTCCTGGTGAAAAGTTAGACATAACCGATAAGAACTGGATTCAAAAAACAACGCAAGACGGTGTGGCAGAAAGTCTGTTTGCTGTTAACTCTGATATTGGTTCGAAAATCGGGTTCTTTCTCGGTTGGGTTGATCGTTTCCAAGAGCACACCGACTTAGAAAGTGCCATTATGTCCAGCCGTGATTTTGTCTTATTCCACCCTTTCTTAGCGAATCAGCAGTTAAAAGGTTCAAAGACACGTTCTCCTCACTGCTTAATCACAGGAGACACAGGAAACGGCAAGTCATATCTAGCGAAATTGATCTTTAACTATATCAGCATGTTAAACATCAAATCTCTGTATATAGACCCTAAAAAGGAAATGAGAAAGTGGATTCAAAGAGTCTTGAATGATGAGTACATTAGAGAGAATTTCCCCTTATATATTGCTCATTTAGAGAAATACAACTATATCACGTTAGATCATGAAAACACGCACAACTGGGGAGCGCTTGATCCTATTTCCTTCCTCCCTCCTATGAAAGCAAAAGAGCTGGTTCAAGTCATTTTTGAACAAGTATATGACTTTAAAGGGAAAGACGATGTGAACACAGCCTTCCTTCGTGCTACGTCAGAAGTAATTGAGTTGAAACAAAAAGGTGAACAGGTCGGCTCACTTGATATTATTCGGAGGATGCAGAACCATCCGGAAGAAGCTGTACAAAAAGCTGGCGACTATTTAAATGAGGTTGTGTCAGATTCTATTTTGAAACTTTGTATTCATGATGGTTCAAACCCTGCATTGTCACTTGAAAAACGAATCACCATTTTAGAGGTTGAAAATATGGATTTGCCTGATCATGCTGAGCGACTTGAAAACTACACCATATCACAACTAAAGTCTAGTGCGGTCATGTTTGCACTCGGTAAGTTCTGCGAACTATTCGGCATGAATCAAGATGAACAGACTGTTGAATTTATAGATGAAGCGTGGATATTTACCACGTCACAACAAGGAAAAAAAGTAGAAAGACAAATGCGCCGGATTGGTCGCTCATACAACAATGCGGAATACTTCATTTCCCAATCCACAAAAGACGCTTTGAAAGAAGAGGATTCCGGAAACTTTGGCGTTGCCTTCGCCTTTGATGAACCAAACGAACGTGAAGAAGTGTTGAAATGGATGAACATGGAGGTCACAAAAGAAAACAAAAAAATGATGGAATCCATGTTTCAAGGTCAATGTCTATTTAAAGATTACTATGGCCGTACCTCCAAAATTTCGATTGAATGCTTATTCGAAGAATGGCAAGGTGCTCTGAAAACGGTTGAGAAAAAAGCTGTCGCATATGCGGAAGAAAAATATTTGTAAAAGGGGTTAAGACGTACATGGAAATTGCTTTATTAAATTCTCTTGTCGTAACAGTTCCAGGATTTTATAAAGCTGAGAAAATCACATTAGAAGACGCACAGCAGTGGCTTAAGTGTTATGAAGGACGATACAAAAGCTTTATAGGTCATAAATCAACGGCACAGTTTCTTCAAGAATTATTAGGCATTAAAGTTGAACAGAATCGAAAGATTTTTAGACATATGAAGTATCAGAAGGCAATCTGTTTTTCTCTGAATGAACGTTATCCTGAAAATGTTGTGCTATCGAAAAAAGATTTAGAGAAAGCTAGATACCAATTTTATTTATTAACTCGATTAGATTAGGAGGTGGCTGTGATGAAGAAAAAAAGGATTCTGATTGTATCGGCTATCGTGTTGCTGTTTTTAACTGTCGCATCAGCTATAACAGTATTTTCGGCTGACGGAGATACCACAACGCAGCCAAAAGTCGAAAAGGCTGGTGGTGTGGAATTGAAGGTGAAAAGATTTCCTATATCACGTTATCAAGCGAATAATGAAGCATCTGACGATTTAATCAAGGGGGCGTTTGTGGGGATGGCAAACGTCACTTTTTCTTTTGCGGGAAACTTTGTCCGTGTGGTTGATGCGGGAATGGATATTTTGTATAACTTGCAACCAATTGACGAGTTCGCAAATTCTATTACAAACGTCTCTAAAACAGTTTATAAAACACTGAAAAAGAATTTCGGTGAAGCTTTATTTATTTTCACGTGTGCCTATGTTGTCTACCTGTTCTGTGTGAGAGGTAGCGTAAAAGAAGCAATGCGGCGAAGTATTCTATTTATTTGTGTCATGGTGATCGGCGGGCTTTGGATGTCAAACGCTGGTTATTACATGAAAGCGTTGAATGCTTTGTCTGTTGAAGTACAAGGAAAACTTTTAACTGCGGGAAATGGTTTGGTTGGCATTGTGCATGATGAAGGCAATTTTGCAGACAGTTCTGCAATTGAAAAAGGAAAAGAAATGGAAGGCACAGTTGCGGTTATGCGTAATCTTTACTTTGACATTGCTTTGATGAAGCCATTTCTAATCGTGAACTTTGGAGAAACAAGTGAAGCAAAAATTAATGAAAGAGGTGATTCGAAAGAGAAATTATCAAGGGTCGATAAATTGCTTTCATACAAGCTGTCAGAAGACGGAGAAAAAGCAAAAAAGAAATATATAAAGGACACTGAAATTGAAAAATATGATAATGAGCCTATGACTGCTGGAAGTGCTTTTACTCAACTTGGAGAGTCTTTTATCGCTGTAGTCGCTTCTATTGTCATTGGGATACCATTTTTAGCATTAGCGTTCTTTAATTTCTTGCTTCAAATTATCGCTTTAGTGATTGTATTCTTTGTGCCATTTGCTTTCATCTTAGCGTATGTTCCCCAATTAGCTTATTCGGGATTTGTTACGCTTGGACGCTTAGGGAGTGTTTACCTGCTGAAAGCAATGTTAGGGGTAATCGTTTTGTTTGTGTACGTGACTTGTTTTATCGTTGACAAGTTAATACCGCCAAATGGTTTTGGAATGTATCTTTTAAATGTTGCTGTCCTTGCCTCAATCTTGTGGATTGCTTTTTACAAGAGGGATGCCATTATCAAGTTTGTGACTGCTGGAAAAGTTGTTTCAGTTGATAATAATTTGATGGAAAACATGAGACAAAATGTTGTTCAACCAGCTTGGGAAAATGCTAAGAAAATAGGAAGCACATTGGGTAACGGAGGGGGCGTATTTACTGACTTTGCTAAGAATTTTAGGGGGAGGAAAGATAGTTCAAATACTGATGGCGTAACTGGTGCTCCAAGTGGCGGCGGTAATTCTCCGAGTGGGGCTGCTATGGGATATGATAATACTCATGCTATTTCCAGAACACCGCAAAAAGAGACTGCTAACGGAATATCTAGCCATAACAACCGTAACTTGAAGCGAAATCCTCAAACTCTATTGAAAGAACAACAAAAACAAAAAGAAGCCTTTGCAAATGCAAAAGAAAATAAACAGCAATCCCATTTAGACAGATTGAGAAAAGAAGGAATAAACTCTCCTATGCTGAAAGATGTTTTGAATGAAGGAAATGAGGATTTATCCAAACGAGCACCTATCTTGCAGGATAAAAAGGATGAATCAGCTAGAACAGATCAAAAAGAATATGTTGAACAGCTTCTTAAACAGCCAGATAATCAGCAACAAACTGACGATGCATCATTACAACTTGAAGATGAAACTACTTCTAATAGAGCACCAGTCTTACAAGAGAATGAAAAAGATACAGAACGTACTGATCAGAAAGCGTATGTTTATGAAGAACAAAATCAGAATCCTGAAACAGATCAGCAACAAGATTTTGAAGTCCAGAAAGATGATTCTGTTTCAAAGAGTGAGTCTGTAGCACAAGAGAAAACAGCAGACCTCAAACGATCTGACCAAAAAGTCATGACGAATCAACCTGAACCACAGCTCGGTATTGAAAGTCCCCAATCTACAAAAGTAGAAAATCAACCTATTGCCAATAATGAACGAATAATCAGACCATCTGAACCCGCAAAAGTTCATTCAGATGGTATTCGTGCTGAGAAAAAACAGACGGATGCACCTGCTGAAAGTAAGACTGTATTAAGAGAGAAACAGCCTTCATCACAAACCATTAAGCGAACTGAACAAAACGTTAATACATTTGAACAAGTCTCGTTAAATGAAATTGCAAGACGCACTACATCAAAAGTAGAAGATCGACTGAGAAGGGATGAAAGAACAAGATGATAAGTAAAAAGGTAGTTCTTCCTTTGGTGTTCTCGGCTCCTTTTATCTTCTTTTTTGTTTTATGTATCGCAGTGATTATGACGATTTCAAGAGAAAATTCAGTCGGGGACGATTTTATAGGCGGTGGGGATGGCGAATATGAAACGGTTGGCATTGCACCGGAGGTCGAACGATTTAGGGCTGTATTTGAAAAGTACGCCCGTCAAGAAGGCGTTTTCGATCAAGTGAATATTATTATGGCGCTCACCATGCAAGAAAGTGGTGGGCGTTCTTTAGATATCATGCAAAGCTCCGAAAGTATCGGCTTACCTCCCAACTCCATAACTGACCCAGAACGTTCGATTGAAGTCGGCATTAAACATTTTAAAAAGGTTTTTAAACAGGCTGGCGGTGATGTTCGTTTAACCTTACAGGCATACAACTTTGGTTCTGGATTTATAGACTATGTCAAAAAAAATGGCGGGAAGTACACAAAGAAAATGGCACTTGATTTCAGCCGTTTGCAAGCTTTTAAAATGGGCTGGAAAAGCTATGGTGACCCTAGTTATGTGGATCATGTCATGAGGTATGTAAAAGGCTCAGATAAAAATGTAAAGCCAGTGAATGGCTCTATGGATTTCTATGAAACGGTCATGAAGGAAGCTTTGAAATATGAAGGGCAACCGTATGCCTGGGGTGGTTCAAACCCGAAAACTGGATTTGATTGTTCGGGCCTTGTTCAGTGGTCTTTTGCGAAAGCTGGAATCACTCTTCCTAGAACAGCGCAAGAACAACATGGGGCAACAAAGAAAATAAGTGAAAAAGAAGCGACTGCGGGTGACTTAGTGTTCTTTGGTGGCACATATGAAGGGAAAGCCATTACTCACGTCGGCATCTATGTAGGCAATGGCAGAATGTTTAATTCAAATGACAGTGGAATCGAATATTCTGATCTGAAATCAGGTTATTGGAGAGATCACCTTGTATCTTTTGGGCGAATTAAATAACTAGGAGTGAAAACATGAAAACACATATTGCATGGGCTTCAGCTTGTTTATTATTGATATTGCTGACCGGATTTTTTACGAATGGACAGCAAACGTATAAGATTGAAAAGTTAAAGGATAAAAATGAAGTTCTGACAGAAAAAATCAAGGAATTGAACCATATAGAATCAACAAGCAGCGCTTCGGAAAATAAAGCATTTTTTGAAGCATTTTTTAATTACTCGGACATAGATAAGCGATATGAAACAGTTAAGAAGTATACAACCGAAAAAGGGTTTGATTATGCATTCCCTTTACGTTCAGATGAAAAGCACACAGTCAGCGTGCAAAGTGAATTACTTTCACTAGAGAGTTATTCAAAACCGTTAGATGAATCCCATGAATTGTTTTTAAACGTTGTTGAAATTGCCACAACTGCGAATTCAGTTACTACGAATCAAGTGTTGATTGTTCAAACGACTATGAAAAAAGAAAAAGATGGTTGGTTAGTCGATAATGTACAGGTAAAGGGAAATGGATAAAAGGTGGAAAAGATTAAATTGTTTGTTTATACTAAAAATTGAAAAAGGAGGGAATGTTTATTTTGAAAAACCTTTTTATTTTTCTTAGTTTGATGATGATGTTCGTTTTAACTGCATGTGGTGGCAATAAGTATGATGATGCGATTAATGAAGTTATTGATCTAGACAAAAAAAGCGCAAAAGAATCGGGCGCTGATACCAGTATATATACAAGAGAAAATGCTTTAATACGTTTGTATGATGGGGGAAAGTATATTCAAGTTGCTTTTTATCTTCCAAAAGATCATTCCCGTGAACTTTCACCATATGATTACTTTGAAAAACTAGGTGATAAATATGAAGAAATGGATAGCATGCCTGGAAACGGAGAGAATGATAGACTAGGTTTATCAAAGAAAACACCAGATTATGAAGAAGTAAAAGGTCAAGAGACAAAATTAGAGGAATAAACACATTGTGTTTACTCCTCTTTTTGTATTTGATGGGTGCGTGGTTGGCGTCAAGTCGCAAAAGTATTGCTATAACCGCAAAAAAACCGCAAAAGACTAGATAAGATGTACCTTTTTGTAAATCACCTTTGTAAAATAAAGGATGTTCTGACATAATTAATGTAAATATTCATATAATTCAAATAAAGATGGGGGAATTGTACAAGTGGATCCGGTTTTCTTGATGAAGGGGAAAATTCCATATGATCTTGTTACTAAAAAATTAAATGCTTGGTATACAGCTATCAAAAATGATTGTGTAGAACAAGCGGAGAATATTAAACAAGAAGTAGAAATGGAACTCGAAAATATGGAAGAAAATCAAGATGTTTTTTTGTACTATCGGTTATTAGAATTTAGACATGAAATAATGTTGAGTTATATGGAGTCAAAAGGAATTGAAAATCTGACAAGTACTTATGAAACGATTAAAGAGATAGAAGAGCAAGGGCAATTAACCGGTATGCTTGAATATTATTTTTATTTTTTTAAGGGGATGTATGAGTTCAGGAGAAAAGAGTTAACTACAGCGATTAGTGCTTACAGAGTAGCTGAATCTAAATTATCTGAGATAGAGGATGAAATAGAGAAAGCTGAATTTTTCTTCAAAGTGTCTTATGTTTACTATTATATGAAGCAAACATACTTCTCAATGAATTATGCAAATCGAGCACTTAACATATTTAAAGACTATGATGAATATGCTGTTCAAACAATTCGGTGTCAGTTTATTGTTGCAGGCAATTATATTGATTCATTGGAATTTGAAAAGGCACTCGATGTATTTTTTAATTCCCTCGACATTGCAAGAAGCATAAAGAGTGATCATCTAATTGGAATGTCTCATATAAATATTGGTATCTGTTTTGATGAGTTAAAGCTATATGAAGATGCAGCGACCCATTTAGAAAGATCCTTAGAATACCTTGAAAAGACAAATAATTCATTTTTATCTAAGGCATTGTTTATTTTGACACATGTGAAGGCAAAACAGCACGATATTAATTCAGCCTTATCACTTTTTAAAAAAGGTCAAAATTTTTCTAGGATAAATAATGATTATGAATACACTGCAAAATTTCAAATCTTAGAAGGACTTTACTTTTCTAATGGTGAATATCAACTCATAAAAGATGCATTTGCTTATCTTGAATCTAGAAAGATGTTTGCTGATGTTGAAAATTATGCAATTGAAGTTGGTGATTATTTTCATGAACAAGGAAATTTATTGCTTTCTAATGAATATTATCGTATGAGCATTGAGGCGAGACGAAAAATAAAAAAGGAGAGATAATTAGTGAAAATTAGTCGGGTTCTGTTGACAGTGATTTTGTTGAGTGGGCTTGTAACTTGTGCTTGTTCACAAAGTGAAGATTTATCTTGGTCACAAATAAGGCTTGCTTCAGACAGAGTTGCAGCTTAATGCGAATGAAAGGTTAGAGGCCAAGTAGCTTCAAACCTTTTTTTATTCTTTTTATTCAACTTCATTATCTTATGTTATATTAAAGTTGGAACTTTATTACATAGGAGGAGTATAAATGAGGATAAGTCAGGTAAAATTACAGGGCTTTAGAAACTTTAAATCTGATACTATAAACTTTAATGACAAAACACTTATAATAGGTCAAAACGATATTGGTAAATCCAATTTAATACATGCTTTAAGATTATTGTTGGATAAAAGTCTATCTGAAAACGATTTGGAACCTAAAGATAGTGATTTCTATGTTCACGAAGAGGTAACAAAAATTGTTGTACAAATAAAGTTTTCGGATGTAACAGAAGATTGCATTAGATCAAAATTCAAAGGGAATATAAGTTCGGAAAATGAACTTATTCTTCAATATGAAGCAGATAAGGAAACTAAAAACTATATTCTAAAACAAGGGAAAGATGAGGATTCTTTAGAGGAATTTGAAGGAAGGTATTACCTACGTGTTATAAACTTACTTTATGTAAGTACCAAAAGGGATTTGAAGAATTATATAAAAAAAGAAAAATTAAACTTAATTAAAGAATCGAAAGCATCTAGAAAACTAAGCGAGGAAGAAAGTGATGAAAAAAATCTTAAAGAAATAAATAGTAACTTGGAGTTTACGAATGAGCAAATAAGAAATCTGCATTTTGTGAAAAATGCAACTAGCTCTATAAACAATGAATTGGGGAAGTTGTCTACTCATCATGAAAGTAATAAGCTAGCTTTTAATGTTGGCCCGGTTTCTTCTGATGACTTTATAAATAGTCTAGAGCTATTTTCAGAAGTTAATGGGAAAGGTTTAAAAGTAGGTGGTGATGGTCGAAATAATCAAATATTTTTATCATTATGGGCACAAGCCAATAGTAAAAGTATAGATAGTCCTACTACACGGGTAACTTTATACTGTATAGAGGAGCCTGAAATCCATTTGCATCCCCAACAGCAAAGAAAATTAGCTGAGTATTTAATAAATAACTTGGATAGCCAAGTAATAATTACTTCTCACTCTCCACAAATAGCTTGTGAGTTCAAGCCTGACTCTATAGTTAGATTGTATAACAATACCCCTGATACTAAAGCAGCAAACAATGGTTGCTCTACTAGGTTTGCTGATGTTGTAGACGATTTTGCTTATAGGCTTAATATAATACCAGCAGAGGCCTATTTTGCAAAAGCTGTTTTATTAGTAGAAGGGCCTTCTGAACTTTTGTTCTATAAGTCACTAGCAAAAGCGTTAGATCTAGATATAGATAAGCATAATATAAGTATACTAATGGTTGATGGCGTGGGTTTTGATGTATATATGGCAATATTTAAAGAGTTGAATATACCAAGTGTAGTAAGAACTGATAATGATATTAGTAAAGTTCCAAAAAAGTCTTATTACCAGTGTGCTGGGGTTCGTAGATGTATTAATTTATACAGGTCATTTTTTAATGAATTACCTAGTATAGAAAATCTTTTGGAAAAAGAATCAGATCTAATTGGAATGCCTAGTATTAGTCTATCTCCTGAAATATCGAAACTAATTAATGATTTTAAAAAAGAGTTTGAAACTATTGGGATTTTTATATCAAAGGTTGATTTAGAAACCGATTTAGCTGATTCACCTTTATTTGAAATATTGACCGAATACTTTAATAACACAGATGATAAAGAGGAAATAATAAATAAAATGCAGAATAGAAAAGCTCTGTTTATGTATAGTTTTTTAAAAGAAAAATCCACAGGTCTTAATTGTCTAGATGGAGATTCGCTAGCAAAACCATTGCAAAAATGCATTGAATTAGCAGGTGAGTAATGTTGAAGTATAGTGAAGAGCAGGTCGATATACTATCCTGTCCGGATAGTTTAGTTGTTTTGGCCAATCCAGGGAGCGGAAAGACATTTACCATATCAAGTAAGATAAGAAGTATACTACCTGAATTACCAGAATACCAAGGTATAATAGCAATTTCGTATACGAACAAAGCTAGTGATGAATTAAAAAGTAGGACACTAAAAAGCAACACAATGAATAAAAAAAGCTCATTTTTTGGAACAATTGATAAGTTTTTTCTAAATGAAATAATTTACCCATTTGCAAGCCATTTATTCACTAAAAATACTAATGATTTTGAAATTATAGATGACTCGAATGAACATAAAATAACCAAATTTAAAGAAAAATTCAAAGATATAGGTTTAAAACAACGCTTGAAGAAGAAGGAATATATTGAAAAATTAAGGTATTTTTATGAAAGAGGAGAAATTTTAATCGATACTATCGGTTCATTCGCTGTTTATGTTTTGCAAAATTCAATTGTTTGTCAAAAATATATGAAAGCTAAATACACACATATTTTTATTGATGAATATCAGGATTGTGGAGAGGAACAACATGAGATTTTTATCAATTTACAGAAACTAGGATTGAATGGAGTGGCTGTAGGAGATCCTAATCAATCAATATTTGGTTTTTCAAATAAAAGTGCAAAATATTTATTAGAACTAGTTAGTAATAAGGAGTTTAGGACATTTAATTTAACAAAAAATTATAGATGTCATGAAGATATAACTAATTATTCACTTTCTCTGTTCGAATCTTCTTATAATGTTCAAAGGGATAGTAGTATCGAGAAGAGAGTATTCAAAAAAAAGGTAAATGGATCTGAGAGTGATATAGCTAAATTTATTGATGCAAAAGCAAAGATCATATTAAAGAAATATAATATTTTAAATCTAAATTCTATAGGAGTACTTGTAAGGTCTGAAAGAACCGGAAGTATAATAGATCAAAACATGATGTTAGGACATAAGTTTTTTAGGAGTACGCCTTTAGATTCTGATTCAAGTTTATGGGCAGGTGTTTTTAAGAAGACCTTACATAATTTATTCGATCCTAGTCAAACTGCTTATGAGTTTGCAGAAGAGTATTTTGATATCGATAATGATGTGAATAAGGCCGAAGAAGTTATAAAAACTTTAAATACCCTGAAAGAGCAATTAGGAAGTTTAGATTTAAATCTATTTATTAAAATAGCTAATTTAATTTATCCCAAAGCAAAAAATGATAGAGCGGTTCAAAAACTTCAAAATGTATTAAGTGTAAAATCATACATTGAATCATATGTTCCAGCTAAAAAAGATCAAATACAAATAATGACTTTGCATAAATCTAAAGGGTTAGAATTTGATATTGTTTTTCATTTAGACTTATATTCTTACGTTATGCCACAGCAAAGGAAAACTAACGGTGTTTGGGAATTTGTTGATTATAGTCAGTGTTTAAATCTACATTATGTAGGTGTAACACGTGCAAAAGAGGTTTGTATCCTATGTACAAGTACACTAAGGACAAATAAATATGGTATAACAACAGCAAAAGAATCTGAATTTTTATATTTAGTCAATTGAATGTCTATAAATTTTTATCCATTGTTAATAGGGTCTACATAAGAAAACCATACCAAAATGTTTTGGTATGGTTTATTATGTTGGATTATTTAATTTTGATAAACATCTTTATTGATAATCATAAATTAATCTTCCCAATCCTCATCTTCATCTTCATCTAAGTCCTCTTTACCTTTTTCAAGTCGCTGAAGAAAAAATTCAAGAAAATTACTTGCAGCAGTATAACCATATCCTTCATGGTTATCCCAAAGAATAACCGGACACTCTCCATCTACCATTCTGTTTGTATCAAGACAATAAGAGAATTCATCAATATACTCAATAACAACAAGACCTGGTATAAGATCGTAAAATGTTCTGTATTCTTTTGTTTGCTCTACAACTTCAGCGCCTTCAGAGTCATAGCCAAGGATCATTGTTCCGTATGCACCACCAGAACCATACTCTTTCAAAAACCATTTATAACTTTCGGGGAGAGAAACTTCAAGCTCTTCTTCTATCTCATGAATCTCTTTCTCGCTAACTCCTCCAGTGATAATAGAGAATTCTTTGTTTTCTTCTAAAAACTTTTGTATTGTTGAGTAATCCATAAAATTCACCTCTTACTGTTGTTTTTCAAATTGTTGTGCTCTCCATTTCCAATATCTCTTTCTAAAACTGTCGTATTGAGCAGAAAGTTCGGGATTGTTTCTAAAACTTTGCCCGTTTTCCTTTAAACCATGGAGAATATTGTGATATTTTTTGTGCAGGCTTTCAGGAACTTCAACCATTGTACCAGGTTCTTCTTGGATTAAATGGTGTAGGTTTATTTGTGTTCCATCCTTTGCAAAAGGTGCATTGCCAAGTTTCATTAATTGAAAATTTGTTTGGCCTTTACGATTTTTTTGATTTAGGTCTATATCTTTTAACATATACACTTTTCGGCTTACGTCTTTTATATTTCCTTTAGCTTTCACTTTTCCTTCTATTTCAGCAGCAGTATATTTTTCTTTATTTAACCAAGGAACATCAATGTATTTCCCCGTAAAAGGCTTTCGAGTTACATCAGCTACCTTCTCGGAAAACTGATGAAATGATTTTTTATAACTCTCCCCATCTATTGTGTTAAATGGAAAAGTCCCTGAATCACCAGCCATTGCATACTGTTGTTCAAAAACATTTGGTATTTTAACATATTCAATACCTTTTTTTATTCCTGCTTTTGAAGCTTCAAGTGTCTTAATTGCAGCAACTTTTGAACCGGCTTTTGCAACTTTGGATACTTTATCAATACCCTTCGGACCAACTATTGCAAGAACAACAGTACTGCCTACATAGGAAACCCATTTTGCTCTGCTGTAGCTATCTCCATTAATCATATCACGTTGAAATGTGTCTTCTATGTCTTTTGCTATGATCTTATAAGTATCGATTGGATGTAAGGCTGCGTTCACAGTTCCAGAAAGCGATTCAATCGGGTGTCTTGCAAGTTGATAGAGACCCATCACTGTATCTTTACCTGCTTCATATATTCCCACTGCAATACCTTTTCCAATTTCAGCTTTTTGTTGGAGTTCTTCGAGTTGGCGGAAATAAACTTGCTGCTCAGGTTCCAAATTCTCGTATCCTATTTTCTTCGCAATTTTTAAATACTCGTCTGGATCTGTTACCTTTACAAGCTGCTTTTTCAAATCTTTTATTTCACGTTTGTTAGCTTCCTCTTTTTTGATCTTTAAATATGCTTCAGATTGCTTTTCGATATCGCCTTTTTTCTTATGTATATCGCTCTCACGATATGCCTTGGCATTATAGTGAAGGGGTGTAGCATTCTTGCCTTTACCTGTTGATTCCTGTAACTTTTGAAAATCTGCTTTAATGAATTGTTCGTTAGGTTCAGTTATTGCATATTCAGTTTTTAAGTTTTCGTCCACATCGCCTATTTTATCAACAGTCTTTTTCCGTTTGTTTTCGGCAGAAGAGAGCTCATCCTTAAAAGTCTCAGTTGAAAATAAATCAAGTGGAAGAATGTCATCGATGTCATTCAGAATATCTTTCATTGCTTTCTTCTGCTCAGACATAATTGATTTTGATTTTTTATATGCGTTTGCTAATTCATGTTCTAAGAAGGATTCCTCGATATATGCATCAGATAAGCTGGCATCTTCTAAAACACCGGAGATACTAGTAAGGAAAGCGATTTTCATTTCAATTAAATCAATCCATTGATCAGTGACACTCACATGATCGTGATAAAATGCTTTGATATTGTTTGCTCCCTTGCCAGAGAACTCACTATCATCAAGATCAGCAACAGCCTTAAATGCTTTTCTTAGCTTAATCAATTGATTTTTCAATTCTTTATAATCTTTTGCTCGGTTTTCAGCTTCAGATAACAAAGACTTAGCTTCAAATACCTTCATTGTCCAGTCCTTTCAGTGATTTTATATCTAAATATTACCATGGAATGGATGTGAAAGTTTTAAAAATTGTTGTTTAAGAAGAAGTAACGAGTGTTAAAACATTTGATCCTAGTGAGATTGAAGAAGTGGGGGAGTATAGGGTGTTTTTTGCTCACCAAATATTAACCATAATTCATACAAACCTATAGAAATGAAGTAAAGTGAAGTTAGATAGTGTAATGAAAATAAGCTTTCATAACCAATAATAAGGATTTACTATGTTGAGGGCCTAGTGGGTGAATAACCCGTGGAGGTTCAAGTCCTCTCGGCCGCATCAATGATACAAGGGTTCAACCACCTTTTGTATTATTAATTGTTGCAGGTGAATGTGGCATAAAAAAAGTGCTGACCTCTGCACAAAACCTTTGCGCGAGTCTGCACTTTTATTCTGTAAGGTACATTGCCTATTATCATCGATTATGGAGTTTATTTAATCCGTTCTTAGCCGATCTGATACTTGGCTTTTAGAAGTTTTTTTTAAGTGTTTAAAACCAACAAACTTTTTGCTTTCTTCATCCCATAGGCGGAACTTTAACGACTTAAGACTTGTTGCCAGTGTGATGGTCGGAACGTTTTGCAATGGTTCAGTATTGTTATGTACGATTTCAAGCTTATAGTTTGGGACTCTTGGGCTTAAATGATGAACATGATGAAAACCGATATTGCCTGTTACCCATTGCATGACTTTTGGAAGCTTATAAAAAGAGCTTCCTTCAACTGCTGCTTTTACATATTCCCACTGCTCATCTTCTTCAAAATATGAATCTTCAAATGTATGCTGAATATAAAACATCCAAATTCCGAGGGATCCCGATATCATAAAAATTGGCGTCTGGACCAGCAGAAAGTTTTTCCAGCCGATCGCCCAACATAAAAGTGCTGCCAAAGCAACGATCCCAAGGTTCGTTACATACGTATTCATCCGTTCTTTGCGTTTTGCCCCTTTACGATTAAAACGATTGGTAATCCCAAAGACATAAATCGGTCCGATAATAAACATAACAAACGGATTTCTATACAATCGGTACATTATTTTTGTCTTAGTTGAGGCTTCCTTATATTCTTGAACGGTCAGTACCCAAATGTCACCTGTACCGCGTTTGTCCAGGTTGCTGCTTGTCGCATGATGGACAGAATGATCGTGTGCCCAATGATCAAAAGGATGCAGAGTAAGAATTCCTGTTATTGTTCCAAGAATTCGATTCGCCTTTCTGTTCTTAAAAAAGGAATAGTGGCAGCAATCATGAAAGATAATAAAGGTTCTCACTAAGAAACCTGCCGCAACGATAGAAATCGCTAATGTAAGGATATAAGAAATCGATAAGCTCTTATATGCCAAACACCATAACAAGAAAAATGGCACTAATGTGTTAACGATTTGATAAATACTTTTTTGTAAATCGGACTTTTCATAAGGGATAACCAGTTTTCTCAAAGTCCTCAGGTTTTGTTTAGTATGCATTTTTAAGAGCTTTCCCTTCCTTGCTGTTCTTAATTTAAGTATAGAAAACGTTTTATTGCCTTTGAAGTCCCAGTTGCCATACTTCATATATGATAAGTATCATGGTTTTTTTTATAATTTCCTGTTCTGGATCCTTTTTAAAAGCTGTTAAATGAATCGGTTTTCCAATCTCTCTATAAAAATGATTGGAACTGCAAAACTGATTCCCAGCTCAAATCAGGGTCAACCGGAATACAAAGCGTACGAAAATTATACCCAGCTTTTTATCGGGTTAAACTCTCTCCTTGATCTCTATGGGAGGTTGAATGAGACTGTGAACATTGATTGTTTGAGGAGCGACAACTACCGAAAATATTGATTGCTTTTTGAGGGGCAAGATAAAGAGGGCTAGAAGCACATTTACTGTTCAGCTTGAATTTCCTCGTTTCTTAATGAAAAAGGCTTTAGAAAGAGGATATTTATGTTCAAGTTCTATTTTTTATGAGTACCTTTGAAAACGGGGATATCATGAGTGCCCGTTTAGAAATGCAGGATAAAGCTTTTTTTAATAAATCTTTAACAATCAATAGTGAAAAAGGTTTGAAGACACTCGTGATTCATTTTCACGGTGTTTTCAAGAGACATCTTATTTGGCATTGACATTCACGTATTTAACAAATAATACCACTAATAAAAATAATTTGCAGTTATTTCCGTTTCGTGCTATGATAAAGGAGAATTATTTTTGTTCGTGTAAAGGATAGTATGAATATTGACTTTTCGTCTTGATGATACTTGGGGCAAGGATAGTAATAGAATGTGTGCAAACGCACTAGGAGGCAACAAACATGGAACAAGGTACAGTTAAATGGTTTAATGCAGAAAAAGGTTTTGGATTTATCGAACGTGAAAATGGAGACGATGTATTCGTACACTTCTCTGCTATCCAAAGTGATGGCTTCAAATCTTTAGACGAAGGTCAAAAAGTAACGTTTGACGTTGAGCAAGGTTCTCGTGGAGCTCAAGCTGCTAACGTTCAAAAAGATGCTTAATTTTCAATCGTTTATAAAAACAGGCTCTTTATAGAGGGCCTGTTTTTTTATGTTCACTATATTTTTGTCAACAAAAAAACCCTACTCAACGTTCGAGTAGGGAGATATGGTACAAGGTAATGGAAAAAGGTTTAAAACTTTAAAGGTTTGTTTACAGTATAACATACTGGGTTTACAATATGCGGAATGTATACAAATTATTTGTTTTTTCTGTTCTCAATACAACTGCATGTTATTCTGTCTTCTTTCACTAACCTGACCGTTCATTTAAACACAAGGTTAGATCAATTGCATCTGGAAATTCCGTCATTTTTTAATTGTTGACCATATATTTAGACGGTACAACTCACATATCTCTGTTATGAAAAGAAGTAAACGACTGCTATTCACTGCCGCAGCAGATGTAAGAAACTTTTTAAAGATAGAGAGGCGATTGATTGTTTTTCTCTGGTACTTAGACCTAAAACGATGAAAGCCCTGCCTCTCTTTCATCCTTACGGTTCCTTGTCCGTGCCAGTGTGAATCAGGTACAAAAGTCAAGTGACTATCTCATTGAGTTTTTTGATAAAACTCCAAATGTTCGTTGAAGAAATTTAAATAATAAAAATAGATTAGAGTGTAGGAATAATAAAGAGGTTAATGTTCTAAAAGTAAGTTGAAGAAGTTATACGATTTTGAAATAGTTTGCGTTTGATCGTAATATTCCGAAAGTTTAAGGAAGCTTTTTGGAAAGCAAAACATTAATCTTAACAGAAACTTTTGATTTGATTTTCAGTGATCCCTTTAATAACTTCCAGTTCACTAATCAAAAATTCATATGCATTATCCAACATTTTTTTTTCGCTTGTATTGAGTGCTTTTTCTTTCTTCATACGCATTAAATCACGTACAACTTCCGCACCTTCTTGGATTTTACCCGTTTTTATTTTGTCTGTGTTTACTTTATACCTTTGTTTCCACGGCAGTAAGCTATCTGATTCTCCATGCTGAAAAATGTGTATAATGTGTTTTAACGCAAGTATGTCAGTAACTGGTCGTATATTTAAACTCAATATTTTACCCGTTGGAATCATTACTGTCATATTATTGATTGACATTTTTATGACATAATAGTGTTGTTTTTTCTCTAAAAATTCTTTTTCTTCTATGGCTTCAATTATACCTGCTCCGTGCATTGGATAAACAATGTTATCGCCGATTTGAAACATATTATCCACCTCCATGTATGGTAACTTAACTTAAGATTACCATACATGGAGGGAATGTCAAAATTTTAATGATAACATGAGCCTTTTTTAATTGTCAATAACTTTTTTGAAAAAACAAATCAAGTAAAAAACAACATTAAAACAATCTGGCCGCATCAATGATACCAAGGGTTTTGACGCTCTTAGCACTTTTTTTGCAATCACTGTCCGCTTCTTACAGTAATTTCACCTGCCATTGAGGAAAGGATATTTTGGAGCTCGTCATGAATTTGACGTCAAGTCACCAGAGTATTGCTATAACCAAAAACGTAAAGACGGATATAATGAACTTATTTGTTCAATCCAATTAGCATAAAATCTCTCTAGGAGGAACCAGTTTTCTTGCCGAAGAGGGTTATAATCGTATGAAATAGCTGAAAATAAAAAAGAAAAAGGACACCAAACAAACAGCACTAGTGCTATAAGTTCGGTGTCCGCAGACTTCTATTTTTTATTTCTCTAAAGCCTTAAGGCCTTATTCTTATTAACCTCTTCCAGCTTGGAAAGAAGGGTATTTCGTCATACCGCCATCTGCAAAGAGTGTAATACCTGTTACATAACTCGCTTCAGAAGATGCTAAGAATGCTGCTACAGACGCTACTTCTTCTGGTTTACCGATGTAGCCCATTGGAATCATGCTTTCAACATCTGCACGTTGTACTGGATCTGCAAACTTTTCAGCGTTGATTGGTGTGTTCATTGCTCCTGGTCCAATATTGTTCACACGAATTCCTTTTGGTGCATATTCAAGCGCCAATGTTTCTGTCATTAGCTTCATACCACCTTTACTAGCTGCATAGTGAACAAATAGCGGCCAAGGAATCATTTCATGTACACTAGACATGTTAATGACATTTCCTTTAATATCATTTTCTACAAAGTATTTAATCGCTTCACGGCTGCCAAGGAATGCTCCTGTTAAGTTTGTGTCGATTACCTTGTTCCAATTGTCTAAAGAAAGTTCATGAGATGGTACAGGGTTTTCAACACCTGCATTGTTAATCATTACATTCAATGTGCCAAATTCTTTTACAGCTGTTTGTACAAGGTTGATGACATCTTCTTCTACTGTTACATCACCATTTACAATAATAGCTTGTCCGCCTGCTTCTTCAACTTCTTTTTTAGCTTCTAGCGCTTCATTTTCATTATTGCGATAGTTAATGACCACTTTTGCTTGTTCTTGACCGAAGCGAACAGCCATTGCACGTCCTAGACCTGTTGATCCGCCTGTAATTACGACTACTTTATCTTTTAAATCTGTGTACATGATAAGTTCCTCCTAGTTCTCACAATTATTTTTTTATAGATATTCTTACTGTTAGTTTTGAAATGTATTTTAGCTTTTTGCTATCCCTAGCAGCACTCCGCCCAAAATAATGAGCACAATGCCAATTGAAATCGAAATAAGCTGACGCTTTGTTTTCTTTTCGCCTAGTAAGAAGATACCTCCAAGCGTTGAAACGACGATTCCCATTTGTGATAGTGAAAAACTTGTCGCTACCCCTACCTTAGGTTGGGAAATAAATAAGAACATGTTACCCGCAGCCCATATAAGACCAGGGATAATGTTGCGGATTGCGTATTTATTAAAAGGTTTATGTTTATAAGTGAGAATGAGTCCGCCAATAAACATACCGATAGCTTGAGGGAATAAAGCTACCCAACCATCGACGTTAAACAAACGTGCAACGACAACATATACTAAATATCCAATCGTGGATATAATCAGTGTGACAATGCCCTTCTTAAATTGCCCAGATTGTTCTTTGCTTTTTTTGCTTTCAAGAGAGGTTAACACAATCCCGATCACGATAAAAATGAGGGCTAGTATTCCCAATATAACTGTAGTGACTGTTGACCACTCATGAAAAACAATCACCCCAAACAAAGCTGTTGATACGAGCTGCATACCTGTTGAAATAGGCATCGTTTTAGAAACACCAATATATTCAATGGTTTTTAACTGATTGCTTTGCCCAACAGCCCAAAACAAACCTGAAACGATTCCTACAATAAAGATAACAGGCGTCAAAACTGGATGAATAACAAGATAGATAACAGCTGAAAAGATCAGTGCTCCAATTGTTGTTCCAAGTGTTTGACTATAAGGTCCTCCGCCTAACTTGACATTGAAGAGGACAATACTTCCCCAAAATATTGCAGGAAGAATGGCTAAGAAAATATCCATTTGATCCAAACCTTCTTTCCCAAACCCTTGATGTATTTTAATTAAAGTGGCTAGTTTTATTTCGTCACTTTACGTTACTAATAGTAACCTAGGTAACTAAAATAGTCAACGGTTTTATTTTGTATTTCTTTTTTTGGTTAGTTCTTTGAAACGATCTTTCTCTATCATATTAAGATAGCCCTTTATAATAAGGGTTTACCCCGTGAAATCTGATTTTAAAAGAAAAAGTAGTCGCAATAAAAAAAACAAACCTAAGTTATTAATAGTAACTTAGGTTTGTTTATCGCACAAGTTATGGATGCTTTTCAACTAATATATAAATGAAGTAAAACCAAAAGATGATATAGGGTCGTATCAATCAAGCAGGTTAGAGTTATGAGGGAGCTAAGTATATGAAGATGTGTAAAACAAAAAGGCCTTGATAGGGTTCAAGGCCTTGTGATGTTTGGGATTAGAATTGTTTAGCCAGCTCTTTGGCTTGTTGAATTGCTTTATCTTTAATTTGAGGAGTTTGTTCTGGAAATTTCATTTGTCCTTCAATAATAATATTTTCAAAAGATTTTATACCGAAAAAATCCATCATAACTTCTAAGTACCGGTTTCCCATCTCTCTTTCCATTTCAGGTCCATGTGAGTAGATGTCTCCCCGTGATTGTATATGGAGAGCTTTTTTTCCTTTTAGTAAGCCTTTTAAGCCTTCTTTTGTATACGTGAAGGTTTTGCCTGACACCGCGATTGCATCAATATAGGTCTTCATGATAGCTGGAACGGATAAATTCCACATAGGGGTTACAAAAATATATTTATCAGCTAACAAAAACTGTCCGCCTAATTCAACTAAACGGGCTACTTTTAATCGTTCATCCGTTGATAAATCTTGAAGTGAAGATTGAGAGCGAAGTTTTTTCCAACCATTAAATACATCTGCGTCTAGATAAGGAATATCAGCTTTATATAAATCTAAATGGACTACATCATCTTCAGGATGTGTTTGTTTATAACTTTCAATGAATTCTTTTCCTACGGTCAGGCTGAGTGATTCATTTTCAGATAGAGGATGTGCTGTTATATAGAGAACATTAGACATGGAGATCTTCCTTCCTTATTAGATAATGTGAAATAGTGTTTTATTTATTGGCATAGCAGGTACTAAAAGAACGGTCAATCCTTGACCCAGCTTTCCGCCCATTGACTAATCGGTCCTAGTATTTTACCTAATTCTGTTCCTTTTTGGGTTAAAGAGTACTCAGAACGTATCGGACGATCGGGGATTACATTTCGTACAATAATTCCCTGTTCTTCTAATTCTTTAATCCGTTCAGTTAATATCCTTCTACTTAAGGAAGGCATGCTCTCGCTTAACTGACTGAAGCGCTTAGGCCCACTCATTAGCACATAAATAATTAATCCGGTCCACTTTTTCCCAATTATCTCGAAGCTTTTTTCTACTTTAGGTTGTAAATCTTTTGACTCGCCCATATGATATGTCCTCCTTCATTCAATATGGATGAAAAATAACTTATGCATTTATTGTAACAAAAAAAACGAAAAATTATTTGGGTCCTTTGAATTAAAAAGGTTGATATCGATTTTTTTAGTTACTTTTTGTCACCTTAGTTCCTTTAAGTACCAGTTGGATAAATTGGTTATTAACATATTTAAATCAAGATTGTGAAATGAAATATCCTTTTTGAAACAAGATGTGGATATTTTAGGAAGGGTTTAATAACTTTAGTATAAAAATCTACTTAAGTTTACTGTAATAGATATGGAGTTTTTTTACAAACGAAAAGACCAGCAATGATATATTAAGATTTCACTTACTAAACATAGATGCTTTTAGGAGGAGCTGGAAAAGCGTTTTAATGAAGTAATGGTCTTGTAGAGATGCTCCAAGTCTTCATACGTTTTGAAATAGCAGATTTAGAACGTGGAATGTAGTTGTCGCATGACAAAAGAAAATGGGAGAGTGGAATGTGATGGCCGCGGTAGCAGTGCCCATCTAATGCCCAGAATAAATGAAAAGTTTTAAATCAGTGTAAAGTCCGACTGGGCATTTTTTGATTTTAACAAATATTGGAGCGTGAAAAACGCAATATTACTTTGCAATTATTTACGAGGCGTGCTATGATAAAGAAGAATTATTTTTGTTCGTGTAAAGGATAGTATGAATATTAACTTTTCGTCTTGATGATACTTGGGGCAAGGATAGTAATACATTGTGTGCAAACGCACTAGGAGGCAACAAACATGGAACAAGGTACAGTTAAATGGTTTAATGCAGAAAAAGGTTTTGGATTTATCGAACGTGAAAACGGAGACGACGTATTCGTACACTTCTCTGCTATCCAAGGTGACGGATTCAAATCTTTAGACGAAGGTCAAAAAGTAACATTTGACGTTGAGCAAGGTGCTCGCGGACCTCAAGCTGCTAACGTTCAAAAAGATGCTTAATCTTTGATCGTATATATAAAAACAGGCTCTTTATAGAGGGCCTGTTTTTTTTACTTTGTTTTCGTCAACAAAAAACCCTACTCAACGTTCGAGTAGGGAGATGATACAAGGTATAGAAAAAGGTTAAAACTTCAAAGGTTTGTTTACAGTATAACATAATGGATTAACAATAGGCGGAATGTATATAAATTATTTGTTTTTCTTTCTTTTTTAACTAACTTTTTGTTCTTGCGGGTTATTGGATGGTTTTTGGGAATTAGAAAGAACATTGTAAGGCATTAGAAATCACAGAGTTATCAAAATTCCTCATCTGATTGGATTTTATCATTGCGAATGGTAAAATTAAGTAAATAATTCGTATGGGAGGTTTCCCTTTGCGATTAAACATGTATACAATTATTTTGATCATTCTTTCTGCAGCGTTTCATTTGGTTTTTATATTCATGTTTCATCAAGGTATATTAGCGTATGGTTTTGCTATTATCTTTTTATTAGCTGCTGGGTATTCCACAACGTTCACTACACCTAAGAATCAGGACAAAGCGGATTAACAAGGTACTGAGACTAGTTTATATGGAGAATCAAAGCATGAAAAGGATGTTACATCGTGTAGCATCCTTTTTTGTTTCTTGAAATAACCAGTTAAGAAAGATTTAAGGTCGAAAATTGAAAAAATTTATATATTTTCAATAAAATACTGATAATATTGTATACGTGAATAGATTGTTTGAAAATTGTAATGAAGGTAAAAGGGGTTTTCTAATTGCGTTGGAGTAAAGGGTTTAATATTTTTTGCATAGCAGCATTGGGATCAATATATGGTTATAAATTATTTACTAACCAAGAAGTCAGTACTGCTCGTTTCATCATAGCTTCTGCCATTGTTTTATGGAACATTATTGGACTTTTTAGCAAAGAACCAGCAAAACAAACACAGCAAGCAAATGAAAAGTTATAAAATGAAAAAAACTTAATAAAAATTGGTAAAGAGGGTGTTATATCACGTAGCACCTTGTCGTTGAATAATATAAGTTGATTGTTGAAATGACGGAATATTTAAAAAGGAGCTATCACATTGTTAAAAAGATTTTCTTTGGTTTTTCTTACGCTAATGATGTCTATTGTTGCTGTACTAGTAGCTGCTAAAGATTCCCTTGGGGATAACGCTATTTCATTTGATGAGCCTGCTATCTTATTGATATCAATTGGAATCATTGTGTTTTTATTCATTCCTCCGCTAGCCATGTCCTTTTTTGGCAATTGGATTGTGAGGATAATATCTGGAATATATCAATGCTTTATCGTTTTCGCTTTTTTGTGGCTTATACCAATTGGTTTTCTTATTCCCGATGGGTTTTTGATCATCTTTGTTTCTGTTGCAGGAACTTTAGTCAGTATAACAAGTATTGCAATAACCTTATTAATTGGTAAGAATCGAGGAGTCACACCATCATAAAATTGTTGCTTTTCCTGAACGATCATTGTCTATCAATTTTAATGGGGAAGTCCTAGATTGTTGCTACTGAAATGATGGCACATTCCCACAGCATTTGCATAGGATATTTCATAAAATTAAAATTGTGGGGACGAGAAATGTACTATTTACAATATCCTTATTTTGTTACTGTGCCGATGTATTACGACGTAAGGTCTGTTTATCCGGCTTACCCGCAAGAGGTAAGCTATGTAAACAGGTCTGAAGACTTGCGATCTTCATGTGAAAACCGTCAGCTTTCCTTAACTGATTATGGACCAAAACCATTTGTGGTAAATATTAATCAAGCAGCAAAACAAAACAATACGTTCCGTACTGCGCTATGGACAGGGAAACATTTACAAGTTACGTTAATGAGCCTCAATGTTGGAGAGGATATCGGTCTTGAAATTCATCCTCATGTCGATCAGTTCTTACGAATTGAGCAGGGACGAGGAATTGTTAAAATGGGCAAAAGCAAAAATCTATTACAGTTTCAAAGAAACGTTTATGATGATTCGGCTATTATGATACCTGCGGGCACGTGGCACAATATAATCAATACAGGCCATACGCCGTTAAAGCTTTACTCTATTTATGCTCCTCCCAACCATCCATTTGGCACAGTTCATGTGACAAAAGCGGATGCTGCGAAAGAGGAGCATAGATAAAACAAACTTTTTAAGCTAGGGAAAACCCGGTCAAGTACGATGAAAAACGAAGGCTTGGAACTCAATTGTTCTAAAGAAAAGAGCTAAAGTGTTTGATGAAACAAGTCGATATGTAAAATCGGCTTGTTTTTTTGCGGCTCGTCAATGTACAGTTTCCAAATAGCGCCCAAACAAATTCTCATGCACTTGACATTATACCGGTGGGGGTATAACATAAGAATCAGAAACAGTTAAAAAGGCGGTGTGAACAAATTTCTTATTTGGTAGTCGCAATCCTGCTTGTTCTAATATTGATTTATACCATATACAGACGTTATTATCCTGTAAAAGGTATTTTTTGTGTCAATAAAGAGGAAATAGAAGCATTAGACATGACAATACTAGATATTCGTCATTATAACGATGTAACCAATCGCTCAGATGACATGACTTTACACATCCCATATGCGTATTTAAAACGTTTTTATTTAGAGATTCCCCGTGATAGAATACACATAATAGCTCGTGATCGAGTAGAGCTGCATTTAGGCGTGCGCTTTCTAAAGCACAAAAAGGTATTCTTGTGAATAGTTATGAATTGGCAGCTTGCAAATGCACCAATTAATAAAAGAAAGGAGATTACTCATATGGAGTATGATCAAAAGGTTAAAAATCGCTTGCGCCGAATAGAAGGACAGATTAAAGGTGTATTGACGATGATGGAGCAAGGAAAAGACTGTAGAGAAGTTGTCACTCAATTGGCTGCATCTCGTAATGCAATGGATAGAGCATTAGGTGTTATTGTGAGTACAAACCTTGAACATTGTGTTCGAGAAAGCTTGGAACAGGGGGAAGACACATCCAGCTTAGTGAAAGAAGCGGTCGACTTATTGGTCAAAAGCCGATAAAATATTCATCAGCCTATCACTTTAAGGTTGACGAATTTTTATCTGCGTTATAATATACCCCTGCTGGTATTTACAATTTGATTCATAACATTAAAAATTTTTGTTTCCGATATACCCCATAGGGTAATTAGGATAGGAGGTTACCATGACAGAACAAACCAAACGTACAACAATTGTTTTATTTAGCGGAGATTACGATAAAGCAATGGCAGCCTATATTATTGCAAACGGTGCTGCTGCTTACGACCATGAAGTGACGATTTTTCACACCTTTTGGGGTTTAAACGCTTTGCGTAAAGAAGAGCTTGTTCCAGTGAAAAAAGGGTTCCTTGAAAACATGTTCGGAAAGATGATGCCTCGCGGCGCTGATAAGATGGGTTTATCTAAAATGAACTTTGCAGGTATGGGACCCAAAATGATTAAAAATGTGATGAAAAAGCATAATGCACTGACATTGCCTCAGTTAATTGAGATGGCTCAAGAACAGGATGTAAAGCTTGTAGCTTGTACGATGACAATGGATCTTCTTGGTTTACAAGAAAAAGAATTATTAGACGATATCGACTATGCTGGTGTAGCAGCTTATTTGGCAGATGCTGAAGAAGGCAATGTCAACTTATTTATCTAATGTTATTCATTGCAAGGGAGGCTATGAATCACTATGGGTAGTGGCGTGATGATCAATACTTTACTCATTTTATTTTTACTTTGGGTCGTATTTCGACGTTTTTTACCACTGCAGGGCGTTAAACAAATAACAACTGCTGAATTAAAGTCAGAGCTGAAAAATAAGGATAAACAGTTTATTGATGTACGAACCCCCCATGAGTTCCGTACAAGACATATTAAAGAGTTCAACAATATTCCCTTGTCTAACTTGCCTCGTCAAACACATCAGCTTTCGAAAGACAAAGACGTCTTTGTGATCTGTCAAAGTGGAATGAGAAGTGTAAAGGCAAGTAAAGTATTGAAGAAACAAGGATTTAAACATATCACAAATATAAAGGGGGGAATGAATACATGGCATTAACACCGATTTTTATCTGTTCATATACCCCCACCCCTATGTAAGAAAAGGAGGAAAAATGATGAAAGCAAATATTGTCCTAGACGCTAAAGGCTTGGCGTGCCCAATGCCTATCGTAAAAACAAAGAAGAGAATGAAGGATATAAAAGCTGGTGAAGTATTGGAGATTCAAGCGACAGACAAAGGTTCTACAGCAGATCTGCAAGCATGGGCCAAGAGCACAGGCCATGAATATTTAGGTACTGAAACAGAAGGAGAAGTCCTTCGTCACTTTCTTCGAAAAGGAGGAGAGCATTCATCAGAAAATGCATCTTCAATTCCTGAGATTTCCTTAGAAGCTTTCAAACAGAAAGTGGATCATGACGAGTCTCTTCACATTTTAGATGTCCGCGAGATAGAGGAGTATGAAGAAGCTCATATCCCCGGAGTGGTGCATATCCCTCTTGGCGAAGTAGAAAAGCGCTCTAACGAGTTAAACAAAGATGATGACATTTATATTATTTGCCATTCAGGAAGAAGAAGTGAAATGGCAGCTCGCACTATGAAAAAACAAGGGTTTCAAAAAGTAATCAATGTCATCCCCGGTATGCGTGATTGGACAGGTAAAACAGAAAAAGGAGGTATGTAAACATGACCTTGCAAGCACTTACCGCAAAAGAAGTCACACAAAAAATCTTTAACAAAGAACCTTTATTTGTTTTGGATGTACGTAATGAAAATGATTTTAGCGATTGGAAGATTGAAGGGCATTATTTTGACCATTTAAATGTACCGTATTTCGATCTTTTAGATGGCGTAGAAGATATCTTGGAGAAAATTCCGTCTGATAAAGAAGTGCTGGTCGTTTGTGCCAAAGAAGGTTCATCTGTCATGGTATCCGAAATGCTTTCTGAAGCAGGTCTTTCTGTATCCTACCTTAAAGGTGGGATGAAAGCGTGGAGCGAACATTTAGAGCCAGTAAAAGTCGGGGATTTAAAAGATGGCGGCGAGATGTATCAGTTTGTTCGCATCGGGAAAGGCTGCCTGTCATATATGGTCATTTCCAATGGTGAAGCGGCGATTATTGATGCAACACGTATGGCAGATATCTTTATCGATTTTGCGAGGGAGAAGGGTGCGGAGATTACTCACGTATTTGATACACATCTTCACGCAGACCATATCTCAGGCGGCAGAGTCATAGCTGAAAAAACAAAAGCAACCTACTGGTTACCGCCGAAGGATGCAGAAGAAGTGGTATTTGATTATCAGCCGCTGGAAGAAGGCAACGATATTATCATTGGAAATATAAAGATAAAAATTCAACCGATTTATTCACCGGGGCATACCATTGGCTCCACTTCTTTTATTGTCGATGATCAGTATCTTCTTTCAGGTGATATCTTGTTTATTGATTCAATTGGCAGACCAGACTTAGCCGGCATGGCAGAAGATTGGGTGGGAGATTTAAGAAAAACTCTTTATAGCCGTTACAAAGCGTTATCAAAGGATTTAATTGTATTACCAGCACACTTTATGATCATTGATGAGCTAAATGAGGATGGAAGTGTTGGTAAAAAACTAAGTACATTATTTACCGAAAACCATGGTTTGAACATTACGGATGAAACAGAATTCAGACACTTAGTGACAGATCATTTGCCTCCGCAGCCAAATGCCTATCAAGAGATTCGTGAAACAAACATGGGGAAAATCAGTCCGGATGAAGAGAAACAGCGTGAAATGGAGATTGGGCCAAACCGTTGCGCAATTCGGTAACACAAGAGTTTCTATTAAAAAGAGGAGAGATGAACATGAAATCAGATAAAGTATTAGACGCAAAAGGGCTGGCATGCCCTATGCCAATCGTGAGAACGAAGAAAGCGATGAATGAACTGGAATCAGGCCAAGTATTAGAAGTGCATGCAACAGATAAAGGAGCTAAAAGTGATCTTGCGGCTTGGTCAAAATCAGGCGGGCATGACCTTTTAGAGCAAATTGAAGAAGGCGATGTACTGAAATTCTGGATTAAAAAAGGCTAATAGATGTGAAAGGGTATCGAATAAAAAAGATACCCTTTTCCTTTGAAAAGGAGGAAACCGAAATGGATCTTGCCTTTATGATCACTCTTTTCATTATAGGGTGTATTGGTGCTTTTATTTCCGGAATGATTGGTATTGGCGGATCTGTTATTAATTATCCAATGCTATTGTACATTCCTTCTTTAGTAGGAGTGATGTCATTAACAGCCCATCAAGTTTCTGGGATAGGAGCGATTCAAGTTTTTTTTGCGACACTTGGCGGTGTGTGGGCTTATCGCAAAAGCGGGTTATTAAATAAGGCATTAATCATTTATATGGGAAGCAGTATTCTGATAGGGAGTGTATTGGGGAGTTACTTTTCTCATTTCATATCTGAAAAAGGGATTAACTTCATATACGGAATACTAGCCATTATAGCTGTTATTTTAATGTTTATCCCTAAAAAAGGGCGAGAACATAGGGAAGGCGAGGAGGTCATATTTCATAAGTGGTTAGCCTCATCCTTAGCCTTTATCATTGGCGGTGTATCAGGCATTTTAGGAGCTGGCGGAGCCTTTATCCTTGTTCCTATTATGTTGTCGATTTTAAATATTCCGGTGAGAATCACTGTCGCCTCATCTCTTGCGATTACATTTCTATCCTCTATTGGCGCAACAGTTGGAAAGGTAATCACAGGCCAGGTGCTTTTTGGACCAGCTCTCGTTCTGATGATCGCTAGTTTAATTGCTTCGCCTATTGGCGCAAAAGTTGGACAAAAGGTAAATACAACAATTCTTCAATGGATTTTAGCGCTATTAATAGCAGCGACCGCCATTAAAATTTGGTTAGGGTTCCTTTGAAGTTAGTCAGGGGAAGTATCAGCAATCGTTGGTTTTCTTTTATGTGATGACACGTTGCCACATTCAATCTTAACTGTGGGAAAAAGGATAGTGATTGGAGGGAACTGTTAATTATAGAAGAAAAACAAGCATGATGTTACTTGCTTGTTTTTCTTCTGATTAATGAATAATCATTAGGTCAATGAGGTGCTTGATTTTTTTGTCATCGCCTGTATTAACGTACACTTTTTCTTTGTTTTTTATGATCTTCTCAGTCTCTTTCCGCATGACGCCCGGATCTAAATCATCAGCGGAATCCCAGCGTAAAGGAACATTGTATACATTGATCGTGCCATCTCCATTGCCGCTGTAAGTTACAGATCCATCCACTAACCGGGAACCTGCCAGCTGGATCACATCTTCTGGATAGCTGGCACTGGTGTCATCATTAGGATTGATCGGTTCGCCGGCTGAAATATGGCGAACATTCAATTCATCTATTTCTTGATTTGGCGCAAGCTGGAGCCAAACGCGGGCATATTCGATTTTCTCGGAAGAATACGAGGTCAATCCATTGCCTTCACTTTTCTTCTCTTTTTTTACTTCCCCTGAAGAGGCTTCACTTGATGCGGCCGTGGAAGTTTCTTTTGAAGACTTTTCAGTTGAAGCTTTTGATTCGGATTCGTCTGATCCTGTTGCCGGCTCCGTTTCAGCCTTGCTTGTTTTATTGGCTTCATGATGTTCGTCTGATTTTGCAGCGGCATCATGGTTTGAAGGCTGCTTCGATTCTTCGTTCTTACCGTCCGTACACCCAGCAAGCGATAAGGCAAGCAGCAGGACGGCACTCCAATAACATATCTTGCTACATTTCTTCATTCTTTCAATCCTCTCCATTAACTCGGTTACTGAACATATAAACATTTGTTCATCTAAATATTACCATGAGATAGACGTGATGGTTTGAAATTTGTTTAAAAGAGGAAATGATTTTTGGTTAGTTTCACAAATTGTCTCTTTTTCCTGCATGTGTGTAATAGAGAAAAGGAAGTAGAAGAAGGTACCACGAAAATGCGAGTATGTTTGGGACGGGCTGATAAATAATCTGTGGATGAAGGAGAGCTGTCGGTTTTGATTTCCACTCAATAATTAGTCAATGCAGTAAAAGATGTGAGCTGATTTTAAAAAGGGGGAGTAAGGCATCATTAATATTTGCTGGCTCTTTTTATAAGCATCTTTTTAACTGAAAAAATGTATTATGGTATAGTTAAATATAACGAAACATTCAAGGAATGGGGAATGAGATGAATACAATCAAAAAACGCAAGAAATCTAAGGCTAAAATGATCCTGCAAGTCATCATGGTCATTATCGGAGGAATTATAGCAGCATATGGACTAGAAACAGTGCTTATTCCAAATAGTGTCTCTGATGGAGGGGTGACAGGCCTCAGCATTGTTGGTTCACAGCTTTTTAATTTGCCGCTGGGGATTCTGATTGCCGTTATCAATATTCCATTTGTCTGGTTAGGATATAAACAACTTGGGAAGGGGTTTGCGTTATTATCCATTATCGGGATCATATCGCTAGCCGCGGGGACAAGTTTTTTTCACCACACTCCGGCTATTCTAGAGGGAGATACCTTGTTAATTACCGTTGTCGGCGGGATTATCCTCGGATTCGGAATGGGCTTGGCGCTGCGCAATGGCGGCGCGTTAGATGGAATTGATATGCTTGCTGTGCTGCTATCCCGAAAACTGCCATTTGGAACGAGCGATCTTATTCTATTCTTAAACCTTTTTGTATTTATTTTTGTTTCTACCGTATTTGGTTTGCAAGGGGCATTGCTTTCAGTCATTGCTTACTACATCGCATCCAAAGTCATTCATGTCGTTGAGGAAGGCTTAAGCGGTTCTAAAACGTTTCAAATTATTACTGCCGAACCTGCATTAATGGTAGAGACCATACGTGATCAATTAGGGCGAAGCGCCACATACAAAGAAGCATACGGGGGATTTTCCCATGAGAAATTTCAAGAAATCACTTGTGTCATCAACCGATTAGAAGAAACCAAACTAAAGGAAATTATTAATGATATTGACAAAGATGCCTTCGTTACCGTCTATGACGTAGCTGAAGTGAAAGGCAGCAATTTTAGAAAGCACAATACTCATTAGAGAAAAGTTACAGCAACTCTCAAAAAAGGCTTTTTCCATTAGTGAGGGTCGACCAGATATAGAAATACCAAGGGTTTTAAGGCCCTTGGTATTTTTGTTTCCTTTGTATATTGCTGAACGACTTATTTTTCTGTGGTGTAATAAAGAAAAGCGATGACCGGAAAAGCAATTCCAATCCATAATGCTGTACTCCATCCGCCTGAGGCATATGCCCATCCTCCAATAGATGACCCTATAGCTCCGCCTAGAAAAAAGATCGCCATGAATAATCCGTTTAATCGACTGCGAATGTCAGGCGCCAACGAAAAAATGGCACGTTGACTGAGCACAAGATTTGCAGATACGCCCATATCTAACAAAATAGCTGCGGCCACTAGAACTGCTATTCCGAAGGGGGAGTTGCTCTGAATCATGAGCGGCAGCAATAAAGAAACGATGACAACACCGAGAGCGATTCCAGTGGCAACCCGGGTCAAGCCGCGATCAGCTAAACGGCCGCCAATGGGAGCAGCGGCTGCACCCGCAATGCCCACTAATGCGTATAGTGCTATTGCTTTCTGAGAAAAATGAAAAGCAGGACCGGACAATAATAAAGGAACAGTCGTCCAGAACAAGCTGAAAGCTCCAAATACAAACGCATGATAAATGGCACGGCGGCGTAAGATTGGAGTCGTGCGCAGCAGGCTCCACATTGAACTGAGTAAGGCAGTATAGTTTGTATGAGCTGCTGGTTTTCTGGCAGGGAGCACTTTGGCTAATACGATTGCCAGGACAACACTTACCGCGGCGGATAAAGCAAATATTGCATTCCATCCCCAAATATCAGCGACTAGACTGGAGATCGGCCGGGCAAGCATGATACCGAGCAATAGGCCGCTCATGACATTGCCGACAACCCGGCCGCGCTCCGCATCTGATGCAAGGTATGATGCAAATGGAACAAGCACTTGGGCTGCGACCGATCCTAATCCGATGAAAAACGCAGCTGCTAAAAATAGTGTTCCATCCTTCGCGAACACTGTGGCAATCAACGCCGCGGCGCTTAGCAGGAGCGATACAACGACCAGTTTCTTGTTTTCAATCATATCTCCTAGAGGGACAAGGAATAGTAAGCCGGCAACATATCCGATTTGTGTTAGTGTGACAATCAATCCAGCACTGCTTGGAGAAATTCCAATTGCTGCACTAATTAATCCGACCAAGGGTTGTGCATAGTAAAGATTAGCGACAATGATACCGCATGCAGTTGCGAGAAGAAGAGTGAAGCTAGGCGAAATTCTTTGATCTGCTTTTTGTTTGTTTAATGTAGACATAAAAATGAACTCCTTTTTCATTAGTTTTATGATGTTTGATCAATGATTGGCTGATTCATCTCCTTTGCATAGTTGTTTCATGATTTGTGAAGTTATAGGTATTTTGTAAACTAAACGTTTAGTTTTATTTATAAGCGAATAATATACTAAACGTTCAGTTTTGTAAATAGGTTCTGTTTTATTTTTTTCATCATGTTACGTATACTGAACGTATCGTTTATATTTCGGGAAGGAATGATTCATATGCAGAGTAAACGAGGACGGCCGCGTGATGAAGGAACGCATAAGGCAATTCTTGCTGCAGCCTATGAGCTATTGTTGGAAAAAGGCTTTGATGCGGTGACAGTTGATAAAATTGCAGAGCATGCGAAAGTGAGTAAAGCAACGATTTATAAATGGTGGTCTAACAAAGCTGCCGTTATCATGGACAGCTTTCTTTCGACTGCTACGGACAGACTACCTGTGCCTGATACAGGATCGTCAATACATGATATCGTAACCCATGCCACGAATTTAGCACGGTTTTTGACAAGCCGGGAAGGAAGCGTTATTAAGGAATTAATAGGTGCAGGGCAGTTGGATGCAAAATTGGCAGAAGAATATCGCACACGATTTTTCCAGCCGCGCCGCCTTCAAGCGAAAGGCCTTCTAGAAAAAGGAATTCAGAAAGGTGAATTGAGAGAGAATCTTGATATTGGAGTAAGCATTGATCTCATTTACGGACCGATATTCTATCGGCTGCTTATAACAGGAGACGAAGTAAATGATTCCTATGTGCATGATTTGGTGATGAATGCGTTTAAAGGGGTTCAAGCTACTTGAATCTGAATGCTTTAAATCGTGTCCGTTCCTACATAACTGTCAATTAGTAAGGATCTTGTTTCACATGCTATTTACGATGCCCGCGGGCATCTTTTTCTTTTGTATTCTTCAATCCTTTTTTTAGATGTCCTTCATATAAAGGATGGATTATATAAACAAAAGCTTATATAATAAAATCACATGCGGTTTTATTTTCTTGATGAAAACGTCAGCAACTGATCTATCTAAAGGAGAATGCGGCATAAATTAGCCGATATATAAGGATTTAATTATATATGAATTGGAGGAGTTCATTTGACTGTTGATTCAAAAATTGGAATTGAAACGATGACTCGCTGTTTAAAAACACTTAGTGACCAAACAAGGCTCATGATGATGAAATTATTTCTTGAAAAAGAATATTGTGTTTGTCAGTTAGTTGATATGTTCGCCATGAGCCAGCCAGCCATCAGCCAGCATTTACGAAAATTAAAAAATGCAGGGTTTGTGAATGAAGACAGAAGAGGGCAATGGCGTTATTATTCTATCAATAAATCATGTGCCGAATTTGGTGCACTACAATTTCTCTTATATCAAATCGATCAGGAGGATGAATTGTTTCTGCACATAAAACAAAAGGAAACTCAAACGTCTTGCAGTAAGGAGGTATAAGATGACTTCAGTCATTTTGGCAGTATTTATATTTTTATTAACGTTAGTATTAGTCATATGGCAGCCGAAAAACTTGTCTATAGGATGGTCAGCCTGTGGTGGCGCAGTTTTGGCGCTAATTGCCGGAGTTGTTACGTTTCATGATGTGTTAACCGTGACAGGGATTGTCTGGAATGCGACATTGGCTTTTGTAGCTATCATTATTATCTCGTTAATCCTTGATAACATTGGTTTCTTTGAATGGGCGGCGCTTCATATGGCTAAGGCTGCAAAAGGAAACGGTGTGCGCATGTTTGTGTATGTGTCTATATTAGGAGCTATCGTCGCGGCATTATTTGCAAATGACGGTGCGGCTCTTATCATGACACCCATTGTATTAGCGATGGTCAGGGCATTACATTTCAATGAAAAATTAGTATTTCCTTTTATTATAGCGAGCGGGTTTATTGCAGATACAACTTCGCTTCCATTAGTCGTGAGCAATTTGGTCAACATCGTTTCGGCAGATTATTTTCATATTACGTTTATTGATTATGCATCCAGGATGATTGTGCCGAACTTGTTCTCATTACTGGCGAGCATCACTGTCCTTTATCTTTTCTTCAGAAAAAGCATACCAAAACGTTATGAGCTGACTGAGGTGAAAAAGCCTATGGAGGCGATCAAAGATCGAAACATGTTCAAACTATCATGGTATATCTTGGGGCTGTTGTTAGTTGGATACTTCGTAAGTGAATTTTTATCGATCCCTGTATCAGTGGTAGCGGGTATCATCGCAATCTTTTTCTTAATTGCCGCACAAAAGAGTCCAGCCGTTCATACGAAAAAAGTATTAAAAGAAGCACCATGGGCTATCGTGTTCTTTTCAATTGGCATGTACGTTGTTGTGTACGGCGTCCGTAATGCAGGATTGACAGATGTCCTTTCAGGTGTGATACAAGCGGTGGCCGATCAAGGATTGTTTGCCGGTACGATTGGAATGGGCTTTATCGCGGCGATTCTTTCTTCCGTTATGAATAATTTGCCGACTGTGATGATTGATGCATTGGCTATTGCCGGCACAGATACACATGGGGCGATGAGAGAAGCGCTCATTTATGCAAATGTGATCGGCTCAGATTTAGGGCCTAAAATCACGCCGATCGGTTCCTTGGCGACATTGTTATGGCTACATGTCCTTTCACAAAAAGGTGTGAAGATTTCTTGGGGCACTTATTTTAAAACTGGAATCGTACTTACAATCCCAACATTATTGATTACACTTGTCGGCTTGTATATTTGGCTGATCATCATCCATTAAAGGAGGAGGTACACATGTCAAAGAAGACAATCTACTTTTTATGCACGGGAAACTCTTGCCGCAGTCAAATGGCTGAAGGGTGGGGGAAAAACTGCCTTGGAGATCAGTGGAACGTATACAGCGCAGGAATCGAAGCTCATGGGTTAAATCCTCGAGCTGTAAAAGCAATGAAAGAAGCGGGGATTGATATTTCCAATCAAACCTCAGATATCATTGATCCGAGCATTTTAAACAATGCTGATTTAGTCGTTACGCTTTGTGGTGATGCCGCAGATAAATGTCCAGTGACCCCGCCGCACGTAAAACGCGAGCATTGGGGATTTGATGATCCGGCAAAAGCAAAAGGAACCGACGAAGAAAAGTGGGCGTTTTTCCAAAGAGTGCGTGATGAAATTGGAGAACGCTTAAAACAATTTGCTGAAACTGGGGAATAAAAATATTAGATATACTCAGTATTTGTGAAAAAATTGGTGATTCCATCAATTATTGTTCAACAGGTGGGCTCAGTGCAGGCACCTGTTTTTTATTTTACTTGCCTGAGTTCTGAACCGCCGCTTAAAAGCTGAGAAAAAGGAAAATTGATTTTGTTAACAGAATGATGAAGGAGACGTTGTTTGAGAGGAGTTGTCGGTTTGCGGGAATTAACAAAAGAAAAATATAACAGCATAAAAACATTGTTTGTTGAATCATTTTGTCCCACATTTGTCTATGCAATATTAGAACAAACCATTCCGGGAGTTGTTTATACAGATGACCAAACATCCCCTAGATCGTTTTTTATAGGGACTGAATCAGGAATTTATTTTATTGCGGGAGAAGAAGAGAATCAAGTTTTTAATGATTTCATTGCTGAATATTATGAAAAGCAAGCGAAATCAACAAAAAGATTTACTCTGTTTTCTGCTAACGATACATGGGATCAAATATTGAAAACAATACTGAAAGACGATTTGAATCAAATGAAAAGAGTGGCGTTTTCTTTTCAGCAAAAACCTTCTAAAAGGGCTTTAGAACTTCCGAAGGGGTTTGCATTAAAAAGAATAGATGAAGACATTATTGCAAACAGTACAGAGTTTAACAGCGCTTACTACAAGGAGTATTGGAATTCTGCCTCGCATTTTTTAGGAAAAGGATTCGGATTTGCTGTATTACATGGCAATCATGTTTTGAGTGAGTGTACTTCTATCTTTTTAGGGAACAATCGAGCAGAAATGGATATCTACACACTTGAGGAATATAGAGGCATGGGGTTAGCTTATTGTGTGGGAAGTAAATTTATCGAATTTTGTCTGGAAAATGGGATGACCCCTAGTTGGGATTGTGATGTTTGCAACAATTCGTCCATGACACTAGCAGTTAAACTAGGATTTAAGCCAGTAGCTGAATACTCTATTTACTACTCTGGCTAATCTTAATGAAAGAACCTTAAAGGAGATACCAAACGATGTTGGTATCTTTTTTTGTTTTAGATTTTTTTTACCCTTTTAGCAGAAAAATGGGTGAAGGAAATCTTATTCATTTTATTTCCTTTTAGGTAGGTAAAACACACACCGCTGACTGTAACCATCCCGCCCAGCAGAGAAAGAAATGCAGGTATTTCGCCTATCCATACCCATGAAATGACCAAGGCCAAAGCCGGTGTTACATAAAGAGAAAGAGTTGCTTCTGAAGCGCCGACGAGCGAAGTGACATATGCTAGTGCGAAGTAAGGAATAACCGTGGGCAATAAACCCAAGTAAACGATAGACAAAGTTGCGCTTGTTGAAGCGTTTATCATCTCTCCGCCTAAGCCTGGCAGAAACACAAGCATAGGTATTGTTCCACCCCAAATGGAGAATGTAACAAATGGGATAAAACCATATTTTTCTATATAGCGGGCTTGAAAAACGAAATAAAAACTCTCCGAAAATGCTGCCAGCAGGATGAATAAGATACCACTCATTGAATACGTATAGCCTCCTGCCCCAAATGCAATCAATAATACACCCAATAAACTGATCATAGAACCAAGCCATTTCGTAAATCCAAAATGCTCTCTGAAAAACAGGCGGGATAGCATGGCTGAAAAGATCGGTGCCATGGTGACGAGCAAGCTTGCAACCCCGGCACTCACTGTTTTTTCACCGATGTTCAGCAACATGTGATAGAGTGCAAAACCTAAAAACCCTAAAAGAAAAATGGCAGGAATGTCTTTCATGTCAGGTAAGCGCATCTGAGTCAAAACAGCAAAAAGGAATAATGCCATAGATGCGATTAACAAACGAAATAAAGCAAGGTGTTCTGGTGTATAACCTTCCAGACCTGCATGAATTCCCGGAAAAGCTGATGCCCACAAACCGATCATCAGACTGTAAGATATGATAATTTGAACTGTTTTCTTTTTCATCTTGCTCTCTCCTCTTTACAAAAACCAACCGGTTATTTAATGTGTTTCTATACTAATAAAGATTTGGTGATATGGCTTCAACCAGTTCAATAGATTTTGACCCAACCAATTTAGTTTGAAGGAGACTGCTTTCATGAACGACCCAGAAGAAAAAAAGATGAAAAATCTTCCTAAATACAGACAAATCGTTCATTTTATTAAGGAGAAAATAGGAAATGGAGAGTGGCCGATTGGAAGCAAGATTCCAAGCCAGCGCACGCTTGCAAAAGACTTTCAGGTAAATCGAAGCACAGTCATTACGGCCTTAGAGGAATTAATGGCAGATGGGTTAATAGAAGGCAGAATGGGGAAAGGGACAGTTGTTATCAACAATACATGGACACTTTTGGCTAAGAATTCTGCGCCTAATTGGGATCAATATGTAACCTCAGGAATCCAGCGGCCCAGCCAAAAAATCGTTCAAGAGATCAATCAATCAGAATCAAATACAGATCTTATACAGCTCAGCAAAGGCGAACTTTCAGCTGAGATTTTTCCTTTGGATGTTATGAAAAAGATGATGGGGCAGGTTTCTCAAAACATGGAAGCATTCGGATATGAGGAACCAAAAGGTTATTTTCCATTAAGAGAGGCACTAAGCAGCTATTTGAGAACCATTGGGGTCAATGCCTCCCCATCTTCCATTCTGATTGTGTCGGGAGCGTTGCAAGCTCTGCAGCTGATATCAATGGGGCTTTTGCAAAGAGGATCAACCGTATATCTTGATCAGCCTTCCTACCTTTATTCATTGCACGTGTTTCAATCTGCCGATATGAAACTAACGGGCCTTCCTATGGATCAGGACGGGCTTTTGCCGGAAAATATTCACATGCCAAGAGGGGAACGGGGAAGGTCTATCTTATATACCAATCCTTGTTTTCATAATCCGACCGGTATTTTAATGTCAAGAAAGCGGCGGGAAGAAATCCTTGCAGCAAGTGAGAACACACAGCTTCCCATTATTGAAGATGACATTTATCGTGAGTTATGGATCGATGAAATTCCGCCATTTCCTATTAAAACAATCGATAAAAATGGGCATGTGCTTTACATAGGCAGTTTATCGAAAACATTAAGCCCGGGCTTGAGGATTGGATGGATCGTCGGTCCGGAACCAGTGATAGAACGTTTATCCGATATTAAAATGCAAACAGATTACGGATCCAGTTCGTTATCCCAGAGAGTAGCGGCAGAGTGGTTTACAACGGGCCAATACCAGCTGCATGTGGAAAAGGTTAGACAGCAATTAAAGGTAAGAAGGGAATTGGCCTTGAGTGCGGTAGAAACCCATTTGAAGAATGTTGCGACATGGAATATCCCAAAGGGGGGATTCTTTATCTGGATAAAGGTATTGCCTTCAATATCAATGAAATTACTTTATGCGAAAGCTTTGTCAAAAGGGATTCTTCTCAATCTAGGCAGTATCTATGCTCAGGAAAAAGGGAATTATGTTCGCTTATCATATGCCTATGCATCACTTGAAGACCTTCAAAAGGGGATTTATGAATTGGGCTTGATGATAAAAGAATTGGCAAGTAAGTAACTCTATCCTTAATTAGATGTTCTAAAAAAGAGACCAAGCCTGATGATGGCTTGGTTTTGAAAAGGTAAGAAAGGTTATGTTTCTGAACGAAAGGTTTTTCCTCTTTCTCTTCCTAAACCAAAATAATGTCTGAAATTATAGATAAGCTGACTCCATTTGTTTATTTGATTGATGATGAGCACAAGATCAACATATCGTTTTTCATCATCATGTTTTCGCACTCGATGATATAGCTCGTTGGGAATCCTTTTAGTTGGGATCAGCGTGATGTGTTCAGACAGTACGAGCGCAGCTTTCTCTTCACGGTATTACATTTACCATCTTTTGGAAATAAACTGCTTTGAATAAAAATAGGGATAGCCAACAATGATGAGCGGAGCTGCTAATGCAAGCAGGATCCATGAGTCTGAGTGACTCTCTCTAATGATTCCAATGAATATACAAGTCCCGATGAGAAAATATAATAAAGCACCTAAAAACCAATACATGTTCATTCCTCTTTTTCCTTAAATGTGATTTTTGATTGAGTATTTTTGTCTTTCTCATTGCTTAATCTATCAGGGCACTGATTTTTCAACACTTTTTCAGTCCAGATTCCTTTTCTTTTTAATGATAAAATGGTGAGATCAATCGATTTCAATGATGATCATTCCTTCAAAATAGTGACTTACCCATTATTGTAAATATAAGCTCGGAAAGATAAAACGTACATAAAGGCAGAACGCTTATGTACGTTTGGGCAATCATCACATGTTGGAAACGCTAATGCTTTACTGTATCTTTGTATTGTTGAGTACCTTCTCTTCCTATAGAATGATGGGATACATGTGTATGTGGTTCGAGTGTATATCGCTTCTGCCAATGGAAAGGAAGTGGATGGGGTTTGCTTATAAGGAATCCATTCAAAGAAAAATACTACTCACATGATAGACGGGCATTAAACATGCTTGCGCTCAGAGTACCGGGGCTGGCTTTTATTCTCATGATCTATGTAGCCTCTGTCGTGCTGCAATTTATTACTGCGAGCTGGTCCATTTTATTGTTTAATGTGTTTACGATATTGATGGCTGTTTTTTCTTTTCTGCACTGGCATTCATATCGCTGGGTTAAGAAAAGCGTCATTTTATACTTTGCACTGCAAGGTTTGATCACTTTTACACTTGCTAATGTCATGACTGGCTTCTTAGTGCTGGTCATCATTGGCCTTTATGCATTTTTGATTGGACAGATTGCAGGAATGGCCGACAGAAGAAGGACTTTCCTCATCCTTTATTTATTGCTTCTGCTGTCAATCAATGTGCCGCATCAGATTCAAAAAGGTGAATATTTGCATTTTATTGTTATTGCTGCACCTATCATGATTGTTATCATCACCTATGCTGCAACATTATTTGCCCAAGTCGATGAAAAGATAAAAGCGCAGCTGACTCTTGAAAGGTTGGAGCTGGCTCATCAGCAGGTCGAACAGCTGACGCTGCAAAACGAAAGACAGCGTATGGCCCGGGACTTACACGATACGCTTGCTCAAGGGCTGGTCAGTTTAAATATGCAGCTGGATGCTATTCATGTTCATCTTACGAAAGGCAACACAGAGAGAGCAAAAGAAATCATTCAACAATCGATGAAAAGAGTGAAAGGCACATTAGCTGATGCTCGTTCAGCGATTGATGATCTGCGCAGCAAATCAGAAGAAATCGGTTTTTTAAAAGAAAGAATTACCTCCCTGATGGATCATTTTCAAGAGTCGACAGGCATGGGTGGTTTTTTAGATTACAGATTACAGCAGGTGTTAGACGTTCGTACAGCTGAAAGCTGTTATTACATTATTGGAGAATGTATAACGAATGCAGCAAAGCATGCTGAAGCAGAATCGATCTCGGTATCCATTTGGGATGATGATAAGGGGAGGCTCCATTTAACTGTCAAAGACAATGGCAAAGGATTTGATGTTGAAAAGAGCAAGAAAAAGAGAGGACATTATGGGCTTCTTGGCATACAAGAACGCGTCAGGGCAATGAATGGCCAATTCAATATAAAGAGCACAAAATTGAAAGGAACACAAATTGAGATCACTGTACCAATTCAGGGAGAGATGCAAGATGAATAAGGTTTTAATCGTTGATGACCATCTTGTCGTGCGGGAAGGTCTGAAGCTTTTAATTGAAACGAATGATCACTACACCATCATAGGAGAGGCCGAAAATGGCAAAACGGCAGTCCGGCTTGCAGATGAATTAAAACCGGATATCATTCTCATGGATTTGTATATGCCGGAGATGAGCGGATTAGAAGCCATTAAACAAATAAAAGAAAAACACGACATCCCTATCATTATTTTGACTACGTATAATGAAGATCACTTAATGATTGAAGGAATTGAATTAGGTGCGAAAGGATATCTGTTGAAGGATACGAGTTCAGAAACCCTTTTTCATACAATGGATGCAGCAATAAGAGGAAATGTGCTGCTGCAGCCTGATATCTTAAAACGTCTGCAAGAAATCCAACTGGAGCGGATGAAAAAGCAGAGAAGTGATACGCAGCTGACAGAAAAGGAAGTCATTGTTCTAAAAGCAATTGCCAAGGGCCTTAAAAGCAAAGCGATCGCCTTTGATTTGGGCGTCTCAGAGAGAACAGTAAAGTCCAGGTTAACGTCCATTTACAATAAATTAGGCGCGAATTCAAGAACTGAAGCCGTGACGATTGCCATGCAAAGAGGCATTTTGACATTAGACAAATAACTTCATATTTGAAATTTGCCCAAACGTACATGCCCGCATGTACGTTTTTTTTATTTCAATGTCAACTACAATGAGAAAGAATGTGATCAAGCAATGTGTTGAAAGGAGATTATCATGTCAAGAATGTTATATAAATTAGGAGGGTGGGTCGCTCGCCATCGCCTAAAAGTCATATATGCGTGGATCGTTGTGTTAGTTGCTTCGATAGGGCTGGCAATCACATTAAAACCAAGTTTTTCTGAGGATATGTCCATACCTGACACACCTTCGGAAAAAGCAATGGATGTGATTCAAAAAGAATTTCCGCACGGCCCTGATAAAGGGAGTATACGGGTGATTTTCGGTGCTGAAGATGGGGGGAAACTGACTGCAAATTCAGCGAAAAAAGCAATAGAAAATACGTTGAAGGAAATCAATAAAGATGATTCCGTTGACTCGATCGCGAGTCCTTTTGGGACAGGAACAATCGCAAAAGATGGCACAGTTGCCTATGCAGATATCAAGTATAAATCTTCAGCGGATGATATAAAAGATTACTCTATCAAACGCTTAAAAGACAGTTTGAAAATCGCTGATGATGAAGGATTACAAACGGAGCTGAGCGGTGATATACCGGGTGCCGAGCTGGAGATAGGCGGAGTGTCTGAAATTGTCGGCATCATCTTGGCCTTTGTTGTGTTAGCCATTACGTTTGGCTCTTTATTAATAGCGGGTTTGCCGATTATAACTGCGCTCATTGGTTTAGGTGTAAGCATTGGACTGGTGTTGATCGGAACACAAGTTTTCGATATTGCTTCCGTCAGTCTTTCATTAGCCGGGATGATTGGTCTTGCTGTTGGGATTGATTATGCTTTATTTATTTTCACGAAACACCGTCAGTTTTTAAGTGAAGGCATACAAAAAAATGAATCGATTGCGAGAGCTATAGGAACAGCAGGGAGTGCAGTTGTTTTTGCCGGAGTAACCGTGATCGTCGCCCTTTGCGGATTGACTGTCGTTAACATTCCATTTATGTCCGCCATGGGGCTGACAGCAGGGCTAAGTGTGCTGATGGCTGTTCTCGCTTCAATCACGCTTGTGCCTGCCGTCATATCAATAGCAGGGAAACGGATGATTCCGAAAGCAAACGAGAAAAAAGGAAACCAAAGCTCTGACACAAATGTCTGGGGCCGGTTTGTCACAAAACATCCAATCTTGCTAAGTGTATGCAGCATTCTCATTTTGATCGTTATTAGTATTCCATCTATGCATTTGGAACTGGGCTTGCCTGATGCAGGAATGAAAGCGAAGGATAATCCTGACCGCCGGGCTTATGACTTGCTGGCCGAAGGTTTCGGAGAAGGATTTAATGGCCAATTAACTATCGTAGCGGATGCCGCAAGTGTCACAGGAAATAAAGCGGAAGCCTTCGCGGACGCAGTGCAAGAGATAAAGGGCTTAGACCATGTAGCGAGTGTCACTCCTGCAATGCCTAATAAAGAAGGGAACTTTGCTATCATTACAGTAGTTCCTGCAACAGGGCCAAATGATGTGGCAACGAAGGATTTGGTAAAGGAAGTACGAAGCTTATCAGATAAAAACGGAGTAGATTTGCTCGTGACTGGATCGACTGCAGTGAATATTGATATCTCAGATCGCCTTAATGATGCGATACCGGTATTTGCTGCACTCATTGTCGGTTTTGCATTTGTGCTGCTGACAATCGTATTCCGTTCGCTGCTGGTGCCTCTTATTGCAGTTGCTGGTTTTGTACTAACAATGACAGCCACTCTTGGAATGTGTGTATTTGTTTTACAAGACGGGAATCTCATCGACTTTTTCAAAATACCTGAAAAAGGGCCGATACTCGCGTTCCTGCCAATTTTATCTATTGGGATTCTGTTTGGATTAGCAATGGATTATCAAGTATTCCTTGTAAGCAGAATGCGAGAAGAATATGTGAAAACAAAGAACCCAGTACAAGCGATACAAGCTGGATTAAAACACAGCGGGCCTGTTGTCACCGCGGCCGGTTTGATCATGATATTCGTTTTCGCAGGGTTTATCTTTGCCGGAGAAGCTACTGTGAAAGCCAATGGATTGGCTCTTTCCTTTGGTGTGCTCTTTGACGCATTTATTGTGCGAATGACACTGATTCCAAGTGTGATGAAACTGATGGGGAATGCAGCCTGGTATTTACCGAAATGGCTAGACAAGATCATTCCGAATGTCGACATAGAAGGGCATCAACTCACGCAGGAAATACAGCCAGAGATCGAACATAACCAACAGAAACAAATCAGTGTGTAATAGAAAAAGCAGATCTTTCATGATCTGCTTTTTTGCTTAACAGTTATTTCTTGAATTCTATAGCCTTTCCATTGTGTAGTGTGTAGAAGCTGCAGTCGGCAGTTGAAAAAGGAGACAACTTATGGCGCAATCACTTATTTTCGATAGGGATGGAACCTTGTTTCAAACTGACGAGTTTCTGGATTATTCGTAATCCCATAATCAATGAGTGTGACTTCAATTGAGTCCCCGGCTACTTCATAATTTTGTTCTTTTATATAGGCCAGCAGCTGTTTGTAAAATGGTTCGGCTTCCGGATGCGACCCGCTAAACCTAATTTGAAGATATTCTCTTGAAGGAAAAGTGATTTCTGATGAGGTTTTTTCAGTTTCATCTTCAAGTATCATAATATACTGGAATATTTGTCGAACTGATTTGCTTTTACATTTGCGGCTGAAATGGACAAACCTATCTTGCCTATGAATATGTCTTCGTTCACATTCAGATGAGTTCTCAACTGTGCTAATGAATGTTCGATATCATGGCCGAGAATATATTCATGCTGTAAATAAAGCCACACGGATTGCGGGAGGTTTGATTTTTGAAATGTGATGTAATGGCGTGTGAACGGCATCTTCTATCTGGATGATCCGGCGGGAGATCTTTTTTTCAAAACGTTCTAATTCTCTCCTTTTGCGATCAATTTCAGTTTGCTGGCTTTTTAGTAAATCAATCAGCGTGTTTGTATTTTGAGAGTTATAAAAATCAAGGAGTTTATTAATTGGCAGACCTAGAGCCCTCAAATATTTGATGGTATCTACCGTTCAAACTGCTGGGTAGAATAATATCTATAGTTGTTTTTCCTGTCTTTATATTCCGGTTTCAAAAGACCAATCTCATCATAATACCTAAGTGCTGAGGTTTTCACATTGAATAGCTTTGAAACTTCTCCGATCGAAAAAAACCCCTTCATTCTAACAACCTTTCTGTCCTTATGATTTGATACATCCGCATTATATAGTACGGTGAGTTATAAGAGTAAAGTTTGCAGCATAAAGCAAAAGCTCCCTTAAAAAGGAGCTTTCTATTCTTCAAAATAAGGATTCACATGAATAAGCACTTCTTCCACGTCTGCAAACTGTCTTTTGATTTCATTTCGGATTTCGCGGGCAATGTCATGTCCCTGCTTAATTGTTAAATCATGATCTAATGATAAACGGACATCAAGCAATTTATAGTGGCCATGTTCTCTCGCTCGAATTTTATCGAGCCTTTTTACTTGAGGAAAATGCAAAATAATAGCCTTATATTCCTCGATCAGCTCGGGATCAACACTTTTCTCCATCAACACATCAACAGATGGCTTGATTAATTCCATTGAAATCTTAAAAATGAGGTAAGCCACGATGGCGCTGGCAATTGCATCGGTGTACAACAGATAGGACCAGCCGCGGGAGTTTCCGATAATTGCTAATAGGACGCCGATAAAAGCGGCAAGTGAGGCAACGATATCGCCTTTATGATCGTATGCAATCGCTATAATCGCTTTGCTGTTCCATTTTTCCCCTTGTTTTATGGAATAACGATATAGGATCTGCTTCGCCACGTAGGAAATGAGAGCGGCAAATAATGCGCTGTATTGTGGAACGCTCGGTCCTTCAACAAAGGACAGAATCGCTTCTATTAGGATATAAACGGATACGATCACTAAGATCAGTCCTACAATTGCTTCACTAATGACTTCAGCTTTTCCATGCCCAAAAGGATGATCCTGATCAGGCGGTTTATTGGAAATGCCGATCACCGCCAGAACAGCAATCGAAGCAACGACATCCGCTGCGGAGTGTATTCCATCTGCAAAAACGGCTTCACTATCGCCGATCAGCCCAAAAAAGATCTTTCCTGCCATTAAGATCAGATTCGCTATTAATGCAATCAAAGCGACCTTTTTGCTTATTTGTTCTCTTTCACTTGCCATTTTTTCCTCCTGTAAAATTGTACAAAAAAATAGGAGTGCTTCTTATTCGCTCTCCGTATTTTTTCTTGTGTCATCACTTTGCTTATCATACCAATTCCATTTCGAGTGGGTCTATAGCAACGTTGTTTCCTATTTACTAATAAATAAGGTGACAGAAAAAAAGTTGGAGCCAGGCTAAACAAACAGAAAAAAGAAAACAATTTTGAAATGAACTGTTGACATTAAAGTATTTATGTTTTATGATTATCTCATATTAAAGATATTTTAATTCGAGATAATTAACCAAACCTGATTGTTGAGCAAGGAAAAGATCAAAGAAGAGGACGGCTTCACTTTTTGTTCATATGAGAATTGATTTTTTTTAATATAATATCTCGAATTCGAGATAAAAAGGAAGTGCATGAGAAATGGCTGAATTTGTACAGTTAGTGAATGATAGAAGATCTGCAAGCAACTTCCTTTCAAATCATCCAATCATGAAGGATGAGCTCAACGACATATTTGAATTGGTTGCATTGGCTCCATCAGCTTTTAATTTGCAGCATACAAAATATGTGACAGTTCTAGATCCGGATGTAAAAGAAAAGTTGAAGCAGGCCGCAAACGGACAATATAAAGTGTTTAGCTCATCTGCGGTTCTTTTGGTTTTAGGGGATAAGCAGGCGTATCAGCAAGCAGCTGACATCTATGAAGGGTTAAAGGCGTTGGGGATACTCAATAAACAAGAATATGATCATATGGTTCAAGACACTGTTTCATTTTATGAAAACAGGGGAGAACATTTTATGAGAGATGAGGCGATAAGAAACGCTTCCCTTTCTGCGATGATGTTTATGCTTAGCGCTAAAGAAAAAGGCTGGGACACTTGTCCAATGATCGGTTTTGATACTGAAGCCGTAAAGCAGGTTTTGAATATAGATGACCAATTTGAGGTTGTCATGATGATTACAATCGGTAAAGAAAAAACAGAGAGCAGAAGGCCGCGCGGCTACCGAAAGCCTGTGAATGAGTTTGTTGAGTATATCTAAGTAAACGTGTAAAGGAGCGAATAAAAATGGCGAAAAAAACGATGGGAATCCATCATATTACAGCAATTGTCGGTCACCCTCAAGAGAATACAGATTTTTACGCAGGAGTGCTGGGACTCCGATTGGTCAAGCAAACGGTCAATTTTGATGATCCGGGTACGTATCACCTTTATTTTGGGGATGAAGGCGGGAAGCCGGGAACAATCATTACATTCTTTCCGTGGGCGGGCGCCCGTCAAGGCATCATTGGAGACGGACAGGTTGGCGTGACATCTTACGTCGTGCCGAAGGGTGCCATGGCGTTTTGGGAAAAGAGACTTGAAAAGTTCAACATTCCATACACCAAAATCGAGCGTTTTGGAGAACAATATGTAGAGTTTGATGATCCGCACGGTCTGCACTTAGAAATCGTGGAGAGAGAAGAAGGAGAAGCCAATACGTGGACGTTCGGAGATGTCACACCTGACGTAGCCATCAAAGGTTTTGGAGGCGCCACATTGTTATCAGCTCAGCCTGAAAAAACAGGTGAACTGCTAGAAAACATCATGGGGCTTGAGCGAGTCGGTAAAGAAGGAGACTTTGTTCGTTATCGTTCTGCCGGTGATATTGGAAATGTGATTGATCTTAAATTAATGCCTATTGGACGCGGGCAAATGGGAGTTGGCACAGTGCATCACATCGCTTGGAGGGCTCAGGATGACGAAGATCAATTAGATTGGCAAAGATTCATTGCTGCGCACGGATATGGTGTGACTCCTGTGCAGGATAGAAACTATTTTAATGCGGTTTACTTCAGAGAACATGGGGAAATCTTATTTGAGATCGCAACTGATCCGCCGGGCTTTGCCCATGATGAATCACAAGAAACGATGGGCGGCAAACTGATGCTCCCTGAGCAGTATGAACCACATCGGGCTCAAATTGAACAAGGGCTGCTGCCGTTTGAAGTGAGAGAATTAGATTGATTTATAGATGAACGTGAAGCATGAAGAAAAATAAAAAGACATACATTTAACAGATGATCGCTGGAAGCGGCTGTCGGGAAAGAAGCTCTTTGCAGCACATCATATAATATGAAAAATAAGGAGAGATAAAAATGGAAGATGCAGGACTATTACTTATTCGAATCATGATCGGTGTGGTGTTTCTGTTTTATGGATCACAAAAATTATTTGGCTGGTTTGGAGGATACGGCATTAAAGGAACAGGCCAATGGTTTGAGTCAATTGGGATTAAACCAGGAAGCGCCGCGGCCGCTTTATCAGGCCTTGGGGAATTGGCAAGCGGAATTCTGTTTATTTTAGGTGTATTCCTGCCGCTCGGAGCTGCAATCATAACGATCATTATGTTAGGTGCTATTGTAAAAGTTCATGGAGCGAAAGGGTTTGCCAACGGCGCTGGCGGTTTTGAATATAACTTGGTGCTGATTGTAGTCTCCATCGGAGTTGCACTCATCGGTTCAGGAGCTTACGCCTTGCATTTTTAATATAAGTATTTAAGAACAGTTACTGCAAAGCGGTAACTGTTCTTTTATTTTTCAAGCACAACGATCAGATGCTCTGAATAGCAAAAAAGCGGATATGTTCAATATAAATGTGTATAGTGAATGATATGCATATTGAAAGTCATGAAAGACGGGTCCATTGAAGGAGGAATTTGATGAAAGAGATGGAAGAATTACACTCATTAGATGCCATAGAGAATTTTATTAAGCAGCACCAATTCAGCTTTATCTATATATCAAGACCCGGCTGTACAGTATGTCATGCTGTTCTGCCGCAGCTTAGAATCGTATTGGATCAGTTTCCAAACATTAAATTGGGGCATATCAATGCTGACGAGGTAGGAGAGGTTGCCGGCAGATTTTCAGTCTTCACTGTTCCTGTGCTTCTTTTGTTCATTGATGGAACTGAGTTTCTGAGAGAAGCCCGTTTTGTCCATTTTGAACAGCTCGAAGAAAAGCTGAAAAGAGTTTATCGGTTATATGAAGATAAATAAAGTGATACAGCTTTCAAATAAAAAGCCTCCCTTAAAGGGTTCATGCTGCCGAGAAAATTCCGGCAGCATGAGAACATACATGTATTCTTTTTTGTATAGTCACTTTATTCTTCAATAGGTGAAGATGGATTATCTGTCTGCCCTTGATCACTGATATCATTATCAGAGCTTGTCGAAATGATAATCGAAGTAGAAGGGGAGCAGTCTCCTAATGTGAAATTCACTCCGTAATTCTTGCTGTTCGCCGTATGGCTGTTTTGTAAGTTTTTTCCTATATCGGCATTGGCGTTTTGTGTGATTCCGTTTATGGTAAAATTCGAGATGTTGATTTGAGAACGCATGCTCTAAAAGCTCCTTTCATTCTAAAGTAGATGACATTGAGGCTGGGGGCAATCTATCATCTGGTATAAATAGGATATTTTGATTTTGAGTATTAGCATAAACTTAACGGTAAAAATGATAGATTATCTCAAAATCATGATGAAAGGGAACATATCTTATGAACAGTTAGATTCCGCTGGAAAAACCGCCTGATTCGTTCAGGCGGCAGCTCATGATTGTCATCTAAGAATTTGGTGTATCATGTTGATTTTGCCTAAAGGATATGATTGTGGTTTTTAATGAGGAATAGGAGCCGATAGCGGCGTAGCCGTAAAACCATCCCATAAATACGCCGGAAAAGAGGCTGTGTCGATGACTAATGAAAACCGATATGATAAGGCCTGTCATCAGGGCGGCTGACGGGACAAATGTTTTGGGAATCTTAAACAATATTTTGAGGATTTGGGTAATGAAGATGATGGTCGGAATAGCTATCACAGCATCCCAAAAGTTTGTGTGAATAATTGGAAAGTTCATACGGCACCTCAGTACATAAAATAATAAAAGTTCGTTTACGCAAAAATCTGGTTGAGCAGTTCTTGTATCGCATTTGTGATGTTTTGACTGCGGGCTTGATTGGAGCTTGTTTGACTGAATAAGGTGCGTTCAAAAACCATTCCTGTATTGTTTCCCCCAGCACCCTCTGTTGTTTTAGTCACAGAGAACGGACTGATCGAAATTGCAGACCCATTATTGAAAACGCTGTTTCCGGATAACGAATGAATATTTACAGGGCATTTCATCATTCATCTCTCCTCTCACTCCATGATTATTTATACAATATGGCATGCGGACAGCAATTGCGTAAACAAAGCGGCAAAAATATACAATGGTAGACAAAAAACCACATCATGTTTTTAGTACAGCCTTTTAGGCGTATTTTTTTTATTCTTTTTACCGATTTCATCAAAAATATTTTCATTGCTTGATTGCTGGGCTTGTCCATCTTTCCTGATGAAGTCCGGGTGAATGAGTTTTTTTAAGTCCCTTACAGTTAAAGGCTTTGCATCCTCAGTTAATTCTATTCCCAGTTGTCCGTTTGCTTCTAATGTCGCACTTTTAACATCTTGTATAGATGACGCCCCATGAAGCCTTAACTGCATTTCAAGCTGATCAACTGTGAGTCTCATTTTTTTAAGTTTTCGATATGAAGCTGTCCATTTTCAATCACGATCTTTGCTTTTCCCGTTAACATCTTTTCAGCAATGTTCGATCTCATTTGAATCCATTCCATCATAATTAGTGTCATTGTAAAGATAGCGGCAGCGATCAAGGTTTTAAAAAGACTGTATTCGATAATCGGCTGAACGATAATTGTTCCGATTGAAATCATGACAACGGTTTGAGTTGAAGTCATTTGTGCGATTGATTTTCTTCCTGAAATTCTTAATAAAATGACTCCGGCTATAATGAGAACAAAAGCTTCCCAAGTAAAATTCATGCGACCACCTGACCAATGAGTAATGGATTTGTCATGAAGCGGCTTTGCAGCCATTCGTGATTTAATATATCCGAAAGACTGACGGTTCATTCTGTTATGTACACGATCATTCTGGTCTGACCAAATGTTTCTGGTATAAATGGATACCATAAGTTAAACAATGACAGGAGCAGAGATTTTTTAGCGGGGAGCGCCTTAAGATGATTGAAATTGAAGTTGTCATGAGAACAATTGTCAGCGTTGTCTTACTGTTAATTGCAGAACGGATTTTGGGGAAGCAGACGATTTCCCAGATGACGATTTTTGATTTTATTGCAGCGATCACACTAGGAGCGATTGCTGCCGGATTAGCATACAATACGTCATTAAAACCACACAATATGGCCATTTCCTTTGGCATTTTTGTGTTAACCATTTTTCTGATTTCGTTTCTGTCGATTAAAAACAGAAAGCTGAGAAAATTTTTTGCCGGAGATCCTACAGTCCTTATTCAGAACGGTAAGATACTGGAATCAAATATGAGGAAAATGCGTTATACACTTGAGTATTTAAATCAGCAATTACGTGAAAAAGATATCTCAATATTGAAGAAGTTTTGTATGCGATCCTTGAGACGAATGGGCAGCTGACTGTGTTAAAAAAACCGCAATTCCGGCAGGTCACCAGACAGGATTTAATGATTGCGGTACATCGCGAAAACAGGCTTCCAATCGAGCTTATTATGGACGGAGAAATCATTGAGAATAATGTAAAGCAGAATCGTTTGACGGAATCTTGGCTTCTGGCCGAATTGAAAAAAAGAGACATAAAGGTGGAAGAGACTGTGTACGCAGTGCTGCTGGGCAATGGGGAGATTTGTGTGGATCAATATAAAGACTATATATCAGTTCCTATAGATAAGGAATGAATAGAACCATTTTAAATTCCTTTACCGAATGCAATGGTTTCAATCTGTCTTGGGTATGAAATGTGAAGAATCCCGTTTAACAGCTGAACCTGCAGTAAATGGGATTCGGCGGCTTCAGGAAGCTGAATGGTTTGCTCAAAATCGCCGTAATACCGTTTACGCAGCACCTCCATTTCAGAGGGGAAAACAGGCATGATCGTTCCTTTGATGAACAGCTGGGTTTTAGATTGTAAACGGATCGTTAATTCCTCCTCATATACACCGGGCATTTCCACAATGATAAAATTATACTCGTCATCTTGATAAAAGTCATAAACAAGCGTAAAAGCATCGGAATCAAAAAACTGTTCAGGGGTTTTATACTTGAGCACATTTGTCCAAAAGTCACTTTGCTTATATTCATTTGTAATCTCAAGCCACTTTCGGATTTTTTCGAAATCCATCTGAGATCCTCCTTAAATTTGATTTGAAATTGGTGCAGAAGGGTTGCCAATTTGGTCTTGGTCACTAACGTCTGAATCAAGATTTCCAGTGTTTAATAGAGAAGAAGAAGGTGAAAAATCTCCTAGAGAAAAGTTTGCCCCAAAGTATTTGCTGTTTGCTGTATGGCTGTTGTGTACAGTTGGACCGACATCAATATTTCCGTTTTGCGTGACGCCGTTTATCTTAATATTTGCGATGTTAATTTGGTATGGCATAAACGAAACCCCTTTAATCTAATATTGGCGGTACTGGAAGCGGAGGAGCATTTACATAAGAATTATCAGAGTTTCCGATTTCTGTCTGATCATTTACATCAGGATCATTTAAGAAGTTTTCCATGATTGATTCTGCAGGTGATGTATCACCGAAAGAGGAGTTAATCCCTTGAGATTTATTATTGGCGGTATGGCTGTTATGCGCGGCTTCACCTATTGTAATTGAACCATTGCCCGAAACGCTGTTGATCTTCAAATAATATAGGTTGATTACTGTAGACGGCATCCCATCACACCCTTCCATGATTCTGTACAGTTACAGTATGCGCCGGGGCACCCAATTGTTCCTTGGGAACGTATGAATGATGTAAGGGATCACACAGGCGGAAAAGTCTCTGTATTGACAATGGGAGTGATTATTCAAAAGCTGCTGATCATGAAAGTGAAATGGTGCAAAGAACTAGTATTCATACTTTCAAAGTAAAGAAGCTATCCTTAAGACGGTTTTCACTGCTGACTGAGTCACTTCTTCTAGAAAATGATGAAACTACGGGGAATATGTCAAAACGGGTGCTGTCGGCTTTTATTTTTTTGCTTCTAGGCTCAGAAAAACCGATTTTTCCTACATTGTCCTTAGCATTGAAAGAGCAGAACAGCGGCTCGACTGTTTTGACTCCGTCATCGACATGGATACCGTCGCTTTGTTTGTCATGATTGGACATGTAGCCGTTTTTATTAACCAGCAAAGATGCGGCAAGCCTCGCCGCATAAGTTTTATTTTGATTTGCAGGAAATCTATTTCTCTTAGCGAATGATAGAGAGTCAGAGGCTTAAACCGGCTTTTTTATACGCAACGACTTTCCGGCACCGGCCGGGCTTTTTTATAAGGAGGGATACAAGATGACATTAACCTTGGAAGACATGACTGTGGAAGAGTTTGAAGCATTTCGCAGGATGTCCGTGCAAAATTATGCGAAACAAAACATTACCTCGGGAACGTGGACGAAGGATGAAGCGTTGGAAAAATCAGAGCAGGCCTATCGAAACATGGTACCGGAAGGACGAAACAGCAGCAATCATTATTTTTGGAACATTATAAATGAACAAGGGGAAAGGATGGGCTGGCTCTGGATGTATGCTGACCCGCTTCACCCGCAAAAGGAAGCGTTTATCTACTCCTTTGGAATATATGAAGCCTTTCGCAGAAAAGGACTTGCTCAATTAGCACTGAAAACGCTGGATGAAAAAGCAAAGGAACTTGGCGCGGAAAGGCTTGCGCTTCATGTGTTTGCACACAACGAGACGGCCGTCCATCTTTATCAGAAGATGGGCTATGCCATGACTAATATTCGTATGCGAAAGCAGCTGTGCTGATAATAGCCAATTTTGGTGAATTTAAAAAATACCAAGGACGAACAGCCCTTGGTATGCCTTAATTATGATTGGTCCAGCTCTTTCATCTGTTTCGTAAGCTTAATGAAAGCTTGATCGAGGTCCTTGTACCCGGTATCTTTTGGCGTCATCAAACTGAGCTTTCCAAGCACTTCCTGTCTTTCTGTCTCAAGCTTTAAGCGAAGGTCCTCCTGGTCATTTCTTTCTGTTGGAACGTCATTCAGTTGCTTTTTGATGCCATTGCCCGAGATGACGAGTTTACTGTTGGTTGTTTTTTCGAGAAAGTAGCGGTCATGTGACACCGCCAGCAATGTTCCGCTGTATTGTGCCAGTGTTTCTTCCAGCTGTTCGCGTGACGGCAGGTCGAGGTGATTTGTCGGCTCATCTAAAATGAGCACGTCTTTTTCCTCGAGAATATATGCCATCAGCTTGATCTTTACACGCTCACCCATACTCATATATTTGATCGGCTCAGTCCATTGGGAAGCGGTAAAACCTAAGTGCCTCATCAGACTTTGAACGTGTCCTCTAGCTTTGTATGTTTCATTATCAAATAACTTTTCCGGTGTTTGCTCTAAAGGTAAATCAAACACTTCCTGCGTTAAATAACCGATATGTGCAGACGGCGACACCCATACACTTCCATCCGCTGTTTCCTGTCCTAGAATGATTTTCAGTAATGTCGTTTTTCCGCTGCCATTTGGACCTATGAGCGCAATCTTTTCACCGTGCTGAATCGTAAAATGCGCGTTTTTAAAGAGAGTCCTTTCACCGAAAGCCTTCGTTATATGCTGAACGTCTAAAAAACGTTTTCCTGTTTTTTTGGTTGTATCAATTGAAAAGCGGACAGTATACTCTGGCTTAACGGCTTCCGCCTTTGCTTTTTCCAACTCTTGTTCAAGCCGCTTTCGCTTAGATGTAATCTGGGCATCCGTACGCTTCGCTTTTACACGGTGATATTCTTTAAATCCTTCCTGTTTCGTCGATTGGGCGTGGGCTTTTTTCGACCATGAAGCAAGTTCTGTCATTTGTGCTTCGATCCGTTCAACCGTTTTTTGCTGCTTTTCATATGCACGCTGCTGGGCGAGTCTTTTCTTTTCCCGGAGCTTCATATAACCAGAGTAATTCCCCTTGAATTCAATTAGCGTTTGATCCTCAAGCGACCATATCTTTGTCGCGACTTCGTCTAAGAAATATCGGTCGTGGGAAACAAGGATCACAGTGCCTCTATAATGTTTCAGCTCTTGAATGAGAAGCTGGAGGCTTTCTTCATCAAGGTGGTTTGTCGGCTCATCTAACAGTAAAAGATCAGCATCCTCTGACAGTCCTTTCGCCAGACGCGCTTTCAATTTTTCACCGCCGCTTAACTGCTGGAAATCCCGCACGGGCACACGCCATTTCTTCAGTAATTTCTTCTCGGCAGGCGTCTGATCCGTAAAGGAATATGACGCTGTTTCCTGTTCAACCAATGTCATCTTTGTATCCTGCCGAACGATTTGCCCGTGTGCAGGGGCTAAGTCATTGTATATGAGGTGCAGCAGGGTGGATTTCCCGGCGCCATTTTTGCCGATAATGCCAATGATATCTCCTTGCTGAACACTTGCGTTTGCGTTTTTAAAAACAGTCAAATCCTTCACTTCATAGCTGACGTTTGTTACTGTTACGATTTCTTTCATCCATATCCCTCGCTTTAATGGGAGAATCAAAAAAATCCTCCCAAATGTGTTGGAAGGATTAGCCGCGCCTTGCATGAACAAATAAGCTATTCTTTATAAATAGCCATATCGTATATATAGAAAATGGGCAGACTAATCCTATTTTTTCTGATTTGAAATATTGATTTCAAACGGTAAAAATAAGATTAGTTAATCATTGTCCGCCCATCATCCCTTCTTGTTTTGATTACAAACACTATAGCATATCTTCAAATTTAAAAGCAAAGGTCATTTTCATCAAAAAACTCCTGCTCTCATTTCTGAGGCAGGAGCTTTGATTTTATTGCAGCTTCGCTTTTCTCACCTTATAAATCACAATCAGCAAAATAAACCAAACCGGTGTAACAAATAAGGAAACACGAGTATCCTGTGCCAATGCCAGCACAACAAGGATAAACGCCAGGAACGCAAGAATCAGGTAATTTGTAAACGGGTAAAGCGGAAGTTTAAACTTGTTTGTCTTTGCTAATTCAGGTCTTGTTTTACGGTATTTCAAATGACAAATGACCGTAATCCCCCAAATATAGATAAAGCAGACGGTTGAAATGCTTGTAATCAGTGTGAATACGCCTTCGGGCATGATGTAGTTTAACGTAACACCGATTAAAATCACGATAGCTGAAAAGAACAACGCATTTCTAGGTACTTTACGCGGAGTCAGTTTCGCCATTGATTCAGGCGCATTATGATCTTTTGCAAGGGAATAGACCATACGGCTTGTACTGAATACAGCACTATTGCAGGCTGAAGCAGCGGATGTCAATACAACAAAGTTGATGATGCTTGCTGCCCCGACGATGCCAACCGCGACAAACACCTGCACGAACGGGCTCTCGTTAGGATTAATGACATTCCAAGGATAGATGCTCATAATCACGAGAAGTGCCCCGATATAGAAAAGCAGTACCCGGACAGGGATATTGTTGATCGCCTTAGGGATTACTTTTTCAGGGTTTTCTGTTTCACCGGCCGTCAGTCCGACCAGCTCAATGCCGACAAAGGCAAACACAACCATCTGGAATGAGAGGATAAACCCGTGTATGCCATTCGGGAACATCCCCCCGTGACTCCAGAGATTTGAGAAGCTGGAGACTCCTGAGCTTGTGGAAAAACCTTTGAAAATCATCACAAGGCCAATGACGATCAGCGCCAGAATAGCAATAACTTTGATTAAAGCAAACCAAAATTCTAATTCTCCAAAAAGCTTGACGGTTGCCAAGTTCATGATCAGTAAAATAATCAAAGCGATTAAGCCGGGCACCCATTGCGGCACACCCGGGAGCCAATATTGAGTGTAGAGCCCGACAGCTGTCAGATCAGCCATCGCAATCGAAATCCAGCAGAACCAATAGGTCCAGCCGGTGATAAAGGCTGCCATGTCTCCTAAATAATCTTGTACAAAATCAACAAAAGAGTGATAGTTCAAATTCGATAACAGCAGTTCACCCAGAGACCTCATAATTAAGAAGCAAATGAGCCCTGTGAACATGTAAGCAAATAGAATCGACGGTCCGGCAAAATGAATTGATTTTCCTGAGCCGAGAAATAAGCCTGTCCCAATAGCCCCGCCGATGGCGATGAGCTGAATGTGCCTGTTTTTCAAGCCTCTCTCCAGTTTTTGCTGATTTATATTGTTTTTCGTCATGTCATCTGTCACTTTGTGTGTTCCTCCATTGAAAATTGTTTAATGAGTCAGCAATATATTTTAATGATTATTATAACACTAAAATTTCTATCTTTTTTACTATATAGGAAATATGAAAAGAAAATTTAAGGTTTTTTAAATGATCTATCATAAAACGAAGCGGCTCAATCTAGGAGCCGTTTCGTTTTTATGCCATTTCTGTTTTTTTCATGTATAGGTAGAGTCCGTAATCTGTCGAAGTGGATGCGTATCCGATCTGCCTCAACATTGCCGTGATATTGCCTCGGTGATAAGTCCCGTGATTGACAACGTGGGGAACGAGCTCAGAAACAGCTGTTTTCATTATCCCGCCTGAGGGGTTTTGAATCTGTAGAGGCTTATTAAGCTGTTCTTCTTGCTGTAAACATATTGTATATCGTTTAGATAACGTCAAAAACAGAGCTTCCATTTCCTCCATTTCTTTTGCGGCTGTCTGTTCTTTAAGCTGTTCAGCTAAAGCCAAAGCATCGCTCATATTTTTGCCGGAAAATACTTCAATCCAGCCCAGATCAGAAAGGTAGACATGAGACAGTACATGGGATATCGATGGAAACACACTTTGAATGTCTTGACGGTACACCTCTTTCGGAAGCTCTTTTAATCGATTGAATATTTGCTGATTGGCCCATACGTTATATTCATACAAAGTTAATAAAAAATCTGTCACGTAAATTTCCCCTTTCGCGTTTATAACTCCTAGTTTACACAAACAAACTTTCTTTTGGGGATCATAAATAAAATATGTTGACAGGCATAGTTTAGGGGAATAAACTAATGAACGTTGATCATAAAGTTTAGAGGGGTAAACTATAGGGAGGAGGGGAAGATGTTGAATGAACAAAAGCTATGTCAGGCGATCAACCTGTTTGTGGAAGTGTTACTTGAAGGAACAGAGTTTGTACATCATGAAATCAATCAGGATGTCTTCAAGCATATCTCAAGGGAACAGGCTGACCTGTTGAAAATCTTAAAAGTTAAGGGCCCAACCTCTCCCGGCAGCCTCGCCATGTATCAAAATGTACATAAGAGTGCAATTTCAAACAGACTGAAAAAGCTGCTTGATAAGGGATTGGTGGAATGGGATGACTGTCAGGTAAAAAGTGATAAGCGCTCGAAGCTGATTAGCATCACAGCCAGCGGTGAAAACATACTAGAAGAATTAGATGCAGCCATCTTTAACGCTCTTAAAGAGCTGATCGATGATATAGATGAGGAACACTTAAACTCTATCATAGAGATATTTACAATTCTAAAAAATAAATTTAAAGGAGGAGATCCAGCCAAATGAGAGCGATCATTACATTTAAATGGGCCATTTTTGCCGTTATATTAGCACTTACCGTCGTATTAAGTTTGTTTTCTCCGAACTTGACGGAGCTTGCCAATCAAAAGGGGCAGGCCCAGCTTCCGGCTGATGCTGTATCAGAAAGAGCAAATGCCATTTTAAAGCAAGCGGGTGAAGACAATCATTCAATCAGTGCAGTCTTTACATTAGACCACGCGTTGAAGAAAGAAACAGAGGGCGAGCTCCGCACAATAATCAGTAAAATCAAAAAGATCGACGGTGTGGATGAGGTCACGTCTCCTCTGACTGCGGAAAAAGAAGTCAGAGACCAATTGATATCAAAAGACAAGAAAACCGTCCTTATTCCTGTCACGATCACAGGTTCTGATAAAAAAGCGGAAAAAATCGCGGATGACATTTATAAAATTGTCCCTGAGGATTTGACGGCATATATTACGGGAGCTTCTCTCATCAATCAGGATTTCGCCCACAGCTCAGAGGAAGGGCTTAAGAAGACGGAAGTGATCACAGTCTGCTTAATCATCGGTTTACTGCTGATCGTGTTCCGATCTGTTGTGACGCCTTTTATCCCGATTGTGGTTGTCGGTTTTTCTTATTTGATCAGTCAATCCATATTGGGGATCCTTGTGTACAATGTTGATTTTCCGATCTCGACGTTTACGCAAACCTTCTTAGTCGCCATTTTGTTCGGTATCGGAACAGATTACTGCATCCTGCTTCTTACTCGATTCCGTGAAGAATTGGCAAACGGGCATGACAAAAAAGAAGCTGCGCTTATTGCTTACCGTACAGGGGGAAAAACCTTATTTATCAGCGGATTTGCGGTATTGATCGGATTTTCCGCCTTAGGGTTTGCGAAGTTTGCGATTTTCCAATCTGCAGTGGGAGTCGCAGTAGGTGTCGGAATTTTAATGATCATCCTCTACACATTGCTGCCATTATTTATGGTGACACTGGGTGAAAAATTATTCTGGCCTTCTAGAAAAGTATTATCACATAGTGACAATAAATTATGGGCGTTTCTTGGCAAACACTCCGTTGCACGTCCGTTTCTGTTTATTGTCATCACGGTCATAATTACGCTTCCGTTCATCTTAACTTATGATGACCAGATTTCGTTCGATTCGACTGCGGAAATCAGTAGCGAGTATAAATCAGTAAAAGCGCTCGAGGCCATCAAAGATGGATTCGGTGAAGGGAAAGCGTTCCCGATCAATGTTGTCGTAAAAGGAGACAAAGACCTCACAACAGCTGATACAATTCCTTATCTCGGAAATATCAGCAAAGCGATCGAGAAAGTCGATCATGTTGACTCTGTCATGACCATTACACAGCCGACCGGTGAAAAAATCAAAGATTTATATATTGATAAGCAGCTGGGCTCAGTTTCAGACGGGCTGGATAAAACGGTAAAAGGAATCGCCGATGTCCAAAGCGGTTTAACGGATATTGAAAACGGATTGAATCAGATCGCAGGGCAAACCGGTACGGCCTCTAATAGCAGCTCCGGCGGTTCACTGGGCGATGCGGCCGAAGGATTGGGCAAAATCAATCAGCAGCTGCAGCTCGTGAGCAAACAGGTTTCTCAAACCGGTAATACCGCTCAGACCGCACAGCAGCTTACAGCAATCAGCGGACAGCTAGGCCAGATTCAAACCGGGCTTGAACAAGCGAACCAGCAGCTTTCAGGCCAGCAAGCCCAAGCCGGAACCTTGTCAGAAAACCTGAAGAAGCTTGCCGATGGTGTAAAGAGTGCAAATAACGGTTTGACGAAAATCTCTGACGGAATAACAGTTTCCAGCGATATGCTAGAGGATATGAGCAAAAGCTCAACTGTAAGGGATACAGGGATATTCCTTCCTGATCAAGTCATGAAGGATAAAGACTTTAAGAAGTCCATTGACCAGTATTCCTTCGCAGACGGAAAAGGTGTGCAATTAAGCGTCGTCTTAGATTCCAACCCTTATTCAGAACAAGCGATTACGACAATAAATCAAATCAAAAAAGCTGTAGCAAACGAAGTTGACGGCACTCCTCTGAAGGACGCTCAGATCGTATACGGCGGGGTCACAAGCATGAATGCGGATTTAAAGGAGCTGTCCACAACGGACTTCTCTAGAACAATGATGATCATGATTATTGGCCTGTTTATCGTGTTAACCATTTTGTTCCGCTCCATGATCATGCCGATTTATATGATTGCGTCACTGCTGCTGACGTACTATACGTCGATATCGATCACAGAATTAATTTTTGTAAACGGCTTAGGAAACGCCGGCATCAGCTGGGCAGTACCGTTCTTCAGCTTTGTTATCTTGATCGCGTTAGGCGTGGATTATTCGATCTTTCTGCTGGACCGGTTTAAAGAAGAGGTGCACATGGGCATTGAGCAGGGAGTCATCCGATCAATGAGCAAAATGGGGTCTGTCATTATAACGGCTGCCATTATTTTGGCCGGCACGTTCGCGGCGATGATGCCTTCAGGCGTCAATACGCTGATGCAGGTGGCAAGTGTTATTATTATCGGGCTGCTGCTTTACGGTCTTGTCATTCTTCCGCTGTTCATTCCGGCAATCATTGCGACCTTTGGCGAAGGAAACTGGTGGCCGTTTGGCAAAAAGAAAGTCAAAGAATAATCTCATCAGACGTGTTAACGAAAAAACAGGCCAGACGATCAAACGGCGGCTTTATGTAAAACAAAGAGCCTGGGGATATCCCCAGGCTCTTTTCTTTTATTTCCATTCTGCAATTGTATCAATCGGCAGGCGGTAGGAAGCATAGCCTTCGTCTGCTGCTTTTCCGATAGAAAGAAGCATGACTGGTACATAACGTTCTTTATCTAGTCCAAACGTTTCCGCGATATTTTCTTTATCATAACCGCCGATCGGGTTTGTATCGTAGCCGTGCGCGCGTGCAGTCAGCATGAGCTGCATGGAAACAAGGCCACCGTCAATCAGGATTGTTTCGCGGTTCGCTTGTGCCGGAAGCTTTTCAAAATGGGCGGTTAGCGCAGCGATTTGTCTGTCTTTGACCTCCTGCGGCATGTAACCGAGTTCCACGGCTTTTGAATAGATTTCTTCTAAATAGTCTGCATTGTTCATGTCTGCAAATACAGCGATGACGGCAGATGATGTTGCAACCTGTGTTTGGTTAAAGCTTGCAAGCGGTGCGAGCTTTTCTTTTCCTTCCGGGCTGTCAATGACGAGAAAACGCCATGGCTGCGCATTGACAGAAGATGGCGCTGTCGTTGCTTCCTCTAAGATTTCTGCCATCTCTTCTTTGCTGATTTTTACTGTCTGATCATAGTTGCGAATGGAACGGCGTCCTTTCATAATCTCCATAAAATCATTTGTTTTGATCATGTTGATACACTCCTCTTATGCTTTAATATTGTTTATGTTGTCCCGCATGCGCGCTAGTACATCAATCAGCTGGCTGCGTTCTTCTGCACTTACATTTGCGAGCATTTCTTTCATGAAACGCTCTTTTTCTTTCTTGGAAGACTCGATTCGCTCTCTTCCTTGGTCTGTTAATCGAACAAGAGTGATGCGGTTGTCTTCAGGTTTGCGCCGTCTTGATACCATGCCTTTGGCTTCCAGTTGTTTCAGGTGTCTGGTGACGGCTGCGCTGTCTATATTTACGTTCTTTTGAAGATCGCTTTGACTGATCTCATCTGCATGATATAGCAATGTCAGCAATTCCAAGCGAGATTGGCTGATGCCCGTGCATGCCTCGAACTTCATGCCAATCACCTTGTTCACGCTTTGCAGCTGATATAAAATCTCGGCTTCCTCTGAACAAAATGACGCCAAAACCCATCCCTTCCTTCTTGCCAACACAATTAATTGACTTATCAATGATTGACACATCAATTAATATACTACGATTGATTTTATCTTGCAAGACATATGCATATTTGAAAAAACTCTGCGAGTGAATGTCATTTTAATTTTGGCTCTTTTCATTACGATGAAAACAAAAAGCTTATCATTACAGTGTTGAGCGATATTCTTTTTATATCGGATTTGCGATTACGGGCATAGAACAAGGGATTCGGCACTTGCTGAATCAAGTCAGCAGACCCTGATTTTTGTGTCTTTCGTTCGAGCATCAAACGGCTTTCACAGCCTGAAAGTTATGATACAATATACAAATGTTTTACAGCTTCAATTTATCGTTGGAGTTAGCATCAATAGGTTGAAGGGAAGGGTTGATAACATGCTGCACAATCCAACTGGAAAAGAGCGCTTGGCATTGGCATTTCTGCTCGGCATGCTTGCCATATTAGGCCCGCTTAATATAGATATGTATTTGCCAAGTTTTCCTGACATTGCGGGTGACTTATCAGCAAGTGCTTCACTTGTACAGTTAAGTTTAACAGCCTGTCTGGTCGGGCTTACGATCGGGCAGCTGATTGTCGGACCGGTCAGTGACGCGCAGGGAAGACGGAAACCGCTATTAATCTGTATTTTTTTATTTGCGTTATCGTCTCTGTTTTGTGCGCTGTCGCCTAATATTACAACATTAGTGGCTGCGCGTTTCTTGCAGGGATTTACCGCTTCCGCAGGGCTTGTGTTGTCTCGTGCCATTGTCCGCGATGTGTTTACCGGACGAGAGCTTTCTAAATTTTTCTCACTGTTAATGGTCATTACCGCTGTTGCGCCAATGGTTGCGCCGATGACAGGCGGGGCTATTTTGCTTTTGCCATTTGCAACGTGGCATACCATTTTTTATGTCCTAACAATCATTGGATTTTTACTTGTTCTTTTGATTGCCTTTAAATTAAAAGAAACGCTGCCGCCGGAAAACCGGATTCCAAGCTCAATCGGGACCTCTGTCAAAACGATGGGCAGCCTGCTGAAGGATCGATCCTTTATGGGGTACGCGTTAACAGTCGGATTTATTCATGGGGGAAGCTTCGCCTATGTGTCCGGTACTCCCTTTGTATACCAGGATATTTACGGTGTATCTCCACAGGTGTTTAGTATTCTTTTCGGCATTAACGGTCTGGCGATTATATCAGGCAGCTTTATCATCGGGCGTTTTGGCGGAATCATCCCTGAAAAAAGCCTGCTTCGCATGGCGGTTATCACTGCTATGATTGCGACTGCTGTCCTTTTGACGATGACCATTCTTCATGGACCTCTTGCCACATTAGTCATATCCATTTTTGTGTACATGATTACGATTGGTATGGTTTTGACCAGCACGTTTACGCTGGCGATGCAAAGGCAGGGGCATCGTGCCGGAAGTGCTAGCGCGCTGCTCGGCATGCTGCCGCTGCTCCTCGGTTCGATCGTGTCGCCGCTTGTTGGCATTAATGAGACAACAGCCGTTCCGATGGGGGCGATTATGTTTGTGACAGCGGTCATCGGCTCACTGGCGTTTTTTGGATTAACGAAAGAACGAGCAGAGAAAAACTTATAAAAAAACCTGACGCGAGTCAGGTTTTTTTGTTTTATTTAGAATAACAACAGCAAGCCCGCAATTGCAGGAGTCAAGAAGATGGCCGATTTTAAAACCACCTTTGGCATAAGATTGGTGAACTTCGCGCCTACATAGGCACCGCACATTGTGCCGATCAGAACTTTGAGCAGCAAGACATAATCGACAAATCCTTCTGTGATATATCCGATGCCTCCGCCTACAGCTAGCGGGATGATGACAAGCATTGTCGTTCCGACAGAATGGCGGATCGACAGGTTCAGCATGATCATTAAACCGATTTGAATAAAAGGCGCTGATCCGATGCCGAATGTGCCGGAAAGAATACCAGCTATAATTCCTAAGATAACAGCTCTCGTATACGTTGAAAGAGAGCTTTGATCCATTTGAGCTTTCTCTTTTAAAATAAACAATCTGATTAAAATGAGAATCGCTGATAAAAACAACATGCCAGCCGTCAAGTAATGAAGCAAGTCAGCCGGAATGAACGATGTCAGCTTTGCGCCGAAAAATGAGCCAACCGCAGCAAAGCAGCCTACTGTTAAGCCGATTTTCATTTGAATATTGCCTTCACGATAGTGGCTGTACGCTCCAGATAAGCTGGTGAAAGCCATGCCGGCGAGAGAAGTGCCTAAAGCTGTATGAATCGGGACATGGAAAAGAAGAGTTAAAAGAGCAATGACAAAGCCTGCTCCTCCGGCACCAATAAAGCCTAAGATAATACCGAGAAGAAACATAACAAAAACAATAAGCATATTTTTTCCTCCATTAAAAAGATCTAAAAATGATAAGTGCGCGATAGGCGGAGGGATAGCGTCCTAATGATGATAAAAAAACATCCCGTTTTTTAGTTGTCAGTAGTCCGTCGACCGTCGTTCAGTAAACATATCGTACCTCAAATTTTGGGATCTGACAAGACAGTTTGTTGCTTCCTAATACCATCTGTTATATGATTTTGATAAAGAAAATCCCTTGAATATTTTAAAAGAGGTATTATATATGGACGATTTTAAATTAGACAAACCGACTCCGTACTATCTGCAGTTTTATAACCAGCTGAAAAAAATGATCTTCAACGGAACGTTTAAGCCGGGGGAACGGATAAACGAAACTCAGCTGGCGAAAAGCTTCGGTGTCAGCCGCTCTCCGATAAGGGAAGCCATGCGGCTGCTTGAGAAAGATGGTTTATTAAAGGCGGATGACCGAAATGGATTTTCGATCACATCGTTAACGGCAAAAGATGTAGATGAGATTTATAAAATCAGAATACCGCTGGAGCAGCTGGCAGTCGAGTTAGTCATAGAAGAAGCTGATGAAAAAGAGCTCGCCATACTTGAAAAGCAGCTTGAAGAAACAGAAAAAGCCATTCACAACGGCATGGAAGATACGAAAATCATTCATTTGAACCAAAAGTTTCATGAGCTGCTTGTAGTTTTTAGCCATAACAGACATTTGAAGAATTTGCTTGAGCATGTCAGTGATCTGATTCACTTTTGCAGAATTCTTAATTATACTGGTGACCATCGGGCAGAAACCATACTGAGTGAACACCGCAAGATATTTGAAGAAGTGAAAAAGAAAAACAAAGAAGCGGCCAAACAGTATGTGATGGCCCATTTTCATCATGACTGTGAGCATTTGAAGCATGTGCTTGATGCAGGAAAAGAAAATGAGTCGGAATAATTCGGTACCAAGGGGAACAGCCCTTGGTATTTTTGTATTCACAAACATATAAAAGAGCCTTCGTTCATAACATTTTATGATGGATTGACTAACGAATGATGGGGGTTAAACATGTTTATCCATATTGTCCGGCCTGGTGATTCTTTATTTTCTATAGGCAGAAGATACGGTGCTTCAGTTGATCAAATCCGGGGTGTGAATGGATTAGATGAAACGAATATCGTACCGGGGCAGGCTCTGCTTATCCCTCTTTATGTATATACAGTTCAGCCAGGGGACACGCTGGACGCCATTGCAGCGAAAACCTTTGTCCCTATAGAGCGTCTGCGGGCAGCAAACCCGGGCATCAGCCCAAATGCTTTACAAGCAGGGGCAAAAATAACGATTCCTTCTATTTCAAATTACATTGCGGGAACGTTAAGTTTTTACGTGCTTCGAACCCCTGACCTCGATCGGGAATTGATCAGTGATTATGCGCCATACTCGTCTTCGATTTCGATTTTTGAATACCGTTTTGCACCTAACGGCGACATTGCAAACCAGTTGAATGATACGGCCGCTATTGAGGCAACATGGCGAAGGCGGGTGACACCGCTTGCGACGATTACAAACCTTACATCAACAGGATTCAGCACAGCACTTGTTCACCAAGTCCTGAACAGCCCGACAGCAAGAACCAATCTGGTCAACAATATTTATTACTTAGTTTCTACAAGGGGATATGGCGGTGTGACAATCGATTTTGAACAGGTGGGCGCCGCGGATCGTGATCTTTTCACTGGTTTTTTGCGTCAGCTGAGAGATCGTCTTCAGCCGGGAGGGTATGTGCTGACGATAGCTGTTCCGGCAAAAACAAGCGATAACATATCTTGGCTGAGAGGCTATGATTACGGGGGAATAGGAGCGGTTGTCAATTATATGTTTATCATGGCTTATGATTGGCATCATGCCGGAAGTGAACCGGGACCCGTAGCACCTATTCCTGAGATTAGGAGAACCATTGAGTTCGCGATTGCGCAGGTGCCAAGCAGAAAAATTATTATCGGAGTCCCGCTCTACGGGTACGATTGGATTATCCCTTACCAGCCGGGGACAGTTGCTTCAGCGATTTCAAATCAAAACGCAATCGAAAGAGCGATGAGGCATCAAGCTCCGATCCAATATTCAGCCGAGTTCCAATCCCCATTTTTCCGCTATACTGATCAGCAGGGGCGGACGCATGAGGTATGGTTTGAAGATGTCAGGAGTATGAGCCGGAAGATGCAGATCGTCCGCGAATATAGATTGCAAGCCATAGGCGCTTGGCAGTTAACCTTGGGATTTACGCCAGGCCCATGGCTACTACGGAAATTTTTTACGATCAGAAAGCTATAAAAAAGGCACTAGAGCCCGGTGTCTTTTTTTGATTCAGTTCCCAGCAGAACAGAATCATTCAATCATTTGTTCCTTGCATAGGGGTGCGTTCCCATTTTACGATTAGTAGTAGTCTGACCAAACAAATATTAGAATTCGATGTGAGAGGGAGCTGTCAAAATGAAATCAGTATTAATTTTGAATTTTCCTGCGGAAGGTCATGTGAATCCTACATTAGGCATCACAAATGCGTTTTCCGATAAGGGGTATGATGTCCATTACATTTCTACTGAAAAATACAAAAAACGATTAGAAGCGGCGGGAGCAACCGTCCATCTTCACCGGGATTTACTGCGAACAACACCGATTCATATCGGCTCGCCCACTGGCATTCTTGATTTTTTGAAAATTCATATCAAAACCTCGCTGGACATTTTACATATTGTCAAAGACTTATCAAAGAGTATTCAATTTGATTTTGTGTATTATGATAAATTCGGCGCGGGAGAATTGGTGAGGGACTATTTAGATATTCCAGGAGTCTCTTCATCAGCGTCCTTCCTGTTTGGTCAAGAACATCTGAAAATCCTGCCGCTGCACCCGGATTCAGGAGTGCCGCTAGAATTGGATCAAGAGTGCGAAGACCTTTTGGCAAAAATGAAAGAAACGTACGGTGTCGCTCCGAAAAACTTGGTTCAATTCATGAATAACCAAGGGGAATTGAATGTAGTATATACAAGCCGTTATTTTCAGCCAGAAAGCGATCGTTTCGGAGATGAATGTCTGTTTATCGGTCCAAGCTTTCCGAAGAGAGCAGAAAAAACAGATTTCCCAATTGAACAGTTAATAGATGAAAAGGTCATTTATATTTCAATGGGGACTGTTTTGGATCATACGGAGGATTTCTTCAACCTTTGTATTGATGCCTTTTCCGGCTTTAACGGAATAGTCGTCATCGCTGCCGGGGAAAAAGCAGATTTCACAAAACTAAAACAGGCGCCGGAACACTTTATCATCACCCCGTATGTCCCTCAGCTGGAAGTGCTCGAGCAAGCTGATGTTTTTATTACTCACGGCGGAATGAACAGTGTAAACGAAGGCATTCATTTCAGTGTGCCGCTGGTGGTCATGCCTCATGACAAGGATCAACCGATGGTGGCGCAGCGTCTCTCTGAACTCCATGCGGGCTATGTCATCTCTAAAGATGAAGTCAATGTCCAACTATTAAAACAGGCCGCAGATGAGGTTTTGCACAATGATCAGTATACGGCAGGCATAAAAAAAATCAATCAAAGCTTCCAAGAGTGTATGGATATGGATGAAGTGATGAAGCGGATTGATGAATTGATTCATCAAAAAACCAAATAAGCAAAGACTCCCGTACTTCATACGGGAGTTCATCTTTTAAAATTTAATTTTGATCTTTTGGGCATCACTGATTTTTTTATCGTTATGGTCAAATACGTCACTTGTCGTGATTTCGACCCACTTGATTTCTGCTTTTTTCTTATCAGCATCGTCGCTTGATGCGTCCAAAATAAAGCCGAGATTTCCGGACTTTTCCGCACCGCTTTCCAACTCACCATTCAACTCTTCAAGATAAATATCTTTGTTCCAATCAAAGGTTTCCCCTGTATTTGTTTTCATCAAGGCAATCGGCGCAGCATGTACTTTCTTTGAAGAGGTGTTTTTGATGTCAACGAAAACCTTAACGAAATCAAACTCTTCATCATGTGTTAACACATGAAAATAATCAATCATGCTGTAGTCCGGGCGCAAATGGATGAGCTTCATTTCTTTTACGGTTAACTCGACGTCGCCAATCTTATAAGTTTGATTCACTTGCTTGATATCCTTTAAAACAGCTTTTCCCTTATCATTAGAAAACATTTGGCCAACCTTCAGCAATGACCGGTCATCGGTTACTTGGGAATTAGGCTGATACTCATCTAAACTGTCTTTTTGCGATGACGTGCTTTGCGGTACGGCTTTTATCCCTTGCTCTCCGCGCGCACTTGGTTTTTCTGAACTGGCATTCGATGAACAGCCCGCGAGCATGATAGCGAAAACGAAAATTGAAAGAATTTTTCTCATTATGATTCCTCCATTAAAAAGAGATCCCGCTACTTCATACGAGCAACGGGACACCCTGTATTCTTTTATTTATCGATAATTTTCAGATTGTATTGTAAAGCTTTGAAGATATTTTTGGCGATTTCCGTATTATCGATTTGGCCGGCAAATGTCTCACTAGACGGACCATACGCATATACGGGGACATCTTCACCAGTATGTCCGCCTGTTGTCCAGCCGGTGTGTGAGCGTTTATCGAATATCTCCTCGATCGCATGGTCGATTTCAAGCACTTCTTTCGTTTTTGCGGCTTTTTTAACAGATTGAATTTCTGCTTTGGTTAAAGCCAATTTCTTTTGGTCAATATATGTTTTTAACGTTTTTTCAACATCCGCACCGCCAGCGATTTTTTCTGCCATAAAGTCAGGTGTGCGCTTTGCCGCTTTTATTGGTTCACTGAACCAGTTGTAGTTGCCGTCCGCACCGATAGAATACCCGCCGGTGGAGTGATCAGCCGTTGCGACAACCAATGTGTGTTTGTCTTTTTTGGCGAAATCAATTGCCGCCTTAAAAGCGTGTTCGAAGTCCTCCATCTCACTCATGGCTCCGACGATATCATTGTCATGCCCCGCCCAGTCAATCTGGCTCCCTTCAACCATAAGAAAAAACCCGTCTTTATCTTTGCTTAATTTTTTAATCGCTGTGTTGGTCATCTCTTTTAATGAAGGAATATCCTTCGTGCGGTCAATCATTTTAGGAAGCCCGCCGTCAGCAAATAGGCCGAGAATTTGACTGTCTTTATTTTTCATCAAGTCCTTGCTGTTATCCACATAGCTGTATCCCGATTTCTTGAATTCCTTAATCAAATTGCGGTCCTTACGATCAAAATTGCTTTTTCCTCCGCCAAGCAGAACATCGATTTTATGTTTGCCGTTTACCATTTCATCAAAATAATCATTGGCGATCGAGTTCATATTTTTCCGGCTGTGATTATGTGCACCGAAAGAGGCCGGAGTGGCGTGCGTGATTTCTGACGTGGCCACAAGCCCTGTTGATTTCCCTTTTTCTTTCGCCGCTTCAAGCACCGTTTTGACCTCTGACCCGCCGTTATCCACTGCAATCGCATTGTTGTATGTTTTGATTCCCGCAGACATGGCCGTTGCTGCAGCTGCAGAGTCTGTCACATTTTGCTCAGGATCATCGGGATAAGTCATTTGCTGGCCGACAAGGTATTGGTCAAATGCCGTAGGCTCTACAGTTTTTGTCTTTTTATTATCCTTTAAGTAGCGATAAGCGGACGTATAAGATACACCCATTCCATCACCAATCAGAACGATCACATTCTTAATTTCGTCTGGATTCTCCTTGGCGCTGGCTTCAGGCACACCTCCGCTGACGAAGCTGCTGAATGCAATAGATGATAAAACCGCAATAGACAGTAATTTCTTCGGGAATTTTTTCAACTGGATAACCTCCTAAAGTCTAGAATGACAACCTCATTATATTTTTAAACTGTTAAGCTGGTATTAATCGATTTTAAAGATTGGATTTACAAGATTAAGAGAGTTGCAGAAATTGTGGGGAAAGGGAGAGAGTCATATGAAGATGATTTGTGAATCAGATCGGCTGAGTGATTATGTTTGTGAGTTGAAAGAAGTTGATGATTCTCACCCGCTAATATAGAAGAAGGCAGATGAACTTTTTCATTCATCCCAAACAGACATAGAAAAAGCAAAAATTGCTTTTGAGTTCGTCAGGGATGACATAGCACACTCATGGGATATTCAAAGCAAACGAGTTACTTGCCATGCTTCAAAAGTTCTGATATTCAAGGAGGGGATTTGCTATGCCAAATCAAATCTTTTAGCTGCCTTACTGCGCGGAGAAGGAATCCCAACAGGCTTCTGTTATCAAAGATTAATGCTATTTGATACATCGGACAAAGGTTATTGTATTCATGCGTTAAATGCGGTATATCTTACTTCTGTTAGAAAATGGATAAGGTTGGATGCCCGTGGGAACAAGGAGGGAGTCAATGCACAATTTTCAATTGAGAGAGAGCGGCTGGCTTTTCAGATAAACGAGAGATTGGGAGAACAAGATAAGCCGCTGATCTACACAAATCCCCACTTAAAAATATTATCAGTATTAAGTGAACATACAGACGCCTTAAAGATGTATCTATGTCATTTACCGGACAATTTGTAAGGGGAAATCAGGGAATCAGGGATCTTTGCGAAAATCCCTGATTTTTCAATGATCAAATAATGTCTTCTCTTGAATGGCAAACTGACTGGAAGCAGAATGATTACCTTGCATCCATTTCACCTCAACCGTCATATCATGGCCTTCAAGCTCATGTTTATCTAACCGCTCTAAAAAAGAAACGGACTTCTCTTTTGCGCTGCCATCGCGAGACGTGCCGCCGGAATAATCGCGCATAGGGGTTTCTGTGTTAGAACTCAACAGAATCTCATCATCTTTTTTGATCGTTAATGCTTCCACATAAATATTGTCTGTTTCGTCCGTATCACCGATCCAATAAAGATTGCCGCTGTATTCATTCGGTGCATCTTCATTTTTTGTGAAAACTGCTTCCCATTTCTGATCCTTGCTTTCTCCCTGCCAGTTCGGATACTCCAATCGCAGATGATGAATCAGCTGATAGGAAAAAAAGATCAAGCAAAAAGCCAATAATAGGGATCCCGTGTAAATGAGGGGATATTTATAATGACTGAACATAAAAAAACTCCTATTCGCTTCATTGATTACCTTTGATTCAAAATGCTGTTTTCAGCTTGTTCCTACTCCTAGAAAATGTGTACTATCAATATATACAATTTATAATAAAAAGAAAATAGATGTAGAGGGTGACAGCATGGAAATCAATGATGACATTTACGGGAAGCACCATATAGATGGGGTGCTGGAAGAGCTTATCAAGAGTGCGCCTGTACAAAGATTAAAAGGAATCTATCAAGGCGGAGCGAGTTTTTTAGTCAATCGAAAGTGGAATGTGACCCGGTATGATCACTCCATCGGCGTGATGCTTCTCATCAAAAAGCTTGGAGGAACGATAGAAGAGCAGATTGCTGGCCTCCTCCACGACGTGTCCCATACAGCCTTTTCCCATGTCATTGATATTGTCTTTGAAAATGAAGCGGAAGACTACCATGAAAACATTTTTCATCAAGTCATTGCTCACTCTAAGATTCCGGGAATCTTAAAAAAACATGGCTATAATGCTGAAGAACTTTTAGCGGATGATACGAGATGGACAATGCTGGAACAGTCTGCGCCGGAGCTCTGTGCTGATCGTATAGATTATACGCTGCGTGACATGTATAAATATGGACATATTAGTCTGCACGAGGCGCAAACCTTTTTGGAGCATCTCATTGTGAGTGACGGAAGGCTGTTTCCGGGTGATATCGAATCCGCTGAATGGTTTGTCAAGGTGTACTATAAGGAAGTGATAGATTTCTTTTTGCATCCTGTAAATGTATATGGATATGTATATGTAGCGCGGGCATTGAAGGCAGCGCTGGAGTATCATGTCCTCTCTACAGAAGATCTGCTGAAAACCGATCAAGAGGTACTCGACATCTTACATTCATCAAAAAATGAAGAAGTGCTGGGCTTGCTTAAATTTATTCATCCCGATATACAAGTAAAAGAGGACAATATCCACTACGATTTCTATCAAAAGAAGAAAATGCGTCTCATTGATCCATCCATTTTGCATCATGGCAAATGGATGAAAGCCTCAGCTATATCTGAAAACGTCAGAAAATGGGGGGATATCGCTTATCGAAAAGCAAAAAAAGGTGTGTATATAAAAGTGTTGCATCATTAATTGCCGCGTAAGAGCGGCTTTTTTCATGTTTGTCTAAACAAACCAAGGGGAATAGGACGATTGCGGGAACATTTTATGAGAATATCAGCGTATTTACATACCGTTCGGGGGTATAGTATTATTAAGATGTTATATTGCTAGCAGTTATCCGCTTTAACTGTCTGCGGGTGAACATTACACTAAAAAATGAAGCAAAGGAGAATGAACATGAAAATCTCTAAAAAAGCACTGGGAATTCTGATGTTATCTCTGGTTTTTGTGTTATCAGCATGCGGCGCTGACAATAGCGCGAAAGAAAGCAAACCTGAAAAACATTCAGGTTCCTCATCACATGAAGAAATGGAACATTCCGGATCAGCTGACGTTCCAAAGGAATTACAGGAATCTAAAAAACCAAAATATAAAGTAGGAAGCCAAGTCATCATTAATGCTTCTCATATGAAAGGCATGAAAGGCGCCGAAGCTACAGTGACTGGCGCCTATGATACAACCGCGTATGAAGTCTCATACACGCCGACAAACGGAGGACAGCGGGTGGATCATCACAAATGGGTGATCCAAGAAGAGATCAAGGATGCAGGAGACAAAACATTAAATCCTGGAGACCAAGTGATTTTAGAGGCTGCTCATATGAAAGGCATGAAGGGCGCGACAGCAGAGATCGACTCAGCAGAAAAAACAACCGTATACATGGTTGACTATACATCGACAACAACCGGTGAAAAAGTGAAAAACCACAAATGGGTTACCGAAGACGAGCTTTCAGCTAAATAACAAAAAATCCTCCTTTACAAGGAGGATTTTTTTGCTTTCTGAACAGGTCTTGTTAAAGAAATGAGGGCAAAGAGAACCGCGATAATCACAATTGATCCGCCGCACCATGCTGTCGAGACTACAGTGCCCGTCTGATCCAAAACGACACCGCCGATAGCTGAGCCAAGTGCAATTCCGACTTGGAGGGCAGATGTATTAAAGCTTTGCTGAATGTCAGACGATTCTGGCGCAATTTCGATTAAATAGCTTTGCTGAGCAGGGGCGAGGCTCCAGCTCAGAAGTCCCCAAATCACCATGACAGGCAAAAAGAAAATCATAGACGATGTTGACAGCGGCAGTAAGAACATAATGATGGCGAAGGAACCGGTCACCAGCAAAATGCTCTTAAAGGAACCAAGCCGGTCAGAAAGCGCTCCGCCGAAAGGACCCCCGCATACAGCGGAGATGCCGAAAAGGAAATAACAAATGCTGACCCAGAAAGAGTTCAAGTGCAGAGTTTCTTCCAAAAATGGCGCAAAGTAAGCGTACAGCGTGTAGTGCCCCGCTAAAGTAAACATCGTGACAAGATGTGAACTCGCGATTTTCAGGTTGCCAATCGTCTTGATTTGATCCCGGAAAGGAATCATCTTCTCTGTCGGTATCTGTTCAAAAAAGATTGAGATAATCAGCATGGAGACGAGTGCCAAAAGGCCGATGCCAAGGAACAAAATCCGCCATCCGAAGGAATTGCTGATTAGGATTCCGAGCGGCACGCCTAATGCGATAGCAGAACTGAATCCCATAAAAATAATTCCGATGGCGCGCGCTCTGTATTCAGGCGCTACAATTTTCGGGGCAATCGTTAAAGAAAGCACCACAATCAGCCCTGTACTCATCGCTGCCAATACACGCGATACCATCAGTGTTGCAAAATTAGGGCTGAAATAGGCCACAAGATTACTTAGGAAGAAAATAAATAAGGCAATTAAATATAAACGCTTTCGCTCAATCTTCGCAGTTAATGCCAAAAGCAGCGGCCCTGACACTGCATACCCCAGCGCAAACACACTGATCAGCTGTCCGGCCGAGACTATAGAAATATCTAAATCATTTGCGATCTGAGGAAGAATTCCTCCCACAATTAGCTCAACTAACCCGACTGCAATCGTCGAAGCTGCAAGCAGGAAAACTTTAAAATTCATAACAAACTCCTTTACTGAAATGTTTTGACAAATAAAAAAATCCTGATTACAAAAAATGTGATAAACAAATTTTGTAATCAGGATTTTACGGTTCCTGGTAGACACCCTCAAACCATATTATTGAGGTTATACAAGAGATAATAGCTATTTAATTGGTGAGTTTCCGTTGAAGAGTGTAACACATTATAAATGAATCTTCCATAGAAAAATTTACAAAGAAATGAACAGAACGAAAATATGATTATATATATATTTTAAAAGTATAGACATTTAATTATTAATGTCTATAATAATATTTGTAAGCGTTTTAATTATAAGGGGGGATATCAGTTGAAAAAAATATTACTTGCGTGCAGTTCAGGAATGTCCACCAGCTTATTGGTGACGAAAATGAAGGAATACGCACAATCCATCGGAGAGGAAACAGAGATTTGGGCAGTCGGTCAGGATAAGGCAAAAGAAGACATGAAAAAAGCGGATGCCGTTTTGATCGGCCCACAAATGAGCTTTTTAAAAAGTGAACTCCAAAAAGAGGCAGATCAATACAGCATTCGAGTGGAGGTCATTGACATGATGGCCTACGGAATGGCAGATGGCAAAAAAGCATATGAGCAAGCATTGTCCTTAATGGAGAATCAATAATGGAACAGAACAATATCGCAAATTTAACAGATGAACAAATCAGTTTTCAGCTTATCCTGCACAGCGGCAATGCCCGCAGCTGCGTCGTACAATCATTGCGCGCCTACAAGGAAGAGAACAAGGAGAAGGCGGATGCCCTTATTTCTAAGGCTGATGAAGATTTATCCGCAGCCCATGACATTCACTTTCAAATGATACAGAAAGAATCAGGGGGAGAAGCAGCTGCTTTTTCTTTGCTCCTCATGCATGCCGAGGATCATCTGATGTCGACATTGACGATGAAAGAATTAGTGAAAGAGCTGCTTGATCTCTTTGAAACAAAGAATCTATAAAAATCGGGGTGAATAGGGTGTTCGAGAAAATCAGCCAATTTCTTGTTCCAATTGCAGGGAGGTTAAACAATAACCGCTATTTGCAAGTGCTGCGTGATGCATTTATGCTGGCTTTCCCGCTTACGATATTCGGGTCTGTTTTTGTCGTGTTAACGAACCTGCCGTTTTTAAACAATATGATGAGCGCAACAATGATTACGTCGTTTCAGTCTCAGTTCGGCATAGCGTCCACGGCGACAATGGGCATCATGTCTGTCTTTGTTGTGTTCGGGATAGGCTACTACCTCTCAAAAAGCTATCAGGTCGAAGCTATATTTGGCGGCGCAATCGCATTGGTTTCCTTTTTGCTCTTAACGCCATTTATCGTCCAGCCCGAAACAGGAGATGCCATCACAGGTGTTATCCCGGTCGACCGTCTCGGTGCAAAAGGCATGTTTCTTGGCATGATTACGGCATTTCTTTCCGGCGAAATTTACAGAAGAATTGTTCAAAAAAACTTGACGATCAAAATGCCTGCCGGGGTTCCGCCTGCCGTAGCAAAATCATTCGCCGCACTTATTCCGGCATTTATTACATTGACTGTGTTTTTGCTGATTAATGTTTTAGTGGCACAGCTTTTTAAAACAAATATGCATGACGTGATTTACCATGCGATACAGGCTCCGCTTGTCGGACTTGGAAGCGGTATCATACCGACGCTGATTGCCGTGTTTTTCATTCAAATCCTTTGGTTTTTCGGACTGCACGGACAGATCATTATCAACTCTGTGATGGACCCGATTTGGAATACACTGCAGGTCGAAAACCTTTCAGCCTACACGGCTGGAAAAGAAGTTCCTCATATCATCTCAAAACCGTTTATGGAGATTTATACAGTTGGGATGGGCGGAACGGGGATGACGCTTGCGATCGTATTGACAATTCTCATATTCATGAAGAGCAGGCAGATGAAGCAAGTATCCAAGCTTGGTCTCGCTCCCGGTATCTTTAATGTAAACGAACCAATTATCTTCGGGCTTCCGATTGTCATGAATCCAATCATTCTTGTGCCTTGGGTATTGGCGCCGATGATTGTTACGCTTGTCACCTATCTAGCCATGTCAGCAGGGTTCGTTCCGCCTCCGACTGGTGTCACGGTACCGTGGACGGTTCCATTATTTATTAACGGCATAATGGCGACGAACTCAATCATGGGGGGCATCATGCAGCTTGTCAATCTGCTGATTGTCTTTGTGATATGGTTTCCATTCCTAAAAGCAATGGATAAATTAAATCTGGCAAAAGAAAAAGAACAGGCAGTTCAGGAAAAGGCTGCACAGCAAAACGATAACAATATCAAAATGTGATAAGGAGAGAGAGACATGGCACAAGCAGAACAATATCGCTTTCCAAAAGATTTTTGGTGGGGATCATCCGCTTCAGCAACACAAACCGAGGGTGCTGCCGATAGAGATGGAAAAGGGCAGAATATATGGGATTACTGGTTTGAAAAAGAGCCGCATCGGTTTTTTGATCATGTCGGGCCCGCTGCGACATCTCAATTTTACGACAAATATAAAGAAGATATCAGGCTGATGAAGGAGCTTGGGCACAATTCATTTCGGATGTCAATTTCCTGGTCGCGTTTAATACCGGGAGGAACAGGCGAGATTAATGCCAAAGCAACGGAATTTTATAACGATGTCATTGATGAGTTGATCGCGAATGATATTGAGCCTTTTGTCAATTTGTTTCATTTTGATATGCCGATAGAACTTCAAAAAACCGGCGGCTGGGTAAACAGAGAAACAGTTGCCGCTTATGAAAACTATGCGAAAACATGCTTCCGTTTGTTCGGCGATCGGGTGAAAAAGTGGTTCACGCATAATGAACCGATCGTCCCTATAGAAGGCGGATATTTATATGATTTTCACTATCCAAACAAGCTCGATTTTCAAGAGGCTGTCCAGGTCGGATTTTATACGATGCTCTCAAGTTCCAGAGCCATTCAAGCTTACAGAGAGATGAAGCAGGACGGAAAAATCGGCATTATCTTAAATTTGACACCTTCGTATCCCAGAAGCAGCCACCCGGCGGATGTCAAAGCAGGGGAAATAGCCGACGCTTTTTTTAACAGGTCCTTTTTAGATCCATCTGTCAAAGGTGAGTTTCCGAAAGAGCTGGTTGCCATTTTGAAGAACGAAGGCTTTATGCCTGACTATAAAAAAGAAGATCTTGATATCATCAAACACAACACGGTTGACCTATTGGGAGTAAATTATTATCAGCCAAGACGTGTAAAAGCAAAAGAACATCTTCCGAATCCCGACGCTCCTTTTTTGCCGGATAGGTATTTTGATCCTTACGTCATGCCAGGCCGCAAAATGAATCCACATCGCGGCTGGGAGATTTACGAAAAAGGTGTTTATGATATTTTGATCAACGTAAAAGAGAACTACGGGAACATCGAGTGCTTCATTTCGGAAAACGGTATGGGGGTAGAAGGCGAGGAGCGCTTCAGAGATGATCATGGCATCATTCAAGATGACTATCGGATCGAGTTTATAAGGGAACATCTCAAATGGATTCACCGCGCCATACAGGAAGGCTCTAATGTGAAAGGCTATCACTTATGGACGTTTATGGACAACTGGTCTTGGACAAATGCTTATAAAAACCGCTACGGATTTGTATCAGTCAATCTTGAAAAAGACGGAGAAAGAACTGTTAAAAAGAGCGGCAAATGGTTTAAAAAGGTTGCTGAACAATACGGTTTCTAGATTTTCGAAAGCTGCATAATCTTCCGGCAATCACCAAGGTGAACAAGATGATAATCAGCCGCGATATTGATGAAATAGGGAAAAGCACTTATGATATCCGTAAAGAAGCTTATGCGATATCAAACTCTAACAGCTGCCGGAGGATACTAATGAATAAATACGAAATCATTGCAAATGAAATGAGAGATAGAATCAAAAATAACGTATATCCGATCGATCAGCCTATTCCTGATGAAGTATCGCTCGCAAAAGAGTTCGACTCCAGCCGCATGACGATGAAAAGGGCTCTGGATAATTTAGTTGCCGAAGGGCTGCTGTTCAGAAAGCGAGGCCACGGCACGTTTATTATTAAATCAGCGATACAGGATGACCATGTCCATGTGGTGAGTAATGAAATTCTCGGATTAACCAACCTGCTGAAAGATAAGAATATCAAAAGCAAGGTCATACAGTTTGAAGTGCAATTCCCCACAGAGGATGTAGCTGCCCATTTGTCCATTGATCAGAAAACACCGGTTTATTATGTTGTACGGCTGCGGATTGTAGAGGGGGAGCCTTATGTATTGGAGAAAACATATATGCCGACCCATTTAATATCAGGCATTAATGATAGTGTTCTTCATGATTCGATCTACAGCCACATCTCAAACGTGCTGCACCTCAAAATTGCCGGATCACATCGGAAAATCAGGGCCTGTAAATCTGATTATATTGACCAGGAATATTTAGGTTGCAAACAGGATGATCCTATTTTGGAAGTCGAACATGTGGGCTTCTTAGATAACGGTATTCCATTTGAATATTCCTTTTCACGTCATCGGCATGACAAGTTTGTCGTGACTTCAGTAAACATACGGCGTTGATCGCGGAGATAACAAGGAGGCCATCTGCATGCTTGGCGGAATTGAGGCAGGCGGCACAAAGTTTGTTTGTGCCGTCGGTAATGAAGATGGAACGATCATTGACCGACTAGAGATCCCTGCAACATATCGATAAAGTGCCTGCACCGGCAGTGAATGAAGTCGATAACGCGGTGATCACTGTATATGTACAATCGGACTACTTCACAGTCTGTAAATGGAAGATTAGCGCCAAGCTATGTTTCCTTCTCATCAAACTTATTTGCTTGGGAGTGTTCTGAGCGAATCAAGACGGATGATAAATAATGGTATAAATGCAATAAAGGCTCACACTTTATTTTGTCTGCACATCTTGGTGAGTTTTTAATAGAAGGAACATGTGAATTGTTGATAAGTCATCCTTAATGAATGGTTTTAATGGATACTTACATCATGTAATCTAAAGAGTGACGACAGAATCTCTCTATAAACAGCAGTTTCTACATTATACGATTGATACAAGGGGTGCACCCTACCTTACATATATTTCCGTTGTGAGTTGCGATCAGCAAACAGCTTCTTGTTGTGAGGTCTAGCTGCAAACAAGTGGGCTTCACTTTAGCTGGAAACTCGACTAGAGAGATATGGAATGGGACTTCTTTAACTATCAGAAGTTTTCTCAAGCATTTACATCGCCTAACCAAGGATTGTACTTATTCGGTATTTCCGGCAGAATCTTAGCAGCTGCCGGACCTGTCTTAATGATTTGATCAATTCTTCATACATAGCATGCCGTATTTCTTTTCGAATGCTTTATTTTTATCTCATTTGTACATAGGCATGGGGCAAAGCATAAATGAATAAAATAAAAGAATAGAAAAGTGTTGACTGAGTAAATTGCACATGGTATATTATTAAACGTCGCTGATGAACAGCACGAAACAAAACGAAAAACAAAAAGTTTTTCTAAGGTGTTTACAAGTTTTAAAAAACGTGTATAATAAGAAAGGTCGAAAAGAAAGACACTGATCTTCTGAAAAAATATCTAAAAAAACTTCTTGACTCCATCATCAAATGATAGTATGATAGTTGAGTCGCTTGATAAGCGCCCGTAGCTCAATTGGATAGAGCGTTTGACTACGGATCAAAAGGTTAGGGGTTCGACTCCTCTCGGGCGCGCCATTATAAAGATACCACGCGGGTGTAGTTTAGTGGTAAAACCTCAGCCTTCCAAGCTGATGTCGTGAGTTCGATTCTCATCACCCGCTCCATTATTTATGAAATGATCTTTGAAAACTAAACAAGACAAAACGTACCTGTTAATTCAGTTTTAAAAAAATCGCACAGTGATGTGCGTAGTCAGGGGCCTGCACGATGCAGGTCATGCAGATGTTCTCACAGGATGTGATGAACTTAATCTGCGCTCCATTACTTCATGGAGAGTTTGATCCTGGCTCAGGACGAACGCTGGCGGC
>NZ_JBCEYV010000005.1:0-229762 GCF_050445615.1 Bacillus mexicanus
GAAGGCATTTGTTTGGTGGCGATAGCGAAGAGGTCACACCCGTTCCCATGCCGAACACGGAAGTTAAGCTCTTCAGCGCCGATGGTAGTCGGGGGTCTCCCCCTGTGAGAGTAGGACGCCGCCAAGCTGTTAACTTAATTTATTATCATCGCGGGGTGGAGCAGTTCGGTAGCTCGTCGGGCTCATAACCCGAAGGTCGCAGGTTCAAATCCTGCCCCCGCAACCAAATATATAAAATGGAATAGGGAGTGCCCGAAAGGCGCAGCCAAAATCATTTTATACAAATATGGTCCGGTAGTTCAGTTGGTTAGAATGCCTGCCTGTCACGCAGGAGGTCGCGGGTTCGAGTCCCGTCCGGACCGCCATTATTGTAAACGAAACGATCATGTTTTCGTTTTTTTTTGTGTTCTCTTTTACTGATCTTCTGCTTGGTGTCATAGACAAGCTTTCTTTATATCAACAACATCTTGGATATTCCAGCAAAATTCGATACACTAAGAAGAGCACATATAAATATAAGCCGGAAAGGTGGTTTTGGTTCATGGATGAATTTGATTTAATACATAACATTACTCCGCGGACCATTCACCATTCTTCCGTTGATGTAGGGATAGGTGATGACGCAGCGCTCTACACTGCGAAACACGGCGTTCAAGAAATTGTTTGTGTTGATACGATGGTAGAAGATGTGCACTTTACATTACACTACTCCTCACCTGAAGATATAGGGTATAAGGCATTAGCCGTTAATATAAGTGATATTGCCGCGATGGGAGGCATTCCTAAATTTTATTTGGTATCACTTGCGGTACCTCCAAAATGGACGGAATCTGAAATCAAAGCAATGTATGAAGGAATGAATGAACTGGCGAAACTATATCAGATGGATTTGATTGGCGGCGACACAGTCTCTACCTCTGACAAATTAGTCGTAACCGTTACTGTGATCGGTGAAGTAGCAAAGGGACGAGCCTGTTTGCGCAGCTTGGCAAGACCAAATGATATTGTGTTTGTTACAGGGGAAGTCGGTTCTTCTGCAGCAGGGCTATCTATATTATTAGAGAAGACTAAACTTCAAAATACAGCTGTTGACACGGATTACTTTATCAACAGGCATAAGCGGCCTCAGCCAAGAGTAAGTGTCGGCAAAATATGCTCGAGTTTTAAGCGGGCATCTTTAAATGATATCAGTGACGGATTGGCCAGCGAACTAAATGAGATTGCAGAAGCCAGCGGTGTTTCAATTGAAATTGATGAAAGCCTGCTTCCAGTCCATTCTAGTTTGCTTAAGCTTCATTTGAGCTGGAAAGAATGGGCTTTGTTTGGCGGCGAGGATTATGAATTGACAGGCACGGTCTCAAAAGAGGAATGGGAAGTGTTGAAGCAGGAGTGCGAAACACGGCAACTGCCCATCACGGAGATTGGCCATGTCAGAGAAAAAACAGACTCAAACGTGATCCTAAAAACAGATAAAACAGCAATGACCTTAGAGAAAAAAGGATATAATCATTTTAAATAAGACGGGTGACTCGTGTGAAGCAATTAAAGTGGAGAACTGAAAATCCTGAAGAAACAAAAGCGATAGCAAAACTTGCGGCAACGTTTGCTAAACCGGGAGACGTCCTGACATTAGAGGGCGATTTAGGAGCCGGAAAAACGACTTTTACAAAAGGTTTTGCGGAAGGACTCGGCATTACACGTGTTGTGAACAGTCCGACTTTTACCATTATAAAAGAATATAACGATGGCATACTTCCGCTTTATCATATGGATGTGTATAGAATGGAAGATGAAAGTGAAGACCTTGGGCTTGATGAATATTTTCACGGACAAGGTGTCTGTCTCGTTGAGTGGGCCCATTTAATTGAAGAACAGCTTCCGCAGGAACGACTGCAAATAGTCATCAAAAGAGCTGGGGATGATGAGCGGGAAATAACCTTTACTGCTGTTGGGGATCGGTATGAAATGCTTTGTGAGGAGATAAGTAGACATGACAATATTAGCAATTGATACATCCAATTATGCGTTGGGCATTGCGCTGCTTAGAGAAGAAACTGTCATAGCAGAACATATTACATATTTGAAAAAGAACCACTCTGTAAGAGCGATGCCTGCTGTTCATTCATTGCTGAATGATTGTGAGATGACACCGCGGGACCTTTCTAAAATTGTCGTTGCAAAAGGCCCCGGCTCATACACAGGAGTAAGAATCGGTGTAACGCTCGCTAAAACGCTTGCCTGGTCATTAAACATTCCGATTACTGCTGTTTCAAGTCTTGAGGCGCTCGCAGCAAATGGACGGCATTTTGACGGTCTGATCAGTCCTATCTTTGATGCAAGACGGGGACAGGTGTACACAGGCCTGTATGAATACAAAAAAGGGCTTTTAGAGCAAGTAGTTTCTGATCAGAACGTGATGCTGGCCGAATGGCTGGAGCTGCTAAATGAAAAGGATCGCCCTGTTTTGTTTATAGGTCATGATACTTCTATTCACAAGCAAATGATAGAGGATGTGCTTGGAAGTAAAGGGATCATTGGAGCAGCAGCTCAGCATAATCCGCGTCCTTCAGAATTGGCTTTTCTAGGGGCGGAAAAGAAAGCAGAAGATGTTCACAGACTTGTTCCGGAGTACTTGCGTCTGGCAGAAGCTGAGGCGAAATGGATTGAAAGCCAAAAGTAGGGTGATAGGATGAAAACAAAAGCAGCGGTCAGAAACATGCAGCTTGAGGATATTGATCACGTATACGAAATTGAAACCTCCTCCTTTACGTCTCCTTGGACGAAGGATTCATTTCATCATGAGCTTTTGGAAAATCCGTATGCTCATTATCTTGTGATTGAAAAAGACGGTCATGTTGTTGGTTATTGCGGGATTTGGATTGTGATGGATGACGCTCAAATTACAAATATAGCGATAAAACCGGAATATCGCGGCCAGTCTTTGGGAGAAGCACTTTTTCGCTCAGCGGTTGAATTGTGCAAAGAAAAAGACGCAAGGCGGCTGTCGCTTGAAGTGAGGGTTTCCAATCATACCGCTCAAGGTTTATATAAGAAATTCGGAATGCAGCCCGGCGGAATAAGAAAGAACTATTATACTGATAATGGGGAAGATGCGTTAATTATGTGGGTGACGATAAATGAGTGAGCAAAAAGAGATTTATGTATTAGGAATAGAAACAAGCTGTGATGAGACAGCGGCAGCTATCGTAAAAAATGGGAATGAAATCATTTCAAATGTAGTAGCCTCTCAAATTGAAAGTCATAAGCGATTTGGAGGAGTTGTCCCGGAAATTGCTTCAAGGCATCATGTTGAGCAAATCACTTTGGTCATAGAAGAAGCCTTTCGCAAAGCCGGCATGACGTATAGTGATATTGATGCAATCGCAGTAACTGAAGGACCGGGACTAGTGGGAGCGCTTCTGATCGGAGTGAATGCTGCTAAAGCCTTAAGTTTTGCCCATCATATTCCGTTAGTTGGTGTCCATCATATAGCTGGTCATATATACGCGAATCGTCTTGTAGAAGAGATCGTGTTTCCCGCTTTGGCATTGGTCGTTTCAGGGGGCCATACGGAATTGGTGTATATGAAGGAACATGGATCATTTGAAGTCATTGGGGAAACTCTTGATGATGCCGCAGGAGAGGCGTACGACAAAGTAGCGAGAACGATGGGACTGCCATATCCGGGCGGACCGCAAATTGATAAGCTTGCTGAAAAAGGGGATGACAATATTCCACTTCCTCGGGCTTGGCTTGAAGAGGGCTCTTACAATTTCAGCTTCAGCGGGTTGAAGTCTGCGGTGATCAATACGCTTCATAATGCGTCTCAAAAAGGACAGGAGATTGCTCCTGAAGATTTGTCTGCCAGTTTCCAAAATAGCGTGATTGATGTCTTGGTGACCAAAACAGCGCGCGCTGCACAGGAATACGGTGTCAAACAGGTCCTTTTAGCTGGAGGAGTGGCTGCAAATAGCGGTCTTAGAGCTGCATTAGAAAAAGAATTTGCCCAGAATGAAGAGATGACGCTCATCATTCCTCCATTAGCGTTATGCACGGATAACGCCGCGATGATCGCTGCTGCTGGAACAGTTGCTTTTGAAAAAGGAATACGCGGTGCATATGATATGAATGGGCAGCCTGGCCTTGAATTGACTTCCTATCAAAGTCTCACGATATAATGGCGTGAGGCTTTTTTCTTTTTTATTAATAGCTGATCCACAATCTATCCACAGAAATAGGCGTGCTGAAAGAGATATAGAAAAATAAAGGGTTGAAGACACTGTTAGTAAAGTAGATATATTCAGAATATTATGTGGATAATCGCTTACTTCATTTGCTTATGAGGTTAATTTCTGTGGATAAAAAAGCACCTCTAAAAAGAGGTGCTTGACTTTTTTAAGCTTCTTCTGTGGATAGCTCTTCCCATTCGGACAAAAGGGTTTCCAGCTCTTGATTGAGCTTCTCGTTGTCTGCATGAATGGCTTGTACTTTTTCGTGGTCTTGGTAGACTTCCGGATCACATAGCAATTCATCGTTGTGACTGATGTTTTCTTCAATAGTTTGAACTGCAGCTTCAATTTCTTCAATTCGACGAAGGCGTTGGCGTTCTTTCTTTTTCCATTCTTTTTCTTCTTCGTAGGTGCGTTTTGAGTCAGACTTCACTGCAGCAGGTGTCTTTTCAGTTTCCTCTTGCTGCTTCATTTTCTCTAATTCTAATTGCTCTGTTTTTTTCTCTGTATAATAATCGTAATCTCCGAGATACTCTTCTATATGGTTTGATGAAAGCTCCAATACCCTTGTGGCGATTCTGTTAATAAAATATCTGTCATGTGAGACAAATAACAGTGTGCCAGGATAGTCAATCAGCGCGTTTTCGAGAACTTCTTTGCTATCTAAGTCCAAATGGTTTGTCGGTTCATCAAGGATGAGAAAATTGGCTTTTTGAAGCATCAGCTTAGCCAGCGCCAGTCTTGCTTTTTCGCCCCCGCTCAGTGAATGGACCGGTTTCAGCACGTCATCTCCAGAGAATAAGAAATTTCCGAGACAAGTTCGGATTTCTTTCTCCGGAAGACCGGGGTACTCATCCCACAGCTCATCAAGGACACGTTTGGAGGAAGTCAGTTCAGCCTGCTCCTGATCATAGTAGCCGACACTGACATTCGAGCCATAGGAGATCGTTCCTTGATCTGGCTTTAAGGTGTCCATTAATGTTTTCAGCAATGTCGATTTACCGATTCCGTTAGGGCCGACGAGCGCTGCGCTTTCTCCTCTTGTGAGCATAAACGATACTTCTGATAACAGCGGCGGCTGGTTTTCATAGCTGATTGTGAGATCCTGAACACGCAAGACTTCATTTCCGCTCTGCTTTGTAATATCAAAATGAAAGCTTGCAGATTTTTCATCGCCGAGCGGCTTTGACATGACTTCCATTCGCTCGAGCTGCTTGCGGCGGCTTTGCGCTCTTTTTGTGGTAGAAGCTCTCGCCAGATTTCGGTCTACGAAGTCCTGAAGCTTTGCGATTTCATCCTGCTGCTTTTCATACACTTTAAGATCTTTCTCATATTGTGCAGCTTTTTGGTCGAGATAAGCGCTATAGTTGCCATGATACTTTTTACTATCGGCTCTTGAAACCTCGTAGACTTGGTTGACCACTTTGTCTAAAAAGTAGCGGTCATGCGAAACGATGAGAATGGCGCCTGAATAGCCTTGCAAATAATGCTCAAGCCAGGTTAACGTATTAATATCAAGGTGGTTTGTCGGCTCATCAAGAATGAGCAAATCAGGCTGTGTTAACAGAAGTTTACCAAGAGCAAGCCTTGTTTTCTGGCCTCCGCTCAGGCTTTGCACCTGTGTTGAATCGTCAAAATGGCTGAAGCCGAGACCGTGCAGTACTGATCTGACATCCGCTTCATATTGATAGCCGCCTTGATCTTTGAATTCCTGCTGAAGCCGGTCATAGGTTTTCATGATGCTTTCCAATTCATCTGGAGCAGCTGCTGCCATTTTTTCTTCTATAACACGCATTTCCTTTTCCATTGCTTTTAAGTGGTCAAAAACGGTCAACAGTTCTTCTTTTATGGTAAGCTTAGAATCCAAGCCCGTATGTTGGGCAAGGTATCCCATTGTCATATCTTTCGGTTTAATAATTTCGCCCTTTTCATATGAAAGCTGACCTGCGATAATTTTAAGGAGGGTGGATTTCCCCGCGCCATTTCTTCCTACAATGGCGATGCGATCACGATTTCTGACTTCCAGCTTTATATTGTTTAAAATAGTATCAGCACCAAATGATTTGGACAGCTGATTAACTTGTAAGATCATCATATTATTTCACCTCTGCTATAATAAGTTAAGTGTAGCTTATGAATCAGAAGTCAGCAAACAATACATTGTACGAAAAGGCTTAGAGAAGGAAATAGTGTATGATCTTTTTAAGGAGAGTTTGAATATGAATGGATTTTCTCATTTTAATGAACAGGGCAGAGCCCAGATGGTGGACATCAGCGAAAAATCTTCGACTGTCCGTACTGCGGCGGCTGTTTCAAGCGTACATATGAAGAATGAAGTGTACGAGAAAATAAAAAGTCACGATATCGGCAAAGGAGATGTACTGGCTGTCGCACAGGTGGCAGGTATAATGGCCGCAAAGCAAACGTCCAATATCATTCCGATGTGCCATCCGCTTTCACTGAGCGGAGTAGATATATCATTTGACTGGAAAATAAATGAAACTGGAGTTATACTTCATATAAAGGCACAAGTCAAAACAAAAGGGAGTACAGGTGTGGAAATGGAAGCGCTCACTTCTGCATCGGTGTGTGCTCTTACTGTTTACGATATGTGCAAGGCCCTTGATAAAGGCATGGTCATCGGTCCTACTTTCTTGCTGGAGAAGACTGGCGGGAAAAACGGTGACTTTAAAAGAGAACTATCCGAGTATAATGTGGGGGACCAAAAATGAATAAGGATCAATCAAAAATTCCGCAGGCGACGGCAAAACGGCTGCCGCTTTACTATCGCTTTTTAAAGAATCTGCATGCGTCAGGAAAACAGCGTGTATCATCCGCTGAGCTGAGTGATGCCGTAAAGGTTGATTCTGCTACGATTCGCAGGGATTTTTCCTATTTTGGAGCTCTTGGCAAAAAAGGATATGGATATAATGTGGATTATTTGCTGTCTTTTTTCCGAAAAACACTTGATCAGGATGAGATGACAAACGTCATTTTGATTGGTGTCGGGAATCTGGGCACGGCATTTCTTCACTATAATTTCACAAAAAATAATAACACAAAAATTTCTATGGCTTTTGATATCAATGAGAGCAAAATAGGACGTGAGGTAGGCGGTGTGCCTGTCTTTAACCTAAATGACCTTGAACAACACGTAAAAGATGAATCAGTCGCCATTCTTACAGTGCCAGCCATTGCCGCTCAATCGATTACAGACAGATTGGTCGCATTAGGAGTCAAAGGCATCCTTAATTTTACGCCGGCCCGTTTGAATGTGCCGGAACACATTCGAATTCATCATATAGATTTAGCTGTAGAGCTTCAGTCACTGGTTTATTTCTTGAAGCATTATTCAGTTTTAGAGGAAATCTAGTAAAAGGGAAGGAGGAGCCCACATATGCCGATCGGTCCTGGAAGCTTTGCTGTTATCGCAATCGTTGCTCTGATCATCTTCGGTCCCAAAAAGCTGCCTGAATTGGGGAAAGCAGCGGGAGACACACTTCGTGAATTCAAAAATGCGACGAAAGGGTTAACGAGTGATGAAGAGGAAAAAAAGAAAGAAGAACTGTAAGGTAGGATGACACGTATGAAAGTGAATCAAATGTCGCTTCTGGAGCATATTGCTGAGCTTCGAAAACGGCTGCTGGTTGTGGCGCTGGCATTTGTCGTTTTCTTTATCGCAGGATTTTTTGCAGCGAAGCCGATTATTGTTTATCTGCAAAAAACGGATGAAGCGAAGGAGCTTACGCTTAACGCGTTTAATCTGACAGACCCGCTTGTGGTGTTTATGCAATTCGCGTTTATCATTGGGTTTGTCCTGACTTCACCGATTATTCTTTACCAGCTTTGGGCTTTTGTGAGCCCAGGCCTCTATGAGAAAGAGCGCAAAATAACACTCGGCTACATTCCGATCTCTATATTGCTGTTTTTAGCGGGACTATCCTTTTCTTATTATATTTTATTTCCTTTTGTTGTTGATTTTATGAAGCGAATCTCTGAAGACTTGAATGTCAATCAGGTGATTGGAATTAATGAATATTTTCATTTTCTTTTGCAGCTGACGATCCCGTTTGGACTGCTGTTCCAAATGCCGGTTATCCTCATGTTTTTGACTAGGCTTGGCATTGTGACACCGATGCTCTTAGCGAAAATCAGAAAGTACGCGTACTTTGCGCTGCTGGTGATTGCTGCCCTGATTACGCCTCCTGAGCTTTTGTCTCATATGATGGTCACTGTTCCGCTCTTGATTTTATATGAAATCAGCATTTTTATATCGAAGATCGCCTATCGAAAAGCACAGAAAAGCACTGCTGCCGACCAGGACGTATCTTCTGGACAATCATAAAAAATCCATTTCTCATGTGAGAAATGGATTTTCTTTATTTCTGGTTCTTTTTGAGTTTAAATGAAAAAGCGAACATCTTAAAAGAAATGCTGATGTTGTAAGCGGCGAATACCATCAGAAGGATGGAGTAAAATGACCACATGCTGCCTGGCGAGCTTGCGGCAAGATAAGTAAAGATGCACCCTACGGCAAAATAGATCATTCCCCAAACGACCGGGTTTCTCATAAAAATAATCCTCCAATAATCAATTGCATTTGTGCGGTCTGCTGTTCAAGATACTTTTGAACAGGCTCAAGCTGTGTGATGACGACAAATGTATTCATCATCACATGGGCGAAAATCGGCACCCAAATCCGTTTTGTTCTTGCATACAAGAAAGCGAAGGTAAACCCCATTGCTGTATAGAGAAGAAGGTGCTTCAAATCAGCATGCACAATTCCGAAAATAATCGAGCTGAGCAGTCCTGCAAAAAAGAAATTCGTTTTCTCGTACAACGCCCCGAAAATGATTTTTCTGAAGATGATTTCTTCCAATATAGGCCCGATAATTGAAGAAACGACCATCATGAATGGGACTGCCTGAATGACATCAAGAATAGCTTGTGTATTTTCTGATTCTCTTCCGATACCAAACACATAATATTCAATAGAGCCTGCAATCATTTGAGAGAAGAGAGCAATGAATAAACCGGCTATCGCCCACAGAATAGAAAGTCCGACGGAGTCTTTCCGGCCGTTCCGCAATGTTTCTTTCGGTACAGTTCTCAGGATGAGCAGAACGACAATGAGACAGGCGATAAAGCTGATAACGGACCATAATCCTTGTGCTTGCACGAGATTTTCATTTGTAGGCTTTCCTCCGGCATAGCCGAGTTTAAATAACAAGGGAATTCCGACTATGAAAGAAAACTGCATAATGACATATGTCAAAATAATAAACCAATATTGTTTTCGCAAATGATATGTACTCCTTTGTTAAGTGGGTTTCGTTCATCTACAGCTATTGTAACATAATCAGATAAGGGGTGAAAAAGCTAACGGATAAGGGATCTGAAAAGAATAATGTAAGCGTGAAAATTTTTTTATCTTATCACTTGAAATTGGAAGTAAGATTCTTTATTATAATAATTGTGTTAGCACTCTTTAGTGTCGAGTGCTAAAATTACATATTCATACTATTGAGGAGGTTATTACATTGTTAAAGCCATTAGGTGATCGCGTTGTCATTGAACTCGTAGAATCTGAAGAAAAAACTGCCAGCGGAATTGTGTTACCGGATTCTGCAAAAGAAAAACCGCAAGAAGGCAAAATCGTGGCAGCTGGTTCAGGTCGCGTGTTAGAAAGCGGAGAGCGCGTTGCTTTAGAAGTAAAAGAGGGCGACCGCATTATCTTCTCAAAATACGCAGGTACTGAAGTGAAATACGAAGGTACTGAATACTTAATCTTACGTGAAAGCGACATTTTAGCTGTTATTGGCTAATTCTTAAATAAAAAACATTTAAAAATTCGAGGAGGTACTGTAAACATGGCAAAAGATATTAAGTTTAGTGAAGAAGCTCGCCGCGCAATGCTACGCGGGGTCGATGCACTTGCTGATGCTGTAAAAGTAACTTTAGGACCAAAAGGACGCAACGTGGTTCTAGAGAAAAAATTCGGTTCTCCGTTAATCACAAATGACGGTGTAACAATCGCAAAAGAAATCGAACTTGAAGACGCATTTGAAAACATGGGTGCTAAGCTTGTTGCTGAAGTAGCCAGCAAAACAAACGACGTTGCCGGTGACGGTACAACAACTGCGACAGTTCTTGCGCAAGCTATGATTCGTGAAGGCCTTAAAAACGTAACAGCAGGCGCTAATCCTGTAGGCGTTCGTAAAGGTATGGAAAAAGCTGTAGCAGTTGCAATCGAAAACTTAAAAGAAATTTCTAAGCCGATCGAAGGCAAAGAATCTATCGCTCAGGTTGCTGCGATCTCTGCTGCAGATGAGGAAGTCGGAAGCCTTATCGCTGAAGCAATGGAGCGCGTAGGAAACGACGGCGTTATCACAATCGAAGAGTCTAAAGGCTTCACAACTGAGCTTGAAGTTGTGGAAGGTATGCAATTCGACCGCGGATATGCGTCTCCTTACATGGTAACTGACTCTGATAAGATGGAAGCGGTTCTTGACAATCCTTACATCCTAATCACAGACAAAAAAATTACAAACATCCAAGAAATCCTTCCTGTGCTTGAGCAGGTTGTTCAGCAAGGCAAGCCATTGCTTCTGATCGCAGAAGACGTTGAAGGTGAAGCACTTGCAACACTTGTTGTGAACAAACTCCGCGGCACATTTAACGCTGTGGCTGTTAAAGCTCCTGGCTTCGGTGACCGCCGTAAAGCAATGCTTGAAGACATCGCTGTCCTTACTGGCGGAGAAGTCATCACAGAAGATCTTGGCCTTGACCTGAAATCGACTCAAATCACACAATTGGGACGCGCTTCTAAAGTTGTCGTTACAAAAGAAAACACAACAATCGTGGAAGGCGCTGGCGAAACAGACAAAATTTCTGCCCGCGTGACTCAAATCCGCGCCCAAGTGGAAGAAACAACTTCTGAGTTCGACAGAGAAAAATTACAAGAGCGTCTTGCGAAACTTGCTGGCGGTGTAGCTGTCATCAAAGTCGGCGCTGCGACTGAAACTGAGCTGAAAGAGCGTAAACTTCGCATCGAAGACGCCCTGAACTCAACTCGCGCAGCTGTTGAAGAAGGCATCGTATCCGGCGGTGGTACAGCGCTTGTCAACGTATATAACAAAGTCGCTGCAGTTGAAGCTGAAGGCGATGCGCAAACAGGTATCAACATCGTGCTTCGCGCGCTTGAAGAGCCAATTCGCCAAATCGCACACAATGCAGGTCTTGAAGGATCTGTCATCGTTGAGCGCCTCAAAAACGAAAAAATCGGCGTAGGCTTCAACGCTGCAACTGGCGAATGGGTAAACATGATCGACAAAGGTATCGTTGACCCAACAAAAGTAACACGCTCTGCACTGCAAAACGCTGCATCTGTAGCGGCTATGTTGTTAACAACAGAAGCTGTTGTCGCTGACAAGCCAGAAGAAAACGCTGGCGGCGGTGCTGGTATGCCTGATATGGGCGGCATGGGCGGTATGGGTGGAATGATGTAATCAAACGGCGAAAACCCTTGATATACCAAGGGTTTGACCGTTGATTTCATCTGAAATGCTCAAAAAAATAACATTTTGATAACATTTCTTCATGAAATCCCGATATTGAGGATGTTTCCGAAAGTCTCCTGGACTTTTTGCGAAGCATCCTCTTTCATTTTTTCAGTTACGTGTGTGTAAATTCTCATTGTGGTTTTCATATCATCGTGACCAACTCTTTTCATGATCGTTGTAATGTCTACCCGGGCTTCGGTCAACATGCTGATATGTGTGTGTCTGAAAATATGGGGAGTTGCATGCTTCTTAATAGGTGTTCTAAATTGGCTCTTTTAATATTCTTGTACACTCTTTGAATTGATCAGTATCTTTCATATTATCAATATCCAGTAGAAAAGCTGGGAAAGCAGCTGGCTTATTTTCCACCTGTATCTCCGTTATTTTCTCCTGCCAACAATCCATAATTACAGCCACATGGTGCTATTTATGCAAATCTACTCTTATGTACAAATGTTTCATAGCGCTCATCCTCCTATTCGGTTTCAATGAAAATGCCAGTATCCTTAGTTCGAGCGTTGACCAATTGGTGCACAATGGTACGCTAGCCTGTTCACTTTTATTTACTTGTCCTTCAATCTATAAGAAATATACCCAACAACGTTCAATTCTTCACTCTCCCGTTACATAAATTTCAATTAACGTAACGCTTAGCCGCTATAATTAATATAAATTCATTGTATGCGGCTTTAGCGATACAATCAACCCCTTTACCGATACAAGTTTGTGATGTATCGTAAAAGGTAACATGAATAAGAGGAAGGGAAGTACCATGCCTATTACAATCAAGCTAAAGGAAATCCTTAAAGAACGTGACCTTTCACAACGTGAATTGGCACGAATGACAGGGCTTCGCCCTAATACAATAAGCCATCTTTGTTCAGACAACGTAGATAGGGTATATCTATCAACATTAGAAACAGTATGCAAAGTGTTAGACATCGACATTCAGGAGTTAATCGAGGTGGAGTAGTCCTCTTGCTATAATAATCGTTCTATGTACGTAAAAGTTGCGAAAAAATTTAAAAGGCAGTGAGAAAGCGAAGGTAAGGTTTTGAATAATTGAAATGGTGGTAACTGATGATATTATGGTTATTTGCTTAATAAAATAAAGAGTAGATAGGGCATACGTTTTATAAGTGTTGTACGTACTAAAGAATTTGTTAAAACACCATATAGGGCTTCAGGGGTTACTCATATTCTCTGTATAAAAAATGAACTTTTCGTCACTGGGTAGCCCCACTAACATGAAAGAAACCTTGAAAGGCTTGTTAGCCAATCAAGGTTTAGGTAGGTGTAAATATCTAATATGTTATAATAACTCTTTTAGTAAGTTTTCTGCCTTGTGTAATTCTTTTAACAAGGGATTTTGATAGTCATTATAACTATCCATATAGGCTCTAACACCACCAGTAATATTTATTATGTTTAAATCTTTATTACTTTCAATAACTTCCAGTGCCTTCTTATATCTTTTATATATTAATTGAAAAATATCTTTTTTTATTTCGTTAGAATATTCTTTTTCAAGAATATTTATTACCGTTTTTACTTGTCTACTTAATTGCTCTTTCTTATCCATAAAATCCTCCTATTTACTCGGAACTTTTCTTATATCTTTTATCCATTCGGATGGCCACCCTTGTGGTAGAAGTATTTGGTCAGCATCACCTTCTAGTAAAGCACCTGTTTTTGTATATTGTTTTTCTACTCTACCTATATTTAAAATTTGTCCTTTAGGAACTTCTATTATTGCTTCAAACTCTCTAGTATTTTTCCAATCCGGAACTAATGCAGTATCTATTTTCGCATTTATTCTATTACCAGCTGGACGAGTAGTTACAAATGAACCATTCGCTTTTGCTCCACCACCATAAGTTCTGTAGAAAGTAATATCTTCTTCCGTAATCACAGTCCTATAATTACTATCAGTAAATGACTCCCTTATCCAATCAGGTAAATCTACTTTTTCAATTACTTTTACCTTATCATCAATATTTGTTGAATACTTTCCATAATTCACACCATTACCCGTACCCTTATTGTTAGAACGTTCAGATCTTCTGAGAACACTCTCTTTTTTATCTTCAATCATACTTTTTAGGAGAGGAGTATTTTTTGCGTTATACGTATTCTCGATGTCTTGTGCAATCCCCACAAGTGCAAGATCATTCTTATTTCTAATAATAGAATTGATGTAAGCTTTGCCTTTGTTTATTCCTTTATTGACATGAGCAGCGGCTGTTCCACCTTCAACCACTTTACCTACTTTAGAAAGCTTGGAAGTGGTCTGCACCGCGGCACCCGCACCTTTCGGGCCAACGATATTACCGACTGCATAGCTGATATAATGCCCTTTTTCGTATGCATCACCATTTACCATTTTATCATTCCATGAGTCGACGAGGTTTGTCCAGATGATTTTTGAATAAGAGGGCACGCTCAAAACTGTTGAAATTGTTTTTGTGAGCTTTAGTTCGGTAGGGAGCTGTGAATATTCCCATGCGCCCACAGCCAAGTCTTTGAGGCCATAAAAGGTATCGTCAATCACATCGTCAATACCATCATCAACTCCTTCAACGAAATCTATTACTGTCTTGCCGGCATTGATGATACTTTCACCGACGGCCTTCAGCTGTTGTGCTTGTTCAAGCTGCACTGCGTACTGGAGCTGTTCGAGGGTAAGGTTCTCATATCCGACCTTCTTGGCAATGTCTAAGTATTCATCGGGATCCGTCACCCCGTCAGCTAGCTTCTTCTTTAAATCCTTGATTTCTCGCTCTTTCGCTTCATCTTTCTTAATCTTCAAATAGGCTTCAGTCTGTTTCGAGATGTCGCCTTTTTTCTTATGTATGTCACTTTCACGGTACGCCTTAGCGTTGTAGTGGATGGGGGTAGCGTTTTTGCCTTTGCCAGTAGAGTCCTCAAGCTTTTGAAAGTCCTTCTTGATGAATTGCTCGTTTGGCTCTGACTGGGCATATTCAGAAACAAGTGCTTCGTCAACACTGCCTACTTTATTGACTGTTTTTTTGCGTTGGTTCTCCGCATCGGCGAGTTCGTCTTTGAAGGTTTCTGTCGAGAATAAATCAAGCGGAAGAATATCGTCGATATCATGTAAGATATCTTTCATCGCTTTCTTTTGTTCAGACATAATGGATTTTGATTTTGTGTAGGCGTTGGCCAACTCATGTTCTAAGAAGGATTCTTCTATATATGCATCAGACAAGCTGGCGTCCTCTAAAGTGCCTGAAATGCTTGTTAAGAAAGCAATTTTCATATCAAGTAAGTCAATCCAATTGTCAGCTACACCTGCGTGGTCTTGGTAAAATGCTTTGATATTGTCAGCGCCTTTTCCGGAAAACTCACTGTCATCTAAATTAGCTACAGCTTTAAAGGCTTTCTGTAGATTGACCATTTGACTTCTTAATTCTTTGTATTCCTTTGCGCGTTTATCTGCTTCCGAAAGCAGTGTTTTGGCTTCAAATACTTTCATGATCATATCCTTTCGTTTGAATAGCTCCAACAAGATTTTACCATGGGAAAATGAAGAAATAGACAGCTATGTGATTCAAAAGTGTGAAAAGATCAATTTGACCTGTGCTAATTGACCTATTAGAATCTCTCTTTTGAGAACATCGATGCCGTTAAACTGTTGCAGTTGATGAATGGATACAGAAGACATTTATAGGTAGAAGGCAAAATGTAAATAGAACCGCTATTAATGAAAAAGAATATACATTCTATTAGAATCATCAGGCTGTCGAGAAAATCTTGCTAGTCAGCATTATTCGAGTAATTCTTAAAAAGTACGCAAAAAGAAGTTGACGGAGTATGTTTGAAATGATAGGATTCAATGGAAACAACGTTAAGTAATTTCTAAAAAATACATCCGAAGAGGGCGGGATATGCGACTTGAAGAGATTGTAACGGTTAAAATAGGGAGAAATCTTTCTAGAGGACATGAGAAAAATGATCCAACATTAGTTGCTTATACATATGAGGATTTAATAAATGATTTAGATGGCTCGTTTCTAGACAGTCTTGGTGTTGGACATGCAAAGCATCAAGAAAGCTATTTGAGCAGTGCTGGAGATGTTGTGTTCAGCTTTGTCAGTTCCAAGGCTGGAATCGTGAGTGACATACATCAAGGAAAAGTCATCAACCAAAACTTTGCGAAACTTTTGATTGAACATCATGAGTTGGATCGTCGATATTTATGTTATGCATTAAATGAGTCGCACACTATGAAAAAGCAAATGGCGATTTCCATGCAAGGAAGTACTGTGCCAAAATTGACTCCTGCAATTTTAAAAGAATTGGAGATCGACTTACCAAGTATTGAGAAACAACGGATGATTGGAAATGCTTATTTCTGTTTGAGAAAGCGGCAAGCTTTGGTGAAGAAACAAGCAGAACTTGAAGAGCAACTGTATTTAGAAGCGTTAAAGAGATTAGACCAACAATAAAAAAAGTGAGGAACATATAACGATGGCTGAATTACACTCAAAATTATTTAGTGCCGCAGACAGCTTGCGCAGCAAAATGGATGCATCAGAATACAAAAACTACTTATTAGGATTGATTTTTTATAAATACTTATCTGATAAGTTATTAGAAAAAGTTGTTGAAATGGCTGATGAATCGTTAGAAGAATACAACACACAAGAAAAACAAACACAATTGTACCGCGACTTGTTGGCGGATGAAGAGATCAAAAATGATTTGATTGAGACGTTAGTCGATACATTGGGCTATGATATTGAACCAAATCATTTATTCAATGTATTAGCGAAACAAGCGGAACAAAATACGTTCCAGTTGACTCACTTGAATAAAGCTTTTATTGATTTGTCTACGAAATATGACCAATTTAACGGGTTGTTTGATGATGTGGATTTGTCATCAAAAAAACTGGGATCGGATGCCCCACAGCGAAACATTACGATCACAGAAGTACTGAAAAAACTAAATGGTGTCGATGTGGTAGGGCATAGTGGAGATGTGATCGGAGATGCTTATGAGTACTTAATTAGCCAATTTGCTTCAGAGGCAGGGAAGAAAGCAGGAGAATTTTATACACCTCATCAAGTATCAGACATGATGGCACGTATTGCCGCAATCGGTCAAGAAGATAAAAAGTTGTTTAGCGTATTTGATCCAACAATGGGTTCTGGTTCTTTAATGTTGAATATTCGTAACTACATTCACCATCCAGATAGTATTAAATATCATGGGCAAGAGCTAAACACAACGACGTTTAACCTAGCGAAAATGAACTTAATCTTGCATGGTGTAAATAAAGAAGATATGCGGTTACGCAATGGAGATACATTAAACAAAGATTGGCCGACAGATGAGCCATATACGTTTGATTCTGTTTTGATGAATCCACCCTACTCTGCAAAATGGTCTGCAGACGCTACATTTTTAGATGATTCTCGTTTCAATCGTTACGGCAAGTTGGCGCCAAAATCAAAAGCCGACTTTGCTTTTCTTTTACATGGGTTCTACCATTTGAAAGATTCAGGAACGATGGCGATCGTCTTACCGCATGGCGTCCTGTTCCGTGGCGCGGCAGAAGGTGTGATCCGCAAGAAATTATTAGAAGACGGCAGTATTGATGCCGTGATCGGTATGCCAAGTAACTTATTCTTTGGTACATCGATTCCAACAACAGTTATCATCTTGAAGAAAAATCGCAGTACCCGTGATGTGTTGTTTATTGATGCAAGTAAAGAGTTCGTAAAAGGAAAGAACCAAAATAAACTTTCCAAAGAACATATAGATAAAATTGTCGAAACGTATCAAAAACGAGAAGATGTCGAGAAATATGCCCACGTTGCACCATTCGAGGAAATCAAAGAGAATGATTTCAATTTGAATATCCCTCGATATGTCGATACGTTTGAAGAAGAAGAGCCTGTGGATATGGCTGCAATTGGCTCAACCATTAAAGATATTCGAAAAGAAAAAGAGGAACTAGAATCTAGCCTATATGACATGATTTCTTCGCTGCAATATGATGAAGAGAATGCTGACTGGATCAAGGGTGCGTTAGAGGTGTTTCATCGTGGAAAATAAGCGAGTACCAGAAGTGAGATTTGAGGGGTTTAGTGGAGAGTGGGAAGAGCGTAAGTTGGGGGAAGTAGCAGAATTTAATCCAAAATCAAAAATTCCTGAAAATTTTGAGTATGTTGATTTAGAATCTGTTGTAGGAACAAACTTAATTTCACATCGTATGGAACAGAAAGAGACAGCGCCTTCAAGAGCCCAAAGACTAGCTAAACAAGGAGACGTATTTTATCAAATGGTAAGACCATATCAAAAAAATAATTATCTTTTTGACTTACCATATGATAATTATGTTTTTTCAACGGGTTATGCACAGATGCGTCCATATGTGGATAGTTATTTTCTATTAAATAGACTACAAGAAGAGAGGTTTGTTTCAAACGTTCTTGATAGATGTACAGGTACTAGTTATCCTGCAATTAATTCAAATGATTTAGCTCAGATTGAAATTAATGTTCCAATATCAAAAGAAGAACAAACTGATATAGGAGATTTCTTCAAACAACTAGACGATATGATAGCTCTTCATCAGCAAGAACTAACCACCCTCAAACAAACAAAACAGGGATTCTTGCAAAAAATGTTTCCAAAAGAAGGGGAGTCTGTGCCCGAGGTTCGGTTCCCGGGGTTTACTGGAGATTGGGAACAGCGGAAGTTGAAGGACCTTCTCGAGAGTGCATATCAAGGTATTAATACTGCTGGTGACAAAGTTGAGTATTCAGATAGTGGAGTAAAGGTATTGCAATCAAAACATATTACAAGTGGAACAATCTCTTTTGATGATGCTCGTTATTTAGACAAAGATCGATATTCAGAATATTTTCCTAAATATGTCCCAGATGTAGATGATATTCTTTTTGCGAATATAGGAACAATTGGCCCGAGTGCTGTTGTAACTGACAGTAAAGAATTTTTGGTCGCTTGGAATATTCTGAAAATGAAACCGAGCAATGAAGCAAATTCAAGATTTATTCAATTACAGTTGCAAAGATTAAAAAGTCAACGTTATTTTGAAAAAGTAACGACGGGAAATGCCACAAAATTTGTTAATAAAGATGAGATACTAGGAACGCAAATCGTTGTTCCAGAAAAGAAGGAACAATCTAAAATAGGTGATTTGTTCGCCCATCTTGATCACCTCATCGCCCTTCACCAACGCGAAGTAGATGCCTTAAAAGAAACGAAAAAAGCTTTCCTACAAAAGATGTTTGTCTAGTGAATAAAGAGGGGGAGAATCATGGCAACGATCCAACATAAAGATGAAGCAGAGGTAGAGCGCCGCCTGATTGAAGTGTTAGGGGAAGGGCATAATCAGTGGAATTATCGGCCGGATTTAAAGTCGGAAGAAGACTTATGGAAGAACTTGCGGCACAAGATTACGCAAAATAATTTATCAGAAATTGGGGAATATCCAATGACTGATAAAGAATTCGATTCGATAAAGACAGAGTTGTTATCGAAAACGCAGACACCCTTTGATGCTGCTAAATGGCTCAAAGGGGAAAATGGAATTGCTCGGATTACGATTGAACGTGAAGACGTTTCATTAGGTTCCATGTCGTTGGTGCTGTATTCCAATCAAGATATTGGCGGCGGTATTTCTACATACGAAGTCGTTCATCAGATTGCGAAACAAAAGACAAATGTTGATGGACGTGATCGCCGATTTGACGTGACACTTCTCATCAATGGATTACCTATTGTTCAAATTGAATTAAAGCAGGCAAGTGCAAAAGACGGTGTATTTCAAGCCTATCATCAAATTAAGAAATATGCAGAAGAAGGAATGTTTCGAAATAATATCTTTTCCACCCTGCAGTTATTTGTCATTTCCAACGAACAAACGACTCGCTATTTTGCCAATGCGCTGCCAAAAGATATGCATAAAAAATTGATCTTTAGCTGGCGGACAAAGGATAATCAAAAAGTAGAAAATCTTTATGAATTTGTGAAACGAGTTTTAAATATTCCAGATGCCCATCGATTGATTGCCGATTATACAATTATAAGTGAGGATCAAGACAACAAAGCGATAATAGTATTAAAACCGTATCAAATTCATGCGATCCAAGCTTTGTTTACATCTGCCATGAAACATCAATCCGGCTATGTTTGGCATGCGACCGGTTCAGGAAAAACATTGACAAGTTTTGTGTCCACAAAGTTATTAGCCCGCAAAACAGGTGTGGACCGCACGATTATGCTCATTGACCGAAAAGACTTAGATAACCAAACGACGACTGAATTTACTAAATTTGCGTCTGAGTTTAACACGGGGATTTCTTCTGGTCATGCTAAATCGAATAGTTTGATTGTCGGAACTGGGAGCGCAAAGGAGCTAAGTCAAACTCTATTGTCTGATACCAATTCGAATACAGTGATCATTACCACTCGCCAAAAACTGGAGGCTTCCTTGCGTTATGCCCAAAGGCAAGAGGAGCAAAAAGGAACTCAGCGCTTTAAGAAACTGCTGGGGCAGCATATTGTCTTTGTCGTGGATGAATGTCATCGTGCGTTAAGTTCAGAAGGCATGGAAGCCATTAAAGGGTTCTTTCCAAATTCAACATGGTTTGGATTTACAGGGACACCGATATTTAATGAAAATAAAAAGCAAGCGAAGGGCCGATTAGCTCGCACTACTCGTGACCAATATGGAGACGTTTTGCACACGTATACGATTAAGAATGCGTTAGACGATGGTGCTGTTTTAGGGTTTCAAGTAGAGCATGAAGATACAATTGACCTCACTTCATTAAATAATCATATTTTCGAACAGCTGCGTCATCAAGAAAAATACGCCAATTGTAGTGATGATGAAATCAACGATATGATTGATCAAATGGATGGAATCGAAAAAGAAGCATATCTTGAACCATCTTCGTTCGAGAATGATGAACATATTCAAAAAGTCATTCATAAGATTTTCAGGCCGGATAATGCCTATATTAAATTTGATTTTCAAAACGGACGCCCGCAAAAATCAGCTATTTTAACAACGAGTTCCATTGATATGGCGAAACGTTACTATCAGGCCATTAAAGAAATGACGAAGGATACGAATTGGCTGACAAATGAGTTTGCGGGACATCCAATCCGAACAGGTCGTACAATTGAAGATCCTGACTTTCCCCGTATTGCAATTACGTATTCAATGCAAGAAAACGAGGAAAATTCCAAGCAAACTCACGATGAAATGATGGAGATTATTAAGGATTATAATGATTACTATCGCACTGCTTGGTCGATAGAAGATATTGAACGATATAATGGTGATATTAACAATCGCTTGGCTCGTAAAAAAGGGGAATTCAAAGAATTTGGCAAACAAATTGACCTAGTCATTGTAGTCGATCGGTTATTGACTGGTTTTGATGCCCCAACGATTCAAACGTTATTTGTGGATCGGAATTTAAGTTATGCCAATTTGATTCAAGCTTTTTCTAGGACCAATCGTACATATCCAGGAAAGACAAAAGGATTAATTGTGACATTCCGTAAACCTTTTACAATGGAACAAAACGTAAAGAATGCGACGAAGTTATATTCCCATGCACAAGAGGAATCTAGTCTGGTATATCCAACGTATGATGAATCGAAGAAACGCTTTAAAAAAGCTCACAAAGCACTAACGACGTTAATTCCCAACCCAACGGATATTGATGAGCACACATCTCTTGAAACCCGAATTGAGTTCGTGAAAACATTTCAAGAGCTAAACAATTCTTACGAAGCGTTAGTGACATATGATGATTACAATGATGATATGGAGAAATCAGCAGCACTTCAAGAACAGGTGGGAACGCTAGAAGAATTTATTGGTATCTATCACACGATTAAAGGGTCACTTATAGATGAAGAGGGTCAAGATGGCCCCGAGCCGGATTTTTCAGACATTGAATTTTATGGAGAAAATGCAGTGAAAATCTATGATATTGATTCAACGTATATTGATCGACTATTAGAAACGTACTCGGCCAATAACCAAAATATCCGTGATGAGATCGAAAGCGCCCTTCAAAAACTGGATAAATCAGACATTGTAAAAGATGTATACCGTGAGATGTTAAATGCCATTGATACGAAAAACGTAGATGAAGAGGAAGATATTCTTGTCGTGAAACGAAGCTTCTTCACGAAAGCACGAGACAAAGCGATTCATGAATTTGCGAACACATGGTTTGTGTCAGAGGATGAACTTCATTTATCTGCAGTTCAATATGTGATAGGGACAGATTCTATTCCGCATCTCGGGGAAATCATCAACAGTAAACAATTTGATAAGTATAAAGCCGTACATCCTGATGTAAAGCCATTGAAATACGGTCCAAAACTGAAGCGCCAGTGGAAAAAGACATTAGATGAAATCATTGTACCTTTGGATGACGAGTTAAGATAATAAAGTGGCGCTCTTATTACATAAAAATCAGAGCAATTGACACACCGCCCGCCATGAAGTTTCAACCATCAAGGATGCTTCCTAAAAGTTTTTGGACTTTGGGAAGCATCCTTCTTTATATTCAGGTAAAAAGTTATATATTTTCATTTGAAATGTCATTTTTTATTAAAAAAACGAAACTTTTAACGATAATAAATAGTATATGTAGTAAGAAGTTTAACGAAATAGCGGAGGAACTACATGATGAGTATAATGACGAGATTCAAAGATATTATGTCGGCGAATATCAATGCTTTGTTGGACAAGGCTGAAAACCCAGAGAAAATGGCAGATCAGTATGTAAGAAACATGAATAACGATCTGTCTAAGGTTAAGTCAGAAACCGCTGCTGTTATGGCTGAGGAGCAAAGGGCGAAAAGAGAATTACGTGAATGCCGGGCAGATATGGAAAAGATGGAAAGCTATGCGGTGAAGGCGCTGCAAGCGGGGAATGAGGGCGATGCGAGAACATTTCTTGAAAGAAAAACATCTTTGGGGGCAAGGCTTGCTGAGCTGCAGACGGCGAATCAAATGGCTGAAACCAATGCTGCACAAATGAGAAAGATGCATGACAAACTGGTTTCTGACATTGGGGAGCTGGAAGCGCGCAAAAATGCGATCAAGGCGAAGTGGGCAGTGGCGAAAACGCAAGAAAAAATGAACAAGCTGGGCGCGTCTGTTGCTGGTACAAACCAATCAATGTCCGCATTTGGTAGAATGGAGGACAATGTAAATAAGGCGCTTGATCAGGCCCATGCAATGGCAGAACTGAACAGTGCTCCGCAGGATGATATGGATGATCTGACTGCAAAGTATGATACTGCCGGTTCAAGTCAGGTAGATGATGAACTTGCGGCTTTAAAAGCGAAAATACTGCTCGATAAATAATATAGAGGAGGCCGCAGCTTTCGGCTGCGGCACCATTTTATCAAGATGTGAAAGGGAACGGTTATGATAATTTCTTATAAGTGTCCGAACTGCGGCAGTGATATGGCATTTGACAGCGAATCCGGCGCGTTATCCTGCGGCAGCTGCGGAAGACAGGACAATATTGAAAGCCTTCCGAAAGAAAATATTGCGACACAGTTTTCTGAAGAGGAAGCGAAAGAATATCAATGTGAAAACTGCGGTGCTGTTTTAATTACGGAAGCTGAAACGACAGCGACGACGTGCAGCTTCTGCGGAGGTGCTGCTATACTTGCCGATCGTTTATCAGGACATTTGGCGCCGGCGAAGGTCATTCCATTTACAATCAGTAAACAAGAAGCGGAACAGGCATTTCGAAAGTGGTGCAAAAAAGGGCTTTTGACACCCAGAGGATTCATGTCGGCTGATCGTATCAAAAGCATCACAGGCATGTACATTCCGTTTTGGATGTTTGATTTAAATAGTGAAGTGCAGGTAAGAGCGAACTGTACGAGAGTCCACCGGTATGAAGAAGGGGATTATATTTGCACGGAAACAGAGCATTTCGAAGCGTTTCGTGATATCAATCTCGATTACTTAAAAATTCCTGTCGATGCCTCTGAAAAAATGAAAGACGAATTAATGGACAAGTTGGAGCCTTATTCATATGATGAGCTGAAGGACTTTCAAACGGCATATTTGGCCGGTTATATTGCGGAAAAGTACAATTATACCGATGAGGAGCTTTTTCCGAGGGCAAAAGAGAAAATTAGCAGTTATATAGATTCATACATACATTCTACTTTTTCCGGATATACGTCAGTCAATGTGAGAGACAAACATATTCACACGAAAAATGTGAACAGCTTTTACGTTCTGCTTCCTGTTTGGATGGTCAGCTATGATTATGAAAGAGCAGAGCATACTTTTGCGATGAACGGGCAAACAGGCAAGGTTGTCGGAAAGCCGCCGATCAGTTCAGGAAAAGTGGCGGCGTGGTTTAGTGGCATAGCAGGCGGGACATTTCTTGCGTTGAAGCTTGTCTCATTGATGATGGGAGGTGGATTTTGATGCGGGGATTTTTCGGGAAAGCGATTCTTGTTGTGCTGGCTGTTTTCATCATGATGCCGGTACTGGGGATGGGTGCGGCGAGAGCTTCTGAATCACAGCAGCATGTGTATGACCATGCCCATCTATTATCAAAAGCAGAAATCGGAAAACTCGAATCTCTCTCGGCTGAGCTGGGTGCAAAGAGGGACACTGATTTCATCATTATTACGACAAAAAGCACAAACGGGAAAGATATTGCTGATTATGCCACAGATTTTTATGATCGTTACGGAAAAGGCAGCACCGCCATTTTAACGATTGATATGACGAATAGAGATGTATTCATTTCTGGCTACAAAAAAGCTGAGCAGTATTTGGACAACAGCAGGCTGAACAGCATTAGAAATACGATTTCTTCTGATTTATCAAATGAAGATTATTTCAAAGCTTTTCAGACTTATATTCAGCTTTCCTATAAAGATATGGGAATAAAACCGGGTATCAACCCCGATAACATATTCTTTGCTTGGTGGTTTCAGCTGATTGCAGCAATCGCAGTCGGAGGGATCGCGGTTTCAATCATGCTTTATCAAGCAGGCGGAAAGGTAACCGTTAATGGAGATACATATATGGATTCTCGTACGTCTGATGTGATTGATCAATATGATACTTATATCAGAACAACTGTAACAAGAGAAAGAAAACCATCAGATAAAGACAGCGGCAATGGCGGGGTTACGAAAGGCGGCACGTCATACAGCGGCAGCCGCGGCAAATTCTAAAGGAAGAAAATAGAGTAAAGGGAGAGGTATCATGTCGTTTTTCAGAAACCAATTAGCGAATGTAGTAGAGTGGGAAGAATTTAGAGATGATATGATTTTTTATAAATGGAACAATCGTGAAATCAAAAAAGGGAGCCGATTAATTATCCGTCCCGGACAGGATGCTGTCTTTTTGAGCAATGGCAGGGTTGAAGGGGTTTTTCAAGATGACGGCGACTATGATATTGAATCTGAGATTATTCCGTTTCTCTCAACGTTAAAGGGCTTTAAGTTTGGGTTTAACAGCGGCATGCGCGCCGAGGTGCTGTTTGTCAATACGAAGGAATTTACCGTGAGATGGGGAACAAAGCAGGCGATAAATATTCCGGCAGCGGGAATGCCCGGCGGGATGCCAATTCGCGCGAATGGTACATTTAATTTTAAGGTTCAGGACTATATCAGTCTGATTGATAAAATCGCTGGTGTGAAGGATCAATATTTTGTAGAGGATATTAAAACCCGAATGACTTCTATTCTTGATCAGCTTCTGATGAAGTGGATCACAAGAGAAGGAAAGGATATGTTTAATCTGCAAGCCAATTCTTTTGACATCGCGAAGGGAATTCAAGAAGACTTAGATATGCAGTTAGTCGGCGACGGGATGACAATTACTGGTTTTCAAATCATGAGCTTTAATTATCCTCAAGAGGTTCAGGATATGATTACGAAGAACGCTTCCTACGGTATGGTTGGGGATATGAACAAATACCAGCAAATTTCTATGACGGATGGGATGGCATCCGGAAAGATGAGCGGAGGCGGAGCAGCTTCGGATATGGCTGGAATGATGATGGGAATGAATATGGCCAATCAGATGATGAATCAAATGAATCAAAATCAGCAGGCGCAGTCATCAGGCTCACAGCCAACAGGAAGCGGAAGTAAACCGAATTTCTGTCCGAACTGCGGAACAAAAAGCGGTGAAGCCAATTTTTGCCCGAACTGCGGCCAAAAGCTTGTATAAGAGCTATGCAGTGAAAAGTCCTGAGTGAACAGCACTCGGGACTTTTTTTATTCAGGAGGAATCCAGACAAAAACGTTTAAGCACCTGTTTGCAATGCCAAGGTTCTTTAAGGAATTCACGACAATTTGAAAGGTAAAGCGGTGAGGTCTAATTGTTGAAGCTTTGAGCTTTCTGGTTCCGGCGGATGCAGTGTAAACGGCTTTTGACACTTGAAATCGTTTCTTTGATGTGAAGCTGATCCGATCTTACTCAGGGCTCCCGTATTTCAAAAGGGATAAGATAAAAAAAGAATCCGCACCAGTGTACGGATTCTTTTCGTTTCACATTAGTTAGGCTGGACGAGGATTTTGACTTGGTTTTTCTCTTTAATTAGAGACCCGAAGCCTTCCTCGATCAAATCGTCTAATACGATTTTTTTCGTTACGAGCTTGTCAGCTGAGAAATAGCCTTTTTCCATTAATGACAATACAGCTGGGAAGATGTCGCGGTATCCGATAATTCCTTTCACTGTACGTTCTTTAATAACGATATCGTTAGGGTAGATTTCTGCGCCTTTTTCCCAAATGCTGACGATAACTGTTTCACCAGAAATGGTAGTAGATTGGATCGCTTGACGTAATACAACTGGAACGCCAGTGACTTCGTATGCTACGTCAACACCGCCGCCTGTACGTTCTGCAATCTCAGCAACTACATCGTCTGTTTTAGATGGGTCAATGATAATCGCTCCAAGCTCTTCAGCTTTTTGCTGGCGTTCAGGTGAAAGCTCAACAGCGTAAATATCAGTCGCGCCAGCAGCTCTTAGCGCTTCAATCACGAGAAGGCCGATCGGTCCGCAGCCGAATACAGCTGCTTTGTCGCCAGCTTTGATTTTACTTGAGCGGACAGCGTATAAAGCGACTGCAGAAGGTTCTACCAGTGCGCCTTGTTCATATGATAATGTCTCAGGAAGCTTAAATAGCAGCTCTTCATCTACAGAGACGTATTCAGAGAAACCGCCGCCTCCGCCGGCTAAGCCAAGGAATCCCATTTGCTCATCAAGGTTGTATGCGCCTTGATGGCCGTGCGTTGCAAAAATCGGTTCGACTACGACGCGGTCGCCTGCTTTATAATTTTCAACGCCTTCTCCGACTTCAACCACTTCACCAGAGAATTCATGGCCCATTGTGACAGGTGCTATTTCATTCGTTAATGGATGCGGTTTGTCAACCGGAATAAAGATAGGCCCGCCTAGATACTCGTGGAGATCACTGCCGCAGATGCCGCACCATTTGACTTTGATCTTTACTTTTCCCGGCTCCGTTTTTGGCTCTTCGATATTTTCAATACGGATATCCTTTTGATTATGCCATCTTGCTGCCTTCATGGATTACCACTCCTATATCTTTTGATATGAGTAATTCCGCACCGATCAATATGAACTGTCACAAAAACGCCTTCTTTTAAACCAAAAACGAAATGAAATTCTTATATAATATAATCTACGTTTTTTTTTAAAAAACTTTAAAGAAAAAAGAGTCTAGCACACTCTTTTTTCTTTTTTTATGAGAGAGTATGAGTCGTGTATACATATTTATGAATTTGGTTTGAACAATACGGTAATGGTTCGTTCATATTGAATGCGTTTAACTACTCTATTACAATTATAACTCTAAAATTGGAATTATAATAGGATAATCTTCCATGGATTTTTTTAGCGTAGTTCTTTTTCGTTTTTGTAACAATACTGTAAGGATATTGAAATAAAAAAATCCTGGTTCTTCGTGTATAATTTTCCTAGATGTTAATAAACAGGGGGACGAAATGTTGAAGAAAGTCATTTTAGCCGCTTTTATTTTAGCAGGAAGCACTTTGGGAGCTTTCAGTTTTTCATCAGATGCCAGTGCGAAGCATGTGAACGGAAATATTACTTGGTATAATGGAGTCGGGAAAAAAGGCTCTTCTGGTAAAAAACTTGGGCATTGGGATTGTGCGACCAAGATCGGATTTGATGTGCCTAGAAACGGGACAAAAATCAGAGCTTATGCAAAAGCGAAGCCTAAAAAAGTGATTACGGTTTACAAAAATGATGTTGGCAGAATGCCTCATGCAGTTTTGGATGTAAGCCCTAAAGCGTTTAAAGCGCTTGGATACCCATTAAGCAAAGGAAAAGTATCGGGACATTACAGCTATTAATGTACATATATAATCTGTAAAGCAAGAAAAACACTTTCTTGCTTTTTCTATTGGTGGAGATAAAAGTTGAAAAAAAGAATCATCGTATTGTTAATTGTCGTGATCGCAGCTGCTGCAGCTGGTTTCGCGTTTTATGCTGTAAAGGATAAAGGCCATGAGAACGCTGCCGATATGTCAGTACATACGGAAAGCGGCGATAAGCTGCTTGTTTCAATTACGAATACCAATTTGCAGACGAAGTATTATGAAAATGACAAGGTGATCCATCAGGAGAAGCTGACGAGCTATCCGGCATTTGCTTTGGATCAAAAGCAGCAGGTGCTCTATTATACGGGCAATAATGATCAAAATGAAATGAGGCTATTTAAACTCGATCTAAAGTCTAATAAAAAGACGATGCTTTATAAAGGTGAGGAGAGTGCCGATAGCCTGTTTTTATCAAAGGACCGTTCCGCCATCTATTTTCGTTTAGGAAAAGCGGACGAAAGCAATTTCCGGATTGCAGCTTTTGATTTGAAAACGAAGAAATATAAAAACCTTTATCCAGCAGCAAATGATCAGGATGATAGCGTCAGCAGTTTCTTTTATAACGAAAAAACCGATTCATTTGCATTGCTTCATTATTCTGTAGAAGAGGATTACGAGAAAACGGATGAAGCGAACGAAAAGGGGATCGATCCTGAACCGACAACGATTCACTTTGGGGCTGGCCATCAGAATAAATTTGATGAGCTGAAGAGTCTTGACCAGTTTATCAGCGATATTGCAGTTTCTGATGATGATAAACGCATTTTGTTTACATCATATACGCAGAAGGGCACGGCGCAAGCCGCTTCTATTCAGATGCTGAATGCGGATACGAAAAACTATAAAACCATCATTTCCAACCAAAAATCATTCAAGCTGTTAATTGACGCACAGCCGCAGTTCTCTAAGGATGGTAAGAACATCTATTTTCTTGCCGAAGCCGATGGAGCTAAAAAACTGAAGGATGAAACAGGGCGTGAAGCCAAGGTGCGGACGATTTATTCTTATAATCTTGAACATAAGACATTTAAAAAAGTGTGGGAAAACCCGAACGGCATCATCAACAGCTTTACTGTCATCCGCTAATAAAAACCACTCGGCATAGGCTGAGTGGTTTTTTAATGGACGAGTCGCAGAGTTAATGATCCAAGCCATTTAAGCAATTGGAGCAGAGGTATCGACAAAAACAGTAGTTCGACATAAGCGTTGATGGCAAGGTTCAGCTTTTTGGATCTAGCTCTTTTTCTCAAGTCTTTTTGCTGTTGGTATGTGGGCACTTTATCACCCCTTTCATATCCATATTGCACCATTCAGAAAGACGAAAAGCCCTAAACATTTACAGTTTTGGGCTTCTTTCATCTTTCAAAGCCTCTTGCAATGAGAGGCTTTTATTCTGGATATAGAATGTGTGTCTCCGTTCGAGGATTGTTTGCTTGCAGGAGACTGCATTTGTTATAGGGAAGAGCTAGCTTGTTTTCGTTTGACTGTTGTTTTGGAGGTTCACTAATGAACGGATGCCGTCGATCATTTTGCTTCCACATAAAGGACATAATGGCGCATCATCATCACTGCTGGCAAAGTTTTTTCTGCTCCAGCCGTTGCAGTCTTCTTTTGTGCATTCCCATGTACTCACATCTTCTTTAGGCAGCGGTTCTTGATTACGTTTGTTATAGTAAGACATAAAGTCACTTCTTCCCTCATGTATTTTACTGCACATCTCTTATTGTCTCATACTTTTCCCTAATCTCCTAATTCCTTTTTCTTTATGGCTTTCCAGTCAGCTCATCTAAAAAAGAGAGAAGGGTGCTGTTAAAGGCGTCCGGCTCTTCTAAAAACGGACAATGGCTGCTTTTAGAAAAGGTGACGAGCGTCGCGTCAGGAATATTGCTGCGCAAATGTTCGCCAGCTGCTGCAGAGAAAAATTTGCGGTCTTCCCCGAAGCACAGTAATGTGGGCACATTCATATGATGAAGGGTATCCCGGTAGTCAACAGCCGTTTGGTTAAATAAAATCGTGCTTGCAATGGCTGCCGGCTGTTTGAGGATCTCTGCCAGCATCCATTCTGTTTCTGCCTCAGCCGGCGGTGCTGCGAACATATTACGGATGAAACTCTCGTAGAATGGCAGCGGATCAGTCTGAATGGCGTGCATCGCTGTTTTTAAACCGTCAAAATCAAACGGGCCGTGCTCCCAGCCCTTCCATTGATAGTCGGAAGCTGATTGATCAATAATGACAGCAGCTCGTATGTTATCATTCCCAAATTGATTAAGATAATCCCATACGACGAAAGCGCCCATTGACCAGCCGGCAAGAACGACATGATCAAGCTCCAATCTGTTTAGAAATTCCTTTACATCCCGGGCGTATTGAGAAATGGTATGCCCATGAAGCACTTTGGCAGATTCGCCGTGTCCTCTAAGATCGAGACGAATACACTGATGATTGGCAGAAAGTGTTGAAAATTGTTTATGGAAAAACTGTCCGCTCATTAAAACACCGTGTATAAACAGGATTGGCGTTCTGCTCCCGTGCGTTTCATAGTATAGTCGTGTCTGATCTTCTAATGTGACGTATGGCATTTTTCCCCTCCTCTATCCGTTATGAGAATGACTGGCCGCTGTTGTGCTGATGATCGCAGCTGTCGCGGCTGCCTGCTGCGCCTGAATGACCGCTTCAATTGCAGTGTAAAGCCCTGATTCCATCAATAAGTTTTTCTCCAAGCGCTCACTGAGATAGAGGCAGACAGCAATTTTGAAATTCATGTCCTTTTGCCATTTAAATGCTTTTTCTTGGCTTAATGTTTGAGTGGTGTCCAACACGGTTTTGATATCCGGCTCTTCCAGAAATGTGAGAAGGGCAAGATCTGGATAATGATAATTCTTTGGCTTTTTGTGAAATTCCGTGATGGATTGATAGATATGTTTGCACTCAGAAGCAAGCGTTTCAGGGTCTTTTTCACTTTGTAGGGCTAGAATATGGCTAACCTGGTGTAAGTAATATCCCTTTTTAAACTTGCTGGCTGACAGAAGCTTATAGCATATTTCCGCTTTGTTTAGCGCCTGCAAACCGTTTTCGGTTTTGCCGAGCAATACGGCGAGCGGGATGTTCTGAATGGAAGTGAGGAAATAATGGTTTTTCTTCATCTGCTGGTAAACAGATAGCCCGTTGTTCATTTGTTCGCTCAGATTAGATGTTTCTGATTTGCCGGTGAGCAGGATCAGCGCGGAAAGGTACGTGAACATATCCCGATTATATCCAAGCTTCACCATTTCATTGTAGACGTCGATAAACGTATGAAACGTTTGTTTTGCTTCATGCTGAAAATGGATGTCTAAAATAGAAGCAACAGTAAAGCGGTGGTATGAATTGAGTGTTGAGAAACTGCCGACGTTTGATTTGATATAGCTGCTCACATCATAAAAGCGCTGAAAATCAAATTCTCTTTTATTTACAATATATGCAGAAGAAATGAGCATTAATATCTGATCATGTGCAACTTTCCATTTTAATTTTGATTTTAATTCAGCATAAATAGAAATGTATTGTCTTGTTTTTTCATTTAAGTCGTTCGTCTGCATAAAAAGCTCCTTTGTGCTGTTTTAATGTTATACGGAAAAAGAGACTCAAATGTTTCATATAGAAAAAACTTGCCTGTGAGAGGCAAGTTTGTCGGGTTATTTACGGGGGTCTTTTACATCCATCGGTCTCATCATGTCATAGTCTTCATGCTCAAGAATATGGCAGTGCCATACATAGCGTCCGCTGTGCGGCCCGAATGTCGCTGCAATTCTCAGCACTTCACCGGCGCGGGATTGGACGGTGTCTTTCCAGCCTTTTTCACTTGGAGACGGCGGGATTGTCGGGCCGGTATAAACCAGTTCTCCGCTTTCTTGATAACGAGCTGTATCAAATGGGCGCCGATCTAACACACGGAAGGAAATTAAATGGAGATGGATCGGATGTGTTCCGTTTGTCGGATTGATAATAGACCATATCTCAGTTGTTCCGAGTTTCGGTGCTTCAGTGACAGGGTCATGCCAGCGTTTGTTATTTAAGAGAAGAACGGGTCTGCCGTATTCATCATTAATGGCACTCAGCTTGAGTGTCCTGATATTTTGTATTCGTTCATTCTGCACTGAGGGATATGATGCAAGGTATTTCGGCTTTCTGCTTTCATCTTTTTGTGCCAATGGTTTTGTGACTCTGAATTGCATGACATTCGCATCTGTTTCAGGATTGACGTCATCACCGCCGCAGCCCGCGCTGTTTGCCAAAATGATCGATTGACCTTCGTAGGCTGTGAAGTCAATGATGATATCAAAACGTTCAGCAGGAGCAAGGCTGAAAGAGTTCAGTTTTACGGAGCGCGGCAGAAGTCCGCCGTCTGAACCAATTTGAATCACTTCCCCGCCATTATCGAGTGATAAGTTATAGGTTCTTGTATTGGAGGCATTGATGACGCGGAACCGGTATTTTCTTGGTTCGACCTCCAAGTAGGGCCATACTTTCCCGTTGACAAGTATCGTCTCTCCGCAAAAACCCGGGATGATTGAGGGGTTAGGGAGTGAAGGGGAAGGGTCTTCCGGGCCGCTTGGATAAAACAAAGAACCATCCTCATTGATCGTGCGGTCTGTGATCAGAAGCGGCACGTCGTATTCGCCGGAAGGCAGCTTAAATCGTTTTTCCTTTGGATCATGAATGATGTAAGCACCGAGAAGTCCCGCATAGACATTCAGCCTGGTAATCGCCATGGCATGATCGTGATACCACAAAATAGCACCGCGCTGCTGATTCGGATAATGATAAACCTCTCGCTTAAAATAGGGGCCTGTTTGTTCAAAGTTTTTTGTGAACCAGGCTTCCGGATATCCGTCACTATCTTCCGGTGTGGCGCCTCCGTGTAAATGAACAACGGTTTTCACTTCAGGCTCTTCATGCTGGCTGTCACTATCGTGAATGGTATGGTCGACCGGCAGAAAATGTTTAGAAGGAAGGTTGTTCATCCATTTTACATAAACGTTTTCGTTTCTTTTGACCTCGATGGTAGGCCCGGGAAATGAGCCATTATATCCCCACATGCGGGTCGGGGGGAGATCGCGGTGAAGCTGATGAGTGAATTCCTCCATTGTGACTTCATAGTATGTCTTTTCTTTTGTTTGCTGTACTGGCTTTAGGGTATCTGGGATTGGGAGAGCATCCGCAAATTTTTCAAGTGTCATTTTCATCGTCCTTTTCTAAATTTACCGAAATGGTAATATAGTTAATGATAATAAGGACGAAGTGGTTACAAAAAAATCAGTGTCCTCCCGCCTATCTGAAGAAGAAAGAACAAAATCCTAAACGGTTATCCGTTTAGGATTTTGTTCAGTATTATGTCAGGCTGTCAGGCTGTTGCTGTGAGACTGGCTTGGCAGCAGCCTGCTCGCTTACCTTGCGCTTTTTGAACACAAGATAAGAAATCAAAACGATTCCCGTAATGACGCCTGTCAGCAGCAGCTCGTCTCTCATGGAACGAATAAACGCCATAGACACTAAAATTCCGCAGATGGCGATAATGGTCAAGTAGGTTAGGTAAGGGAAAAACCACATCTTGATCTTTAATGCTTTTGGGTTTGTTTTTTCGAGTTTTTGGCGCATTCTCAGATGGGAAACGGCGATGACAAGATAAACGAGTAGAGCAATTGCGCCTGATGAGTTGACTAAAAATAGAAAGACGGAGTCAGGTGAAAAGTAGTTCATGACTACCGCAATATAAGAGAAAATTGTTCCGGCGACAATGGCTTGTACGGGAACGCCTTTTTTGCTCAATTTCATAAAACGGCGCGGCGCTTCATTTCTTTCCGCAAGTGAATACAGCATTCTGGATGTGGTGTACAAACCTGAATTTAAGCAAGAGAGTACGGCTGTGAGGACGATAAAGTTCATAATCTGGGCGGCTGCCGGCACGCCGATATGTGAGAGTACAGCGACGAAAGGGCTTTCTAAAATATTTGCTGAATTCCAAGGTAAAAGCGCAACGACAACAGCGATAGAGCCGACGTAAAAGACGATGATGCGCCATACAACGGATCGGGTCGCTTTTGTCACCGATTCGATCGGATTAGATGTTTCTCCCGCTGCAATCGCAACAATTTCTGTTCCCATAAAGGAGAAGATGACAACGACAATGCCCAGCAATACGGAGCTGACACCTTTCGGGAAAAATCCGCCTTTGCCTGTCATATTGGATAAACCGACTGGCTCGCTGCCTGGCGCAAAACCAAAAATAAAAGCAAAACCAACGATGAGAAAAGCGATAATAGTAACAACTTTAATCAGGGAGAACCAATATTCAAACTCACCGAAAGATTTAACGGAGTAGACATTTGTCAAGGTGAGTACGATCGTCAAGATCAAACTTGTCAGCCACAGCGGAATATCATGAAACCAATATTGAATAATGCCGGCACCGGCGATTGCTTCAATCGCGATGACAATGACCCAGAAAAACCAATACAGCCATCCGATTGTAAAGCCTGCCCACGGTCCGATGGCATCATGAGCGTATTGAGAAAATGATCCGCTCGTTGGGTTAACGGCAGACATCTCACCAAGCATTCTCATAATAAAAATCACCAATAATCCGGCTAACGCATAAGAGACAACGGCACCAGGACCTGTGGAGTGAATGACTGAACCGCTGCCTACAAAAAGGCCGGCTCCAATCACGCCGGCGATTGAAATCATGGTCATATGGCGGGTTTTTAATCCTTTTTTTAATCCTGATTGAGCTTGGTTCATAAGCTGCCTCCTTTAAGAATGAATTTGTTACTGAATATTATGATAATTGAAACCTTATCACAAATATACATTTTGTCGAAAATTCGTGTGAGAAAATATAACGATTTATTTCAAATTTGTAGGGTTTAGTCAACGGTATTTCCAGTCATTCTTGGAATAATAGAAAAGATATTTCCGCAGGCGGCTGTCATTTTTTAAGATACGGGGGATCACAAATGTGAAGAGATTTTTTAAAAGAGATCATAAGTTGGTGCAGAGAATAAATGTTCCGCCGTCTCTATTTTTCTGCGGCGGGTGAATCATGTTTCTGTAGACCCACTGCGCTTCAGCTTTGTATCATAATAATAGATGACGAAAGGCGGAGAGGTGGGTTTTACATGGAGAGATATGATGAACTGAAAAAGGGAGAAACCGGAGCCCTGATCAGTATTGCCGCGTATCTTATCCTATCTGCGGTGAAGCTGATGATCGGTTATCTTTTTCATTCGGAAGCACTTACGGCGGACGGTTTGAATAACACAACTGACATTATTGCTTCTGTCGCGGTACTGATCGGCTTGCGTATCTCTCAAAAACCCCCTGACGAAAATCATCCATACGGCCACTTCCGTGCAGAAACGATCGCATCGCTTATCGCCTCTTTTATTATGATGGCTGTCGGATTGCAAGTGCTGTTCAGCGCCGGGGAATCTATTTTTTCTGCTAAACAAGAAACGCCGGATATGATTGCGGCTTGGACGGCCGCGGGCGGGGCAGCTTTGATGATGGCAGTCTATCAATATAATAAAAGGCTGGCCAAAAAGGTGAAGAGCCAGGCTCTTCTTGCCGCGGCGGCTGATAATAAATCAGATGCATTTGTCAGTATCGGCACATTTATCGGAATCGCGGCTGCGCAATTCCGCCTTGCTTGGATCGATACGGTAACAGCGTTTGTGATCGGTCTTCTTATTTGCAAAACGGCGTGGGATATTTTTAAAGAATCATCTTACTCTTTGACAGACGGCTTCGACGTAAAGGACATGTCAGCTTATAAACAGACGATCGAAAAGGTATCGGGTGTGAGCCGCTTAACAGATATTAAAGCGAGATATGTGGGCAGCACGGTATACGTAGACGTGGTAGTTGAGGTATCGGCAGATTTAAATATGATAGAGAGCCACGATATTGCCAATGAAATTGAGCGGAGAATGAAGGAGGAGCATGCGATTGATTATTCACATGTTCATATGGAGCCTTTAAAATACAAGTAATCCAAGCTTTCTGTGACAGTTGCTCTTTTGTGTGATTTGACCTGCTGGATTGGAAACAATTTGCTATAATCGTTTTTTTATACAAATCGCTTTTTGTGGTAAAGTTAGGTTACTAATATGAAGAATTTTGTAGATGACTAGGAGGAAAAGAATGGCATACCAAGAAGACCTGCACCCTTTGCTGGGGAAAGCAGTTGAACATATTAATAGAGTAATGGTTGGAAAACGAGACATCGCCATACTCAGCTTAGCAGCCATTCTTGCCAAAGGGCACGTGCTGCTTGAGGATGTACCAGGAGTTGGTAAAACGATGATGGTTCGCGCGCTGGCAAGGTCAATCGGCGCTGATTTTAAAAGAATCCAATTCACACCGGATTTGCTGCCGTCTGATGTAACCGGCGTTTCCATCTATAATGCGAAAACGATGGAATTTGAATACCGTCCCGGCCCGATTATGGGAAATATCGTGCTTGCTGATGAAATCAACCGCACTTCTCCAAAGACACAGTCAGCTTTGCTTGAAGCGATGGAAGAGGGAAGTGTAACGGTGGATGGCCATACGATGCCGCTTGACGCTCCGTTTTTTGTGATGGCAACCCAAAACCCGGTTGAATATGAAGGGACCTATCCTTTGCCGGAAGCCCAGCTTGATCGTTTTCTATTCAAACTTCGCATGGGTTATCCGTCCTTTCATGAGGAGCTGGACGTCTTATCTCTTCAGGAAAACAGCCATCCGATTGAGACGCTTGAGCCGGTCCTTGCGAAAGAAGACTTCATCCGTTTGCAGCGGGAAGTGCAGAATGTCCGGGCTGATGACAGCATCAAGGAATATATTGTTGAAATTGTGCAGAAAACGAGACAGCACGCTTCTATTCAATTAGGCGTCAGTCCGCGCGGATCAATTGCTCTCATGAAAGCGGCACAGGCATACGCACTGATGCATCATCGTGACTATGTTATTCCGGATGATATTCAATATTTGGCTCCTTTTACGCTGCCGCACCGGATGTTACTAAACCCTGAGGTGAAATTTGAAGGGATTCAGGCAGAAGCGATTGTAAGGGAGATTATGTCCGCTGTGAAGGTGCCGGTTCAAAGGCCGTCGATCCGCTGATGAAGAAGAAATTTCAATGGTTTGTATATGGATGGAAGCTGATTGTATTAACGTTCTTAACGGCTGCTGTTTTTTCCTATGCGATGTTTCAGGGCGGATTTGTCAGCTGGTTTTTGTTTTACGCGTTTCTCCCGTTTGTCGTGTATGCCGGTCTGCTGGCATTGTATCCGCTCCGCTCTTTTCAGGCTTCACGGCAATTGGCTAAAACACAATTGCATGCAGGGGACAGGCTGAGCGTAACAGTTACGCTGAAAAGGAAGCTGCGGTTTCCTCTCATGTATATGGTGATTGAAGACTGCCTGCCAGAAGGAATCAGCTCATTGAACCGATCCGAAGCCGCGGCCAAACGGCTCGTTTTTCCTTGGTTTCAACGGAGTATGACGATGACGTATGAATTACCTCGGTCACCGCGCGGAGAGCATCACTTTCATGCTGTCAGAGTGCGAACCGGAGATATTCTCGGTTTGGTTGAAAAAACGGCTTTTTATGATCTGAAAGATATCCTATTTGTGTATCCATCCTTTCAGCGTCTTCCTTATCAAGTAAATGAGAGGCATCAGGAAGACGGTGTAAGCGGTTCTTCTCCAATTCATCAGCACCATTCCACAGTTGCAGCAAGTGTGCGGAATTATCAGCCGGGCGACCGGTTTGCTGCATTAGACTGGAAAACGTCTGCGCGGCGGAGCCAGCTGATGACGAAGGAATTTGAACCGTCTCGAAGCAAAAATCTGTTTCTGCTGATGGACCGCTTTCCCTCTGAAGCATTCGAAGAGGTTGTGTCTGTCACAGCTTCAATTCTTCATTCTGTTTTAAAAAACGGTGTGGGGGCAGGCCTAGCTTCAGTCGGGAAAGAAAAAACGATTTTTCCTATTCGAGAGGGGGAGCATCATTTTCAGCATATGCTTCGGCATTTAGCTGTCGTCCATGGTGATGCGGCTGACCCAGTAAGCCGATATGTACGTGAAGAGCTGAGTAAGCCGTCTGTCCGCCAGGCTGACAAAGTGATCGTGACGGGACAGGTCACGGAAGATTTGCTGACTATCCCAGAAATCGGTGGCGGCCGCGTTACGGTCATACTGGCAAAAGAGAAGGGTGCTGAGCTTTCTCAAGCTGAAAAAGTCATGATCGAGCGGATGGTGAAACGTCGAATCAGCGTCCAGGTCATGAGAGGCGGGCAAGTTTCGCGTGTTGTTTAGAAAGAGAGGTGGCGGATGCACATGCCGCACGATGATCTGAAGGGAAGCCGTTTGAGCTTGCTGTTATTTTATTTTTTGGCATTTTTATTGCTGTGGGAGTGGCTTAGGCCGCTGGACAGTTTTACAGATACGAAACATACGGGCTTTTTTAGTGTCTTTATCGCTTTGACATTTCTGCTGACTTTTTTTCGGATGAGATGGTTTGTCACTGTTCCTTTTAGTGTGTTATTTACGTTGATCTCGATACACATTTTGTTTTATCAAGGTTCTATATTTGACTTGAGCTGGATCAGCTCTTTTTTACAGGATGTCTATTTGAATATCACGCTGATTCAATCAGGGCAATGGAATGACATGATTCCTTCGTTTCGGACTTTGTTATTTTTTATATTGCTGTGGCTGCTGGTCTATCTCCTTCATTATTGGGTGATTTACCAGAGAAAAACTTTGTTTTTCTTTATGATGACAGTTGCGTATATTACGATTCTTGATACCTTTACGCCATATGATGCCACTTTTGCCGTCATCCGTATCGTGCTGATCGGCTTCTTTATGCTGGGCCTTTTATATTTAGACCGCATAAAGCTGATGGAAAGAATCACACTGCCAAAAACATCTGTCTTGAAATGGTTTCTCCCTTTATCTATATTGATTTTGATTGCGGTGGGATTCGGACTTGCCGCCCCAAAATCAGATCCGGCTTGGCCTGATCCGGTGCCTTTTCTCAAAAAAATCACGAATCAAAATCAGGTACCGGCTGGAGAAAGCAAAATCGGATACGGAAACCACGATGAATCACTCGGCGGCCCATTCCAGCAGGATAATACAACTGTTTTAACCTGGCAGGGAAAAAAGCGTACGTATTTCCGTGTGGAAACGAAGGATACGTATACAGGAAAAGGCTGGGTCGAAACAGATACAGGCATGTCATATCAGCTTAGCGGAGGAAACGTTGAAAATCTTTGGTTTGACCATAAGGTTGCGACAGAGCGAAAAGTTGTCCGTGTGAAAGTTGATAAGCACTACGGGTACAACCATGTGATGTATCCGATCGGTGCAAAAGTCATTCAGCCAAAGCAGGCTGTCTCACTTGAAATGAACGGGAACACAGAACAGATTTCTCCGATCAATGAACAAGCAGGCAAAATCAGAAACATGGGAACCTATACGGTGACGTACAATTCGCCTGTCTACAAACTGGATGAGCTGAGAAAGGTAAAAGTGAGAAACAAAAGCGATGAATACACATTCAGCGATCGTTATATGCAGCTGCCAGATTCACTGCCAGAGCGGGTGAAATCACTCGCGACCAAACTCACTCAGGATCACGATAATATGTTCGATAAGGTGAAAGCGATTGAGGGTTATTTAGGATCCAATGCATTCACATATGAAACAGAAAAAGTGACTGTTCCTAAAGATGGTGAGGATTATGTCGATCAATTTCTGTTTGAAACAAAGATGGGCTATTGTGATAACTTTTCTTCCGCCATGGTGGTGCTCCTGCGTTCAGCCGGCATTCCGGCCCGCTGGGTAAAGGGGTATACATCCGGCCAATATAAAGCAGCAGGAAACAAAAACGGCAACATCTACAAAGTGACAAATAACAACGCCCATTCCTGGGTAGAGGTGTATTTCCCTGAACAGGGCTGGGTCACATTTGAGCCAACGAAAGGGTTTACGAATCCAGCTGAGTTTACTTCTTCTGACACAAAGAATTCCGGCAGCGAAAGCAGCGGCTCACCGGAGAAGACGAAAGAAGAGCAGAAAGATGAGAAACAACAGCAGAAAAAAGAAGAAAAACAAAAGGAACAACGGGAGCCGGCTGTTTCTAAAAAGCCGTCCGCGTCCCCTACAAATACGGGCTGGTACTTAGCGTTCGCCGTCCTTACAGTCATCCTGTCGGCAGCGGTATTGCTGTATGTTTTACGTGCGCTATGGATTCCTGTTTTTGTTGCGGGAAGGCTGAAGAAGCGCAGCGATGAGCACGTGTTTTTTGAGGCATATGGCGCACTGCTGAAACAGCTGAGGAGAAGAGGACTGCCGAAGCGAGACAGTGAAACGCTGCGTGATTATGCAAAACGAATCGATGGAAAATACGACTTAAAAGACATGTCAAAGCTGACATTACGCTATGAACGGGCGCTTTATCGAAATGATGATTCGGCAGCGCTTTGGAATGATTCCAGTGAGTTATGGGAAAATTTAATTAAAAGAAGATGGTCTTGACCGCTTATCAACGTGTTGTTAGAATTAGTGGATATTATCGGAGTCTGGGAGCGAGTTGCCGGACTCCGGCAAACGGCCTTGCCAAAGAGGGCGGAGCGGCTTCATATCTGTCCTCGTTTTTTTCTGTGTCAAAAAACTTAGAGGAGATTAGGTGACAACCATGACAAAGTTAGTGAATGAAATGATTCTTGTCCTTGATTTCGGCAGTCAGTATAACCAGCTGATTACACGCCGCATCCGTGAGTTCGGTGTGTACAGTGAGCTGCATCCCCATACATTGACGGCTGAAGAAATTAAAGAAATGAATCCAAAAGGAATTATTTTATCCGGCGGTCCAAACAGTGTGTATGATGAAAACTCTTTCCGCTGTGACGAGAAAATCTTCGAGCTTGATATTCCTGTTTTCGGAATTTGCTACGGCATGCAGCTGATGACTCATTATCTTGGCGGTAAAGTGGAAGCGGCAAGCCAGCGTGAATACGGAAAAGCAAACATCCGCATCGAAGGCACACCTGATTTGTTCAAAGATCTTCCGGACGAACAAGTGGTTTGGATGAGCCACGGCGATTTGGTTGTAGAAGTTCCTGAAGGCTTTACTGTTGATGCGACAAGCCATCACTGTCCGAATTCAGCGATGAGCAAAGCGGACAAAAAATGGTACGGCGTTCAGTTCCATCCGGAAGTGCGCCACTCTGAGTACGGCAATGACCTTCTGAAAAACTTTGTATTCGGCGTTTGTGAATGTGAAGGCAAATGGTCAATGGAGAACTTTATTGAAATCGAAATGCAGAAAATCCGTGAAACGGTTGGAGACAAGCAGGTTCTTTGCGCGCTAAGCGGCGGTGTTGATTCCTCTGTTGTTGCTGCTTTGATTCATAAAGCGATCGGCGATCAGCTGACTTGTATCTTTGTAGATCATGGTCTTCTCCGTAAAGGCGAGGCTGAAGGTGTCATGAAAACATTCAGCGAAGGCTTTCACATGAACGTGATTAAAGTAGACGCAAAAGACAGATTCTTAAATAAACTAAAAGGTGTTTCTGATCCTGAGCAAAAACGCAAAATCATCGGTAATGAATTCATTTACGTGTTTGATGATGAAGCGGACAAGCTCAAAGGCATCGACTATCTTGCACAAGGAACACTTTACACAGATATCATCGAGAGCGGTACTGCAACGGCGCAAACGATCAAATCTCACCACAATGTCGGCGGGCTTCCTGAAGACATGCAGTTTGAACTGATCGAGCCGTTAAACACGCTTTTCAAAGACGAAGTGCGCGCGCTTGGCACAGAGCTCGGCCTTCCGGATGATATCGTATGGCGCCAGCCTTTCCCAGGACCGGGACTCGGAATCCGCGTTCTTGGCGAAGTAACAGAAGAAAAACTGGAAATCGTTCGCGAATCTGATGCGATTCTCCGTGAAGAAGTGGCAAATCACGGATTAGACCGTGATATCTGGCAATACTTCACTGTTCTCCCTGACATCCGCAGCGTTGGTGTTATGGGTGACGCAAGAACATATGATTACACAATCGGAATCCGCGCCGTTACATCAATTGACGGCATGACATCTGACTGGGCGCGTATCCCATGGGATGTGCTGGAAGTCATTTCGACACGTATCGTAAATGAAGTGAAGCACATTAACCGCGTGGTGTACGATATTACAAGTAAGCCGCCTGCGACGATTGAGTGGGAGTAATAAAAAAGCCTGGAATCCTTATTAAAAGGGTTCTAGGCTCTTTTTTATTTATCATTGCAAAAAAATTGCAAACAAAATGTTTAATTTAAAGATAAATTATATTTATGCAAGTTTTAATTGAATAGATTGTTTTGCATATTTGCATTAATAGTCACCTCATTTGCTTTACTTTGATTGCAAAATTTCTTGTAAATCCTTCTTAGAAAGCCAAGGTCTTTTTCTATGTAACATTCTATGACAATTTGCACATACTAGGACAATATCTTCTAAATTCGTCTTTGAACCTTCTTCCAATTCAGAAACAGGAACTGTATGATGAGCTTCAATATAATCTTCACCTAATTCTCCATATTTTTTTGTGTAATTAAATTTGCAAATTTCACAGTAAAGTTCTCCATTTGTCTTTTTGAATTGCTCTTTTACAGTTCTAATTAATTTAGAATTTCTTTCTCTATAAATATGTAAACGTAAATTTCGCTTTCCTTCAGGGAAAGATGAATCTTCTTCTGTAAGATCTATATTTTCTTTTGTTGGATTATAGTCTCTAAGTCCCCAACGACCTTCACCTTTTTCAAATACAGCATAAAATAAATCTTCACCACTTTTGAACCGTTCACTATCACTAGATTTGCTATAGATAACATTTCTTACAGTACTTTCAAAGGCATCTGTTAAGGTTTTATTATCTCTAATTTCTATTTCAGCATAAAGTTCTGGTAAAGTTGCTTCACCGCCTAAGCCTTTTAAGGCTTCAATAATTTCATCTTTCCATTTCATCTATTAAATCAATCCCTTTCAAATAGGTATAATATACTATTCTATCTACATGCATATAAGTCCTTTAAAAAAGAGAGCTTTTAGCTCTCTTTGTGGCTCCTATTAATATTCGGATCTTTTGCTAACTCGGAAAAAGTTTTATGATCTACACAAAAGTTATTATTTATTAAAAAGTCGATAGCATCTGCACTAAACTCAAATGGTTGAATCTGTTCAAGTGCCTTGATATTATCCTCTGCCCATAGATACCAATTGTTAAGAATTTTTTTGGCTGTAATTTCAGCTATATTATCACCCATTACTTGTTTAAGCTCCCTAACAAAAGCATAAAACGAACTATCATATTCAACACCTTTCATAATGTCCCAATTCTTTCTTTGAAAGTATTTAATCCTTGATTTATTAATGTCGGTAAGTCCATGAAACTTTGCATCCACATATTTAATTGTGGCTAACATTTCTTCTGTTTTCATACCAAACTCCTTATAGTTTTCTTAAACTTAAAGACAATTAAACGCATATGTTTCTTGTTATAAATATCATCATCTTTAAAATGTCGTACTCATATAGACAAGTAAATCTGAAAATTGAAGACTTCAAAATAAGTCTTCAAGGCTGTTGTTTATTAAATGCTTCTAGATAATAAGCATAAACTATACATTTTATGATAAAGCTCATCTTAAGACTCCTGATATTTTTCTCGGATTTGAAATCTATACGATATTGTTCTAGTCCTTGAATAATATTTGTATCTAGATATAGACGAGGAGTCAGTGTTCCAATTTCTTTTTGATAATCAATTTCATTGCTGGATTTTTCTAATTTTTCAATTATTTGTCGCCATTTTGCCAGAGTATAATGCTCAGTTTTATTAAATGCAACCTCCACTATACTAGATGAAGAAACCTTTAAAATAATTGTCACCGAGACTCCATCAAGTATTTCTGAGTGGTTTTCAATTACTTCATTTTCTAAATCTGCAATAAGGCCACCATTGATGTATTTGTCTAATTTTTGTTGCTTATATTCTTGTAATTTTTCAATCCAATACTTTGCTTCATAAGATAAACGAATATTCAAATACTCCCTAGCCATCTATACACCTCTCAATAATGTCGTACTCATGTAGACAATTTAACATAACAACTTTTGATTTGCAAACAATCGGTATAAATTATTGTGTAATGAAACGTTTTTAAATAACTTAAAAGCTTTTAAGACTGGCAATTAACTTTAAATGAATTACCAAAATCATTGAGTGGGAGTAAACTGATTAAATAAGTTGATTGGTGATAGCCTGTCTTCAAGAGTTTTGTACATTAATAAACTGTAAAATCAACCTTTCAAAAAAATAGTTCCCCACCAATAGCCCTGCAATTTCTTGGAAGGGCTATTTGTTTTAAGGTGCTGTTAAAAAGATTGTTGATTTATATATTCAACTAATTAGTTACATAGTTGGAATAAAGCATAAAATTTCAGAGACTTCTTAATGTCCTACTCTACCCTCCCTTGAGTTTCCTTGTACCTTTTGCCTCTTACTCCCCTATTGGTTCATAACCAAACTCCGCAAGGCGAGAAAAAACTCCTACAAAACACTTGTATATTATTGATAACAATCATAAAATTTTAAAATGAAAACTAGCTATCTAGGGGATGTTATTTTGGGTGCCAATATCTTATTAAAAAATCTTTTCGCACTATCTAAATCTATGAAAAGAGAAAACCTTGATTATCAAGTGATAAATGATATTAAGTACAAAAAAGACTTGATGCTATGTGCACTTTTTAAAATTGGCTATGTGAATTTGAAAAATAAGGCGTATGATGATCAAAAATCCCAGAAAGAATATATGTTGGGATTATTTAAAAAAAGAACGAATGAATATTTACATTTACCATTGATTCATAGGGTAAGTGAAAATTTTGAAGCATTTGAATTACCAAAAAGACTTGATGAAGATTTGTATAAGAAACTTACAGATTTTTTAGAAATCAATTATTCGGAAAACGGGGAATTTAGACCTGTTGATTTTTTTAACGCACTAAATAGTGCAATACCAACAAAGGCAAGTGACTGTAATCTAAATAGAAGGGTATGTTCTTATTCATACCCAACTACTACTGATAATGAGCGTGAAAAAATCTATTTTTATCGTTTTCGTAATAATGATAAAAGAGGGGAAAAGCGTAGCTTAGAAAACTATGAAAAGACACAAAAACTACTTCCGTATGCTAACGAAATCATTGAAGGGAGAAACATCTCTGTATGTTTTACTGATAAGCCAAAAGATACTGATAAAGAAAAAGAAGAAATGAAAAGCAAAATAATGTCTATTTAAAGTTTGTGATACCAACATGATACCAATCAGAATTGATTTTATGAGTTATAAGTTTTCTTAAACTACTGTAAACAATGTTATAATGGCATTCCAATATACATCAATTTTTATGTTTTATCGAGTGGGAATAAGTAAATAACTAATAGAAAAACGTCCCTTTTACAAAAAAGGGGCGTTTTTTTTGTTACCTTTTTGAAACCGTTTCGGCAGTTTTCGTATCTAACAACATAGGAGGTGGATAAGGTGAAGGAAGAAAGATTGATTACAAAGGCGAGAAAAGGAAATACTCGAGCCTTTGAAAAGCTTATGCTGGCACATCAAGATATTTTATATAAAACAGCTTATCTCTATTTGAGAAATAAAGAGGATGCACTTGATGCTGTACAGGAAACGGCTTATAAAGCTTTTATGAATATAGAAAAACTAAAAGAGCCAAAGTATTTTTTAACATGGCTAACCCGAATATTGATCAATTCCATTTTTGCCATGAATAAAAAGAAAGGCGATTTGGTTCCGTTTGAGCAGCAGCATGATACTGGAACCGATCAAGCCAATATTGAGGAATACATGGATTTGCGAAATGCGATTGATTCACTTGATGAACATGTTCAGCTAACGATTCAGCTCTATTATTTTCAAGATTATTCGATTTCAATGATAGCTGAACAAACGGGAATGGCAGAAGGCACGATCAAAACCCATTTACATAGAGCGAGAAAAGCATTGAAGCAGGAGCTGGAAAAGGAGGACCAAAACAAATGGACAAATACCAAGTAAAACAGATGTATGACGAAATAAAAGTGCCAAAGAAAGCACTCAAAAATGCAATACATCAAGCTGTCGTTCGTGCTGAAAATGACAAGAACAGCAGACGACGTTTTAAATGGGGACGAAACATTACTAATGGAATCGCTGTTGCTGCTGTGGTAGGTATACTGTATTTAACGTCCGGCCTTTTTCTGCCGTCTGTAAACAAAGCGATGGGAAGCATACCCATTGTCGGCCAAATTTATAAGGAGTTTCAAGATAAAGTTGGCCTATCATTGTTTGAAAGCAATTTGGTCACAGCTTTGAATGAAAAGGCTGAATCCAGAGGAATCACCGTTTCTGTAAACAGTTCCTATTACGATGCCGGCCAGCTTGTCTATAACTTTACTGTTGATAACCTCCAGTCTGATGAAAAAGAGCTCATGTATGATGTGGACGAAGTGAGTTATAACGACAATTTTTCAATTAACTACGATTCCTTAATGCTTAAAAAAATAAATAACAAACAATATGCAGGACAATTAAGGATTTATACAAATGGCATTCAAATAAAAAATGGGGAAACCGTACCCTTTGTGATTACTCATATCAATGAAATACAGGGAAATTGGAGGTTCAAACTGCCAATAATCAAAAAGAAAGCAAATTATTTAGAAAGCTTAAAAGTGGTATCCGCTCATCATAATCGTTATCAATTTTCCGATATTCAAGTGGAGAACGGAAAGCTCGGATCTGTCCTTCAATTTACAATAGATTATCAAGGCATAGCAAAAAATGATACGGTGGCAATTGATGAAGTCAAAGATGATTTAGGAAACACATATGAGATGACAGAGTCAAACATCGAACTTGGAAATCGCAAAAAGGTAAACGAGAGAACGGTAAGAGTAAAAGGACAAACACTGTTAGAATCACCAATTAATCCAAAAGCGAAAAAGCTAACATTAAGAGCATATATTAAATCTGAGGCAGAGGTCAGTGAAATTGTCCCGCTAAATGCTGAGATGCCGTTTCATGTTTCAAAAACAAACCATCAAAACATAGGGATTGAAATCAATAACATGAAACAAGAAGGAAGAAAAGTATTGGTGCAATACCGCTTCACTGGAATTGATACCTCAAGCATGAATGAAAACGATTTAGTGAATATAGGTGAAATGATTGGTCTTGGTGATATGAAAAAAATGAAATCATGGGCTGATCCGTTGGCTTATTATGAAGAAGGTTATTATTTGAAAGCAAATACAGCTAAAGTGAAAAATATGAACACTGCCGAAATGTTATCCACTTTTGAACTGGATGATGCCTATCTTGATAAGCTGTCTTTAAAACATTTCGAGTTTGATAAGTATGGTCTGTATATCGATAAAGGTGTTATAAATGATCTTATTCAACCCAATCCATTCTCATTTACTGTACCAGTGCATCAGGTGAAGCAGCCTGGTGAAAAAAAGTCATCATAAGTTGAAAAGCCGTATGCAGTCATGCATACGGTTTTTTTATCATTTATACCAATTAAGTCAATAGACGAATAAACCAAATTTTTTAATAAGTAATGTTCGTTATTTATATTGTCATTTCATGTCGCAATTGGTACAATAGACGCAGAAATCAAATAAGATGAATTCGTATAATCGCGGGGATATGGCCCGCAAGTTTCTACCAAGCTACCGTAAATGGCTTGACTACGTAAACATTTCTTTCGTTTGATATAAATAAAACACGTTTATTTATTCAAACTGGAATCCGTCTGTAGTCAAGCGTCCCAAAATGTATTGGGGCGTTTTTTATTTGGCGATTTCAGGGCAGGATAAATAGCAAAGAGTGAAGGGAGTCAAATAGCGTGAAGACGTTTTTTCAGTTTGATGAGCTGGGCACCAGCTATCGCAATGAAATCATTGGCGGATTAACGACTTTTTTATCTATGGCCTATATTCTGTTCGTCAATCCGATTACGCTTGCTTTGGAGAGCGTGAAAGATTTTCCGGAGGCGCTGAGAATTGATCAGGGTGCGGTCTTTACAGCGACAGCGCTGGCATCGGCAGCAGGCTGTATTTTAATGGGATTGATCGCGAAATATCCAATCGCCATCGCGCCCGGTATGGGGCTGAACGCGTTTTTTGCATTTTCTGTCGTCCTCGGTATGGGTATTTCATGGCAGGCAGCTTTGTCTGGTGTTTTCATTTCAGGTCTTATTTTCGTTGCTCTTTCGTTAACAGGTTTTCGTGAAAAAATCATCAACGCCATTCCGCCTGAACTGAAATTGGCAGTCGGCGCGGGGATCGGCCTTTTTATTACATTCGTTGGATTACAAGGTTCAGGAATCATTTCAGCGAACTCTTCCACACTTGTCAGCATCGGAAACATTCACAGCGGCCCTGTGCTGTTAACGATTTTCGGTGTGGTTGTCACAGTTATTTTAATGGTGCTTCGCGTTAACGCGGGCGTGTTTATCGGGATGCTGTTAACAGCAGTAGCCGGCATGATTTTCGGTTTGGTTCCGGTTCCGACGCAAATTGTCGGGAGTGTGCCGAGCCTTGCGCCGACGTTCGGACAAGCGTGGCTTCATCTGCCGGATATTTTCTCCGTACAAATGCTGATCGTCATTTTAACGTTCTTGTTTGTCGGATTCTTTGATACAGCGGGTACACTTGTTGCTGTAGCGACTCAGGCTGGTTTGATGAAGGAAAACAAATTGCCGCGTGCGGGCCGCGCGCTTCTAGCTGATTCATCTTCCATTGTCATTGGCGCTGTGCTTGGTACGTCTACAACAACTTCTTACGTTGAATCAAGCTCAGGTGTAGCTGCCGGTGCCCGTTCAGGATTTGCGGCGATTGTAACAGGTATTCTCTTTTTACTTGCTACGTTTTTCTCACCGCTTCTTTCAGTCGTTACATCAAACGTAACAGCTCCGGCGCTGATTATTGTCGGTGCGCTGATGGTGGCGCCGCTTGGCAAAATTGCTTGGGATAAGTTCGAGGTGGCCGTTCCTGCTTTCCTTACCATGATCATGATGCCGTTAACGTACAGCATTGCGACTGGTATTGCTATCGGATTTATTTTCTATCCGATTACGATGGTGTGCAAAGGAAAAGCAAAAGAGGTTCACCCGATCATGTACGGACTGTTTGCCGTATTTATCCTGTACTTTATCTTCTTAAAATAAACAATGAAAACCAGCTGCCGGCAGCTGGTTTTTTTGTTGCAAAAGATAAAACCTTTTCATACGATATACCGTCATGTAGATGTGCCATTAGGCTTTATTTAAATGACTTGACTGTTCAGGAAGGCTTCGATACCTTATATAAGTGTTTTATTTTCTGAATGGTATTCCGCCGTATTTTTTTGATAGGAGTTGCTGACATGACGGAAGAAAGAAAAGAAACGTTTGAAGAAGAATTTAACCAGCATGAAAGAATAGATGCAGATGAAGAACCGCTATCGAGAATGTCCAGAAAGGCGAGCAGGCAAAGCAAGCAAAAGCAGAAACCGCACAAAAAACGCGGTGAATCAACTGTTAAAGACAAGCTTGCGCCTATATGGGCAGCCATCAACAGATATTGCGGTTTTGCGTTTTCGATTTTAAAATCACCGGCGAAAACCGTGGTAGCGGATGGTTTTTCTCATTATAAGTATGGTTTGATTTCAATGCTTATATTCAGTATCGTCTTTTCAATTGGAAACTGGTTTCAATTAAAGGCGAGCTGGAACCGGCCGCTCGGTTTTGGAGAACGCCATCATGCTTTTTACGACGGGTTTTTAGTCGTTCTTGTGTATTTGCTGATCTTTTTAGCGGTAATGGTCTTAGCGGTATGGGCTGTCTCCCGCTATATGATAAAGCAGCGGGTGACATTCAGAGAAGCGGCTGCCGGTTTGGGTTCATTGCTTGTACCGGTGATTGCAGTTTCTATCCTTTGGATGATTTTTGCAATCGTCAATATCTCAGTGCTGACCGTTCTGTTTACAGTGCTGATCTTGTTCTCAATCTTTTTTGCGATGGCGCTGTATGTGCAGCGTCTGCATCAAGCGGCACACGATGCACCAATTGACTATATCTATTGTGTATTTGCGGTGGTTGCCGTAGCGCTGCTGTTTGCGGCGGTGACTTGGCCATTTATATCTGAATATTTCACGGCATCGCTGATTCCGCTTTAATGAAAAAACCGGCTGTTTAGAGCCGGTTTTTTCATGTCACATATTTTACAAATATATCTAAAAAACATAGTTGATTCAAAGGATTAACCCATGTATGATAAGGAAAAAGTTGTAAAATACAAACGCAAGAAGCCTTTATTTTAAGGGAGGATGATGGACATGGCCGAGGTGCTTCGCCGAGCGATTCATCAAAAAAAACAATTTTTAAAAACCAAATTACTGCTTTCGGAATTTTATCAGGGGAGAGGGGAACAGCTTGCCGATTATACGCTGAGTGAGCTTGAGAAAGAATACAAGTCCCTTCTGAGAGTGAAAAAAGAGATTTGACAATATAGGAGAAGAGGTGAGTCTGCTGAAAAGCGGGCTTTTTTATTTTGATTTTGAAAAAGTGAGAAAGAGGGTAAACTACTACTGTTTAATCTCATGAAGCGTGTCGAAATATTTTCCTTAAAATTACGGTCTCAACTCATTGTAAACGGCCGATTTCTCTAGTAGAATATGAATGCTTTATGCAAGCTGAAGAGTAGGGAGATGAAATAAAATGATGCAAACCGTCTTATCAAATGGACCAGCCATGGTTCTCATCATTCTCATTATTAACATTGTTTATGTATCATTTTTCACAATAAGAATGATATTAACGCTGAAAGGCCAGCGCTATTATGCGGCCGGCATCAGTACGATTGAAATATTGGTGTATGTGATGGGGCTGAGTCTTGTACTCGATAACTTAGACCAGATTCAAAATGTGATCGCGTATGCGCTCGGTTACGGTCTTGGTGTGATTGTCGGTATGAAAATAGAAGAGAAACTGGCACTCGGCTATATTATGGTCAACGTGATTACGAAGGAGCTTGATGTTGATCTGCCGAAGCAGCTTCGGGAAAAAGGCTACGGTGTGACAAACTGGGTGGCCGGCGGGCTTGAAGGCGATCGCACAGCCCTTCAGATTTTGACACCGAGAAGATATGAACTCCAGCTGTATGATACGATTAAAACAATAGATCCAAAAGCCTTTATTATTGCGTATGAACCAAAAACAATCCATGGCGGCTTCTGGGTTAAAGCAGTGAAAAAGAGGAGAATTAAAGAATAATGGCAAAACCGAAGAAGAAAAAGTTTGAAGTAACAGAGCAGCAAACCATTGATGCGGTGCTTCAACAAATGAAAGAAGAAGGATATTTGCCTGTACGGCGAATGGAAGAACCTATTTTTATGGAAAAGAAGGAAAATGGGTCAATTCAGATTGTTCCGTGCGGAAAAAAAATCATATTCGAAGGGAAATTGATCTAAAACACGAACATTAAAAGAATGAATTTTTGTATCGTTCGATAATATCGTTGACATTATCCATGTCCGTTGTTAAGATAAACATGAAATCAAAACACGACCTCATATAATCTTGGGAATATGGCCCATAAGTTTCTACCTGGCAACCGTAAATTGCCGGACTATGCAGGAAAGTGATCGATAAAACTGACATGGATATATCGCAGAAGCGAACGACTGACGATACATGTACCATGCCCGGTTTGTATTGCTTCCTCATAAGTGCAATGCAGAGCGGGTATTTTTTATTTTCTGAAAACAAAAGCATGAGAAGGTGGGAACAGAATGCAGCCGCTAGTAGGAGTCATCATGGGAAGCACTTCCGATTGGGAGACAATGAAAAACGCATGCGACATACTCGACGAACTTAATGTTCCGTACGAAAAAAAGGTTGTTTCCGCTCACCGGACGCCTGATTTGATGTTTGAATACGCTGAAACTGCCAGAGAAAGAGGCATCAAGGTGATAATCGCCGGTGCCGGAGGAGCGGCCCATCTTCCAGGGATGACGGCGGCGAAAACAACACTGCCGGTCATCGGAGTTCCGATTCAGTCCAAAGCGCTGAACGGGATGGATTCACTTCTTTCCATCGTTCAAATGCCTGGAGGCGTGCCTGTTGCAACAACAGCTATTGGCAAAGCGGGATCGGTGAACGCCGGCCTGTTAGCGGCGCAAATTTTGTCAGCTTTTGACGAAGCGCTTGCCCGTAAGCTGGATGTGAGAAGAGAACATACAAAACAGACGGTGTTAGAAAGCAGTGATCAGCTTGTCTAATCAAATCATCTATCCGGGAGCTGTAATCGGCATTATCGGCGGCGGCCAGCTTGGGAAAATGATGGCAGTGTCCGCCAAACAAATGGGATATAAAGTCGCTGTCGTTGATCCAGTGAAAGATTCGCCGTGCGGGCAGGTTGCGGATGTCGAGATTACCGCTCATTACAATGACCGTGAAGCGATTCGGAAATTGGCTGACATCAGCGATATCATCACGTATGAGTTTGAAAACATCGACTATGACGCGCTGTATTGGCTAAAGGATCATGCGTATCTCCCGCAAGGAAGTGAGCTGCTGCTTGTTACCCAAAACCGTGAAACAGAGAAAAAAGCCATTCAAGCCGCAGGCTGTGAAGTCGCGCCGTACCGCATTGTTCATACAAAGGATGACCTGAAACAGGCGGTACAGGAGCTCGGGCTTCCAGCAGTGCTGAAAACATGCCGCGGCGGATATGACGGCAAAGGCCAATTTGTGATCAAGGAAGAGACGCAAATGGAGCAGGCTGCCGCTCTTTTAGAACACGGCACTTGCATTCTCGAAAGCTGGGTTTCTTTTAAAATGGAACTGTCGGTTATCGTCGTCAGATCGGTAAACGGCGAAATCTCAACATTTCCGGCAGCTGAAAATATTCACCACAACAATATTCTCTTCCAAAGCATCGTGCCTGCGCGGGTGGAGGAAGGAATTGAGAAGAAGGCTGCTGAGCTGGCTGTTAAGCTTGCAGAAGAGCTCAATCTTGTCGGGCCGCTTGCTGTTGAGTTGTTCCTGAGAGAAGATGGAGAGCTTTTGGTCAATGAACTAGCGCCAAGACCGCACAATTCTGGGCATTATACGCTGGACCTATGCGAAACGAGCCAGTTTGAACAGCATATCAGAGCGGTATGCGGCCTTCCGCTGGGAAAAACAGATTTGCTGAAGCCAGGCATGATGGTGAATCTTCTCGGTGATGAAGTGAAGCTTGTGGAGGAAGTGCCGGAGCTTTTAAAAGAAGCAAAGCTTTATATATACGGAAAACATGATATTAAAAAAGACCGCAAAATGGGGCATATTACTTTTATGAAGCAGCCTGAAGACGACTGGATTCAGGAGATTACAAATCAATGGATGAATAGAGACGGAGGACAAGCAGAATGATCGAACGTTATTCAAGACCTGAAATGTCCGCGATTTGGACGGATGAAAATAGATTTCAAGCGTGGCTGGAGGTGGAGATTCTCGCCTGTGAAGCGTGGGCGGAGCTTGGCGTTATTCCGAAAGAAGACGTAAAGGTCATGCGCGAAAACGCGTCATTTGACATCAACCGTATTTTAGAAATCGAACAGGACACGCGCCATGACGTTGTCGCTTTTACACGCGCCGTTTCCGAATCATTGGGCGAAGAAAGAAAATGGGTGCACTACGGCTTAACGTCAACTGACGTTGTGGACACAGCTCTTTCGTACTTATTAAAACAGGCAAACGATATTCTGCTCAAGGACCTTGAGAGATTTGTTGACATTATTAAGGGAAAAGCAAAAGAACATAAATACACAGTCATGATGGGACGTACACACGGCGTACACGCTGAGCCTACAACATTCGGCTTGAAACTTGCGCTTTGGCATGAAGAAATGAAACGTAATCTTGAGCGTTTCAAACAAGCGAAAGAAGGCATCGAGGTTGGGAAGATTTCCGGCGCTGTCGGCACATATGCGAACATTGATCCATTTGTTGAGCAATATGTATGTGAGAAGCTCGGATTGAAAGCAGCGCCGATTTCAACTCAAACCTTACAGCGTGACCGCCATGCTGATTATATGTCGACGCTTGCTTTGATTGCGACAAGCATCGAGAAATTCGCAATGGAAATTCGCGGGCTGCAAAAAAGTGAAACACGCGAAGTTGAGGAATTTTTCGCGAAAGGGCAAAAGGGTTCATCTGCAATGCCGCACAAACGCAACCCGATCGGCTCAGAAAACATGACAGGCATGGCGCGCGTCATCCGCGGCTACATGCTAACAGCTTATGAAAATGTGCCATTATGGCATGAACGCGATATTTCTCATTCTTCAGCTGAACGGATTATTCTCCCCGATGCGACAATCGCGCTCAACTACATGCTGAACCGCTTCTCAAACCTCGTGAAGAACTTAACGGTCTTCCCGGAGAACATGAAGCGCAACATGGATCGCACGCTCGGCCTGATCTACTCTCAGCGCGTGCTGCTTGCTTTGATTGACACAGGCCTTACTCGGGAAGAAGCCTATGACACAGTGCAGCCAAAAGCAATGGAGGCATGGGAAAAACAAGTGCCGTTCCGTGAGCTTGTGGAAGCGGAAGAGAAAATCACATCCCGTCTTTCTTCAGAAAAAATTGCTGACTGTTTTGATTACAACTACCATCTGAAAAATGTTGATCTGATCTTTGAACGTTTAGGTTTAGCGTAGAAGAAGCTGATAAGCGGCTTCTTCTAGGCCGCTGTCGTTTGAAAATTCCCAACATTCGGATTAGGAGGCCTTCTGTGAATATTATGAAGAATGAACTTTTATATGAAGGAAAAGCAAAAAGGATCTATAGAACCGATGACGAAAACACGCTATATGTCGTGTACAAAGACTCCGCCACTGCCTTTAACGGTGAAAAAAAAGCAGAAATCAGCGGAAAAGGGCGTTTAAATAACGAAATTTCAAGTTTCATTTTCAAGCACCTTCACGCTAAAGGCATTCACAATCACTTTATCGAGCGTATTTCAGAAACAGAACAGCTTATTAAAAAGGTAACGATTGTGCCGCTTGAAGTCGTCGTCAGAAATGTTGTGGCAGGAAGCATGTCCAAACGTCTCGGCATTCCAGAAGGCACGGAGCTCGAGCAGCCGATTATCGAATTTTATTATAAGGACGACGCGCTGGGTGATCCGCTCATCACAGAAGATCATATTTGGCTCTTGAAGGCGGCGACTCCTGAGCAGGTAGAAACAATTAAGTCCATTACAAAAACAGTAAATGAAGAGCTTCAAACGATTTTTGATGATTGTCATGTCAGATTAATAGATTTCAAGCTTGAATTCGGTTTAGATGCAGACGGGCAAGTGCTATTGGCGGATGAAATTTCTCCTGACACATGCCGCTTGTGGGATAAAGACACGAACGAAAAGCTGGACAAAGATTTATTCAGACGCAATCTTGGAAGCTTAACCGACGCATACGAAGAGATTTTCAAAAGACTGGGAGGCATTCATCATGTATAAAGTAAAAGTATATGTCAGCTTAAAAGAAAGTGTGCTAGATCCACAAGGGAGCGCTGTCCAGCATGCCTTGCACAGTATGACGTACAGCGAGGTTCAGGACGTACGCATCGGAAAATACATGGAGCTCACCATTGAAAAATCTGACCGTGATCTTGATGTCCTCGTAAAAGAAATGTGCGAAAAACTTCTTGCAAACACAGTGATTGAAGATTACAGATACGAGGTTGAGGAGGTAGTCGCACAGTGAAATTTGCGGTGATTGTGTTACCCGGCTCCAACTGTGATATCGATATGTATCATGCTGTAAAGGATGAGCTAGGCCATGATGCGGAATATGTCTGGCATGAGGAAACAAATCTTGACGCCTTTGACGGGGTATTAATTCCGGGAGGATTTTCTTACGGCGATTACTTGAGATGCGGTGCTATCGCCAGATTTGCGAATATTATGCCAGCTGTCAAACAGGCGGCCGCTGAAGGAAAACCTGTTCTTGGCGTCTGCAACGGATTCCAGATTTTACAGGAGCTTGGCCTTCTGCCAGGGGCAATGAGACGCAACAAAGATTTGAAGTTCATTTGCCGTCCGGCTGAATTAATTGTGCAAAACGACAAAACATTATTCACAGCTTCCTATGAAAAGGGCCAATCAATTACAATCCCGGTTGCCCATGGTGAAGGAAATTTCTACTGTGATGATGAAACGCTTGCTTCATTGAAAGAAAACAACCAAATCGCTTTCACATACGGCTCCAATATGAACGGGAGTGTCAGCGACATTGCCGGTGTCGTGAATGAGAAAGGCAACGTATTAGGCATGATGCCTCACCCTGAGCGCGCGGTTGATGAACTGCTTGGAAGCGCCGACGGTCTTGCGTTGTTTCAGTCTATCGTGAAAAATTGGAGGGAAACTCATGTCACTACTGCTTGAACCAAGTAAAGAACAAATAAAAGAAGAGAAAATGTATCAGCAAATGGGTGTCAGTGATGATGAGTTTGCATTGATTGAATCCATTCTTGGCAGATTGCCGAATTACACTGAAATCGGAATTTTTTCTGTTATGTGGTCAGAGCATTGCAGCTACAAAAATTCAAAACCGATTCTGCGTAAATTTCCGACAAGCGGCGAGCGTGTGCTGCAGGGGCCGGGAGAAGGCGCCGGGATTGTTGATATCGGTGATAACCAAGCGGTTGTGTTCAAAATTGAATCACATAACCACCCATCTGCTCTTGAACCTTATCAAGGCGCTGCGACTGGTGTAGGCGGCATTATCCGTGATGTATTCTCAATGGGTGCCCGTCCAATCGCTGTATTGAATTCTCTTCGATTTGGTGAATTGACTTCACCGCGCGTGAAGTACTTGTTTGAAGAAGTAGTAGCGGGTATCGCCGGTTACGGCAACTGCATCGGTATTCCGACAGTCGGCGGAGAAGTGCAGTTTGACAGCAGCTATGAAGGGAATCCGCTCGTCAACGCCATGTGTGTCGGTTTAATCAACCATGAAGACATCAAAAAAGGCCAAGCGAAGGGTGTCGGCAACACAGTCATGTACGTAGGAGCGAAAACAGGACGTGACGGAATCCACGGTGCTACGTTTGCTTCTGAGGAAATGTCTGATTCGTCTGAAGAAAAGCGCTCTGCTGTTCAAGTCGGCGATCCGTTTATGGAGAAGCTTTTGCTTGAAGCATGTTTGGAAGTCATCCAATGTGATGCGTTAGTCGGCATTCAGGATATGGGAGCTGCCGGTTTAACGAGCTCAAGCGCGGAAATGGCAAGTAAAGCCGGCTCTGGTATTGAAATGAACCTTGATCTGATTCCTCAGCGTGAAACAGGTATGACTGCATATGAAATGATGCTTTCTGAATCACAGGAGCGGATGCTTTTGGTCATTGAGCGCGGACGTGAGCAGGAAATCATCGATATTTTTGACAAGTACGATCTTGAAGCGGTTTCTGTCGGACGTGTCACAGATGATAAAACGCTTCGCCTGACACACAAAGGAGAGGTAGTATGCGAGCTGCCTGTTGATGCCTTGGCAGAAGAAGCGCCGGTGTATCATAAGCCATCTCAAGAGCCTGCCTACTACCGCGAGTTTTTAGCAACGGATGTTCACGCTCCTCGAATTGATGATGCGAACGAAACACTGAAGGCTCTTCTCCAGCAGCCGACGATCGCAAGCAAAGAGTGGGTTTACGATCAGTATGACTACATGGTGCGCACGAATACAGTTGTCGCTCCCGGGTCTGATGCAGGTGTTCTCAGAATCCGCGGAACGAAAAAGGCGCTGGCGATGACGACAGACTGTAACGCCCGTTACCTCTATCTTGATCCTGAAGCCGGCGGAAAAATTGCTGTCGCTGAAGCGGCACGCAACATCATTTGCTCAGGGGCAGAACCGCTTGCAGTGACAGATAACCTTAACTTCGGAAATCCAGAGAAACCGGATATCTTCTGGCAGATCGAAAAAGCGGCTGACGGCATCAGTGAGGCGTGCAATGTTCTCAGCACACCTGTTATCGGCGGAAACGTTTCGCTTTATAACGAATCAAACGGAACGGCGATTTACCCGACACCTGTAATTGGCATGGTCGGTTTAATTGAAGATACAGCACATATTACAACACAGCATTTCAAAGAAGCAGGAGATCTCATATACGTGATCGGCGAAACAAAACCTGAGTTTGCCGGAAGCGAGCTGCAGAAAATGACAGAAGGCCGCATTTACGGAAAAGCGCCGCAAATCGATCTTGATGTAGAGCTGGCTCGCCAAAAAGCATTGCTTGCCGCGATTAAAAAAGGCTTCGTTCAATCTGCGCATGATGTGTCTGAAGGCGGCTTAGGCGTAGCGATTGCAGAAAGTGTCATGACGGGGGAAAACCTTGGTGCGAACGTAGCTATAGAAGGGGAAGCAGCCTTATTATTCTCTGAATCTCAATCCCGCTTTGTCGTTTCTGTGAAGAAAGAACACCAAGCCGCGTTTGAAGCAGCTGTGGAAGATACGGTTCATGTCGGTGAGGTTACAGCTGACGGAATTTTAACGATTCAAAATCAAGATGGACAACAATTGATTCATGCGCAAACGAAAGAGCTTGAGCGCGCGTGGAAAGGAGCTATCCCATGCTTGCTGAAATCAAAGGCTTAAATGAAGAATGCGGCGTTTTTGGGATTTGGGGACATGAAGAAGCGCCGCAAATCACGTATTACGGACTCCACAGCCTCCAGCACAGAGGGCAGGAGGGCGCGGGAATTGTCGCAACTGACGGTGAAAAAATAACAGCGCACAAAGGCCAAGGGCTGATTACGGAAGTCTTTCAAAATGGCGAGCTCAGTAAAGTGAAGGGAAAAGGAGCAATCGGGCACGTTCGGTACGCGACGGCTGGAGGCGGCGGATACGAAAATGTTCAGCCGCTCCTCTTCCATTCCCAAAACAACGGAAGTCTGGCGCTTGCTCATAACGGAAATCTTGTCAATGCCACTCAGCTGAAGCAGCAGCTTGAAAATCAAGGGAGCATTTTTCAAACCTCCTCAGACACTGAGGTTTTGGCTCACCTGATCAAAAGAAGCGGCCACTTCACCCTGAAGGAGCAAATGAAAAACGCGCTTTCCATGCTGAAAGGCGCCTACGCATTTCTGATTATGACCGAGACAGAAATGATTGTTGCCCTTGATCCAAACGGGCTTAGACCGCTGTCAATCGGCATGATGGGCGGCGCTTATGTGGTCGCCTCAGAAACGTGCGCATTCGATGTCGTCGGTGCGACATATCTTCGTGAGGTAGAACCGGGCGAAATGCTGATCATCAATGATGAAGGCATGAAATCAGAGCGTTTTTCCATGAATATCAATCGTTCCATTTGTAGCATGGAGTACATTTATTTCTCAAGACCGGACAGCAACATTGACGGCATTAACGTGCACAGTGCCCGTAAAAACCTTGGAAAAATGCTGGCTCAGGAATCCGCAGTTGAAGCTGACGTCGTGACAGGGGTCCCGGATTCCAGTATTTCTGCGGCGATCGGCTATGCAGAAGCAACAGGCATTCCGTATGAGCTCGGCTTAATCAAAAACCGCTATGTCGGCAGAACGTTTATTCAGCCATCCCAGGCTCTTCGAGAGCAAGGCGTGAGAATGAAGCTGTCGGCGGTGCGCGGGGTTGTGGAAGGCAAACGCGTCGTCATGGTAGACGACTCTATCGTGCGCGGAACAACAAGCCGCCGGATTGTCACGATGCTCAGAGAAGCGGGTGCGACAGAGGTGCATGTCAAAATCAGTTCACCGCCGATCGCTCATCCGTGTTTTTACGGCATTGATACATCCACACATGAAGAATTAATTGCGTCATCACATTCAGTTGAAGAAATCCGTCAGGAAATCGGGGCTGACACCCTCTCATTTTTGAGTGTGGAAGGACTCTTGAAAGGCATTGACAGACCATATGAGGATGCTAATTGCGGACAGTGTCTTGCCTGCTTTACAGGAAAATATCCGACTGAAATTTTCCAGGATACAGTGCTTCCTCATGTAAAAGAAGCCGTATTGACCAAATAAAACTTGAAAATGACATAAGGCAGCGCAATTCGGCTGCCTTTCTCTTTCTGCCCTCGTACAGGGAGATATTTTGAAAAGCGCCTTAAAGGAGTGAATAGGATGTCTGAAGCATATAAAAACGCAGGAGTTGACATCGAAGCCGGATATGAAGCTGTAAAACGAATGAAAAAACATGTGGAGCGCACAAAACGACTTGGCGTGATGGGCAGCCTCGGCGGTTTTGGCGGCATGTTTGACCTGTCTGAGCTTTCTTATCAAAAGCCCGTTTTAATCTCGGGAACGGACGGTGTCGGTACAAAATTAAAGCTCGCTTTTTCAATGGATAAGCATGACACGATCGGTGTGGACGCTGTTGCGATGTGTGTCAATGACGTACTGGCACAAGGTGCAGAGCCGCTGTTTTTCCTCGATTATTTAGCGGTCGGAAAAGCGGATCCTGTGAAAATTGAGCAGATCGTACAAGGTGTGGCAGACGGATGTGAGCAGTCAGGTTCAGCTTTAGTCGGCGGCGAAACGGCTGAAATGCCGGGACTATATACAGCTGATGAATACGATATTGCCGGTTTCTCAGTCGGAGTGGCGGAAAAGGACGAAATCGTGACTGGCGGCAATATCAAAGCAGGTCATCTTTTGATCGGCCTCAGCTCCAGCGGCCTTCACAGCAACGGATTTTCTCTGGTGAGAAAAGTGCTTTTGGATGATGCTGAGCTGGATCTTGATACAGCATACGAACCATTTGGGCGCCCGCTTGGCGAGGAACTGCTTGAGCCGACAAGAATTTATGTCAAGCCTGTTCTTGCCGCAGTGAAAAGCGGGAAAATCGACGGCATGGCGCACGTAACAGGCGGAGGATTCATCGAAAATATCCCGCGCATGCTTCCAGACGGCTTAAGTGCGGAAATCGATCACGGCTCATGGCCGATCCCGCCTATTTTCTCTTTCCTGCAAAAGTACGGCAAGCTGAAGGAAGAAGACATGTTCAACGTTTTTAATATGGGAATTGGCTTTATTTTGGCAGTCAAAGAAGAGGATCTGACAGATGTGATCGAAACGCTTGAAAGCCATGGCGAAAAAGCCTATTTGATCGGGCGTGTGAAACAAGGCGAAGGCGTCACATTCGGCGGTGCGGCACTTTCATGAAAAAGTTCGCTGTATTTGCATCCGGGAACGGTTCAAACTTCGAAGCCATCGTCACGCGGATAAAAGAGGAGAACTGGGATGCGTCCGTATCGCTTCTCGTTTGCGACAAACCGCAGGCGAAAGTCATCGAACGGGCGGAAACGCACCAAATTCCATCCTTTGCATTTGAGCCGAAGTCTTACGAAAACAAGGCTGCATTTGAGCGGGCGATTATTGAACAGCTTCACCTTCATGATGTTGAAATGATTATTCTTGCCGGCTACATGAGGCTGATCGGCGATACGCTGCTTCAGGCATACGGAGGGAAAATCATTAATATTCACCCATCGCTTCTGCCAGCGTTCCCGGGGATCGACGCAGTCGGACAGGCGTACCGGGCGGGTGTGAAGGTGGCCGGAATCACCGTACATTACGTCGATAAAGGAATGGATACGGGTCCCATCATTGCTCAGAAGGCAATCGAAATAGACGAAAGCGATACATTGGAAACGATCGAACAGCAGATTCAGAAGCTTGAGCATAAATGGTATCCGAGTGTGATTAAACAGCTATTAGGATTAAATAACAGAGGTGAAAAGGCATGGCCATTAAACGTGCATTAATCAGTGTTTCAGATAAAACAAATCTTGTTCCTTTCGTAAAAGAATTAACAGAGCTTGGCGTTGAAGTCATCTCAACAGGCGGAACGAAAAAGCTTCTTCAAGAGAACGATGTGAATGTCATCGGAATTTCTGAAGTGACAGGCTTTCCTGAAATTATGGACGGGCGGCTGAAAACACTTCATCCGAATATTCATGGCGGCCTTCTCGCAGTTCGCGGCAATGAAGAGCATATGGCGCAGATCAATGAACACGGAATTCAGCCGATTGATCTCGTAGTCGTCAACCTTTATCCATTTAAAGAAACGATTTCTAAAGAAGATGTCACATATGAAGAAGCGATCGAAAACATCGACATCGGCGGACCGGGCATGCTGCGTGCGGCTTCAAAAAACCATCAGGATGTGACGGTTATCGTCGATCCGGCGGACTACAGCCCAGTGCTGAATCAAATCAAAGAAGAAGGCGGCGTATCACTTCAGAAAAAACGCGAGTTGGCGGCAAAAGTATTCCGTCATACTGCGGCGTATGATGCGCTGATCGCTGACTATTTGACAGACGTTGTCGGTGAAAAAGAACCTGAGCAATTCACAGTGACCTTTGAGAAAAAACAATCGCTTCGCTACGGAGAAAACCCGCATCAGGAAGCGACATTCTATCAAACAGCACTTCCAGTCAAAGGCTCTATTGCGCAGGCGGAACAGCTCCACGGCAAAGAGCTTTCTTACAACAACATTAAAGACGCGGACGCGGCAGTTCAAATCGTACGTGAATTCACTGAGCCGGCTGCGGTGGCTGTGAAGCATATGAATCCGTGCGGCGTAGGAACAGGGAAAACGATCGCAGAGGCATTTGACAGAGCGTTTGAAGCAGATAAAACATCGATCTTCGGCGGCATTATCGCGCTGAACCGTGAAGTGGACAAGGCAACTGCGGAGGTGCTTCACAGCATTTTCTTAGAAATCATCATTGCCCCTTCTTTCAGCCAAGATGCGCTTGACATCCTGACTGCGAAGAAAAATCTTCGTCTGCTGACGCTTGATGTGGCTGCTGCCATTCAAAAGGAAAAACAGCTGACATCGGTTCAAGGCGGACTGCTGGTTCAAGATTTAGATATGCACGGCTTCGATGATGCGGAGATCAGCATTCCGACAAAAAGAGAGCCGAACGAGCAAGAGTGGGAAGACTTGAAGCTTGCTTGGAAAGTCGTCAAGCATGTGAAATCAAATGCGATTGTTCTCGCGAAGGACAACATGACAATCGGCGTGGGGGCAGGGCAAATGAACCGCGTCGGATCAGCGAAGATCGCCATCGAGCAAGCAGGAGAAAAAGCGAAGGGCGGCGCACTCGGATCTGATGCATTTTTCCCGATGCCGGATACTGTTGAAGAAGCGGCAAAAGCGGGCGTTACGGCTATTATTCAGCCAGGGGGATCTGTGCGTGACGAGGATTCTATCAAAAAAGCGGATGAATACGGCATTGCCATGGTGTTCACCGGGATTAGACACTTCAAACATTAAGGAGATGAAAACGACGTGAATGTATTCATTATCGGTAAAGGCGGAAGAGAACATACGCTGGCATGGAAGGCAGCGCAAAGCAGCCTCGTCGAGAATGTATTTGCCGCTCCTGGAAATGACGGCATGACAGCCTCCGCACAGCTTATAAATATTGAAGAAAGCGATCACGCCGGGCTTGTCTCGTTTGCAAAGGAAAATCAAGTCGACCTGACTATTGTCGGGCCTGAAGTTCCTTTAATTGAAGGTCTGGTCGATGAGTTTGAAAAAGCCGGTTTGCGCGTGTTCGGTCCATCAAAAGCCGCTGCGATCATTGAAGGCAGTAAACAGTTCGCTAAGGATTTAATGAAGAAATACGACATTCCGACCGCAGAATACGACACGTTTACCTCTTTTGAAGAGGCGAGGGCATATGTGCAGGAAAAAGGCGCTCCGATTGTCATCAAAGCAGATGGACTTGCAGCTGGAAAAGGGGTAACGGTTGCTATGACGGAGGAAGAAGCGATTGCATGCCTGCATGATTTTCTTGAGGATGAAAAGTTCGGTGATGCAAGCGCGTCTGTTGTCATTGAAGAATTTTTGTCCGGTGAAGAGTTTTCTCTGATGGCATTTGTCAAAGGGGAAAAAGTGTATCCAATGGTCATTGCCCAGGATCACAAGCGGGCGTTTGACGGAGATAAAGGCCCGAATACAGGCGGAATGGGCGCTTACTCTCCAGTTCCGCAAATTTCGGAAGAAACGGTTCGCCATGCTGTAGAAACGATCGTTAAGCCGGCCGCAAAAGCAATGGTACAAGAAGGCCGTTCCTTCACTGGCGTTTTGTACGCTGGATTGATGCTTACTGAAAACGGCTCGAAGGTCATTGAATTTAATGCCCGTTTCGGCGATCCGGAAACACAGGTCGTGCTTCCGCGCATGGAATCTGATCTGGTACAGGTGCTTCTTGATCTTTTAGATGATAAGGAAGTTGACTTAAGATGGAAGGATACCGCTGCTGTGAGTGTTGTGCTTGCTTCAGAAGGGTACCCGGAAAGCTATGCAAAAGGCACGCCGATCGGCAGCCTTGCAGCGGAAACAGAACAGGTTGTGGTCTTTCATGCAGGAACGAAAGCAAAAGGCGGAGAGTTTGTCACAAACGGCGGCCGCGTCGCCAATGTGACGGCTTTTGATGAAACGTTTGAAGCGGCGAGAGACCGAGTGTACAAAGCCGTTGATGAGATGATTAAGCCGGGGCTCTTTTTCAGAAAAGACATTGGCGCACGCGCTTTGAAGGCTGCCCGAAAATAAGTGCAAAACCCGCAGATTGAGCTGCGGGTTTTTTGTTATGCAAAAGCGGGGTGCTGAGCGGAGGAAGAAAGCACAACAAGTGTGGTCGGTTTGCCATGGGCCATCGAAGCGTCAATAAAATCCTCAAGCGTATGTACCGATTCTGTCACCACTTTTGTCACATAGCTGTACATCCCTGTAATGCGGTGATTTTCAGCCACATCTGGGTGCGCTGTGGCAAAGGCTGCGTAGTGTTTGCAGCTTTTCGGCTCCATCAGGATGAAAGCGGTGACATGCTTGTTTAGTTTTTCGTAACAGATATTCGCGCTGTACCCGGTAATCACTCCTTTGTCTTCCAGTTTCCTGACACGTTCCGCCGCGCTTGGCGAGCTGAGTCCGACAAGCTTTCCCAGCTCAACCATTGTTAATCTGCCATTTCGCTGCAAATGCGAGAGAATCTGAAGGTCTGTATCGTCCATTTGTCTGGCTCCTTTACATATTTAGGCGAATGAATGAAAATTCCTTTAATCATAAGGTGATACTGTTGATTTAACTTCATTGTAGCATATGGATGCCGTCTTATTTTTCCTATAATAAAGCCATCAATGGGAGAGGGGGTAGCATGTTGCCAAAGTTACAGCGTTCTATTACTTGGATACAAGGGACGGCGTTAACGATTGGGGCCGTTTTAGGCTGCGGAATATTGATTCTGCCGTCTGTCACAGCTGACGCAGCCGGTCCCGCTTCTTTATTTGTTTGGGTGTTTATGTCTTTTTTATCTTTTCTTCTTGTCGGCACGCTGGCCCGGCTTGTGAAAATAGCGCCCAGTGCGGGAGGAATTACGGCTTATGTGCAGCTGGCTTTTCAGAAAAAAGCCGGCACGGTTTTGGGCTGGATCATATTAGGGTCCGTTCCGATCGGCGTTCCCATCATCGCTTTGACTGGCGCGCATTACATCAGTTACATCATAAAGGCTTCCGATTGGCAGATTACTTTGATTGCGGGATGCATGCTGATTGTCTCAATTTTGCTTCATATGAGAGGTATTCAACTATCCGCGAATATCAGTACACTCGTCATGTGTGTCATCGTATTTCTTCTTGTCGCTTCGGTTGCCGTGTCATTGCCTCATGTCGAAGCAGCAGAATTTCAGCCGTTTCTTCCGCATGGCTGGCCTGCCGCGGGATCTGTTTCTGTGATGATTTTTTTCTCATTTGTAGGCTGGGAAATGATTACTCCATTGGCTGAGGAATTTCATCGCCCTGAAAAAGATGTCCCAATCAGCTTGTTTTTGGGAGCGGCTTGTGTGGCAGGGCTGTACATCCTGCTGTCATTTGTGACGATAGGGACTCATTCGTATGGAGAAAATGGAGAAATCGCATCGCTTGCCATGCTCATATCAAAAGGAGCTGGGGAAAGCGGCGTATATGTAACAGTATGTTTAGCGCTGTTTATCACATTTACCACCATTCACGCCAATATTGCGGGTTTTTCCCGAATGGTGTACGCATTGGCGAGAGAAGGGCACATTCCCGTCTATTTCGGAAAACTCGGCAAGACAAATCATACGCCTATCCGTGTATTGATAGCGCTGGCCGCAGTGTTTGGCTTAGTGCTGATATCGCATTGCCTGTTTCAAATCGATTTGACGACTCTGTTAAAAGGACCGAGTGCGGCTTTTATCGCATCTTACATATGTACAATGGCTGCAGCGCTGAAGCTGCTGAGCTGGAGAGATTCAGGCTGGTGGATGGCGCTCGGGGCGTTTGCGGCGTGCGCAGTGATTTACTCATTCAGCGGCTGGGCACTCCTTTATCCGACAGTGCTGGCAGCCGCAGGGTATCTCTATATAAAGAAAAAGCTTGCTCAAGAATCGTGAGCAAGCTTTTTTGTTTATCTGTTTTGATGCTCCTGTTCGTTATTGCCGGGAGCATTGTTTTGAAACATATAGGTCACAGGACAGAAGCGCAAGATTCCCGATCCTGCTTTCATGGCCCCCATAAAGATGTAAAAGAGGTGCATTCTGCACCAAGGTTTTTTCGAAAACTTTGCACTGGCGGCTGACATAATCGTCAGTCCGCATGCGATTCTGAAGACTGCATTGATGAGACTGATATTTGGCTTCATGGAAATCCGCTCCTTTGTACTTGCAAATGTAATTGACCTTCAAAAACTTGTTACGTTTTAATCATGCGTCATGAGGAAGGATGTGATAACATGAGTCTAATACATGTAAAGGAGAGTATGTGAATGTCCGAACGCACCTTTAACTGGAAAATCCAAGACATCAGGGCACAGGTTGATGTTGTAGACTCAAAGCTGCTTCCAACGCTCCTTTTACGGAATGCTCTCGTCTTAAATCCATATGTAAAACAATGGCTGAAAAAAAACATTTGGATTTATCAGGACCGCATTGTTTACGTGGGTCATGAACTTCCGAATCGAGCCGAAGAAATTCATACGATCGATTGTGAAGGAAAATACATTGTGCCGGGGTATATCGAACCGCACGCACATCCTTTTCAAATATATAATCCCCAAACGCTGGCGGAATATGTGTCTCAATACGGAACAACGACATTCGTGAATGATAACTTATTTTTGCTTTTACAAACCGGAAAAAAGAAAGCGCTTACCGTATTAAATGAACTTAAAAAGCAGCCTGTTCAATATTTTTGGTGGTCACGCTATGACCTTCAGACTGAGGTTCAGAACGAGGACCACGTTCTTCCGTTTGATGTCAGAAAGCAGTGGATTGAACATCCGGATGTGATTCAGGGCGGAGAAATGACCGGATGGCCTCGTTTAGTTGATGGTGATGATTTAATGCTTCACTGCATGCAAACTACAAAGAAGCAGAGAAAACGCATTGAAGGGCATTTCCCCGGCGCTTCGGATAAAACGCTTACAAAAATGAAGCTGTTCGGAGCGGATTGTGATCATGAAGCCATGACAGGTGATGAAGTAATGAGAAGGTTGGAACAGGGCTACTATGTTTCCCTTCGGAATTCTTCCATTCGCCCAGATGTAAGAAAAATCTTGCGGGAACTGCATGAAAAGGGATTCCGCTGTTATGACCACTTTTTTTACACGACAGACGGCGCGACACCGAACTTTTATAAAGGCGGCATGACAAATGAGCTGATCCGCATCGCGCTAGAAGAAGGTGTACCTGCAATCGATGCCTACAACATGGCATCATTTCATATTGCAAAGTATTATCAAATGGATGATTATTTAGGTGTGGTCGGACCGGGAAGATTGGCGTCGCTGAACATACTTGAAGATCCGTTACATCCGAATCCTGTGACTGTATTGTCAAAAGGGGTCATCCTTCGTGAAGACGGCTGTGATTTGAAGGCGTTTACAAAAATGAGCTGGGACAAAGGCGGTCTTGTCCCGCTTAAGCTTTCATATGATATGACGATGGATGATTTGCAGTTTTCCATGCCGATGGGCGTAAAAATGCGGAATGCGGTCATTATGGAGCCGTATATGATTGAGATTGACAATTCGATGGAACAGCTCTCGTTTGATCATGATGAAAGTTATTTGACAATGATTGATAAACATGGAAAATGGCGAGTGAATACGATGATAAAAGGGTTTGCTTCAAGCGTGCAAGGGTTTGTGAGCTCCTTTACGACGACAGGCGATATTGTCGCGATTGGAAAAAATAAAGCGGATATGCTGCTCGCATTCGCTCGCATGAAAGAGATCGGGGGAGGAATCGTCCTTGCGGAAAATGGGAACATTCTGCATGAAATTCCGCTTGCGCTATGCGGCTGTGCTTCTTCGGAAGCGTATGAAAATGTGCTGAAGAAGGAACAAAAGCTGATAGAGCTTTTGACTGAGAGAGGCTACGAGTTTTGTGATCCCGTCTATACGCTGCTCTTTTTGCAAAGTACACACCTTCCGTATATACGCATTACGCCGAGAGGAATCTTCGATGTCATGAAAAAAACTGTACTCTTTCCATCGATAATGCGTTAAAATATAAAAGAGCGGGGAGCCGACAAATGAAGAAATGGATGACAGGTTGCGTGCTATGTTTTGTGTTTTTTCTGCTTGTATCCTGTCAGCAGAAGGATGCTCTTCCGGATGCTGAAAAGAAGCTGAAAGCTCCTTTGACGGGACTGGAGACTGAACAGAAGGTAATTGAACGCCGGCCTGTTGCTGTTGTGGTGAACAATCACTTGAAGGCAAGGCCGCAATCAGGGCTGTCTAAAGCCGACATTGTCATAGAAGCGCTTGCCGAGGGGCAAATTACACGATTCTTGGCCATTTTTCAAAGCCAGATGCCTGAAACTGTCGGACCGGTGCGGAGCGCGCGGGAATATTTCGTCACTCTCAGCAATGGCTTTGACAGCATATTTGTCCACCATGGCTGGAGTCCCGGCGCCAAAGAGCAGCTGGAATCCGGAGCTGCCGATTATATGAATGGATTGGATTTTGACGGAAGTTTATTTTGGAGAGCTGATTTCAGCAAACCGCCCCACAATTCCTACACGTCTTATGAGAATATAAAAAAGGCGGCGAAGCAAAAGGGATACGAGCTGAAGCGGAAAACAGATCCGCTGCTGTTTCAAACATCAGAAGCAAAACCTGCAAATGAATCTTACAATGTTCGGGTAGATTATGGAACAAAGAACATTACAAATCTTGTCGAATACAACTATGATAAAAAAGCTGAATCTTATATAAGAAGCTCTGATGGTGTCATAACGACAGACCGGGAAACCGGAAAGCCGGTTGCAATGCAGAATATTTTCATTGTTGAAGCCAGCCATCATACTATTGATCAAGATGGAAGACGCGACATCGACCTGGAATCAGGCGGGAAAGGTCTGTTGTTTCAGTGCGGCAGCGTTATTGAAACAGACTGGAAACAAGTAAACGGAAGAATTGTGCCGGTGAAAGACGGCAAATGGCTGCCGTTTGTGCCAGGAAAGACTTGGATTAATATCGTGCCTGATCTCGATGCGGCTTCTATTACGTAAAGGAGAAGGTGTGTAACGATGCAAATCGATAAATTACGCGGCAAAGAGCTGGACCAATTATTCAACTCAATCTTATCGCTGAAAGACCTGGAGGAATGTTACCGGTTCTTCGATGATCTTTGCACAATTAACGAAATTCAATCGCTGGCTCAGCGCCTTGAAGTGGCGCGCATGCTTCGCGAAGGAAACACGTATCATAAGATTGAAACAGAAACAGGCGCTTCCACGGCTACAATTTCCCGTGTGAAACGCTGTTTAAATTACGGAAATGACGCTTATGAAATGGCGCTTGACCGTGTGAAGGGGACGGAAACAGAATCTTCTTCAAAATAAAAAAGAACCGCCCTGCCGCCGGCAAGGGCGGTTTTTTTATGCGACGTCTTCCTCCTGTTTTTCATTTCATAAGCAAGGAATCTTTTGTCTGAATCTTAGAGCTATTGAAGGCTTGCTGGATCTCTCTTTTTTTATGAAAAAAGAATCAAAACACCTTTTTCAGTGAATAACGAGATTAACGGCTTTTTCCGTTTTTCCGCGCTATGTGAATTTGTTATAATGTTTAAATGGTAACAAATGAATGGAGGAACGTATGACGTGTACGATGTAACGGAGTGGAAGCATGTCTTTAAACTCGATCCAAATAAAGATTTGCCTGATGAACAGCTGGAGATTCTTTGTGAATCAGGAACGGATGCGGTCATTATTGGCGGAAGCGATGGTGTGACAGAGGATAATGTCCTGCAGATGATGTCTAAGGTAAGACGGTTTTTAGTACCGTGTGTCCTTGAGGTGTCAGCTATTGAAGCGATCGTACCCGGCTTTGACTTATATTTTATTCCGAGTGTATTAAATAGTAAGAACGCGGACTGGATTGTCGGCATGCATCAGAAAGCCATGAAGGAATACGGAGAACTGTTGTCAATGGAAGAAATCGTAGCGGAAGGCTACTGTATCGCAAACCCTGATTGCAAGGCGGCGGCACTGACTGAAGCGGATGCCAAGCTGAGTATTGACGATATCGCCGCATATGCGCGTGTATCTGAGCTATTGCATCTTCCGATTTTTTATTTGGAATACAGCGGTATGCTCGGCGACATAGAAGCCGTGAAGAAAACGAAATCTGTATTGGAAACGTCCACCTTGTTTTACGGCGGCGGCATCAAGGATGCGGAAACGGCAAAGCAATATGCAGAACATGCAGACGTGATCGTTGTGGGCAATGCGGTATATGAAGATTTTGACCGGGCTTTGAAAACGGTAGCAGCGGTGAAAGGCGAGTAGTAAATTGTACGGATTTGGTTTATGATAGAACATATGTTTTGTATAGGCGGGTGAACAAATTTTGAATTATATTAGCAATCAATTACTAAGCGGATTAAACCCCGTTCAGCAGGAGGCAGTCAAAACAACGGACGGCCCTCTCTTGCTGATGGCGGGAGCGGGAAGCGGAAAGACGCGTGTCCTGACACACAGAATCGCTTATTTAATGGCGGAAAAGCATGTGGCGCCGTGGAACATTCTGGCGATCACATTTACCAATAAAGCGGCACGCGAAATGAAAGAGCGTGTGGAAAGCATTCTCGGACCTGGTGCGGACGATATTTGGATTTCCACATTCCACAGCATGTGCGTGCGGATTTTGCGCAGAGATATCGACCGGATCGGGATCAACCGCAATTTCTCCATCCTTGATACAGCTGATCAGCTTTCAGTGATTAAGGGGATTTTGAAGGAGCGCAATCTTGACCCGAAGAAGTTTGACCCAAGAAGCATCCTCGGCACGATCAGCAGTGCGAAAAACGAATTGACCGAACCAGAGGAATTCTCTAAAGTTGCCGGCGGCTACTATGATCAGGTAGTCAGCGATGTGTATACTGATTATCAGAAGAAGCTTTTGAAAAACCAATCGCTCGATTTTGATGATTTGATTATGACGACAATTAAACTGTTTGACCGTGTGCCGGAAGTGCTTGAATTTTATCAGCGTAAATTCCAGTACATCCACGTCGACGAGTATCAGGATACGAACAGAGCCCAATACATGCTCGTAAAGCAGCTTGCAGAACGTTTCCAGAACCTTTGCGTGGTCGGGGACTCTGATCAGTCGATTTATAGATGGCGCGGCGCGGATATCGCCAATATCCTTTCTTTTGAAAAAGATTATCCAAACGCCAGCGTGATTTTGCTTGAACAAAATTACCGTTCGACGAAACGGATTTTGCGCGCGGCGAACGAGGTTATCAAAAACAACTCAAACCGCAAACCAAAAAATTTGTGGACGGAAAATGATGATGGCATCAAAATTTCCTACTACCGCGGAGATAATGAGTTTGGCGAAGGACAGTTTGTAGCGGGGAAAATCCATCAGCTTTACAGCTCAGGTAAGCGGAAGCTGTCAGAGATCGCCATTTTGTACCGGACAAATGCACAGTCCCGTGTGATTGAGGAAACGCTTCTCAAATCTGGCTTGAACTATAACATTGTCGGCGGCACAAAGTTCTATGACAGAAAAGAAATCAAAGACATCCTCGCATACCTGCGCCTCGTATCCAATCCGGATGACGATATCAGTTTTACGCGTATTGTTAATGTCCCGAAACGCGGAGTCGGTGCGACATCACTTGAAAAAATAGCTTCGTATGCGGCGATGAATGGCTTGTCCTTTTTCCAAGCGATTCAGCAGGTCGATTTTATCGGGGTCAGCGCCAAAGCGGCCAACGCGCTCGACAGCTTCAGACAAATGGTTGAGAACCTGACCAATATGCAGGATTACTTATCCATTACAGAGCTGACAGAAGAAATTCTTGATAAAACGGAATACAGGGAAATGCTCAAGACTGAGAAATCAATCGAGGCCCAAAGCCGTTTAGAAAACATTGACGAGTTCCTGTCTGTTACGAAAAACTTTGAACAGAAAAGTGAAGACAAGACACTTGTTGCGTTCCTGACAGACTTGGCGCTGATCGCAGATATTGATCAGCTCGACCAGAAGGAGGAAGAGTCAGGAGGAAAGGATGCAGTCACCTTGATGACCCTGCATGCCGCAAAAGGGCTTGAATTCCCGGTTGTTTTCTTGATGGGGCTTGAAGAAGGCGTCTTCCCGCACAGCCGTTCATTAATGGAAGAAGCCGAAATGGAAGAAGAACGCCGCCTTGCTTACGTCGGTATTACAAGAGCGGAGCAGGAGCTTTATCTGACTAACGCCAAAATGCGGACCTTATTTGGCCGAACAAACATGAACCCGGAATCTCGCTTTATTGCTGAAATACCGGATGACTTATTGGAAAACCTAAATGAGAAAAAAGAAACAAGAGCGCCGTCTGCGAGAAAAATGCAGCCGAGACGCGGCCCTGTTTCACGGCCGGTATCCTACGCCAGCAAAACAGGCGGCGACACCTTAAACTGGGCAGTCGGAGATAAGGCCGGCCATAAAAAATGGGGCACAGGAACTGTCGTCAGCGTAAAAGGCGAAGGAGAAGGAACGGAGCTTGATATTGCTTTTCCGAGCCCTGTCGGTGTGAAACGCCTGTTAGCAGCGTTTGCTCCTATTGAAAAGCAGTGATTGAAGAGGAAAGGAAGAAGCAGATGGACAAAGAAACAGCGAAGCAGCGGACAGACGAACTGCGCCGCACGATCAACAAGTATAGCTATGAATATTACACCTTAGATGAACCGAGCGTCCCTGATGCCGAATACGACAGATTGATGCAGGAGCTGATTGCGATTGAGGAGGAGCATCCAGACCTCAGGACGCCCGACTCTCCTACACAGCGTGTCGGCGGGGCTGTGCTTGAAGCGTTTCAGAAGGTCACTCACGGCACGCCGATGCTCAGCTTAGGCAACGCTTTTAATGCGGATGATCTTCGTGATTTCGACCGCCGGGTGCGCCAGGCGGTCGGCGACGACGTGGCGTATAATGTGGAGCTGAAAATAGACGGTCTTGCTGTTTCTCTCCGTTATGAAGACGGCTATTTTGTCAGAGGTGCCACAAGAGGTGACGGAACGACAGGAGAGGATATTACGGAGAATTTGAAGACGATCCGCAATATACCGCTCAAAATGAAACGTGATCTGTCAATCGAAGTGCGCGGCGAGGCATATATGCCGAAGCGTTCGTTTGAAGCGCTCAATGAGGAACGGATCAAAAACGAAGAAGAACCGTTTGCCAATCCGCGAAATGCAGCTGCGGGATCACTCAGACAGCTCGATCCGAAAATTGCGGCGAAACGAAACCTCGATATCTTCGTCTACAGTATAGCGGAGCTTGACGAGATGGGTGTGGAGACGCAAAGCCAGGGGCTTGATTTTCTCGACGAAATCGGATTTAAAACGAACCAGGAACGAAAAAAATGCAGCAGCATAGAAGAAGTGATTGCGCTGGTCGATGAATTTCAGGAGAAGCGAGCTGACCTTCCGTATGAAATTGACGGCATCGTCATTAAAGTCGATTCTCTTGATCAGCAGGAGGAGCTTGGTTATACGGCGAAAAGCCCGCGCTGGGCCATCGCGTATAAATTTCCTGCTGAAGAGGTCGTGACAAAGCTTCTCGATATTGAATTAAATGTCGGCAGAACCGGTGTGATTACGCCAACCGCAATTTTGGAGCCGGTAAAAGTTGCCGGCACAACGGTCTCAAGAGCATCCCTTCATAACGAAGATTTAATTAAAGAGAAGGACATTCGGATTTTGGATAAGGTCGTTATTAAAAAAGCGGGCGATATCATTCCGGAAGTCGTGAATGTCCTCATTGAACAGCGCACAGGAGAAGAAAAAGAATTCAGCATGCCGACGGAGTGCCCTGAATGCGGCAGCGAACTCGTCCGCATCGAAGGAGAAGTGGCGCTCCGCTGTATTAACCCTGAATGCCCTGCGCAAATTCGGGAAGGGCTGATTCATTTTGTTTCCCGAAATGCCATGAACATTGACGGACTCGGCGAACGAGTGATCACACAGCTGTTTGAGGAGAACCTTGTCCGCAATGTGGCGGATTTGTATAAGCTGACGAAGGAACGGGTTATCCAGCTCGAACGCATGGGAGAAAAGTCAACTGAAAACCTGATCAGCTCCATTCAAAAATCAAAAGAGAATTCGTTAGAGCGCTTGCTGTTCGGACTTGGCATCCGCTTTATCGGTTCAAAAGCCGCAAAGACGCTTGCCATGCATTTTGAGAGCTTGGAGAATCTGAAAAAAGCTTCAAAAGAGGAGCTCCTTGCGGTCGATGAAATCGGTGAAAAAATGGCTGATGCGGTCATCACTTATTTTCATAAAGAAGAAATGCTTGAACTCCTGGACGAACTTCAGGAGCTGGGCGTAAACACACACTACAAAGGCCCGAAAAAAGTGAAAGCTGAGGACAGCGATTCTTACTTTGCGGGTAAAACTATTGTATTGACAGGAAAGCTGGAACAACTGTCAAGAAACGATGCCAAGGCGCAAATCGAAGCGCTCGGCGGCAAGATGAAAGGCAGCGTCAGCAAAAACACAGACTTGGTCATCGCCGGAGAAGCGGCGGGAAGCAAGCTGGCAAAAGCACAAGAGCTGAACATTGAAGTGTGGAATGAAGCGCAATTAATGGAAGAGCTAAAGAAATAAGAGGAGTGTTTTCTATTGAAAAAGACGTTGGCAATGGCGGCAACGGCGGCAGTGTTAATGCTGTCTGCCTGCTCGTCAGGTTTTGGGGGGGATAAGGAGGAAGAGATCACGCAAAAGACACCGAAATCGTCAGAAAAAGCGATTGTCCCGAAATATAATATCTCTGACTCCTATTACAAAATGGTGCTGCCGTTTAAGGCGGGAAAAGCGCGCGGCTTAACAACGGAACAGCTGAATACAAGATTGGACATTGATGAGTTTGAAACAGGGCTGATGCGTCTTGCCCAAGATTCGTTCTCGACTGACGATTATCTGTTCCAAGAAGGGCAATATTTAGATGAAGATACAGTGTTAAGCTGGCTGGCACGGAAAAAAACAGGATCTGATCTGAAAAAAGCCCAAAAAGATGATCAAAACTTTAAAAATGAAGGCTTGAACCCAGCGCTTCCAAGCTCCGGTTCCACAGAAGAAAAGAACGAAAACAGCCCGGTTTATTTAGCGTCCATGCTGGAACACGATTATTTAGTCAGAAAAGACAAAAATTCCATCCAGCTTGGCGGCGTGATGATCGGTCTTGCGTTAAACTCCGTGTATTACTATCGTGAGAAAACGGGCGATCCTCAAAAAGAAGTGGAAATTAAGGACAGCACGCTTCGTGAGCAGGGCGAAAAAATTGCACAAGAGGTCATTAACCGCCTCCGTAAAAAAGATAACTTGAAGAATGTGCCGATCACTGTCGCGCTCTACAAGCAGGCGTCAAAAACATCAATTGTTCCGGGGAATTTCATCGCTAAAACAGAAGTGAAGGCAGGCTCTGCGGATATTCCAAATTGGGATGACATCAAAGAAAAATACGTATTTTATCCGGCTGACGCAACGACAGCAGAAAAATACCCGGATGACTCAGAAGTCTTCAAGCGGTTCAAAAATTCAATTGAAGAATATTTCCCGAACTATACAGGCGTTGTCGGTACAGCGCTATATGAAAATGATGATATGAAAAAAATGAAAATTAGCATTCCAATGCAATTTTACGGAAAAAGTGAAGTCGTCGCATTCACCCAGTTCTTAACGGGAGAAGTGATGGACTACTACTCCAAGGGCTCGATTGATGTTGAAGTCAATATCACGTCCTCGGACGGACAGGAAGCGGTTATTATTCGCAATGCCGGAGATAAAGAGCCAACTGTTCACATTTATGAATGATCAACAAAGCAACCCCCTTGTGCCTATAAGGCCCGAGGGGTTTTTTGTGTTATAATTAGCAGGATAAGGAAATATGTTTTCGCTTCCGCCGAAGCACAAATCAAAGGGGAGGTATGTTGATGCTGGAATTCGTGTGAAAACAATGGGTATCAAATCAATAGCAAAAGAAAGGGAGTTAGAAAAACGTGCATAAAGAAATTAAAAAAATATTTCATGAAGATCAGGTTTTGGCAGAGGCGGCAGTGAGATATGGTTTCCGAAAGAGTCAGATGCGTTTTCTGGCAGATGCGGAAAACTACGTATATGAATGTATGAAAGACCATCAATCTTATATTTTAAAGATTACCCATACCATTCGAAGAACTTCAAATGATATGAGGGGAGAAATGGATTGGCTCCGTCACCTTGCAGAAGGCGGGCTTTCGGTTGCGAAATCGCTTCCATCGCTGAGCGGAAAAGATGTTGAAGAGGTGCCGGACGTAAATGGCGGTTTCTTTTTATTGAGAATCTATGAGAAAGCGCCAGGGCAAAAAGTGGATGAATCGGACTGGAATGAAATGCTATTTTATGAGCTTGGCAAATACACAGGTGAGATGCACAACCTGACAAAAAGCTACAAACTGAGCAATCCCGCTTTTAAAAGACAGGAATGGGACGAAGAGGAGCAGTTAAAGCTGAGAAAGTATGTGCCTGAAGATCAGACAAAGGTGTTTCAGCAAGCCGATTTGCTGATGAATGAACTGCGGCGTCTCCCGAAAAACCGGGACAGCTATGGTTTGGTGCATGCGGATCTGCATCATGGCAATTTTCATTGGGATCATGGCAAAATCACAGCATTTGATTTTGATGATATCGGCTACAATTGGTTCATTAATGATATCAGCATACTCCTCTACAATGTGCTTTGGTATCCTGTTGTGCCTTATGAAAATAAAGCTGCATTTACAGAGGAATTTATGACGCATTTCATGAAAGGATACTGGGAGAAAAATGATCTGGATCCCGCGTGGCTGAGAAGGATACCTGATTTTCTGCGCCTTCGCCATATGCTGATTTACGGATTGCTGCATCAGATGTTTGACCTTAACACAATAGGAGAAGAGGAAAAAGAAATGCTCGCCGGCTTCAGACGAGATATAGAAAATGGCACACCGATTACAGCATTTGATTTTTCCGCACTGATGTAGATAAAAAAGCCAATGGGATTCAATGTCCCATTGGCTTTTATAATGTATCACATTTAACGCCGACTACGCCTTCAATGTCTTTAATATCATAGTAGACATCGGTCGTGTACCTGTTTTTATGGACGCGGACCTTCACTTCCATAATTGGGAATTCCTTTTCGCCGAGGTCGTCGATCCGGACAGAGTGTGTTTTGATATCTCTTCTTTTCATTTCTTTTAAAATCTCTGTCATTTTGTCTTTATCAGAAAGCGACATTCTGATGCGGATGTCTTTTTCCTGCAGGCGGTCCGGACCGATCTTTCTGACTGCCCATGGCAGAAATTCCACACTGATCAGGATGAACAGAAGACTGGCAAATGCTTCTTTATAAAATCCGGCTCCCGTTGCCAGCCCAAGCCCCGCTGCTCCCCAGATCATAGCTGATGTCGTCAAGCCGGAAATGACATCATTGCTTTTTCGCAAAATGACACCGGCTCCGATAAAGCCGACGCCGGAAATGATTTGTGCCGGCAGACGCAGCGGGTCCATCATGATGCGATAGTATTTAGGGAAATGATATGCCGCATTTATACTGACGATCGTCAGCATGCATGAGCTGACGGCGATAACGATACAGGTTTTTAATCCGAGCGGTTTATTTTTTAATTCACGCTCCAGCCCAATGACCATGCCAATCAAAGTAGCAATGGCCAATTTTAATAAAATATCAGGATCAATATACCAGCTCAACAGCAAATTCCCCCCCTTCTCTAAGGTGTTTTTAAATAAATATGATTTTCTCACAGTATTTATAGCAAAACAAGAGCATAAAAGCCACCAAGCGTTGCTTGATGGCTTTTTGATTACTTTTTGCGTTTTAATAACAGTTTTTCCATGACACCGAACAATCGGTAAGAGGCTTTTGCAGGACGTTTTGTGATCAAGCTTCCGATAACACCCGCAATCATACTCAGGAAAAATCCTGGAATCATTTCATAGATACCTGTGGAGTCAGCTAAGCCAGTTGTAATCCAAATTAATACTGTGGCAGCTCCGACAATCATGGCTGAAAGGGCGCCCCATTCAGTCATTCGTTTCCAATACAGGCTCAGAAGAATAGCAGGCCCAAAAGCAGAACCGAATCCGGCCCATGCATAACCAACCAGATCAAGAATCGTGCTGCTTGGATTCAAGGACATCAGAACCGCAATAACTGCGATCATTAAGACTGACAGCCGACCGGCCAAGACCAATTCTTTATCTGATGCTTCCCTTCTGAAAAATGTCCGATATAAATCCTCGATCATCGCGCTCGCTGTTACCAGAAGCTGAGAAGAGATCGAACTCATAATGGCTGCTAAAATAGCAGACAGCAAAAATCCCGTAATCAATGGGTGGAACAAAATTTTAGAAAAAATAATGAAAATCGTTTCAGGATCACTTATAGCAACTCCGAATTTATGCGCGTAAGCCACACCGACTAAACCTGTTACGGTTGAACCTAGAATAGAGATGATCATCCAGCTCATGCCGATTCTGCGTGCAGGTTTTAAATCCTTGATATGCTTAATCGCCATAAAACGGACGATGATATGAGGCTGGCCGTAGTAGCCTAAGCCCCAGGCCAAATAGGAAATAATGCTAATGACGCTCGCGCCTTTAAATATATCCAATAGCTTTGGGTCTACAGCTGTAATCTCATGTAAAGCAGGAGAAACGCCGCCCAGCTGGGTAAAAGCAACGATCGGCACAAGCACTAGTGCTACAAACATGATCGCACCCTGTACAAAATCAGTCAAACTGACAGCAAGGAAACCGCCAAATAGTGTATACAACACAACAATACCTGTAGTCAGCAGAAGTCCAAGTGTATAATCGGCTCCAAAAGCAGATTCAAATAATCTTCCGCCTGATACCATACCAGAAGAAGTATACAGTGTGAAAAAGATCATAATGATTAAAGCTGATACAATTTTCAGCACTGATGAAGAATGCTGGAATCGTTTATCAAAGAAATCGGGAATCGTAATCGCGTCATCCGCCGCTTCCGTATAAGCTCTAAGACGGGGCGCCAATAGAAGATAGTTCGAATACGCGCCGATTGTTAAACCGAGTGCAAGCCATAATGTCGATAAGCCTGTCGCAAACATTGCGCCTGGTATTCCCATCAGCATCCATCCGCTCATATCCGCCGCTCCGGCAGACAAAGCAGTTACAAATGGCCCGAGACCTCTACCTCCAAGCATGTAATCATTGATGTCAGTTGTTTTCTTAAATGAGTACCAGCCGATTAACAGCATGGCAGAAAAGTAAATTCCTAATGATATAATAATTTCAATACTCACGTTTTACCCTCTTTTCACTAATAATGTTGCATCACCTCTCAAATTGATGGTGCCAGTTAAGCAGCCTGGCGCAAGTGCAAACCTTACAATCATTCGTTGGCAGGTGCACTTGTTAACTTAACCTAACAAAGTATTCCCGTCCATTCAAGCGATGAAACTTGGATATTCCGAGGAAAATACTGTTGTAAACCTAGAAGGGAACAGAGAATAAAACGCTTTCAAAAAATAACAAAAGTAAAAATTTTCAGAAAATTATTTTGTTTCTCCTTTGCCTCATTTTAGTATAAAATAAATAGGGTATTATCTCGGAATCACAAGCCAGTCCCAAGGCGTTTTGTTGCTTTAGAGGGCTTGTTTTTGATATGATCAGTATTATATGACTTAACGGAGAAATATGTGGAGGTGGATCATATGTCACGAATTTCAATAGAAGAAGTAAAGCACGTTGCGCACCTTGCGAGACTTGCAATTACTGACGAAGAAGCAAAAATGTTTACTGAACAGCTTGACAGCATCATTTCCTTTGCCGAGGAGCTTAACGAGGTTAACACAGACAATGTGGAGCCTACAACTCACGTGCTGAAAATGAAAAATGTCATGAGAGAAGATGAAGCGGGTAAAGGTCTTCCGGTTGAGGATGTCATGAAAAATGCGCCTGACCATAAAGACGGCTATATTCGTGTGCCATCAATTTTGGACTAAAGGAGGGACACAAGAATGTCATTATTTGATCGTAAAATCACAGAATTAAAACAGCTCATACATAAAAAAGAGATTAAGATTTCTGATCTGGTTGATGAATCTTATAAACGCATCCAAGCAGTTGATGATAAGGTGCAAGCCTTTTTGGCATTAGATGAAGAAAAAGCGCGCGCATACGCGAAGGAGCTTGATGAGGCGGTTGACAGCCGTTCTGAGCACGGCCTTCTTTTCGGTATGCCGATTGGCGTAAAAGATAATATCGTAACAAAAGGGCTGCGCACAACATGCTCCAGCAAAATTCTCGAAAACTTTGATCCGATCTACGACGCTACTGTTGTTCAGCGCCTTCAAGACGCTGAAGCGGTCACAATCGGGAAATTGAACATGGATGAATTCGCCATGGGATCATCTACTGAAAACTCAGCGTACAAGCTGACGAAAAACCCATGGAACTTAGAGACAGTTCCCGGCGGTTCAAGCGGCGGTTCAGCGGCTGCGGTTGCTGCGGGAGAAGTTCCGTTTTCACTTGGATCTGACACAGGCGGTTCCATCCGTCAGCCGGCATCTTTCTGCGGTGTTGTCGGATTAAAGCCTACATACGGACGCGTTTCCCGTTACGGACTGGTCGCATTTGCGTCTTCATTAGACCAAATCGGGCCGATTACGCGTACAGTTGAGGACAACGCGTTTTTGCTTCAAGCGATTTCTGGCGTTGACAAAATGGACGCTACGAGTGCAAATGTGGACGTTCCTGATTTTCTTTCTTCATTAACTGGCGACATCAAAGGATTGAAAATCGCTGTACCGAAAGAATACCTCGGTGAAGGTGTCGGCAAAGAAGCGAGAGAATCTGTACTTGCTGCCCTGAAAGTTCTTGAAGGCCTCGGCGCTACATGGGAAGAAGTATCTCTTCCGCACAGCAAATATGCGTTAGCGACATATTACCTGCTGTCATCTTCTGAAGCGTCAGCCAACCTTGCACGCTTTGACGGCATTCGCTACGGTTACCGCACAGACAACGCGGACAACCTGATCGACCTTTATAAGCAAACACGTTCAGAAGGCTTCGGCGATGAAGTCAAACGCCGCATCATGCTCGGAACGTTCGCTTTAAGCTCAGGCTACTACGATGCGTACTACAAAAAAGCGCAAAAGGTGCGTACGCTGATTAAGAAAGATTTCGAAGACGTTTTTGAGAAATACGATGTTATTGTCGGACCTACTACCCCGACACCTGCATTTAAAATCGGTGAAAACACGAAAGATCCGCTCACAATGTACGCAAACGATATCTTAACAATTCCAGTCAACCTTGCCGGCGTACCGGGCATCAGCGTACCGTGCGGATTAGCAGACGGACTTCCGCTCGGCCTGCAAATCATCGGAAAACATTTTGATGAAAGCACTGTATACCGTGTTGCTCATGCATTTGAACAAGCGACAGACCATCATAAAGCAAAACCTGAACTGTAAGGGGTGAAAAGAATTGAACTTTGAAACGGTAATCGGACTTGAAGTCCACGTCGAGTTAAAAACAAAATCAAAAATTTTCTCAAGCTCTCCAACGCCATTCGGCGCGGAGGCGAACACGCAGACAAGCGTAGTTGACCTCGGATATCCGGGCGTCCTGCCTGTTCTGAACAAAGAAGCTGTTGAATTCGCAATGAAAGCGGCTATGGCGCTCAACTGTGAGATCGCAACAGATACGAAGTTTGACCGCAAAAACTATTTCTACCCAGATAACCCGAAAGCTTATCAGATTTCTCAATTTGATAAGCCAATCGGCGAAAATGGTTGGATTGAAATTGAAGTCGGCGGAAAAACAAAACGCATCGGCATCACACGTCTTCACCTTGAAGAAGATGCCGGAAAACTGACACATACAGGCGATGGCTATTCTCTTGTTGACTTCAACCGTCAAGGAACACCGCTTGTTGAGATCGTATCTGAGCCGGATATCCGCACGCCGGAAGAAGCGTATGCGTATCTTGAAAAGCTGAAGTCTATCATCCAATATACAGGCGTTTCCGACTGTAAAATGGAAGAAGGTTCACTTCGCTGTGACGCCAATATTTCTCTTCGTCCGATTGGCCAAGAGGAATTCGGCACAAAAACAGAATTGAAAAACTTGAACTCCTTTGCGTTTGTTCAAAAAGGCCTTGAGCATGAAGAAAAACGTCAGGAGCAGGTTCTTCTTTCCGGCGGCTTGATTCAGCAGGAAACGCGCCGTTACGACGAAGCGACGAAGAAAACCATTCTCATGCGTGTCAAAGAGGGATCTGACGACTACCGTTACTTCCCGGAGCCAGACCTTGTCGAGCTCTACATTGATGACGAATGGAAGGAGCGCGTAAAAGCAAGCATTCCTGAGCTTCCGGATGAGCGACGCAAGCGTTATATCGAAGAGCTTGGCTTGCCTGCATATGATGCGATGGTTCTGACCCTGACAAAAGAAATGGCTGATTTCTTCGAAGAAACTGTTCAAAAAGGCGCTGAAGCCAAACAAGCGTCTAACTGGCTCATGGGTGAAGTGTCAGCTTATCTGAACGCTGAGCAAAAAGAGCTTGCGGACGTTGCCCTCACACCTGAAGGCCTTGCCGGCATGATCAATTTGATTGAAAAAGGAACCATTTCCTCTAAGATCGCCAAGAAAGTCTTTAAAGAATTGATTGAAAAAGGCGGCGACGCTGAGAAGATTGTGAAAGAAAAAGGCCTCGTTCAAATTTCTGACGAGGGCGTGCTGCTGAAGCTTGTTACAGAAGCGCTTGACAACAACCCTCAATCAATCGAAGACTTTAAAAACGGGAAAGACCGCGCGATCGGCTTCCTTGTCGGACAGATTATGAAAGCGTCCAAAGGACAAGCCAACCCGCCGATGGTCAACAAAATCCTGCTTGAAGAAATAAAAAAACGCTAATCAAAAAGCAGCCCGCCTCTATAAAGAGGGGGCTGCTTTTTTGTGGTCAAATTGAGATGAAAATAGAAATGGAAGCCCGAAGTTTTTCAACTTCTTCGATATGAGTTCCGGTTAAGTTAGACAGCAAGCCTTTAATAATCGGCTTGCGCGGTTGATCCTGAGCAATTTCTTCTTCGATGACATCCAGCGATACGATAATATCCTCGGGCAGCGTCTTGTTTTCTTTCACTTTCTGAATATTCGCAAGCAGCTGGTCTTTCCCCGCAGGCATCGGGCTGAAAATGTCTTTGGGCAAAATTGGAGGGAGGGCTGAACGGCTCAGCCCCTGTACAAGATCATCGAGTCTCTCAATGATAAAGGCTGAGATTTCTTCTGCATCAATGCTGAAATCTCCGTTGAATACCATCACATTCATATAGGAATGCACAATGCCCCTTGCCATGATAGAAAGGTCAGCGACATACCGCTCCATTCTTTCGCCATAAGATGCCAGCAGGGCGTTCCGGTACAGTTTATCCGTTTCCGCAGTGATTTTATAAAAGTATTGTTTGATTTCTTGATTCTCCGGTATGATATTTTCGGTAAGCAAAAGAACGATAAAATCTTTATGATCGCTAAAATCTTCAAATTGAGCGCCAATTTGCTTTTTCAGCACTTCTCTAGGCGGTTTTCCGGCTAGCACTTCTTTTATATTTTTCATCTTTTTCATAGACATGCCGATGTAATATTCACAAGCGGATAACAGCAGCTCGTCTTTCGATTTGAAGTGCAAATAAAAAGCGCCCTTAGAGATGCCGCATTCACTGACAATTTCTTGAATCGTCGTAGAACCAAATCCTTTTTTCGCAAACAAATGAATGCTGGTTTTTATGATTCTCTCTTTCTTTTCATTCATGACGTGCTACCCCTTAATCGTTGAAAAATTTAGTAAAATTTTCTGGTATATGAGTTGACGCTGTTGCGTTATTAAGTTTAGTATTATATAGAATGACCAGTCAGTCAATAAAAAATATAATGGAGGATATGATGAATCACGTTATTAATTTCGTACTGAAAAACAAATTCGCAGTATGGCTGATGACGATTATCGTAACGGCAGCCGGCTTGTATGCGGGTATGAATATGAAGCAAGAATCCATTCCTGACGTGAACATGCCTTACTTGACGATCAGCACGACATATCCAGGTGCGACGCCTAGCCAAGTAGCTGATGAGGTGAGCAAACCGGTTGAACAAGCGGTGCAGAATTTGGACGGGGTCAATGTTGTGACTTCGACCTCTTATGAAAACGCATCGTCAGTCATGATTGAATATGACTATGAAAAAGATATGGACAAAGCCAAAACAGAAGCGGCTGAAGCATTAGAAAATGCCAAACTGCCTGATGACGCGAAGGATCCGGAAATTTCACGCTACAGTTTAAACTCCTTCCCGATTCTGACGCTCAGCGTGTCCAGCGATAAAGACAATCTGCAAGAGCTGACGAAAAAAGTCGAGGACAGCCTTGTGACGAAGCTTAAAGGCATAGAAGGCGTTGCCTCAGTCCAAGTATCAGGCCAGCAGGTTGAAGAGGTTGAGTTCTCTTATAAAGAAGACAAACTGAAAGAATACGGCCTTGATAAAGATACAGTGAAGCAAGTGATTCAAGGTTCAGATGTGACAACTCCTCTTGGATTATACACATTTGGAAATAGTGAAAAATCGGTCGTCGTCAGCGGCGATATTGAAACGATTAAAGATTTGAAGAATATGAGAATCCCGACGGCATCTGCTTCAGGTGCAGCATCTCAAGCGGCGGCGCAGAGTGCACAAGCAGCACAGGCGCAGCAAAGCGTAAGCACAGACGTGCCGACGGTTAAGCTTTCTGACATTGCATCGATTAAAGATGTAAAAAAAGCTGAATCTGTTTCACGCACAAATGGCAAAGACAGCATCGGCATCAACATCGTCAAAGCAAACGATGCGAATACCGTCGAGGTTGCTGACAATGTCAAAAATGAGCTGAAGCAGTTTAAAGAAGACCATAAAGGCTTCGATTACAGCTCCACACTCGATATGGCAGAGCCAATCACACAGTCAGTTGAAACAATGTTAAGCAAAGCCATCTTCGGTGCTATTTTTGCAATCGTGATTATTCTCTTATTCTTAAGAGATATCAAATCAACATTAATTTCGATTATTTCTATTCCATTATCATTGCTGATTGCACTTCTTGTGCTGCAGCAGCTTGACATCACACTGAATATCATGACACTCGGTGCGATGACTGTTGCGATTGGACGGGTTGTCGATGACTCTATTGTTGTGATTGAGAACATTTACCGCCGCATGAGACTCAAGGACGAGCCGCTTCGTGGAAAAGCTCTGGTTCGTGAAGCGACGAAGGAAATGTTTAAACCAATCATGTCTTCCACAATCGTAACAATCGCAGTATTCCTGCCGCTCGCGCTAGTAGGCGGACAAATTGGCGAATTGTTTATTCCATTTGCTTTGACGATCGTTTTTGCGCTTGCCGCATCCTTATTCATTTCGATCACGCTTGTGCCGATGCTGGCGCACAGCCTGTTCAAAAAATCATTAACAGGGGCGCCGGTCAAAGCGAAAGAACACAAGCCAGGCAAACTTGCAAACATTTATAAAAGCGTATTGAGCTGGGCGCTGAGCCATAAATGGATCACATCTATTATCGCGGTTCTGATGCTCCTTGGAAGCTTGTTCCTCGTACCGTTAATCGGTGCCAGCTACTTGCCGTCCCAAGAAGAAAAAACGCTGCAGCTCACGTACAGTCCAGAACCTGGAGAAACAAAAAAAGAAGCCGAAGATGAAGCTGCAAAAGCGGAAAAAGCGCTGCTTGACCGCAAGCATGTCGATACGGTTCAGTATTCATTAGGCTCTGGAAGTCCGCTTGCCGGAGGAAATTCAAACGGTGCGCTATTCTATATCAAATATGAAAGCGACACGCCTGATTTTGATAAAGAAAAAGACAACGTGCTGAAGATCATCCAAAAACAATCTGACCGCGGAGAATGGAAGTCACAGAACTTTAGTTCTTCAGGCAATAACAATGAGCTAACATACTATGTGTATGGCGATTCAGAAAATGACATTAAAGATACGGTCAAAGACATTGAAAAAATCATGAAAGATGAAAAGGATCTGAAAAACGTACATTCAGGCCTTTCCAGCACATATGATGAGTACACATTTGTCGCTGACCAAGAAAAATTAAGCAAACTCGGTTTAACCGCGTCTCAAATTTCTCAAGCCTTAATGACACAAACATCACAAGAACCGCTCACAACCGTGAAAAAAGACGGCAAAGAGCTTAATGTAAACATTAAGACGGAAAAAGACGAGTATAAGAGTGTAAAAGATTTAGAGAACAAAAAAATCACTTCTGCGACAGGCCAGGAAGTCAAAATCGGCGATGTTGCCAAAGTGAAAGAAGGCTCAACATCAGACACAGTGTCAAAACGTGACGGAAAAGTCTATGCCGATGTTACAGGTGAAGTAACAACAGACAACGTTACAGCTGTATCAGCTGGTGTCCAGAAGAAAATTGATAAGCTTAACCTTCCTGATAACGTATCGATCGATACAGGCGGCGTATCAGCAGATATCGCTGATTCCTTCAAAAAGCTCGGTTTAGCGATGCTTGCAGCAATTGCGATTGTTTACCTTGTGCTCGTGATTACATTCGGCGGAGCACTAGCACCATTTGCGATTCTGTTCTCATTGCCGTTCACAGTCATCGGCGCCCTGGTCGGACTTTATGTATCAGGTGAAACGATCAGTCTGAACGCCATGATCGGGATGCTCATGCTGATCGGTATCGTTGTCACGAATGCCATTGTCTTAATTGACCGCGTCATCCATAAGGAAGCGGAAGGACTGTCTACGAGAGAAGCGCTCTTGGAAGCCGGCTCTACACGACTCCGCCCAATTCTGATGACAGCCATCGCGACAATCGGCGCCTTGATTCCATTAGCACTCGGCTTCGAAGGCGGAAGCCAAGTCATTTCAAAAGGACTCGGTGTAACGGTTATCGGCGGTTTAATCAGTTCGACGCTTCTGACGCTCTTAATCGTGCCAATCGTATACGAAATATTGGCGAAGTTCCGCAAGAAAAAACCGGGAACGGAAGAAGAGTAAAAAACAAAAAGCCTCAGCTCTGCTGAGGCTTTTGTGCATTTTCACCTGTAAGATTATGTACATTTTGTTGCGATTTTTTTAACTCATAGTATAATTAAAGGTTGTTAGTGTAAAAATGGATCGGATACTCTTAAGTAGGATGATGAGATAATGAAACGTGCACGTATAATATACAATCCGACTTCAGGACGGGAGGTTTTTAAAAAGCAACTTGCCCAGGTCCTGCAAAAATTTGAACAAGCCGGTTATGAAACCTCCACCCATGCGACGACATGCGCAGGAGACGCGACGCACGCCGCCAAGGAGGCGGCATTGCGTGAATTTGATTTAATCATTGCGGCAGGCGGGGATGGAACCATCAACGAGGTCGTCAATGGGCTTGCGCCTTTAGACAAGCGTCCGACACTCGGTGTCATTCCTGTCGGCACAACAAACGACTTCGCCAGAGCGCTCGGCATTCCGCGTGAGGATATTTTAAAATCGGCAGATACGGTCATTAACGGCGTTGCCCGCCCGATTGATATCGGACAGGTGAACGGCCAGTATTTTATCAATATCGCCGGAGGAGGCCGTCTGACAGAGCTGACGTACGACGTACCAAGCAAACTCAAAACGATGCTCGGCCAGCTTGCTTATTATTTAAAAGGAATGGAAATGCTGCCTTCACTTCGTCCGACAGAAGTCGAGATTGAATATGACGGCAAGCTGTTTCAAGGTGAAATCATGCTGTTTTTGGTCACGCTGACAAATTCCGTCGGCGGGTTCGAAAAACTCGCGCCGGATTCCAGCCTGAATGATGGCATGTTTGATTTGATGATATTAAAGAAAGCAAATCTTGCTGAATTTATCAGAGTCGCAACGATGGCGCTTCGCGGAGAACACATCAACGATCAGCACATTATTTATACAAAAGCGAACCGCGTGAAAGTCAATGTATCAGAAAAGATGCAGCTGAACCTGGACGGCGAGTACGGCGGCATGCTGCCGGGCGAATTCGTGAATTTGTACCGACACATTCACGTCGTCATGCCGAAGGAGAAAGCGGAACAGCTGGATGACTAAAACTTGGCTTGGTAAGCCAAGCTCAGAATGTTGACAAAATCCTAAAACAGTTTTCGTTTTAGGATTTTGTCATCTTTTCAGCGTGATTGAAAACCTTTGAAGTCTAGGAAGGGCGAGCATCGGGCGCACTTCCGCAGGATGCGGTGACAGCGGCGTTTGAGCAGGACGCTCTAGTTTTTAGCCGCTGATCTTTTTACGTGAGCACCGAAGCACAGGACTGACAACGAATGCGAAGGTTTGCCTACACGCTGAAACTTGGCTTGAATAGGCCAAGTTTTTCTTTCGCTTAAAACAAGAGGTGAACATACATGAAAATGAAACCCCCAGTAGAAAAAAACGAATACTACGACGTGATATTTGAGGATTTGACCCACGAGGGAGCGGGCGTCGCGAAGGTGCAGGGCTTCCCGATCTTTGTGCCGAACGCCCTGCCTGAGGAAAAAGCCCAAATCAAAGTGACACGCGTCAAAAAAGGCTTTGCTTTCGGCCGCTTGATCGAGCTGAAGGAAGAAAGCCCGCACAGAACCGACGCACCATGCCCGATTTACAAGCAATGCGGCGGCTGCCAGCTCCAGCACATGACGTACGAAGGCCAGCTCTTGTTTAAACAAAAACAAGTCAAAGACGTCTTAGAACGGATCGGTAAGCTGGACCTGTCAAACGTCACTGTACACCCGACACTCGGCATGGAAGATCCGTGGAACTACAGAAACAAAGCACAGGTGCCAGTAGGAGAACGGGAAGGCGGCCTCGTCGCCGGATTTTATCAGCAAAGAAGCCATGACATCATCGACATGAGTGCCTGCCTGATCCAGCAATCCAAAAACGACGAAGCCGTCCAAGCCGTCAAAGATATTTGCGCAAACTATGGTGTCAAAGCCTACAACGAAGAACGCCACAAAGGCTGGCTCCGCCACATCATGGTCAGATACGGCGTTGTTACAGGCGAAATGATGATCGTCTTCATCACAAGAACAAACGATTTTCCGCATAAAGCGAAGATTATCGAAGACATCACAGCGCAATTCCCGCACGTCAAATCCATCGTGCAAAACATCAACCCGACTAAAACAAATGTGATCTTTGGCAACGAAACAAATGTCATCTGGGGCGAAGAATACATCTACGACCTCATCGGAGACGTCAAATTTGCCATCTCCGCCAGATCGTTCTATCAGGTCAACCCGGAGCAAACAAAAGTGCTGTACGACAAAGCGCTTGAATACGCTGAGCTGCAAGGGGAAGAAACCGTCATTGACGCCTACTGCGGCATTGGAACGATTTCTCTATTCTTGGCAAAGCAAGCGAAAAAAGTGTATGGCGTTGAAATTGTGCCGGAAGCGATTGAGGATGCGAAACGAAACGCTGAGCTGAACGGCATCACAAATGCGGAATTCGCAGTTGGAGAAGCGGAAACCGTGATACCAAAGTGGTACGAAGAAGGCATTACGGCCGACACGCTCGTCGTCGACCCGCCAAGAAAAGGCTGCGACGAAGCCCTCCTGCGGACGATTGTGGAGATGAAACCGAAGCGGGTAGTGTATGTGTCCTGTAATCCGGGTACGCTGGCGAGAGACCTGCGGGTGCTTGAGGATGGCGGGTATGCGACGCACGAAGTGCAGCCTGTGGATATGTTTCCGCATACGAATCATGTGGAGTGTGTGGCTGTGCTTGAAATTAGAGAAGGCAACTAACCCCTTTGTTGGGTGTTGCCTTTTTTATTGTTAAAAGCAAATGCTTATGCTTCCATGTTTTTCTTTAGCAATCTTATATTTAAATCACTTATTTCGGAAATATGCCATTCAAGTGAGGTTGTCATTTTGTGGATTTCGAACAAGAGTAGATCAGCATCTTGAACATTGTTAAGATCAATGCGTTTACTCTTTTGTAGAAGTTTATCCATATCGTTTATTATTGCAGATAAGTCATTTAGATTGTCTTGTTGTTCTTTGAATTGTTCAACGGAAATTGTATTTGTTTGACAGTGGCTATTTATCTTTTCTAAGAGGTTAACAATTTCTCTTAATTGGTTATACATTACTTCCACCTATCTTGTTTTTTAAGGATTTTGTTTGGTCTGCATATAAGAGTTTGAACATAAAACATTCTATCGCCTTCTCACCTATTTCTTCAGAAAACGAGACACAGCCTAAGCTGCGTCTTGTTCTTAACCAAGCGTTCCGTTTTCTGCAATCGTCATTTCTTTGTCAAAGATGGCTTTGTCTGCCAGGGAGTTCGTTGAATCGTTTGCAGCTTTGCTTGTCATGTTTCTGGATGCTACGTTTACTTCATTTCCCAAAGAAGAACTGATAAAGCTTACACCGATCAAAGCAATTACAGCGCACAACGTCAGTTTACATTTCATACAAACAATCCCCTCTCTGAATTTGTTTGCGGGCATGAACCATCTTTTTGAAACAGATAACAGAATCATCCATCTGCCCAATTTCAGTATAAAACTTTGCGGATAATAATGCCAACTCTTCCATATAAGGATATCCTTGGGACGTCTCTAATTTGTTGAAAACATTAAAAAAGACTCATCTCCCAGCATTGCTACTCTGGACAAAGCTCTAGCAAATCATGAAATAATGCCAGTTCTACCGTGACTTGGGGACCGAATAAAGGCTCTGGTTTTATATCAAGATCACAAATGACTTCGTTCATTTCTCGATAATTAAGAGCGGTGTATCCCATTTGTTTTAAAGTTGTGTTCACTTTTACATCAAATTCCTGTTGAGGCATAGAATACGTTTGTGTACTAAAACCATCTAGGATTGGAGTTATTCTTTTTGGATCAATGTTTTCTAACTCAAATTCATGTTGTATGTAAAAGACAGGAGCCAACTTAGAAATCATTAATTTACTACTATAGCTTATATGAAAATCATTTTTTTCAAATGATTCAAATCCGAATCTGAATGTAGCAGAAGGCCAAATTTCATCCTCGTTTGTATTTTCATAACTTATTTTTTCTGTTTTTAAATAAGATTTTAATGAGTCAGGGAGGGTAATTTCTTGTTTACATAAAGATAGATACTCCTCTTGTGTAGATTCTTTATTGTAGAATTTATTAATGGCATCAGCAATCAATTTATCCATAAGGGTACCTCCAAAAATATCTATTTCATTCTTAAATCATGTCCGCCTGATTTGTCCGCTTTTTTAGTAGGACTAAGGTTAAAATCGACTTCCCCTTGATGTTTCCCTCTTTTATTTTGGACTTCGAAGCGCCCGTGTTGTGTATCTAAAGCATAATATGTTTTACTTTTTGAATCGTAGTATACATCTCGTTTATTAATTGTTGATAGTTTAGAATCTTTTTTCCAGCCGTTCTGTTTAGCAATCGGGGCTGCAGTTTCTCTTATAAAAGTAATTTTTTCATTGATGTTCATGCCATACATTTTCTTTTTGATGACTTTTTCTACTTTTTCTGCTTTACCTGCAACCTTTACATATCCAGATCCGGCTATACTAACTCCTGCAAGAAGCCTATCAACGGAAGATAATTTTTTATCGGTTACTAAATCTTTCCCTCTTATAACATCCCCCGCCGCTTTAAAGTTAGATACTACAGGCAAAACATCGAAAAATAACGATAGGGCAGTTGTATTTACATTTGATTTCTTTTTATAAGATATCACATCAACGTTTAGTTGATTCAGCTCTTTTTCCTTGTGTTTTAATTTATTCGATTTTTTATTAAGATCTTTAAAAGTATCGGTTTTCGTATTTTCAACAGTATAATAATTAGTATTAATGGAGATTTTCCATTTTAAAGATCTGCCAATTGAATTGTGGGAGATGAAAAGGTACGAAAATGATTTGATCCATCTAAACCAAATGAAGGCTGAGGGCGTATCCGAGTCAATTAAGACGATTTCGCGGCAAAGTGAGACCATTCAAGAGGTCAGCAAAGAAATCAAAGTGTTTTCTGAAGAGGACCACCTTGCAGAGAAGACATTTGATATCATAGAGCTTTATCAGCAGCTAAAGGAATTCATTTTAAATTTGGGCGAGCATATTTCAATTAAACCGACAAAAATGTATATCGCGTTTACTGCAAATAAGCGGAACTTCGCGGATATTTCTCTATTAAAAAGCGGGCTTAAGGTGTGGGTGAATATGAAAAAGGGAGAATTGCATGACCCTGAAGAGAGAATGCGAGATGTCTCTGAGACCGGCCACTGGGGAAATGGAGACTATGAGATTTTCATAAAAGATGACGAACATATTGAATATATCATGGGATTGATCAAGCAATCCTATGAGAAAAATAAGTGAGAACTTCCATTGAGGAGTTCTTTTTTTGTAAATCGAGAGTGGTTTATGTCGCAATGTATCTGTTTGCAGACATAGGCCTTTTTTGTTAGAGTGTCATGTTTTACGAGCGAATGAAGCGGATACGGTATAAATGGAATCATATTCATAGGAGGGTTTACGAATGGCATATGAACAATATCAATCATTAGTTGAGGCGCTGCACGACTGCATGGTTGCGTGCAATCGTTGCTATGACGCCTGTTTAAAAGAAGAAAATGAGAATATGATGGCAGACTGCATTCGGTTGGACCGGGATTGCGCTGATATTTGTGCGTTTGTAGCGCAAGCGATTGTAAGAGGCACGCCGTTTGTTTCTGAGCTGACACAGGCTTGCGCTGCGATTTGTGAGGCTTGCGGAAATGAATGCAAAAAGCATGACAAAGAGCATTTTCAGGATTGCGCTGAAGCTTGTTTTTCATGTGCTGAGGCTTGTAAACAAGCAGTATAACATTCAGTTTGAAAAAAGGTGGAAACAGTGAGAGCAGACTGTTTCCACCTTTGATCACTTGTGTGACTGGCATCGGCATTCTCCTTTACATAGAATCTTTTCATAGATTTCCACTCTTTTATTTTTTTCTTATTTGTAAAGGATGAAAAAGGGATTTGAAAGCTTTTGACAGGATGAAAAAGCAAATTCTTCCTATTCTCTTGTTTTCAAAATTTGGGATTGATAGAATATGACATATCTTACAGAAAGGGAGGGGAACCATTGAGTCAAGCCATACCATCTTCGCATGTTGGTGTAAAAATTAATGAATGGTACAAGATGATTCGTCAATTCAGTGTTCCGGATGCTGAGATTCTGAAAGCGGAGGTGGAGCAGGACATTCAGCAGATGGAAGAGGATCAGGATTTACTGATCTATTATTCTCTTATGTGTTTTCGGCACCAGCTGATGCTGGATTATTTAGAGCCGGGACAAACATACGGGAATCGCCCTACAGTGACAGAGCTTCTGGAAACGATTGAAACTCCTCAGAAAAAACTCACAGGTCTTTTGAAATACTACTCTTTATTTTTCCGCGGCATGTATGAATTTGATCAAAAAGAATATGTGAAAGCGATCAAGTTTTATCGCGAGGCGGAAAATGAACTGCCGTTTTTGTCAGATGAAATTGAGAAGGCTGAATTCCATTTTAAAGTGGCGGAAGCGTTTTATCATATGAAGCAAAACCATGTGTCAATGCATCACATCCTTCAAGCCTTAGACATTTACCGTAAACATCCACTATACAGCATTAGAACCATACAAAGCTTGTTTGTGATCGCGGGCAACTATGATGACTTCAAGCACTATGATAGAGCGATTCAGCATTTAGAAAAGGCGCTGGAATTGGCATTGGATAGTCAAAACAACCAGTTTATCGCCATTTCCCTGTTGAACATTGCGAATAGTTATGACCGTTCAGGAGACTATCAGATGGCCATACAATACTTTCAAAAAGCGGTGAAACTAAGCAGAGAAACGGTAGCTGGCCTGCTTCCGAAAGTGTTGTTTGGCTTAAGCTGGACATTATGTAAAGCAGGCCAAAAACAGAAGGCGTTTCAGTTCATAGAAGAAGGGCTGGAGCATGTCACAACATCTCCTAAGGCCTGGCCACTTTATAAACAATTGTATACATTTTTGCAGGCGGTGTACAAAGAGAGTATTGATGAGAGCAGCATCTTTGAGATGTTAGCCTATTTTGAAAAAAAGAACATGTACGCTTACATTGAAACATGTGCCCGCAGCGCTGCCGCTGTTTTTGAAAGCCGCTGTCATTTTGAGCGCGCTGCCGCGTTTTATCGTATCGTGCTGAAAGCGCAAGAAGATATTCAAAAAGGAGAGTGTTTATATGCTTATTAAGAAAAAAGTGATGATGTGCCTTGGTGTTACCCTGATTTGCGGAAGTATTTCGTTTCCGTTCCTGACAAACTCCGGCGATGTTAAAGAATCAACAGATCGAAACACGACGTATATCGATCATTCCCCTCAAAATAGTATGACTGATCAGGAGAAGAAAGCCCTTAGCTAGGGCTTTTTTCTTGCTTTACGGACGAAGTTTATCGTGGCATTCCTTCTATTTCTAACGCAAGACACTCGAAACAATCAAACCATTTGAGGTATAATGGATAAAGTGAATAACAAAATACAGATTGATATATATGAAAGAGAGTGGAGCATCATGGGCCGTAAGTGGAACAATATTAAAGAGAAGAAGGCGTCTAAAGACGCGAATACGAGTCGGATTTATGCCAAGTTTGGCCGTGAGATTTATGTGGCGGCGAAGCAGGGCGAGCCTGACCCAGAATCTAACCAGGCGCTGAGGGTTGTGCTTGAGCGTGCGAAAACTTACAGCGTACCGAAAAACATCATTGAACGTGCGATTGAGAAAGCGAAGGGCGGAGCGGAAGAGAATTTCGATGAGCTTCGTTATGAAGGCTTCGGGCCGAATGGATCAATGATCATCGTTGATGCACTAACGAATAATGTAAACCGTACGGCGCCGGAAGTGCGTGCGGCGTTCGGGAAAAACGGCGGCAACATGGGTGTGAGCGGATCTGTTGCTTACATGTTTGATGCGACGGCTGTTATCGGTGTAGACGGCAAAACAGCTGATGAGGCGCTGGAAATCCTGATGGAAGCGGATGTTGATGTTCGTGACATTTTAGAAGAGGATGAAAGTGTAATCGTGTATGCCGAACCAGATCAATTTCATGCGGTGCAGGAGGCGTTTAAAAACGCAGGCGTTGAGGAATTCTCGGTTGCCGAGCTGACGATGCTTGCGCAAAGTGAAGTAACGCTTCCAGATGATGCGAAGGAACAGTTTGAAAAGCTGATTGACGCGTTAGAGGATTTGGAAGATGTTCAGCAGGTGTACCATAACGTTGATTTAGGTGAATAAGAAATGAGCAGGCTATCACAGCCTGCTTTTTTTTGTTATGTGGGCCGCCGCCTATACGATCTGACAGATAAGTTCATATTCTAGACTGTAACCTACGTGAAGGAGAGAGTGAATATGACTGATACTGATACAAGACAGATCTATGGCGGACCTGGTTTTGGCGATGGCATCGGCCGTCCTGGATTTGGCATGTATGGAGGCTACCCTGGGTCCGGCATGTATGGAGGCTACCCGGGATCCGGCATGTACGGAGGCTATCCGGGGTCCGGCATGTATGGAGGCTACCCGGGGTCCGGCATGTATGGAGGCTACCCGGGGTCCGGCATGTATGGAGGCTATCCGGGGTCCGGCATGTACGGAGGCTATCCGGGGTCCGGCATGTACGGAGGCTATCCGGGGTCCGGCATGTACGGAGGCTATCCGGGGTCCGGCATGTATGGAGGCTATCCGGGATCCGGCATGTATGGAGGCGCCGGCGTCTATCCAGGATCGGGCGCATATGGGGGATCCGGCGGTTACCCAGGCGGCGGATATGCGGGCTCACCGGGGGCTGTAAGTTATCCGAGCATGCATCATGAGAACGATGGGCATCACCATCATCATGATGGAAAAGATAATCTTCATCACCATCATCACCATGTTGGAAAAGAAAACCACCACCATCACCACCATATGGGCCACTGGGGAAAATAAGTCTATAAATAAAAATGATAAACAGAGGACACTCTTGCTGATCAAGAGTGTTTTTTAATATTTTTATTACATGAGTTGATGATTATTTGAGAAGGAACAAAGAATTTGATCTGCGCTTGTTCTGCATAGAGTGATAAAAGTTTTTTGGGGAATATGGCTATGAAGGTACGTACTTCAGGAGCTGCTTCTCATTTCAGAATTGCGCGCCAAAGTTTGTGTGATGCGAAGCGTGATTTGTTTTGGTCAGCCGTGAAAACGTACCTTGAGGGGAAAACGGAGGTGATTGAAAGGAAGCTATCCGTGATATTTTTCTGGTGAGTGTCAAGGTCCTTAGAGATTAGGAACGTGAGGAGGATTATCCACCTGTATCTTTATAAAGCTTTTTGAGTACATCCATGAACATGCCGAATACTTCCAAGTGATGCTGAGCGACAGGGGGCGGCCTCAATTCAGAAGCCTTATGGCGGATTTCGTTCAGACATGAGTTTACGAGGAATTGCTTTCATCAATTGAGGAGTCAGAGAGCACGATGCAGGTTTCGAAAGAGATACTCGTCAGCTATATCACGTCCGCCCATATCGGGGTTATTTGTTCCTGGCTGGAGAGAGGCATGAAGTACAGCACGCTGTTTATGGCGAATCAATTAACACGTTTAACGCTGCTGGGACCGCTTCGTATCACGGGGATCGAGGAACAGATTAAGCTTCCTTATTAACGCTTTCAGTCATAATCATTCCTCCTGTCTCATACCTATTAAGGTCATTGTTTTTGAGAAAGGAGGAGCCGGAATGAAGGATATGCAGCCGTTTACGCCAGTCAAATCATACACGCCCTTTCACAGCCGTTTTGACCCTTGTCCGCCTATAGGGAAGAAGTATTACAGAACGCCGCCCAATCTCTATATGGCCTTTCAGCCTGAGCATATGCAACAGTTTTCGCCAATGGAGGCTTTAAGGAAAGGAACCCTTTGGAAGGACCTCTATGATTTTTATGAAAACCCTTATCGAGGGGGAGACGTACATGGCAAAAAAGGTTGATGCCGAATATTACCGTCAGCTTGAGCAAATTCAGGCCGCTGATTTTGTGCTTGTTGAGCTGAGCCTTTATTTAGATACACATCCTCATGATGAAGATGCGCTGAAGCAATTCAATCAATATTCCGGCTATTCAAGGCACTTAAAAAGGCAATTCGAATCCGTTTACGGACCGCTTTTTCAGTTTGGCACAAGTCCAGCGGGCAAGGATTGGGATTGGAAACAAGGGCCGTGGCCGTGGCAAGTATAAGGAGGAATGCCTGAATGTGGGTGTATGAAAAGAAGTTGCAATACCCAGTCAAGGTCAGTACGTGCAATCCGACGCTGGCGAAGTATTTGATTGAGCAGTATGGCGGAGCGGACGGAGAGCTGGCCGCCGCTCTTCGTTATTTGAATCAGCGGTACACGATTCCTGATAAGGTCATCGGCCTTTTAACGGATATTGGCACAGAGGAGTTTGCCCATTTGGAAATGATTGCGACCATGGTCTATAAACTGACGAAAGACGCCACGCCGGAGCAGCTGCGTGAAGCGGGGCTTGGCGATCATTACGTCAATCACGACAGTGCGCTTTTTTATCAAAATGCGTCAGGTGTGCCGTTTACAGCGAGCTATATTCAGGCGAAGGGTGATCCGATTGCCGATTTATATGAAGACATTGCAGCAGAAGAAAAAGCGAGGGCGACGTATCAATGGCTGATTGATATTTCGGATGATCCTGATTTGAATGATTCCCTTCGTTTTTTGCGTGAACGTGAAATTGTGCATTCTATGCGTTTCAGAGAAGCGGTTGAGATTTTAAAAGAAGAGCGGGATAAAAAGAAGATTTTCTAATGGGCAGATAGGCCTCTCTTTCATACACTCCTTTTACATACAGAGAAAATGACTGTTTTTGCTGTTTGGTCTGCATTATAATCAAGGTGTGTGCAAGCTTACTTTTTGATTGGGAGGCCTTTATGTCACCTTTTAAGATTACGAACGAAACACTAGCTGATGGAATCCGCGCTTATCCGGCCGAATATGAGGATGCGGGATCGATTACAGGGTTGCTCGTCCGAACGGCTGAATGGCTCCGGGATCGGGGTTCCACCCAATGGAGCGGGCTGCTGGAAGGACACGATACACATAATATCGCAGGTTCGATTGAAAAAGGGCATGTGTTTGTGTTTAAAAAAGATGATGAGCTTGCGGCTGTCGTGATGCTGCTCCCAGAACCGAGTGAGTGGGACAGAAAGCTTTGGGGAGAAGATGGACATGCAGGTTCCATTTATTTGCACCGTCTTGCAGTCAGCCGCCGTCTTGCAGGACAGGGGCTTGGCGCGCGGGTTCTTCAATGGGCAGAGACGGGCGTACACTTCCCGGGGAAAACACAGATCAGGCTTGACTGTGTTGCTGATAATGATGCCTTGCATTCCTTTTATCGGCGTATGGGCTATGAATTCATGGGTGCTGATGCATCCGGATATCATTTATTTGAGAAAGAGCTTGCGGCAGAATAAGCGTCCTTTGCAGGAGGCTTTTTTGTCTTTTTCTAAAAGGGAAAGCAGGAGATATGGTGACCGTGCCGGCTTGTCTGTTCGCTGGCGCATCTGTTTTTCACGGAAGAAATTTTCTGATAGGAAGCGGCTGGGATGGTTGTTCTTGGTGTGCTTGCGATCTGGTGCAGTCTCAGGTATGTATGCGGCTGGAAAGGAATGAGCCCGAGAACGTTTGGACTCAATGCCATTTCCGGTTATTTGATTGAAAGGATTATCAGACGATGCTGGGGAAGAATAGGAGATACTGCTGCCTCTCGTGATGTTGAATGTTTCGAGGGGACAGCAAGTGTTTTTTTAAAGGATGAATACATAGAACTTTAAATAAATGATTCGCTTTTCACGATTGAGCGGCCAAAGGGGAGCTTTTTCGGTTTAGAAAAGAAACCGTTGACTATACTGATAGTATTATCAAGAAGTAGGTGCTATCAATATGGGAAATTATTTAAGTGTAGCAGTGGAGCTGGTATGCGGTTTAGGAATTTTATTTATCATTTTAAAACTTCTCGGAAAAACGCAATTTTCTCAAATTTCGCCGTTTGACTTTATTTCTGCATTAATTTTAGGGGAATTGGTCGGAAATGCTGTGTACGATCAGGAAATTAAGATAAAAATCATTATATTTGCTTCACTGCTGTGGGGCGTGCTGATTTATCTCATTGAATTTGTCACACAAAAAATAAAATCATCGCGAAAGTTCTTGGAGGGTGAGCCGAATATCGTCATTCGCAAAGGGGTGCTTCAATATAAAGTAATGGAGAAAAACAAGATGGATATTAACCAGCTGCAAAGTCTTCTGAGGCAAGTGGGGAGCTTCTCGATACAAGAAGTCGAATATGCGATTCTTGAAACAAACGGGATGGTCAGTGTACTTCCAAAATCCGACTTTGACAAACCGACAAATAAAGATTTGCAGGTTCCTTCGAAGTCCGTCTCATTGCCGATCACTTTGATCATAGACGGAGAGATCATCCGGGATAATCTGAAGGAAGCGGGTGTGGATGAGCAGTGGCTTACGGAAGAATTGAAAAAGAAGAACGTTGGTAAGGCGGAGGATGTGTTATTTGCGGAATGGAACAAAAATAAGCCGCTGTATACCGTCACATATGAAGAAAGCAGAGCGACATAATTTTCATATAAAAAGCTTGCTGCGAGGCGCAAGCTTTTTATTGTTTGCATGTCTTATTATTTGACAGCTCGTACATGGCTTGCGTTAAACTCATTGGATAGTCCGCCGCGATATCAACCCCGCCTTTTCTTCCCCAAATTGCTTTTCTGCTGGTCTTCATCAACATATACAGCAACCGTGCCAATTGTTTGATCATAGGTAAACTTAGCCAAAACAACATCAGCCGGTAAATCCGGCTGATGTTTGATTAAAATGAGCAACTCACAACATCGATCAGATTTGTGTCTAAAGCGAAATAAACCCAGCGGCGCTGTGATGCATTCCAATAAAAGCCGCCGACCGATCTTCTGCCAAGAACGATTGGATAGAACCAAAATGATCTTCCGTTAGTTAACCAAACATAGGTGAATCGGAAGAGGCAAGGCCGAATGGTGACGGGTTCAACTAAAAAAACGGCTCCTTGAGCACCCTGCGGTTTTGGTGGTTTTGCTGGTATTTGGGAAGGCGGAGGTCCTTGCGGAGCACCGCCGCCCATACCTGGCATGGTGCTGCCCCCAGGCATAGCACTGCCGCCAGACCATGGGAAACCATCTGGATAACGATATTCATATTCAAAAACAGGCCAAGGTTCATAAAAATGCCCGGCAAACATATAAGGATCAACATAATACATGTCATAACGTCCTTTCTCTTGTAAACTGTACATTTGCAGTGTATGTGAGCGGACGTTTTTGGTGCATTCGCCTATGGATGAAATTGGAATGCGTTTCCGTGCAGATTTATTTGATTTTTTTCTAGTCTCATTCCCAAATCCGATTTATAATTTTATAATAAAAGAGCTTCTACTATGAAAAAGGAGACAGACCGTGAATATCGATCAATTATTATATCAATATATCATAGACAATACTGCAAGGATTACCGAGAAATGGTTCAGTTTGCGATGTCAGCTGAAAGGCGAGCTTTATTCAGCCGACAATTTAAGTGCAGAAACGAAAAAGCTTTTAACCGAGCAGCATACGTTTACCAATATCACAATTGCAAGCGCGTTCTTGGAGGATCAAAATGAGTTTCAAGAAAATATGACAAAATGGGCGCAAATCGTTGCGAAAAACAGGGTGGAGCAAGATGTACAGGTCCATGAAGTTGTAGAAGCGATGGCAAACTCAAGAATCTCGTTCTGGGAGGCAGTCGCTGCGTTTATAAAAGAGAATCAGGATCTTGTCACAAATGAGGATGCCGAACGATGGAACCGCATTGTGAATCAATCGTTTGATAAGCTGATTATTGAATTTTCCGAGCGGTATCAAAAATTTATGATGATGAGGCTCACATCGCAGCAGGAACTGATTTCTGAGCTGGGCTGCCCGGTGATTTCTATTGCGGACGGTATCGGGATATTGCCGCTTATCGGCTCAATTGATACGAAACGGGCGCAGGTTATTTTAGAAACAGTGCCGGCCAGCTGTATCGAGAAAAAAATTACAAGCCTTGTCGTTGATCTTTCGGGTGTTGCAATCGTGGATACCATGGTGGCGCACCAATTGTACAACCTGTCAAAAACGCTTTTCTTATTAGGGATCAAAGCAGTGTCTTCAGGGATTCGTCCAGATGTGGCTCAGACATCGGTTCAATTGGGGCTTGACTTCCGGGAATATGAAACGTACGGCACGCTGAAGCAGGCATTAGAAAACATGGGCGTCCGCTGTATTGTTGAGAAGCTCGAAGAAAATAAATAAGGCGATAAACCAGGCATATGATTGTCCGTTATCGGATGATCATATGCCTTTTTGATTTGAATAGAAATCGTCTTGATTTATTAAAAAAAACATAATATTATAATTCTTATAAGAATACTGTGAATTAAACATATTTAACAAGGGGGAAGGTCTTTTGGTTTCAAAATCAACGATTGATTCAGAGGTCATTGAAAAAATAATCAGCTCGCTGGAAACGCTCGATTTCGGCACTGTGCAAATCACGGTTCATGATTCTCAGATTACCCAAATTGAAAAAATAGAAAAGCACCGTTTTTCGCTGAAAAGAAAAGAATCAAAGTGAATGCTTCAGGGCGTTTGTTTTATTAAATTCTCCTTAAAAACATTACATATTTCATCCAATTTTTATATAATAGACCTTTAAGATTATTTTTTAGGAGGATTTTTGACATGCAAGCTACAGTTCATGAGAATAAGCAATCGATCATGCAGCGAATTTTGACAGTTTTTGTTTTCACACTGCTGATCGCGACTGTCGGTCTTTTTATCGGCCAATTTGTTCCTGTCGCTTTGATGCTGCCGCTTTCTATTCTTGAAGTGGGCATGATTATTCTGGCCTTCTGGATGCGCAGAAAAAAAGCGGTTGGATATGCGTTTGTATTTACATTCGCCTTTATTTCCGGTATTACTTTATTTCCGATCGTCAGCCACTACGCTTCCATCGCCGGCGCCTATGTCGTGCTTGAAGCCTTTGGCTCTACATTTGTCATTTTTGCCGTTCTGGGCACAATCGGCGCAAAAATGAAGAAGGATTTATCCTTCCTGTGGTCATTTTTGCTGGTAGCCGTACTCGGATTAATAGTCGTTGGCATCTTCAATATTTTCAGTCCGTTAAACTCAGCGGCAATGATGGCGTATTCCGTGATCGGGACCATCGTCTTTTCCCTTTACATTTTGTATGATCTGAACCAAATTAAACACCGCCACATTACGGAAGACTTAATTCCGGTTATGGCATTATCACTGTATCTTGACTTTATCAACCTGTTCATCAATCTGCTTCGCTTCTTCGGCATTTTAAGCAGTGATGATTAATCAGAGAGCGCCTGTCATTTGATAGGCGCTTTTTTTATATTTTACTTACGGTACAGCGGGGAGCGGATTGGAGAGCAGGGAGATGAGACACGAAAAGCCCAGAATCAATTCTGGACTTTTTTACTCTTACTCTGTTTTATTCCGAATCCGCTCAATCACCTCATGCAGCCCCTCAGGCTTATAAAATTCCACCGGAGAACTGCCTTTTTCAAACGAAATCGTCTCGGCTTCAATCAGCGCAACATAACGTCCGTTCACTTTTGCGAGATGAATTGAATCGCCAAAATCCGCCAGCAATCCTTTAATCTCGGTTTCTCCCACCTTCATTTTCAGCTGGGCCTCTGGTGTGTGCTCGATGATTTGAGCGGAGGCTTCAATCACTTGGTGGGTATCGAGGCGCTCTTGAATCTCTCGTTTTTCGCTGGCTTCCCAAATCTCAATATCCTGTTCAAACTGCTTGAGCTCTTCACTGTTGTCTTCAAATGTCTCGTAGACGTGCTCCTGCACCATGTTCATAACCTGGTTTTTCATGATTTCCGGCATTGATTCCCCGTATTCAACGAATTTCAAAAAGTCCTCGAAATAGCGTGCATGTGAGGACTGGTGGATTTTCAGCTCGCCTTCCTCAATCATTCCTTCCTCCGGCATGTACGGATATTGAATGCTTTTCATATTTTTTGTCGTGATCGCCATTTCGACTTTTTTAATGAGAGAAGAAGCGTCTGAGATACGGGCGACTTTCGGCTCAAAATCACATTTCATAATAAAGACAAATGACTCGTCGAAGTATTTTTTCGGTACGGCGGAAGCGACGAGGAACACGCCGCCGCGGACTGCGCTCGTGTCGAGGTACGTGCCGACAAACTGTTCACTCAGATCGTTAAAGTCCTCTTTTGTTTCCGCAAGACGCGCGCGGTTGAACATGTTGTAGTTCGGATTGGAATCAAGCTCGTGACCGGGCTCGACGATAAAATGGCCGATTTTCGTCGGCACCTGCTCGGACTGCGGATGGCGGTCGGCTTTCCGTTTGACGATTTTTTTCAGCTCTCCGTCGAGAAAGTCCTTCAGCTCGCTTTCTTCAAATTCACCTGTATCAAGGGTTTGGAAATGCTTGAACTGCTTGTTCGCCTGCTCATCCTTGCCTTCCACCTGTATGACATAAAAGGATAAAAATCGAATTTCAAAATCCATATATATAATCACCTTATTCGTGTATTGTACAGCTTCTCAAGTATAGAAAAAACGATGATTGATCGTCAATCAGAGAATGGGGATGATGCCATGCCCTTTTAAAAAATGGTGATTGTATAAAATGTTTGTGCATACAATAACCTCAGTCCAGCCCAAAAGGCAGGCTGTCTGCAAAACATATTTTTCGTTTTTGCTAGTTTATGTTATTCTTATACTCGGTATCTATTTCTTTTTTCCATGGTACACATGACAAAAGAACCCCTTTTTTTATTTTTCGAGAAAAAATGTGAAACGAAATGAAGGCTTCTTTCGTCAAGTGTTTGGTTTGAAATGGATGTAATAAAAAGGTATGGTGCAAAACATAAATATTCCGGTTTGCCGCGGTGTGTTTATTTGTTGTGTGATGCCTTGATGTTGTTTGGAAAGAAGGAATTGGAAGACAGGATAAAGAGCAGGTAAATATGAACGAAGAACTTAAAGTGTTTAAGAAAGTAGAGGTTGCCATGAAGAAACTTTTTTCTTACAAACTTAGCTTTTTTGTGCTGGCTGTTATACTGTTTTGGGCAAAAACGTATTTATCCTACAAGACTGAATTTAATCTTGGGGTAAAAGGCACAACCCAGGAGATCCTCCTGATATTTAACCCATTCTCAAGCGCCATTTTCTTTTTAGGACTGGCTTTGCTTGTAAAAGGGCGCAAATCAGCTATTATCATGCTGATTATCGATTTCATCATGACATTTGTGTTATACGCAAATATTTTGTTCTATCGTTTCTTTGACGATTTCTTAACATTCCCGAACATCAAACAGTCCGGCAACGTCGGAAACATGGGAGACGGGATTTTCAGTATTATGGCCGGACATGATATTTTCTATTTCTTGGATATCATCATTCTGGTTGCGGTATTGATTTGGAGACCTGAATTAAAAGAATACAAAATGAAAAAACGCTTTGCATCCTTAGTGATTCTTTCTGGGATTGCACTGTTTTTCATCAATCTGCACTTTGCGGAAAAAGATCGTCCGGAGCTGCTGACAAGAACATTTGACCGCAATTATATTGTGAAATATTTAGGTCTTTACAATTACACCATTTATGACGGTGTTCAGACGGCTCAAACGGAAACGCAAAGAGCCTATGCGAGCAGTGATGATTTAACAAGCGTCGAGAATTATACGACGTCTCATTATGCGAAACCGAATGCCGAGTATTTCGGCTCTGCAAAAGGAAAAAACATCATTAAGATTCACCTGGAAAGCTTCCAGTCATTTCTGATTGATTACAAGCTGAACGGTGAAGAGGTGACGCCGTTCTTGAATAAACTCGCACACGGCGGGGAAGATACAACGTATTTTGATAACTTCTTCCACCAGACAGGCCAGGGAAAAACATCGGATGCCGAACTGACAATGGATAACTCGATCTTCGGGCTCCCTGAAGGTTCCGCGTTTGTGACAAAAGGCGAAAACACATACCAGTCACTCCCGGCGATTTTAGACCAGAAGGAAGGCTACACAAGCGCTGTCCTGCATGGTGACTACAAATCGTTCTGGAACCGTGACCAGATTTACAAACATATCGGTTATGACAAATTCTTTGATGCAAGCACGTATGATATGTCAGATGAAAATGTCATTAACATGGGACTTAAGGATAAACCGTTCTTTACAGAATCGATTCCAAAACTTGAGTCTCTGAAAAAACCGTTTTACGCACATTTGATTACATTAACAAACCATTATCCGTTTAACTTGGATGAAGAAGACGCATCCATTAAGAAAGCGACAACGGGCGATAACACAGTTGACAGCTACTTCCAAACAGCCCGTTATCTTGATGAGTCTCTTGAGCAATTTTTCAAGGAACTGAAGAAAGCCGGTCTGTATGACAACTCAGTTATCATGATTTACGGTGACCATAATGGTATTTCTGAAAACCATAACCGTGCGATGAAAGAGATTCTTGGAAAAGAGATCACAGGTTATCAAAATGCGCAGAACCAGCGTGTGCCGCTGATGATCCGCGTTCCTGGCAAAAAAGGCGGAGTGAACCATACGTATGGCGGTGAAGTTGACGTCATGCCGACACTTCTGCACTTACAAGGAATTGATTCTCAGAAGTATATCAACTTTGGTACTGATTTATTCTCTAAAGACCACGATGATACAGTGGCATTTAGAAACGGAGATTTCGTGACGCCGAAGTACACATCTGTCGACAATATCATTTACGATACGAAGACTGGTAACAAACTGAAAGCGAATGAAGAAACGAAGAATCTGAAAACAAGAGTGAACCAGCAGCTGAGTCTGTCAGACAGTGTCCTGTATAAAGACTTACTGAGGTTCCATAAACTCAGCGATTTCAAAGCCGTTGATCCGTCTGATTATCATTACGGCAGGGAAAAAGAAATCAAATAGTAAGACTGAAAGAGCCATGAGCGGGCACATTGCCTTCGCTCATGGCTCTTTTTTTGGTTATATCACCAACTTGAAAAAATAGATTCCATTTAATCACCAATGCCCTCTGCCTCTCATATCATTACAGTAGATTTTGAAACCGGTATTGAAGTGGACAAATTATCAGGGATACTCTTGATAGATTGTAAGGATGTACCGGGTTTCGAACTCAATATTCATAGAGATGAGGGGTAGAGATGAAAGCGGTCATTCTCTGCGGCGGAAAAGGAACGAGAATGAGCGAAGTCACAAATGACATTCCTAAACCGCTCGCCATGATAGGCGGAAAACCGATTCTATGGCATATTATGAAAATCTATCAGTACTACGGAGTAAACGAGTTTATTCTGCTTTTGGGTTATAAAGGAGAAAAAATCAAAGAATACTTTCTCGATTATGAATGGAAGCACAACAGCCTGACGCTCGACAGCTCTACAGGAGAGGTGCAGATACTTGGAAAGCCTGAAACGTGGAAAATAACGTTGCTGGAGACAGGGGAAGACACACTGACAGCGGGAAGAATCTTGCAGGCAAAAGATTATATCGGTGATGAACCGTTTCTGCTCACCTATGGAGACGGGCTGGCCAATATTAATCTTTTCCATCTCATCAGCTATCATCAGGAAAAAGGTGCTGCCGCGACGGTCACCGGTATTGAAAAGGTTTCGCAATTCGGCACCTTGACGATTGAGGAAGGCATGGCGAAAACATTTTCTGAAAAGACATCAAGTGACGGAATCATTAACGGCGGATTCTTTGTTCTCAGTCCTAAGGTTTTCGATTATTTGCCAAAGGACGGGAATATGATGTTCGAAGATGAACCGCTGAAGAACCTTGCCAAAGACGGAGAACTTGCCGTGTACCGTCATTACGGATTTTGGACGGCCATCGATACGTATAAAAATCTTTTAGAAGTCAACAAAATGTGGGATCACGGACAACAAGCATGGAAGGTATGGTGAACTGATTTGAGTTTTTGGAAAAATAAAAACGTGTTTGTTACGGGGTGTACAGGTCTTTTAGGAAGTTATTTGGTGAAAGAACTGATCGAACAGGGAGCGAATGTTACAGGGCTTGTTAGAGATTATGTGCCTCAATCCAACCTTTATCAGGGTGAACATATTAAGAAAATGAACATTGTGCGGGGCTCACTTGAAGACATGGCTGTGATGGAACGCGCGCTTGGCGAATATGAAATTGACACAGTTTTTCACCTCGCTGCTCAAGCAATTGTCGGTGTGGCGAACCGCAACCCGATTTCTACATTTGAAGCGAATATCCTTGGCACGTGGAATATTCTTGAAGCCTGCCGGAAGCATCCATTAATAAAACGGGTGATTGTGGCTTCAAGTGATAAAGCTTACGGGGATCAAGAAAACCTGCCGTACGATGAGAATATGCCGCTGCAAGGCAAGCATCCGTACGATGTCTCGAAAAGCTGCGCAGATCTGATCAGCCACACGTATTTTCACACGTACGGTCTGCCGGTCTGTATCACGCGCTGCGGGAACCTGTACGGCGGCGGGGACTTGAATTTCAACCGCATCATTCCACAGACGATTCAGCTTGTGCTGAATGGGGAAGCACCGGAAATCCGCAGCGACGGTACCTTTGTCCGTGACTACTTCTATATTGAAGACGCCGTTCAGGCTTATTTGCTTCTGGCAGAAAAAATGGAAGAAAACAACCTTGCCGGAGAGGCCTTTAATTTCAGCAATGAGATTCAGCTGACCGTACTTGAACTGGTAGAAAAAATCATGAAGAAAATGAACAGTAATCTGAAGCCGAAGGTGCTGAATCAGGGAAGCAATGAAATCAAACATCAATATTTATCCGCGGAAAAAGCAAGAAAGCTGCTGAATTGGACACCGGCCTACACGATTGATGAAGGACTTGAAAAAACGATTGAGTGGTATACAGAATTCTTCAAAAAGTAACGTGAAACGAGGTGAACTTGACTGTGACCAGCGCCTATTGCACCGTTTTATCAAAAGGGAGATTATATCAGGCAGTCGCCTTATTTGAGTCGTTAGAGCAAGTTGACCAAGACAGCCCTATTTTTACGCTGTGCATGGATGAAGATACACACCGCGTCTTACAGAAACTGAAGATGAAACAGCTGCATCTGGTGCCAGTGGCCGCTCTTGAGAATGAAATGCTTCTGAAGCTGAAGGAAACGAGGAACCAAAGCGAGTACTGCTGGACGATGAAGCCGATCTTTTTGCAGGCGGTGCTGCACAGCAATCCTGAGCTGGAGCGTGTAACGTATATTGACGGGGATCTCTTTTTCTATGCTGACCCGGCGCCGATCTTTGAAAACCAGCCCGACTGCTCGGTTCTGCTTTCACGGGGGGATATCGTTATCCCTTCCTTTGAAAAAGAGCAGATTGCCATGCTGCAGCGGCTTTTAGGCAAATATAACTCCGGCTTTATCAGCTTTAAGAATGATGATGCCGGTACTGATTGCTTGGAGTGGTGGAAGGAGCGCTGTCTTGAGGAATGCAAAAATGCTCCGGGTGAAGGGAAGTTCGGTGATCAGGGGTATTTGGATTATATGTCTAAGCTGTTTCCCAATGTGTGTGATATTACGACACCTGGTGTAAACATCGGACACTGGAATTACGGGCAGCATACATTTTCATGGGAGGATGGCCAGATCGTACTGGAGGATGGCAACCCGCTGATTTTTTACCATTTCAGCGGATACCGAATTGTCAGTCTCAATGAAATGAAACAGATTCATGAAACAACCCGCACAGATCTGCCGTTTGTGCATGAGCTGTATCAAGAGACGCTGACGCATATTATTCAGCACATCAAAACGTTAGACTGTGCATTTAACGGTTTTGCTTCAAAAGATGACAACAAATAAATAGTAAATACAGGAAGTGAAATGAAATGAAAGCAAGCGTTATTATTCCTGCATATAATTCAAAGGAGCGTCTGTATAACAGCCTTTTGTCATTAAACCAGCAGGAGTGTGATGAAACTTTTGAAGTCATTGTAGCGGACAATGGCTCTGAAGATGGGACGCTCTCGATGCTTGAGTCATTTCAAGCGAATTTTCCGCTTACGATTGTCCGCATTGAACAAAACAGAGGAATCGCTTATGGGCGAAACCAAGCGATTCGTAAAGCGAAAGGCGATATCCTGATTTTTCATGATAGTGATATGCTTGCTGAAAAGGAACATGTGGCGAAGCATATTCAAGCACATGAGAGCGGGGAGAAGCTTGTCGTGTGCGGTTTGTTTTGGAAACGGATCTACAGCTTTTATTATGAGAATTTTGAAGAAGAAAATAAAAAACAAATCGCGGAACAGTTTGGGGCTGTTCCGTCAAAAGACAAACAGAGGCTTTTACAGCAATCGGATATTAAGAGCGGAGCATTTCTAGAAAAAAGCTATGATCTTGATATTGACTTCGTTCAAGTGCTGAAAAAAGTACTGGAACATTACGGTGATGATTTGAACGGATATCATATGCCGTGGCGTTTTTTTATCACAAACAATTCATCGGTCAAAAGAAAACATGTGGAGGATGTTGGATTATTTGATGAAGGCATTGTGAAGTATGGCTTTGAGGATTATGATCTAGGCATTAAGCTGCATAAGGCTGGGATGGTATTTAAAATACGGCGTGATATTATAAGTGTCCATCAGGAGCACCCGAGCAATTCGTCAATTGACGATATCCGAACGAATATTGCGTATATGTGTGATAAGTATAATGATATTTATTCAATGGATGTGCACTTGGTTTTCAATGGACCTTTTTATCCTATCATGACCAACAATATTATGGGGGATATTCAAACACTTCATCAGCACCCCCAGTATGCTTATTTGCTGGAGGAATTTTTGAAACTGCTTCAAATTGTAAGATATCGCAATTTAAATCCTGACTGGCATGAGAAGGGGACGGAAGTTACAGTAACCGACTTTGATGCCAATCGAGTCAAAACGCTTCTTTATGACGCAAAACAGAGGATTGGCATTCATGACTTTGTTATTGCGTTAACGATGCTTGCTTCTGATTTATTGCAGATCGATCTTAAATAAATGGATGTGGTATGATGAGTAAGTTTCATTTTTCAACACTTGTATCGAGAACGCATGTTTTTAAGCTGCAGCCTTTGATTCAGTCACTTCATGAGTCATGCAGTGATTTTCATCTATATGTGCTTTGTGTTGATCCTAAAGCCTATGAGCTGCTTCAGTACCCCCAATGGGAGCATGTGACCCTTGTTCAGTTGTATGAGGTAGAAACACCTGAGCTGCTCGAAGCCAAAAACAATAGAACCTTTCACGAGTATTGCTGGACCTTGAAGCCTGCTTTTTTGTTCCATGTCATGACGAATTGGGATGATGCTGACTATTTTGCCCATATGGATACGGACTTGTTTTTCTTTTCTGATCCAGAACTGATTTTTGCTGAAAACCCAAACGCTTCTTTATTTCTGACAGATCACAATAATTCCAAGCGGTTTATGTCTTATTATGAACGCACTGGCCGTTTTAACACTGGATTTGTCGGAACGCGAAATGTCAGGGAAGCATATGAAGCTGTTTGGCAGTGGAGACAGGAGTGTATCAGCTATTGTACAGTTGATATGGATGCAGAGCGCAAAACATATGGGGATCAAAGATATGTGGAAAAGTGGCCGGAGCAATTTGAGCACGTTCATATCATTAAATCTATTGGGGTAAACACCGCTCTTTGGAATATAGAAAAATATAAAGTATCAAAACGGAATGGCAAAGTGTATGTCAATGAAAGTCCGCTGATCTTTTATCACTTTTCCGGTTTAACGTTAGTGACGGAAAATGAATTTAATCTTTGCTGGTTTTATCATATAGATGATGAAAACACAGTCGATTTAATCTATATGCCGTATATTTTGCAGCTGAAAAAATGGATTGACGACATTCAGTCAGCATTCCCAGATTTCGCGGACGGCTTTATCCCGAAGCATGCAGTGCCTGACACTCATTTTATACAGCTGGATTAAAAAAATCCCTGCCGCGGGCAGGGATTTTTTAGCTATGCCATTCTCTCAGCTTCTGGTCACTCGGCAGCAGGAAGGCAAGAATGCCGAGGACAGGGAGAAAGGCAATGGCAATCATCGTCGGGGTCAGCCCCGCCGAGTCAATTAGAGCGCCAAGCGCCACAGCGCCGATCGCACCCATTCCGAAGGCTAGCCCGACGGTCAAACCGGACATTGTGCCGATTTTTCCAGGGACAAGCTCCTGAGCGTAAACGACCGTTACGGAAAAGCTCGACATGAGAATTAAGCCGTTTAATGCCAGCACGCCATAGGCGAGCACCGGGCCGGCAAATGGAAGCAAAATCGCCAGCGGCGCCGAGCAAAGCAGCGAACAGAGGATCACGAAGCGTTTTCCGAAACGATCTGCAAGCGGGCCGCCGAGAAACGTGCCGGCAGCGCCGAACAGCAAAAAGACAAAGATATAGCTTTGTGCCTGCTGAATGCTTACGTGATATGTATTTATCGCGTAAAACGTGTAAAAGTTGCCGATTGCACTTGTATACCAAGACCGTGCAAAAATGAGAAATATAATAATGATAAGAGCAGATACAACAGACTTGGTGATGGCCGTATTTTCAGTTGGGTTCTTTTGTTTGCCTGACTTCTGGGCAAGGCTTCCGAGACGTGCGGCATACCATTTCGCGATATACAGCAGAAACATAACAGCGAGTGCGGCGACAAGTGTAAACCACACGGCACCGAATTGTCCGAGCGGCACAAGGATCAGCGCGGTGATCAGAGGCGCCATCGCCTGGCCGGAGTTACCGCCTACCTGATAGATCGACTGGGCGAGCCCGCGTTTTGTGCCGGCGGCCATATATGCTACACGGGAACCTTCTGGATGAAAAATGGCCGAGCCTAATCCAATGAAAAACACACAGCATAAAATCGTTACAAATGACGGGGCAAACGCAAGGCCCAATATGCCAAGCATGCTGGCGGTCAAGCCGATTGGCAGCGCATACGGCCGCGGCTGTTTATCGGTATACCAGCCGACGACAGGCTGCATGACAGATGAGACCATGTTTAATGTGAAAGCGATGACTCCGAGCTGTGTAAACGTCAGGCTCATAGAGCGTTCCAAAATAGGGAACATGGCCGGAATCACGGCTTGCAGCGAATCGTTGAGCATGTGGCAGATTCCGATAATAATCAAAATCGGATACACCGTAGTGCCGGGTTTGTGGGTTGTTTTTTCTTTTAGCGGGGCGGCGATAGCCAAATGAGTCTCCTCCTTACATACATAGCCAAAGAATATCCCTATATTATTCATAAGGTGAAGAATTTATCAAGAGGAAAAAAGCCTCTTCTAAAAAAACGCCGCCAGCATGATTAGCAGCTGACGGCGTGTTCGATATTCAATATGCGGCATAGCTCTTTAAGCTTACGAATTTCATAGGTGGGTGTGATCTCTGGCGCGTTCGGCTTCATATCAGGGTTTACCCAGCAAGTATCAAGTCCGGCGAGCTGTCCGCCTTTCATATCAGCTGTGAGTGAATCACCGATAATTAATGTGTGCTCTGCTGAAAATCGGGGAATCCGTGCAAACACGTAATCGAAATATTCCTTCATCGGTTTTTGAAAGCCTGTATCTTCAGAAACAAACATATCCTTGAAGAAAGAAAATAATCCTGAATCACGGAGACGCTTGTATTGCGTCTTAGATACGCCGTTTGTCACGATATACAGATCAAACTGATGATGCAGAGTTGAGATAAGCTCAAAGGCGCCGTCCATAAGCTCATGTCCTTCTTCAAGAAAGCTTCGGTATTTTTGCTCAAGCAAGGCGCCGTCCGCCTCATAGCCATTTTCCTTGAACAAAGCGGAAAAACGGGTGTTCACGACTTCATCTCGTGTAATCTTCCCTTCTTCAAAAGCTCTCCACAGGCCTTGATTGATTATGTTATACTGCTCCTTCATGTCAGCTGTTAAAGGAATGTTCTGATCTTCAAACAGCAAACGCAGCGCCAACGCTTCTGCCGCTTTAAAATCAAGGATGGTATCATCTATATCAAATAATAAAGTGCGGTAATGTGTCATCCGTTTGTCTCCCTTTCGGTATATGTACTCAAAGTATAGCACATGAAAAAAGAAAAAAGCCGGCGGGTAAGGCACCGCCAGCTGAAAAGGATTATTTGTTTAATAAGCTGTGTTTTCTTGCGTACAGGAAATAAACCATCGTTCCAACAGCGATCCAGATCACAAATGAAAGCCACGTGACACCGGGAAGGCTGTACATGAACCAAAGGCAGATGCCTGCGCTGATAATCGGCACAACCGGAACGAATGGCACTCTAAAGGACGCTTTGACTTCCGGATATTTCTTTCTTAACACAATGACAGCGATTGAAATAATCGTAAACGCGGCCAATGTTCCCATGTTCACCAAATGGGCCAGCGTTCCAAGATTAATAAACCCAGCGATCCCCGCCGCAGCAATACCTGTCAGCCATGTGTTGCGGAACGGCGTTTTAAATGACGGATGGACCTTTGCGAACAATCCGGGCAGCAGGCCGTCTCTGCTCATGGCAAATGTCAAACGAACCTGAGCGTACAGCAAAGCGAGCATCACCGTTGTAATCCCGATAATGGCACCGACAGAGATTATGCCGGCAACAGCGTCCTGACCGACGAATTTCAGCGCAAAGGACACCGGATCACCGACATTCAATTTCGTATAAGGCATCATACCTGTCAGCACAAGCGATACCGTGATGTACAGAACGGTACAAACGGCAAGAGCCGAAATAATGCCGACCGGCATGTTTTTTTGCGGATTTTTCACTTCCTCTGAAGCATTAGAAACCGCATCAAACCCGAGATACGCGAAGAATACAGTTGCCGCGCTGACAATGACGCCTTTCATCCCAAACGGCATAAAAGGAGACCAGTTATCCGGTTTGACATAGCCGATTCCCACGATGATAAACAATAAAATGATCCCGATTTTCATCAATACGATGACATTGTTAAAGCGTGTGCTTTCTTTGACGCCTCTGCTGACAATCGCAGTGATGAGGAGAATGATCAGTGCAGCCGGAAGATTAAACACGGCGCCCGGTGTGCTTCCCGGCGCTCCTGCCAATGCGGCCGGAATATGAAGGCTGAAGCCGGCAAGCAGTGATTGAAAGTAGGAAGACCAGCCGGTGGCAACCGCCGACAGTGCAATGACATATTCAAGCATAAGGTCCCATCCGATCAAAAAGGCGAGCAGCTCTCCGAGTGTTACATAGGAATATGAATACACGCTTCCTGAAATAGGAATCGAAGACGAAAACTCGGCATAGCAAAAGGCAGCGAGCGCACAGGCGAGCCCCGCTAAAATAAACGAGATGATGAGAGCGGGCCCTGCACCAGTTGCCGCCACTGTCCCTGTTATGACAAAAATCCCGGTACCGATTACACAGCCGATGCCAAGCAAGGTTAAATCAAATGCGCTTAACGTGCGGGCGAGGCTATTTGACTTGCTCTGCTCGCTCAATGTGTCAAGCGGTTTTTTTCTAAATAATGAACTCATTAAAAGTTCCTCCTGGAGGATTCAGAATATCCTAATCGTTTTACGCAGTTCTTATTGTATTATATTGTCGAAATTTGGCGCGGTCAATCATATATTTTCTTACTTTAAAAGATAGAAGCGAAACAGCGTTGATGTATGATAGAATGGGAAATTTTACTCATATGATATTCAATTTTATCCAGTGTGAACCGATAGAAAAAATAGATTCACACATATTTTGACTTGCGGTTAAAAAGGAGATGCTGACATGTTTCAATATGAAGAGCTGAATAAACAATTTATTGGCGGGAAATGGCGGGAGGGCAGCAGCCCCAATGTCTTGGAAAACAAAAATCCTTACACTCAAAAAACATTCACATCCTTTCAAAAAGCGACTGCTGACGATGTAGATGAAGCATACAGGGCAGCGGCACTGGCGAAGAAAAAATGGGATGCGGTCAATCCGTTTGAGAAAAGAACCATTTTAGAAAAAGCCGTCGCGTATATTGAAGAGAACGAAGAAGCCATCATTTATTTGATTATGGAAGAGCTTGGCGGAACAAGGCTCAAAGCAGCATTTGAAATCGGACTTGTCAAAAACATTATGAAAGAAGCGGCAACGTTCCCTGTCCGCATGGAAGGGAAAATTCTTCCGTCCACAATAGACGGCAAGGAAAATAGATTATATCGTATGCCGGCAGGTGTTGTCGGCGTCATCAGTCCATTTAATTTCCCATTCTTTTTATCTATGAAATCAGTGGCACCCGCACTCGGAGCAGGCAATGGCGTTGTGTTAAAGCCGCATGAAGAAACCCCGATTTGCGGAGGTACGCTGATTGCAAAAATTTTCGAGCATGCGGGAATACCAGAAGGGCTTCTGAATGTCATTGTCACTGACATAGCAGAAATCGGAGACAGCTTTGTCGAACATCCTGTGCCGCGGATCATCTCATTTACAGGTTCTACGAAAGTCGGCAGCTACATCGGCCAGCTTGCGATGAAGCATTTTAAAAAACCGCTTCTTGAACTCGGCGGCAACAGCGCCTTTATAGTGCTTGAGGATGCAGATATCGAACATGCGGTTAACGCAGCGGCGTTCAGCCGATTTACACACCAAGGCCAAATTTGCATGTCAGCTAACCGCGTGCTCGTTCATTCTTCAATTTATGACAAGTTCCTTGAGCTGTATCAGGCAAAAGTGGAATCGCTGAAGGTCGGCGATCCGATGGACCCTGACACAATCATCGGGCCTTTAATCAACAGCAGACAGACGGACGGGCTGATGAAATCGGTTGAGAGAGCGATTGAAGAAGGCGCTGTCCCAGTGAAGCTTGGCGGATTTAACGGGACAATCGTGGAACCGACGATCTTAAAAGATGTAAAGCCGTTCATGAGTATTGCAAAAGAAGAACTGTTCGGGCCTGTCGTCTCCTTTATGAAGTTTGATTCAGAAGACGAAGCTGTGGACATCGCAAACGAAACCCCGTTTGGCTTGAGCGGTGCCGTACATACGTCAAATCTTGAGCGCGGCGTGGCTTTTGCGAAGCGCATTGAAACAGGCATGATTCATGTCAATGACACGACCATCAATGATGAACCGAATGTGGCCTTCGGCGGTGAAAAGCAATCCGGTCTCGGCCGTTTGAACGGCGAATGGAGCCTTGAAGAATTTACAACACTGAAATGGATTTCGGTCCAGCACGAGAAACGCAGCTTCCCTTATTAATCAAAAGGAGTGAATGGAATTGAGCATAAGAACGGAAAAAGAAACCGCAGATCTTCTTGAAGCGTTTATCAAAGTAGCCCCTTATTTAAACAGCCTGGTACAGGATGATATTACAATCGGCATTTACGATACGGAAAAACTGCTCGTGAATATACCGGCCAAAACCTTTTCTTTGAACGTAAAAGCCGGCGATCCGCTGCAGAAAGGTGACATTATCACAGACGCCATCCGCAGCAATCAGAAGAAGGCGAGCATGGTTCCGAAAGAATTATTCGGCTTTCCATTGATTGCACGCGCCATCCCGCTCCACGACGAAAATGGAAAAGTGATTGGGGGCGTTGGTCTCGGAACGAGCCTTGAGGAATCGTCAAAGCTTCATCATGTGGCCGAAAGCTTATCAGCTGTCGTTGAACAAACGGCCGCAGCTATTTCCGATATTTCTGAATCAATTAACGGGTTTTCATCTCAAATGACAGGCATTTCCTCTCAGGCGAAAAAGGTAAGCGAAAGCGCCGGTGAAATCGCTGATATTTCAGTAACCGTGAAAGGCATCTCTGACCAAAGCAACCTGCTCGGTTTGAACGCCGCGATTGAAGCGGCAAGAGCGGGTGAGTCTGGAAAAGGCTTTTCTGTCGTCGCAGATGAAATCAGAAAGCTAGCGACACATTCAAAAGAAAATGTCGGCCAGATTGACCAGATCACGAAAAAAATCCACAGCCTGCTGAAAGGGCTTGAGGAATCAATTGAATCGATAAATCAGCATACAGATGGACAAGCCGCCGCTGTTGAACAAATCTCAGCCACAATGCAGGAGATTTCAGGAAGCGCGCAGCATCTCGCCAAAATGGCAGAAAAAGCGATAGAGGAAGAATAAGAGGCCGGGGACAAACGTCCCCGGTTTCAGCGTGTCGGCAAATCCTTGCATTCGTTGTCAGACCTGCGCGTCGGTGCTCACGAATAAGGACATTCGCTCCGCTCCGATGCTCGCCCTTCCTAGAGTTCAAGGGTTTTCAATCACGCTGAAAAGAGGACAAAAACCTAAAACATTTTAGGTTTTTATCAACAATAATGTGACCGGGGACAAACGTCCCCGGTCTTTTTCTATCCAGCATGTCCATGAAATTTGTATGACGTTTTACTAGTTTTATTCCAGCGGCTGATTTAAAATGAACACATGAACTTACGTGAGGATTGATAGGAATCATGAGCATACTAAAAGCGGAACATGTATATAAAACATACGGAGATAAAATATTATTTGACCACATCTCCTTTCATATTGAAGAGAATGAGAGAATCGGATTAATCGGGCCGAATGGAACAGGAAAATCAACGCTGCTGAAAGTGATTGCCGGCTTGGAATCTATTGAAGAGGGTGACATCACGAAATCCGGCAGCGTACACGTCGAATTTCTTCATCAAGACCCGGAGCTTCCTGCTGGGCAGACTGTGCTGGAGCATATCTACTCCGGTGAATCGGCTGTAATGAAAACCTTGCGTGAATATGAAAAAGCGCTGTATGAGCTAGGGGAAGATCCCGAAAATGAACAGCGCCAAAAACACCTGCTGGCAGCGCAGGCGAAAATGGACGCGAACAACGCGTGGGATGCGAATACACTGGCGAAAACCGTATTATCTAAGCTGGGTGTAAACGACGTAACAAAGCAAGTCAACGAGCTCTCAGGCGGTCAGAAAAAACGGGTGGCCATTGCCAAAAACTTAATTCAGCCCGCTGATCTGCTTATTTTAGACGAGCCGACCAACCATTTGGATAATGAAACAATTGAATGGCTTGAAGGGTATTTAAGTCAATACCCCGGCTCCGTGATGCTGGTGACGCACGACCGGTATTTCTTAAACCGTGTTACGAACCGTATTTATGAGCTTGAACGAGGCAGTCTCTACACATACAAAGGCAACTATGAAGTATTTTTAGAAAAACGCGCGGAACGGGAAGTACAGGCTGAGCAAAAGGAAACGAAACGGCAAAACCTGCTGCGCCGCGAACTGGCATGGCTAAGACGGGGAGCGAAGGCGCGCTCCACAAAACAAAAGGCGAGAATTGACCGAGTGGAGTCGCTTAAGGAGCAGAAAGGCCCTCAGTCCTCGGGTTCACTCGACTTTGCGATTGGCTCTTATCGTCTTGGCAAACAGGTCATAGAAGCGGAAAACGTGATGATCGCTTATGGAGGCCGCGTGCTCGTCGACCGCTTTCATGAGCTGGTGATACCGGGTGAACGGATCGGGATCATAGGACCCAACGGCATTGGAAAAACAACGCTTTTAAACACCCTTGCCGGCCGTCATGCGCCAGACGGCGGTCATATTACGATCGGACAGACTGTCAGAATCGGCTACTATACTCAGGATCATAGTGAAATGAATGGCGAGCTAAAGGTCATTGACTATATAAAAGAAACAGCGGAGATCGTCAAAACAGTGGATGGCGATATCATTACAGCTGAACAAATGCTGGAGCGTTTCCTCTTCCCGCGTTCCATGCAGCAAACGTACATCCGCAAGCTGTCCGGCGGGGAAAAACGCCGTTTATACTTGCTTCAGGTTCTCATGCAGGAGCCGAATGTCCTGTTTCTCGATGAGCCGACGAACGATTTGGATACTGAAACATTAAGCGTCCTTGAGGATTATATCGACCAATTTCCTGGCGTCGTCATTACCGTATCCCATGACCGCTACTTCCTTGACCGGGTCGTCGACCGTTTGATTGTGTTTGAAGGAAATGGCGTTATTTCTCGTTTTCAAGGCTCCTATAGTGACTATATGGAGGAGTCAAAAGCGAAAAAAATCGCTCCGAAACCGGTATCTGAAGAAAAAACGGCTTCAGCCGAGCCGAAGAAGAAACGGAAAAAACTTTCTTACAAAGACCAGCTTGAATGGGATGGCATTGAAGATAAAATTGCCCAGCTGGAAGAAAAGCATGAGCAGCTTGAAGCTGACATCGCCGCAGCAGGCAGTGATTTCGGAAAAATTCAAGAGCTGATGGCTGAACAGGCGAAAACTGCGGAAGAGCTTGAGGCCGCGATGGACCGCTGGACAGAATTGTCCCTCATGATAGAAGAGCTGGATAGCTGAAAAAGCGCTGCCCGCGGAATGCCGTGTTTTTCACATAATGTACAAAAACGAGGCGCCCTGCTTATGATAGGATAGAATTGTGTGTCAGCAGCACATGGAAAACTATTGGAGATGATGAAGTATGACATGGGTGATCGTGATGTTAATCGCCATGAGTTTGGTGAAAATTGTATTAACCTGTCTTCCAACAGGTGTCATAGAATGGCTGCTCAGCAAATTTGCGGTACATGCCAAGCTGAATGACGAACATGCTGTTCTTTCACTAGATGGCAAACGTCTCGAGGGTGAAGAGAAGCAGAAAGTGATTGATCAATTTAACGAAGCTGTCTTTCTGGAGAAATATTATATTTATCCAGGCGACGAAGAGCGTTATTTACATCCGGAAAACGGCGGAATGCCGCTGGTGATAGATACGAAAAAAGGCAAAAATGATGTCAGGCTGTTTGTATATCGCTACGACGACCATATCGACGTCGTGAAACAGTACAAGAAGAAAGTCATTGCATATCAATTGCTTTCTGAAAGCCTTCAAAAAGATTCTCTGTCAGTGGCAGGAAGTTTAGCTTAGACAGGACAATGAAAGACGGGTGATTGATGCACTCGTCTTTTTTATTGGTTTTTAAAACTTAACGTTTACGTAAAGGTTTGAAAGGTGTATAATAATAACAGAAACGGCGAAGGGGGATTTACCTTGGAATGGATGAAGATTGATCAAGTGGCCAAAAGAAGCGGGCTGACAAAGCGGACCATCCGGTTTTATGAAGAAATCGGCTTGATTCCGGCGCCGAAACGGACAGATGGCGGCGTAAGGCTTTATTCAGAGGATGATATGGAGGAGCTTGAGAAAGTCATCAATACAAAAGAGGTACTTGGTTTTTCTCTTCAGGAGCTTCAGCATTTCATGGAAACCAGCCGCCAGCTAGAGTTAAACAAAGAGGGGTATTTGTTGTCACTGGATCCAAAGGAACGGAAAGAAAAACTGGAGGAAATTCAGGAAACCCTGAATCACCAGCTGGATTTGATTGACGAGAAGATCCGCACATTCCAAAGCTTTAAAAAACGTCTGCAAGACATGAACGATAAAGCGGAACGTGCCATTCAATCAATCGAATGAAAAATTTGTTAAACGCTATTTTAGTAGCGTTTCTTTTAATGGAATAAAGATGGAGGTCAGGTCAAATGGATAAGACAAAACAAGTGAATCAGAAAACAGGCTTGCTCAGCCAGCCGAAAGCTGTATGGGCTGTCGCGTTTGCCTGTGTGATTTCCTTTATGGGAATCGGGCTGGTCGATCCAATTCTTCCGGCAATCGCCGCACAATTACATGCTTCACCTAGTGAAGTATCACTCTTGTTTACAAGTTATTTGCTTGTAACCGGATTTATGATGTTTTTCTCAGGAGCTATTTCCAGCCGCATCGGCGCGAAATGGACATTAATTCTCGGACTTATTTTTATTATTGTGTTTGCAGGGCTTGGAGGCAGCTCAGGCTCTATTGCTCAGCTAGTCGGCTATCGCGGCGGCTGGGGATTAGGGAATGCTTTGTTTATTTCCACAGCGCTTGCGGTTATCGTCGGCGTGTCAGTCGGAGGAAGCGCCAAAGCCATTATTTTGTATGAGGCTGCGCTCGGTCTCGGGATTTCTGTTGGACCGCTTGCAGGCGGAGAGCTTGGAAGTATTTCATGGCGCGCGCCGTTTTTCGGAGTGTCTGTCCTCATGTTTATTGCGTTAATCGCGATTTCTTTCATGCTTTCGAAATTGCCGACACCGGCAAAACGCGTCGGTGTTTTTGATGCGATGAAGGCGCTCAAATATAAAGGCCTTTTAACAATAGCGACGTCTGCATTCTTATACAACTTTGGATTTTTTATTTTGCTTGCCTATTCTCCGTTCGTACTGGATTTAGATGAACATGGTCTTGGATATGTCTTCTTCGGCTGGGGCTTATTGCTGGCGATTACGTCAGTCTTTACGGCGCCGATCGTTCATAAAGCGCTGGGCACAGTGCGTTCGCTCGTCGTACTTTTTATCGCTTTTGCGGTCATTCTCATCGTCATGGGGGTTTGGACAGACCATCAAACATTGATTATTACATGTATCGTTATTGCTGGTGCTGTCCTCGGTATGGTGAATACGATCATGACAACAGCTGTAATGGGTGCTGCGCCGGTTGAACGTTCCATCGCGTCTTCAGCCTACAGCTCAGTCCGCTTTATCGGCGGTGCGCTCGCTCCGTGGATTGCGGGAATGCTGTCAGAACACTTTACCGCAAGCACACCATATACGGTAGGCGGAATCGTCGTTTTTGTCGGCATGCTTGTCCTTCTCATGGGACGTAAACATCTTGCCGGAGTTAAGGCGGGTCATTAAAAAGGAATAGTTATTCCTGTCAAGTAGGCAGGAATAAAAAGGTTTTAAACGACCTGAGTCCTATATGTACATGATGGGCTCAGGTCGTTTAATTTCTATTGGAATCACGATATTAAAGTATCTTTTACACGTCTGTAACTATTGCTCCCTTTCAGTTTCTGGGGGCATCGTTCAGGATATTTTTAATCCTGGCCTTCCAATGTTTTCTCCGAAGGCATTCGAATCTTTCCACCACTTATAAAAGCCACCTCTTGAGACTTTCATGACCTCGCATATTCCCCAGCGGCCATCTCTTGTATAATGGGAACTTCAGGATTTACCTACAGGTCTTTTCTTTGGGGATCCTTGGCTTACCTCTTCTTTCCTCTAAAGCAGCTTTTACCCAACACGGCCTATGGAGGTATTGAATTCCTACGACGATGTTTGTACCTTTCTCTTCATTCAAAATCTCTGTGCCAATCTTTCTCTTAAATGAGATTTCACCTTAAGGTTATTCCCTTAAAAACATTAAAAGCTTTTTAAATCAACCTATCTGAAGAAGGGAATTATATCACTCGTGAGGTTCTATTTAATTTTTATAACAAGAGAACGTTCTAGAGGGATTAATGAGTATATTTAATCACTTTTTCTCTTGTATTTTTATATTTATGAGAAATATATATTGAGGGAGATTACATTTTGTAGTAGAATTCTATTGGGAAAAGGAGGTGTAATTAACTGAAAAGATATGTTTTTGTTTGTATTTCCATATTATCCATTATAATATTACTATTTTTCATTGATTTAAATCAATCCCAAGGGAGTAAAGTGCTAAGAAAAAAGGGGCAAGAAACAAAAGATTATAAGGCTCAACAAGTCGAGTCTTGGGGGTTAAGGCTAATTGGGAAGAATGAAAAAATAGAGAAAAAATCCAACATATCTATAGCCATTCTTGATAGTGGAATAGATTCAAATCATGAAGATTTAAAAGGTGTTGTAAAGAAAGAATATAATGCTCTTGAACCTAGTAAAGGTGTTATCGAGGATAAGTTTGGCCACGGAACTGCAGTAGCTGGAATCATAGCTTCTAATGATAATAAGATTGGTACATTAGGAATAGCTCCCTATGCAGATATTTATTCGGTCAAAGTATTGGATGATAAAGGACGTGGTAGTGTAGAGTCTATTGTTAAGGGGATTGAATGGTCAATAGATAATAATGTAGATATTGTTAACATTAGTGTTGGATTGAAAAAAAGTGATCAAAAATTAAAAAGAGTTATAGATGAGGCTAACGAAAAGGGAGTTATTGTAGTAGCTGCTGCTGGAAATAATTATGGATTAAATGCTGATTATCCTGCAAGATATCAAAATGTAATTTCAGTTGGAGCTATAAATAAAAAAATGAAAAGAGCAAAATACTCTGCAAGGGGAAAAATAGATTTTGTTGCTCCAGGTGAAGATATTCTTACAACTTCTCCTAAGGATAATTATATCAATGTTAGTGGAACATCCATGGCAACTCCTTTTGTTAGTGGAGTTATTGCTAATATAATAATGCAAGAACCAGTTAAATATAGTAAAACAAAGAGCCGCTTTACTTCCATTTATAAAACTTTAAAAAAATACTCAACGCCTCATTTATCTGAAAAGTCAGATATTAAATCTTTGGGGAATGGCTTAATTAGTCTAAAAAAGGAGACGAACAATGAAAAAATCAATTAAATTTATAGCGATTTCACTAATATTCGCCATAATTGTATCTATTATCCCTGAAAAAAATGTAGCGAGTGCAGGTGCTGAAACACCAGTAGAGATTACAAAAGAAGACCTACAAAGAGCATTGGTGGAAAATGGAGATATAGTGGATCCGGATTCAGTTGAAATAGTTAAAAATAATGAAGACACGATTAAAGCTGAAGTGGACGTCCAAACAGATGATTTCGGAATTGATCAAGATTTAGATGGGGGTGACTCAGAATCACTGATTGATGAAGATTTAGATGAAAGTAGTTCTGAAACAGTAACTGCAGAAGTTGATAAAGAGGACGCGACAGCTATTGTAACATCTGTGGAAAAAGATGAAGATGGAAAAGATATCGAAAAAAAATATGAAGTTGATATCGAAGAAGCTGATGGCGATGATATTGTTGCTACTTTCAAAGACCTTGATACCAATCAAGTTTATGATCTAAATACTAAAGAAGCACAAGCGTCTTTCGCTTTTTTGGTTCCAATTGCTGTTGTAGTTGGTGGCGCTTTAGTTGAGCATTTGGTTGCTGCTTCTTTGGCTATAGTTATAGCGGGTGTAACGTATACTGTTGCTACTAAAGTAAGAAGCAAATTAAAGAAAAAGAAAAAGTATTATTATTATGCTGCGACTCTAAATAAGAACAAAACAAATATGTATATTGGACCATCACTATCGAAAAAACAAGCAGTTTCTAGACTAAGAAAGGGAGACGTATGGTCAGTTTCTAAAAGCAAAGCAAAAAATGTTGCACAAACTGCGGGCGGTGGAAGAAAACCTGTTGGCCCAGAAATTCATAATAAGAAGGATGGTAAAATAAAGAAAGGTACTTATTATTATCATTACCATACATACAATAGAAAAGGCGGACATTCATTCTATTGATATGGGGTATGCGATTGATAATTTTTTCAAAAAAAGATAAGTTTAAATATGCAGTTAATTAAACGATTTGAAAGTAGTAATATTCCATTAGCTCTAATATTAAACAAGCTAGTCAAGTCTTAATTGATAAATATAATGCAGTTGAATTTAATAAAGAAGAAATCGCCGACTTAAAAAAGATCATATAGTTAATTTTAAGAAAATAATAAAATGTTTTGCTATTCAAGACGAAGTTTTATTAAAAAGTTTACGAATTAAAAGAGAAGGATTTGAAGTTCAGGAAACCATCTCTGAGTCTCGCCATGAAAATATTCAAAGAAGTGAGTACAATAATAATAAGGATTACAGAAAAGCTTTAATGTGGGAATCAATTCAAAATGGTAAAAGAGTAAACAAAATTTTTGAAAGTAAAGATGGTAACTATATTAGTAATTTTACAGTACAAGGTAATGTGGAGAAAATTGAGAAAGAATTAGTGTTTATTAGAGGGATTCTTGAAAAAGAAAAAAATAACTAATCAAATAATTTCAATATTACTTAGATACACTAGTTGACCTAAAATATATTTTAGTAAATAGTTGACAAGGTATTAGTTTTTTGGCACATTTATTTTGCACAATGGATTAATGTCTATTTTATGAATAGTTGGTGTCATTAATTTATATTATAGTATTAAAACAGGAAGGAAAAGAGAAAAAATGACTCAATTTTATTACCTAGCTGCAAAAAAACCATTAAAAACAGGTTTTTTTGGTCATACAAAAGCTACAACTAATAAAGGTCATCCAGTAAGGACAGGGCCTGAGGCAGCTGGTATTTATGTTGAAGAAATCGGAAATGTTTCTAATCATCTCACTTTACCTTATCAAGTACAAATTCATGAATATTTAGGCACTTTTGCAATGGACAAACCAGTACCTACAGAGTTAGATTTAAAATGTTTAGAAACGCTCTATCAATACATACACAGCGTCATGAAAAACAGCTTTTCAGTTGAGTGGTTCACCGCTTGGGCTGATGAGGAGGACTTTGAGTTGTCTGCCAAAAGAGAGCTGACACTTGATGAATTCACATCGCCATTGCAGCTCATTTTAAAAGACAGAGAGCTTTTGAGAATCGTTCAGAAAAAATGGCAGTAAAAAATCCGCCCTTCAGCAGGCGGATTTTTTTATGAATTAAAGCACCTTCGTCGTCCAAGACTCGCAGTTCCACGTTTCTGTCGCGATATCCATATAAAACTCTGGCTCATGGGAAATAAGCAGAATCGAGCCTTTGTATTCTTTTAGGGCGCGCTTGAGCTCTTCCTTTGCATCGACATCCAAGTGGTTTGTCGGCTCATCGAGCACCAGCAGATTTGTTTCTGAATTAATCAGCTTGCACAATCTGACTTTCGCTTTTTCGCCTCCGCTTAATACGGAGACGCGGCTTTCGATATGTTTTGTCGTCAGTCCGCATTTTGCCAGTGCGGCACGGATTTCATACTGGGTATAAGAAGGGAATTCGCTCCATACCTCTTCGATACACGTATTGTTGTTTGTTTCCTTGACCTCTTGCTCGAAATAGCCGGTAAAGAGATGCTCGCCGCGTTCAACCGAACCTTCAAGCGGCTGGATCTCACCAAGCAGGCTTTTCAGCAATGTCGTTTTTCCGATTCCGTTCGCGCCGTAAAGAGCGATTTTTTGGCCGCGCTCCATGCGGAGATTGAGCGGACGTGACAGCGGAGAATCGTAACCGATCACAAGATCCTTCGTTTCGAAAATCAGCTTGCCTGACGTTCTTGCCGGCTTGAAGTGAAATTCCGGCTTTGGCTTTTCTGCCGCAAGCTCAATCATATCCATCTTATCGAGTTTCTTTTGGCGGGACATCGCCATGTTTCTCGTGCTGACGCGCGCTTTGTTGCGGGCAACGAAATCCTTCAGCTCTGCAACTTCCTGCTGCTGCTTTTTGTAGGCCGCTTCAAGCTGCTGTTTCTTCACCTCGTAGACTTCCATAAACTGATGGTAGTCGCCGGCATAGCGTGTCAGCTCTTGATTTTCAACGTGATAAATCAGGTTGATGACGCTGTTTAAGAACGGAATATCATGGGAAATCAGGATAAACGCGTTCTCGTATTCCTGCAGGTAGCGTTTCAGCCATTCAATATGCTGTTCATCAAGATAGTTGGTCGGCTCATCGAGAAGCAGAATTTCCGGCTTTTCAAGGAGAAGCTTGGCGAGAAGAACCTTCGTGCGCTGTCCGCCGCTCAAGTCAGTGACATCGCGCTCCAAACCGATATCACTCAAACCGAGGCCGCGGGCGATTTCTTCCACCTTGGAATCAATGATATAAAAATCATTGTTCGTCAGCGCGTCTTGAATGACGCCGACTTCTTCGAGAAGCTTTTCAAGCTCATCGGGATCACTTTCACCCATTTTGTTGTAAATCTCATTCATTTCCTCTTCCATCGCAAATAAATAATAGAACGCGTCTTTCAGGACATCACGAATGGATTTTCCTTTTTCCAGAACAGTATGCTGATCCAGGTAGCCGACACGAACATTTTTTGACCATTCGACTTTTCCCTCATCAGGTTCAAGCTTTCCGGTAATAATATTCATGAAGGTCGATTTTCCTTCGCCGTTCGCGCCGATCAGCCCAACGTGTTCGCCTTTTAACAGACGGAAGGAGACGTTATTAAAAATGGCACGGTCACCGAAGCCGTGGCTTAAATCCTTTACAGATAAAATACTCATATTTACACCTCTATCGTTTATCAAACACGGGCAATCGCCGTGTAATATTCACCCTTTTGATTATAAAGGAGGAATCAGAATGTTGAAAGGTATAGGAAAGAAAAAGAAAAATTGCGTTCCGGGCGAGGTTTTGAGATACTATGGAATAGATTTCAAGAATTGAGGAGAACGAAAATGACGCAAACTTGGCCATTTTTACATAATGCACAATCATTTATACAAGAGAATTGGAATACCTCGGGCTTTCAAAAGCCAACTCCTGTACAGGAGCAGACAGCACAGCTGATCATGGACGGAAAGGATGTTATTGCGGAGTCGCCGACAGGCACGGGCAAAACACTTGCATACGCACTGCCAGTCTTAGAGAGGATCAAGCCTGACCAGAAGCATCCGCAGGCGGTGATTTTAGCGCCTTCCCGTGAGCTGGTGATGCAGATTTTTCAGGTGATTCAGGATTGGAAAGCAGGATCAGAGCTGCGTGCGGCTTCCTTAATCGGCGGGGCGAATGTAAAGAAGCAGCTCGAGAAGCTGAAAAAACACCCGCATATCATCGTTGGCACGCCGGGCAGGGTGTTTGAACTGATTAAAGCGAAGAAGCTCAAAATGCATGAAGTGAAAACAATCGTACTCGATGAAGCGGATCAGCTTATTCTGCCGGAGCATCGCGAAACGATGAAGCAAATCATTAAAACGACATTAAGAGACCGCCAGCTTCTTTGTTTTTCTGCCACGCTCAAAAAAGAAACAGAGGATGTACTTCGTGAATTGACGCAAGAGCCTGAAGTGCCGAAGGTACAGCGAAGCAAGACGGAAGCTGGAAAAGTGAAGCATCAATACCTAATTTGCGACCAGCGCGACAAGGTGAAGCTGCTGCAAAAGCTGTCAAGACTTCAAGGCATGCAGGCGCTCGTATTTGTGAGAGACATCGGCAACCTGAGTGTGTACGCGGAAAAGCTGGCGTATCACCATGTCGATCTCGGCGTTTTACACAGTGAAGCGAAAAAAATGGAGCGGGCGAAGATCATTGCCGCATTCGAAGACGGAGAATTCCCGCTCTTATTGGCAACTGATATTGCCGCACGCGGTTTAGATATTGAAAACCTGCCGTACGTGATTCATGCCGATATTCCTGACGAAGATGGCTATGTTCACAGATCAGGCCGAACAGGCCGGGCCGGAAAAGAAGGCAGTGTGCTGAGCCTCGTTACGAAATTGGAAGAATCAAAGCTGAAAAAAATGGCGAAGAAGCTTGGCGTGGAGCTGAGTGAAGCTGTTTATACAGGCGGAAAACTGAAGACAAAATAAAAAGGAGGGCGGAAAGCCCTCTTTTTTTGTTGTAAAATAATAGAAAATATTATACAGGGGGATGAGGAATGGTCTCAATAGACAGGTTTAAAATAATGGAGGAATCTGAGCTGGTAATTCTTAAACATTGGTTTAAAAATGAGGATACGAAACGGAGAATGGATGGGATGCTGCCATTAGGTATATGGTATGAACGAGTGAGTAAAGATAAAGAAGATACTGTTATCATGGCATATGATGGACAGCTGCCGGCGGGCATGGCCGTTATTGAGTTCGGAGAGAAGCGGACGTATATTGGATTGATCGTCAATCCTCTGCACCGTCTTCAAGGGTACGGAAAACAAATATTAAAAAAACTGCTGAACGAACCTGATTTTTCTAGTGTGCGGGAATGGGCTGCATGTATCGAAGAAGACAATCAAATCAGTTTGGCTTGCTTTCAAGCAGTTGGTTTTAAGTTGGAAGAAACGAAACCTGATGACGATGGGTTTTTCACTTTGACTCTTCGCTGCTGATGTCGAATAAACACAACAAGGAGGGCAAAAAGACCTCCTTGTTCAACGGCAATTTAACTCGGATCAGTGACTTTAATCAGCTGTTTCCCTTTATTTTCACCTTTAAATAAGCCGAGAAACGCGTCAGGAATGTTGTCGAAGCCGTCTGTGATCGTTTCCTCGTAATGGAGCTTGCCGTCCTTCAGCCATTCGGCCAGCTGTTTTGCTCCCTCAGAAAAGCGATCAGAGTAGTCGCTTACGATAAATCCTTGCATCAGTGCCTTCGTTTTAATCAGCTTTGATTGGACGCGAGGGCCCATGTCGTCTGCTTCACTTTCCGCGTTGTAGGAAGAAATGGCGCCGCACACCGGGACGCGGGCAAATTCATTAAGCAGATTCATGACCGCATCTGAAATCGGCCCGCCGACATTGTCAAAATACACATCAATACCGTCAGGACAAGCGTCTTCAAGCGCTTTTTGGATGTCATTTGCTGTTTTGTAATTGATGGCTTCGTCAAACTGAAGCTCCTGTTTTAAATACTTGATTTTTTCATCAGAGCCCGCGATGCCGACGACTCGCGCGCCTTTAATTTTAGCAATCTGTCCGACCGTTGAACCAACGGCTCCCGCAGCTCCGGAGACGACCACGGTTTCACCCTCTTTCGGACGCCCGATGTCCAGCAGTCCGAAGTATGCCGTCAAGCCGGTCATCCCTAAAATGCCTAGATAGGCCGAAGCGGGAGCGAGACTTGTATCAATTTTTCGCAAAGCGGACTCGCTTACAGCGGAAAATTCCTGCCAGCTGAGGTTTCCGATGGCAATATCACCTTTTTTCAAATGATCACCGTCTGACATAACTTCAGCGATGACCCCGCCGGAGAGCGCTTCATCCAGAGCGAACGGTTCAACATATGATTTTGTATCCTGCATACGTCCGCGCATGTAAGGATCAACCGATACATAAAGCGTTTTGACAAGCACTTCCCCTTGCTTTGCTTCGGGGACCGGAATGCTTTCAAAACGGAAGTCTTCGTGAACGGGAACACCCTTCGGACGTCTTGCTAATTGAATTTGCTGCTGAGATGCTGTCATTTTCATCCTCCTATCACTTTACTTGATTTGACACCACTGTAACATGGAGAGGAGTGGAAATACAAAAGGTAAGCTGGTATACGTCAATCGTTCTTTAATTTTGCTGAAAGAATAACAAAAGCTCAAAACGTTTATCGTTTTGAGCTTTTGTCCAGCATGTTTAAGTTGTCGCCCGTAATTTCGGGCACAGTCCCGTCGGCAGGCACATGGGCTTGTGGTCGATCGGGCTTCTCATGATGCAGCATTCCAAGCCGAAGACTTCACGGAAAAATGGCTGGGTAAACACATCTTCCGGTGTTCCGGCGTTATAGATTTTACCGTCCAGCACACTGACCAGATAGTCAGCATATTGAGCGGCCTGATTTAAATCATGAAGCACCATGACTATGGTGCGGCCATAATCACGGTTCAACCTTTTCAGCAGCTCGAGCACCTCAATCTGATGTGAGATGTCTAAATACGTAGTCGGCTCATCAAGCAACAGCAAATCAGTGCCTTGCGCAAGCGCCATGGAAATCCATGCTCTTTGTCGTTGGCCGCCTGACAGGGCATCCAGCGTGCGTTCTTTCAGCTCAATCATGCCTGTTGCTTCCAGCGCCCACTCTACCATGTCGTGATCCTCTTGGGTATGCTTGGATAACAGCTTTTTGTGAGGATGTCTGCCGAAATAGCATAATTCCTCTACCGTCAATCCTTCAGGGGCCTGAGGAGCTTGAGGAAGAATGGCCAGCTTTTTTGCGACTTCTTTGGACGGCTGGCGGTGGATATCTTTTCCTTCTAATAGGACCGTACCGCTTTTTGGAGCCATCAGCCTGGCGAGTGATTTAAGAATTGTTGATTTCCCGCAGCCATTGGCGCCGATGAGCGCAGTGATTTTTCCTTCTTCTATCTTTAAGTCGACTCCGTCAATAATCACTGTGCTGTCATATGAAAGAGTGAGCTGGTCTGCAGCCAGTTTTCCCATGGTATCCTCTCCCTACTGTTTCCTCGCTTCGAATTTCAATAAATATAAGAAATAAGGCGCGCCGATCACGGCTGTCAATATTCCGGCCGGTATTTCAACGGGGGGCATAATGCCGCGCCCTAGCGTATCTGAAATTAATAATATAATAGCACCAATCAGTGCCGATGCAGGCAGTAAATATTTAGCTTTTTCTCCGGCAAGCCGTCTGGCGATATGCGGAGCAAGCAAGCCGATAAAACCGATTGAGCCGACGACGGCTACACAGCTTCCCGCCAGTGCAACCGCGGTGAAAATCAGGGTGAATCTCAAACGGTTTGCGTTTTCTCCGAGACCCTGCGCAAGCTCATCACCGAGTGACATAAGATCCAGTTTCGGTATGAGAATGCAGACGATCGGCAAAAGAATCAAAAGCCATGGCACGAGCAGCTTGACTTCTTCCCAGTTTCTTCCCCAAAGGCTGCCTGTCAGCCAAATGAGTGCAGCATTCACATCGCCCGGAAACTTAACCATCATATATTGCATCCCGGCATGGCAGACCGCGCCTAAGGCGATGCCTGATAAAGCCAATGAAGAAGGCTGGATGCTTTTTTTACGGGCTATCACTAATAATAGTACAGCAATAATGGCTGCGCCGGCAAATGCGGAGAACGGAAGCACGTATACCGGTGATTCAGGGAAGACCAGAATGACCGCCATCGCGGCAAGCCCTGATCCTTTTGAAATGCCGACAACGTCCGGGGAAGCGAGCGGGTTGCGAATGACCCCCTGCAAAATCGCTCCGGCCGCGGCAAGCCCGGCACCGGCCAAAATCGCTAATAATATTCGCGGAAGACGGTATTGCTGGATAATGAATTCAAAGGAATGATCTATCCCCAGCAAATTCGCCACCACAGCACCCGGTGAAATGTATAATGCACCGAAACCAATGCTGATGACGGACAGAATGATCAGAAGTGCAGCCAATATAAGTATCGCCAGCAAGGGGCGTTTTTGTTTTCTAGTTGTTTTCTTCATTTCAGGTTTCGCCCTTTCCTTGCCAAATATAAGAAAAATGGTGTTCCAATAATCGCGGTGACGATGCCGACTGGTGATTCATAAGGAAATGCAATCCATCTGGCCAGAACATCTGCGTACACCAGCAAAATGGCTCCGAACAGCGCCGAAAACGGAAGGACGTATTGATAATGTTCTCCGATCAGCTTGCGGACAATATGCGGAATGAGAAGTCCGACAAAGCCGATCGGCCCGGCGACAGCTACGGAAGCGCCAGAAAGAATTAAGATGATAAAGCTGATCAGAATTCGGATGCCGTTCATATTTTGCCCGAGCCCTTTTGCTGTTTCGTCGCCGAGACCAAGTACAGAAACAGAACCGGAAAATACGAGAGCCAGTCCGATGCCGATGACAGAAAACGGAGCGATGGTCATGACGTCCTGCCAGTTGCTTCCGTCAATCGCGCCTGTCATCCAGTACAGCACATCCTCTCCCGACTCATTTAAGATAATGACGGCCTGTGTCATAGAGGAGAGGAACAAATGCACAGCCATTCCTGACAGCGCGAGCTTAACAGGCGTCATTCCGCCCGAGGAGGCAATCATGTACACAATCGCACCGCCAGCAGCCGCACCTGCAAAAGCGAATACTACCGAAGAGTAGGATGATGCCGGCAGAAGAACGAGAGAAGCAACGACAAAAAACGACGCACCCGCATTCACACCGAAAATTTGAGGTGAAGCCAGAGGGTTTCTGGTCATGGCTTGCATCAGCGCTCCTGCTACGGCCAGGCTCGCGCCGACAAAAACGCCGATTAATGTGCGGGGAAGACGAAGAGTAGAGATGATGAGCTGTTCCTTTGAACCATCCCATACAAAAAGATATTTCAATGAATCTATGATGCCGATGTCTGAGGCTCCTACTGAAAGATTCAGCCCAAGCCCGAATATGAAAATGATGAGTGCGATGGTGAACATCATCAGTCTTGATGATGAACGCCGTTTGGCAGAATGATACAACAGGTTCACTTCCTTACTGCGTCTGGTCAAAAACGAAGAAGCAAGGATTTCCCCCTCGCTTCTCTTTTGTCCTACTTATTATACACTTTTTTGAGCACGTCTTTGGCGCTTGTTTCACTAGACTTGATGCCTCTGAATCTTGTCCACGTGTCGCGGTCCGCATCATAGACTTGTCCATTTTTCACTGCTTTGAGGTTTTTCCAGATCGGATTCGTTTTCCACTCGTCTACAATGGTTTTGCCTTCGTTGGCAGAGATGAACAAAATATCAGGATCGATTTTGCTCAATTGCTCAAGGCTTACCTCTTGATAGGCATTATCAGACTTCACAGCGTGTGTAAAGCCGAGCATGCTGAAGATTTCTCCGTCATAGGATGATGACGTATGAAGCTGGAACGAATCAGCTCTTGCTACTCCGAGAGTAATATTACGGTTTTCATCTTTCGGAAGCTCCGCTTTTAGATTGTTAATGACTTTGTTGTGTTCGGCGAGCTTTTCTTTCCCTTCACTTTCTTTATTTAATGCTTTAGCGATCGTTGTGAAACTGTCGATCGTTTCGTCGTATGTCGCTTCCCGGCTCTTCAATTCAATCGTCGGTGCGATGTTTTTCAGCTGTTTGTAAATGTTTTTATGGCGTTTAGCGTCAGCGATGATTAAATCTGGGTTTAAAGAGCTGATAACCTCAAGATTCGGTTCGCTGCGTGTGCCGACAGATGTATAATCAATGGAGCTGCCGACAAGCTTTTTAATCATATCTTTTTTGTTGTCATCGGCGATACCCACCGGCGTAATGCCGAGATGATGAACAGCATCCAAAAATGAAAGCTCAAGGACAACTACCCGTTTAGGTGTGCCGCTTACTGGCGTTTTTCCTTCTTCGTGCCGGATCACTCTTGAATCCTTAGACTTGCTTTCGCCGCTTCCGCTGTTATTTTGGCTGGATGAACAGCCGGATATGATGAAGCAGGCAATCAATACAACACTCATGATGGCAATTAACTTGTTAGAATAGGTCCGCATGTCAATCTTCCTTTTTTAGATTTAGTAATGAGAATCATTATCACATGTAAACACTATAATAGTATGGCTTATGATGTCAATATTTTTTTAGCAGAGAAAGAGTGATGTTACTGCTTTCTCATGAAAGCATCGTCTGAGACAAATAAGTGGTATACAGTATTGCCGTGTTGGCGGGATAAATAGGCATTGGCATTGGCTTTAGAGGTTTCAAGCATATCATTATTGACATATGGAAGGAGAGTGCCGAGATAGCTGGACAATTTCTTTTCTATTTCTTCTGTGAGAGCAAATTCGATGTCGCCGATATTCATAATAATCGAAAACACAAAGTCGATATCAATATGAAAATGTTCCTCGGCAAAGACTGCAAGCTCGTGAATTCCGGGTGAACAGCCGACGCGCTGATGAAAAATCTGTTTGACTAAATCACTCACAACCCAAGCATTGTATTGCTGTTCTGGTGAAAAATATTGCATTAGACATACCTCCTGCTCGTACGGATATATAAAGCCATTCATGATCGTTTGCTCCGGGCAGCAGTTTCTCTTCAGTTTTAACTTTTCAGAAAATATTTTTTATTCCTATTACTTTACCACGCGCGGAAAGTAATGGCTACCACCATTCTTCCTGTTTTTCTCTTAATGTTCTAGAATCTGTTTCAGCAACATGGGATCGGGTATGAAAGAAATATAATAATCATGAAGGAGGAAGATCGAAATGAAACCAGTTGTAAAAGAGTATACAAACGACGAACAGCTCATGAAGGATGTAGAAGAATTACAGCAAATGGGTGTTGCGAAAGAAGATGTATACGTCTTATCTCACGACGATGACAGAACGGAACGGCTGGCAGACAACACGAATGCCAACACGATCGGAGCCAAAGAAACAGGTCTCAAACATGTGGTAGGCAACATGTTTAATAAAAAAGGAGACGAGCTCCGCAACAAAATTCATGAAATCGGCTTTTCTAAAGATGAGGCCGCACAATTCGAAAAACGTTTAGATGAAGGGAAAGTGCTTCTCTTTGTGACAGATAACGAAAAAGTGAAATCCTGGGCATAATCCAGTGATAGAACCCAAAAGGCGACCGTGAGCCTTTTGGGTTTTTTTGCGGTCTTTGCGGTATATGGTTTGCAGAATGCCGCAATGAGATAGCGGAACATTTTCGGTTCTGAGAGCCCCTCCATTTGCTATTATATTTGATGTGAAAATGGGAAAAATCACACAAAATAGAAACTGGGGGTTCAGAGCGAATGAAAAAAGTAATGTTAGCCGCTGCTCTGCTTTTAGGATTGACTCCCGCTGGCGTGAATGCAACTGATTTAGGCCATCAGGCATTAGGGTCAAATGATGGCTGGGGCGCGTATTCAACCGGAACGACAGGCGGATCTAAAGCATCGTCTTCGAACGTGTATACCGTCAGCAACAGAAACCAGCTTGTCTCGGCATTAGGCAAGAACACCAATACAACGCCCAAAATCATTTATATCAAGGGAACGATTGACATGAACGTGGATGATGATCTGAAGCCGCTTGACCTAAATGACTATAAAGATCCAGAGTACGAGTTGGACAAATATTTGAAAGCCTATGATCCTAGCACATGGGGCAAAAAAGAGCCATCGGGAACACAAGAGGAGGCGAGAGCACGCTCTCAGAAAAACCAAAAAGCACGCGTGGTGCTCGACATTCCTTCGAATACGACAATTGTCGGCTCGGGGACAAATGCCAAAATCGCGGGCGGGAATTTCCAGATCAAGAGTGATAACGTCATTATCCGCAATCTTGAATTCCGGGACGCCTATGATTATTTTCCGCAGTGGGATCCGACTGACGGCAGCTCAGGAAACTGGAACTCGCAATACGACAACATCACGATAAACGGCGGCACACACATATGGATTGATCATTGTACATTTAATGACGGCTCCCGTCCGGACAGCACATCACCAAAGTATTTCGGCAGAAAATATCAGCACCATGACGGCCAAACTGATGCCTCTAACGGCGCCAACTATATCACGATGTCTTACAATTATTATCACGACCATGATAAAAGCTCCATTTTCGGATCAAGCGACAGCAAAACATCCGATGACGGTAAATTAAAAATTACGCTGCACCACAACCGATATAAAAACATCGTTCAGCGCGCACCGAGAGTCCGCTTTGGACAGGTTCACGTATACAATAACTATTATGAAGGCAGCAAAAGCTCCTCAGGTTATGTGTTCAGCTATGCGTGGGGAATCGGAAAATCTTCTAAAATCTATGCTCAAAACAATGTCATTGACGTACCGGGACTTCCGGCTGCTAAAACGATCAGCGTGTTCAGTGGAGGAACGGCTTTATATGATTCCGGCACATTGCTGAATGGCACACAGATCAACGCATCAGCTACAAACGGGCTGAATTCTTCTGTCGGCTGGAAGCCTTCTCTGCATGGCACAATCGCCGCTTCCGCAAAGGTGGAATCGAATGTTATAAATCAAGCGGGTGCGGGTAAATTACATTAAGAAAGTAAAAAACACAAAGGGCTGCTCCCCTTTGTGTTTTTTAATTAATTAAAATGTTTATTAACTTAGTTAAGGAGTAAAATGATAACGGGGATCGGAAAACAAGTATATAGGAGGAGACCTATTTATGGCTTCAGAAAAAGACGCAGGAAAACAGTCAGCAGTCAAGCTTGTTCCACTACTGATTACTGTCGCTGTGGGATTAATTATCTGGTTTATTCCCACTCCGTCCGGACTTGAACCTAAAGCTTGGCATTTGTTTGCGATATTCGTCGCGACAATTATCGGCTTTATCTCCAAGCCCTTGCCAATGGGTGCAATTGCGATTTTTGCATTGGCGGTTACTGCACTAACTGGAACATTATCAATTGAGAATACGCTAAGCGGATTCGGGAATAAGACCATCTGGCTTATTGTCATCGCATTCTTTATTTCTCGGGGATTTATCAAAACCGGGCTCGGTGCGAGGATTTCGTATGTATTCGTTCAGAAATTCGGGAAGAAAACCCTTGGACTTTCTTATTCACTGCTGTTCAGTGATTTAATACTTTCACCTGCTATTCCAAGTAATACGGCGCGTGCAGGAGGCATTATATTTCCTATCATCAGATCATTATCCGAAACATTTGGATCAAGTCCGGCAAATGGAACAGAGAGAAAAATCGGTGCATTCTTATTAAAAACCGGTTTTCAGGGAAATCTGATTACATCTGCTATGTTTTTAACGGCGATGGCGGCGAACCCGCTGATTGCCAAGCTGGCCCATGATGTCGCAGGGGTGGACTTAACATGGACAAGCTGGGCGATTGCCGCGATTGTACCTGGGCTTGTAAGTTTAATCATCACACCGCTTGTGATCTACAAGCTGTATCCGCCGGAAATTAAAGAAACACCGGATGCGGCGAAAATCGCAACAGAAAAACTGAAAGAAATGGGGCCATTTAAGAAATCAGAACTTTCTATGGTAATCGTTTTTCTTTTGGTGCTTGCGCTTTGGATTTTTGGCGGAAGCTTCAACATCGACGCAACCACAACCGCATTGATCGGTTTGGCCGTTCTTTTATTATCACAGGTTCTGACTTGGGATGATATCAAAAAAGAACAGGGCGCTTGGGATACGCTCACTTGGTTTGCGGCGCTTGTCATGCTGGCCAACTTCCTGAATGAGCTGGGCATGGTGTCTTGGTTCAGTAATGCTATGAAATCATCTGTATCTGGATTCTCTTGGATTGTGGCATTCTTAATTTTAATTGTTGTGTATTTCTATTCACATTACTTCTTTGCAAGTGCGACAGCCCATATCAGCGCGATGTATTCAGCATTTTTGGCTGTCATCGTAGCAGCGGGCGCACCGCCGCTTCTCGCAGCTCTCAGCCTCGCGTTCTTCAGTAACTTGTTCGGATCAACGACTCACTACGGTGCTGGAGCAGCTCCAGTTTTCTTTGGAGCGGGCTACGTTCCGCAAAGCAAATGGTGGTCCATCGGATTTATCCTCTCGATCGTCCATATTGTCGTATGGCTTGTGATCGGCGGATTATGGTGGAAAGTACTTGGAATATGGTAGAAGAAAAAGGCAGACCGCGTCTGCCTTTTTTATTTTAAAGAAAGCCCCTGTACACCATATTTCTTCCTGTAAGGCAGAAATGTGGTGAAAAACTATCATCAGCCAGCCGATTCATATGCTTAGCCCGACTGTGCCATCCATTCGTCGGACGAGGGGCAATTGACGATCACTAAAAAGCTGCATTGATGCGGGCGATTCTCGTGGTTATCGTCATAACGGCTGTTGCTCTATTGATAGGCGCGATCTCTATTTCCGTATGATAATTCAGGCGTAATGACACACACTAACGGCATACAACATTCCGGAGGTGTCATTATGAGTGATCCTTATATGCCGCTGACTTCAGTCAGAAGCGGAACGGGGTTCGAGGCGGCAAAAGGGGTGCACGGCCTGACTGTGCAAATTGCGAATGTCTATTTTATTCAGCTGCCTTCTGAACCTCACTCATTTGTTTTAATTGATGCCGGCATGCCTCAATCAGCCGGCATGATTGTCAATGAAGCCAAACAAAGATTCGGTGAAGGGTTTCAGCTGAAGGCGATTATCCTCACACACGGGCACTTTGACCATATTGGGGCAATCGAAGAGATCCTTGAACATTGGGATGTACCTGTTTATGTCCATTCTCGGGAAATGCCCTATGTAACAGGGAAAGCGGATTATCCTCCGGCTCGTCCCGACAGCAAAAGCGGGCTGGTCGCCAAGCTGTCGCCGCTGTTTCCGCGGCACTCTATCGATATTTCCTCACATGTGCAAGTACTGCCGGAAGACGGCTCCGTACCGTTTCTTGACGAGTGGATATGGATAGCGACACCGGGGCACACCCCCGGCCATATTTCGTTATTCCGCGAGGACGGACGCGTGCTTGTGGCAGGTGATGCTGTTATTACGGTTGAACAAGAGAAAATGACAGATGTCTTGATTCAAAAACAGGAGCTTCATGGACCGCCGGCTTATTTTACGCCTGACACTGAGACGGCTGCCGAATCCATTCAGCAGCTCGCCGGCCTTGAACCGGAAGCACTGCTGACCGGGCATGGCATTCCGATGACCGGCCAAAACTTTCGAAGTGACTTAACAGAATTGTCAAATCGCCTATCGTCTCTTTGACACCTGCACATGCGGGTGTTTTTTTATTGTCTTTCCAAGAAGATACAGAAAAATCATTTGTCTTCCCGCTTAAAAACGATACAATGAAAAGCATGAATGTGATGTGAAGGAGAGAGTTTGTTGAAAGAAAAAGAAATACTCTGGAATGAAGCGAAGGCGTTTATTGCTGTGTGCTATCAAGAATTGGGAAAGGGGGAGGAAGCGTACGATCGTCTTGATAACATTAAACGTGAAATTGACCGGACAGGAAGCTATGTACATACGAAGGAAGAGCTTGAGCACGGGGCGAAGATGGCTTGGAGAAACAGCAACCGCTGTATTGGCAGATTGTTTTGGAATTCGCTGAATGTCATTGACAGGCGTGACGTCTCGACAAAAGAAGAAGTGCGCGACGCTCTCTTTCATCATATTGAAACCGCAACCAATAACGGGAAAATCAGGCCGACTATTACAATTTTCCCTCCGGAAGAGAAGGGTGAAAAGCAAGTCGAGATTTGGAATCATCAGCTGATTCGGTATGCTGGGTATGAATCAGACGGAGAAAAAATCGGCGACCCGGCTTCTTGTTCCCTGACCGCAGCCTGCGAACAGCTCGGCTGGCGCGGAGAACGAACGGATTTTGACCTGCTGCCGCTCATTTTTCGCATGAAGGGCGACGAACAGCCGGTCTGGTATGAGCTGCCTCGTTCTCTTGTCATCGAGGTTCCAATCACACATCCTGAAATCGAAGCGTTTTCTGATCTGAAGCTGAAATGGTACGGGATACCGATCATTTCGGATATGAAGCTTGAAGTCGGCGGCATTCATTATAATGCCGCGCCGTTTAACGGCTGGTATATGGGCACAGAGATCGGAGCAAGAAACCTGGCAGATGACAAGCGGTACGACATGCTCAAAAAAGTGGCGTCCGTTATCGGGATTTCTACGGATTACAATACGGATTTATGGAAGGATCGGGCGCTTGTAGAATTGAATAAAGCTGTGCTTCACTCGTATAAAAAGCAAGGTGTCAGCATCGTTGACCATCATACGGCCGCAAGCCAGTTTAAACGGTTTGAAGATCAGGAGGAAGAAGCGGGCAGAAAGCTGACGGGAGACTGGACGTGGCTGATTCCGCCGATTTCGCCAGCTGCCACACATATCTTCCACCGGTCCTATGACAACTCAATCGTTAAGCCAAATTACTTTTATCAGGACAAGCCTTACGAGTAAACAATAGAAAATCGGTGATGGCCTTCAAGGCTGCGGGATTCTGTGACAGAGACGTCGGTGACCTTTGAGAAAGGGCTGCCTTTCTTTACAGCTTCAACAAACGATTGTAAGGCGTTTTCTGGGCCTTCAGCCAAAATCTCAACCCGGCCGTCATCACGATTTTTGACCCAGCCGGCCAATTTTCGTTTATCAGCTTCCATTTGAACAAAATAGCGAAAACCCACACCTTGAACCCGGCCGTTTACAATGATTCGGTATTGAAGCATGTGAAAACCACCTTTTCTTTTTATGATAATCAATCATTTTACAACCTGTAAAGGGGATGTGTTTGTATGAAGCCAGCGCATTATTCAGTTCTTTCTCTTAATCTGGGAAAGCCGCAGACGCTTGAGTATGACGGCAAGAAAATCGAAACCGGCATCATGAAGCGGCCGGCTGATTCCGCTGTCATGCTGTATCGGACGAATTTTGAAGGAGACGGACAGGCGGACCTCATCAATCACGGCGGACCTGATAAGGCTGTCTGTGTCTACCCGGCAGCGCATTATCCGTTTTGGGAAGAGTTCCTCTCAAGACCGCTGCCCAGCGCCGCATTTGGTGAAAATCTGACGATCGCGGGTCTGACCGAGGAGAACGTTTTCATCGGGGATATATTCCAGCTTGATGAAGCTGTTGTTCAGATTAGCCAGCCCCGCCAGCCATGTGTAAAATTGGCGAAAAGGTTTGGCGTAAAGGAAATGGTGTTAAAGGTACAGCAAACCGGCTATACCGGCTTTTATTTTCGTGTTTTGGAAGAGGGCAGAGTGGCTCCTGACCCCAAGCTGGAATTGCTGTCCAGAGGAGAGAAAGCCATATCAGTCCAATTTGCGAACCGCATCAAATATCATGACGTAAAAAACCTCGCTGCCATTGACCGGATTTTAAGTGAAGGCGCGCTGTCGGCAAGCTGGAAAGCCTCCTTTATGAAAAAAAAGGACCGGCTGCTGCCTGTTGAATAGAAAAAAAGCCGCGCCTATCAATGTGCGCGGCTTTATCATTTTTAAGATGTTTTTTTCTTTGTTTCAAGCAGGTTGGCAAGAAAATAGGTTTTAAAGCTCTGAAGCTTTCTTCCTTCGTGGTGCGTGATCCCCTGCTTTTTCAATTCTGCCACATACCAGCCTTTACTGCCGTAATGCATGTCAGAAAACTCCTTTCCCTATCTCTCCCAATGGAGAGGATTTTACCAAGCGATTGGCATTGTAACATCTATGGAAAGATGCTGAAAAGGGGTGCGGGAAAAACTAAGCCATTCGCACTAGATGCACGAATGTTCTTCTGTATGTATATGCAGGGTAAAGGCTGAATATGATTTAGTGGCCAGTTAGTTTGGCTATGACAACGCCGAATGTCATAATGCTGAAAACAATGCCGATATATGTGAGCATCCCGTTTTTTTTCTTTACGCCGTAAACGGTTATCATGATGCCTTCAATGAAAAAAATGATGCCGAAAATAATAAACCACATGCAGATAAAGGCTCCTTTCACAGACATAATAGTAGTGTAGCATATCTGGAGGAGCCGGGCTGTGACAATATCAAAAAAGCCGGGCGCATATATCGCCCGGCTCTTGTTTTATTGCTTATCAACCAATTTGACAAGCAGCTGTGCCAAATGTTTTTTCTCATTTTCGTCCGCAACGCTCCACAGCTCTTGCAGCAGCATTTCTTCACTGTTGTGCGGCTCTTCGTGCTTAGCGAGGTAGTCTCCCAGGATTGCGGCGCTTTTCACAAGCTTGCTGTCATCCAATCCCATCTTTTTGCCTCGGTTCACTTGTTTACTCAAGTATTCTTTAAATTCCTCAAAGTCTTTTAAAATCTCTTCTTTGTTTGTGCCGTGCATGGCATTCAATTCGTTTTCAATTTGGATTTTTTCTTGATCTCTGTTCATGATAGGCCTCCTCCTGCAGAATAGTGGTGTTTTACCTGCAATTAGAGGAAGTTAAACCTTTCGCCATACCGGAATGTGTTTTACAGCTTTGTCAGGATAATCGGTTCGTCTTTTGTAATGACGATCGTGTGTTCAACCTGTGCAACCATGCTTTTATCCGGTGTCTTGAACGTCCAGCCGTCTCCAGCTTCAACAATCGTTTCCGCTTTCGTTGAAACAAACGGTTCAAGCGCGATGACTGTGCCGTTTTTGAAAAGCGCGTTATCAAACGGATCATAATAATTCATGATGTGGTTAGGCGCTTCATGAAGGCTTCTGCCAATTCCGTGGCCGGTAAGGGTTTTGATGACGGTAAAGCCTTGAGAGCGTGCTTCATGATAAACGGCTCTGCCGATTTGGTTCTGGCGCTTACCTGCTTTTGCCTGCTTCAGCCCTTTTTGAAAAGCGTCTTCCGCACATTGGCAAAGCTTATGAAGGCGTTCTTCTCCTTCACCGAGCACAAATGAAATGCCTGTGTCGGAATAGAAGCCGCCGAATTCAGCGGAGATGTCAATGTTCACAAGATCTCCGGCTTTTAAAATGGTGGAAGTGCTTGGTATGCCGTGAGCCACTTCATCATTTACGCTGATGCATGTCACGCCCGGAAAGTCGTATTCTTTTTCAGGGGCTGAAACGGCGCCATGTTCATCAAGCACCGCTTTCCCGATCAGGTCAAGGTCTTTTGTGCTCATGCCCGGCTCTGCTTTCTGTTTCATTTCTTCACGCGCCAATGCGACAATTCTGCCGATTTTTTTCAGGCCTTCTAATTCTTGATCGTTTGTTACAATCATCTGTCATTCCTGCTTTCTTTTTAAATAATCTAGTTTAAGCTTACCACAACTGTCTTAAAAATAGGAAACACACGGACCTGCAAAAACAAAGAAATACCCGGGGAAATCGGTATAGATCGTTAAATATCCCATATGGTATATTTGAAAAAAAGGGATGAGGGGGATGGGGATGCTTTCATTTTTACAAAAGCTCGGGAAGTCGTTTATGCTTCCGATTGCGGTTCTTCCTGCGGTGGGCATTATCCTTGCGCTTGGGAGAGAGGATGTATTAGATATCCCGTTTATCTATCAAGCGGGAACATCGGTTTTTGATCATCTGCCGCTTATTTTCGCGATCGGAATCGCCATCGGTATATCAAAGGACAGCAATGGGGCCGCAGGATTATCAGGAGCAATATCATATCTGATGCTTGATGCGGCGACAAAGACAATTGATAAAACAAACAACATGGCGGTGTTTGGGGGAATCATTGCCGGTTTAATTGCGGGTTACACCTATAACCGCTTCAAAGATACAAAGCTGCCTGAATATCTCGGATTTTTCAGCGGCAGAAGGCTTGTGCCGATTGTAACAGCCATTATAACGATTATTTTGGCAGGCCTATTTGGCATCATTTGGCCGCCGATTCAATCGGGGATTAACGAGTTTGGGGAATGGATGCTGGGACTCGGGAGCGTCGGAGCAGGCCTATTCGGCCTGTTCAACCGGCTGTTAATCCCGCTTGGCCTTCATCACGTGCTGAACAATATTTTCTGGTTCCAATTTGGAGAATATAATGGAGTGACAGGGGATCTGGCACGATTTTTCGCGAAAGATCCGACAGCAGGGACATATATGACCGGCTTCTTCCCAATCATGATGTTCGGTCTGCCGGCGGCGTGTCTGGCCATGATTGTGACTGCCAAGCCCTCCAAACGGAAAGCAACGGCAGGAATGATGATCGGCTTTGCTTTGACGGCATTTATTACAGGGATTACAGAACCGATTGAGTTTGCATTTATGTTTTTATCGCCGCTCTTATACGCTGTTCACGCGGTCCTGACCGGGCTGTCTTTATTTATTGTTAACTGGCTCGGCATTCGCACGGGTTTCTCCTTTTCAGCCGGTGCTATCGATTATGTGCTTAGCTATGGTATTGCAGAAAAACCGCTGCTGCTGCTTCTGATAGGTATATGCTATGCGGCAGTCTATTTTATCGTGTTTTATGTGCTGATTAAGGCATTGAATTTAAAAACGCCGGGACGGGAAGATGATGATGTGGGTGAAGTGCTGGATGAAAATACTGTTCAGGATGTGAATGAAAACATAATGCTGAAGGGGCTCGGCGGAAAAGAAAACCTTCAAACCATTGACCATTGCGCGACAAGGCTGCGGCTAACTGTGAAAGATGCCGCTTTGGTTGATGAAGCGCTGCTAAAGTTAGCAGGCGCAAAAGGGGTCGTTAAATCAGGCGGACCATCGGTTCAAGTCATCATTGGGCCAAATGTGGAATTCGCGGCGGAGGAATTGAGAGCTGCGGTGAAATAAAAAAGCGGAGAGGGCACCCTCTCCGCTTTTACTTATTTCTCTTCATTATCGGTTGACGTTTCGGAAGTATCTTCGTCATGTTTTGTGTAATCATAATCGGCAGGGTTCACCTTTTTAAAACCTTTTGGCTCATAGAAGCGCAGCAGGTCGCCGTTTATAATTTTATCGGACATTTCAAGTTCCTTCTTGACGAGTGTGTCTTCTGATTTGTCGACTTCAGATTCATCAAGCTCTTTTCCGGTTTTCGTATCGTAATACTTGCCGGATATTTTCGTGTATTTCGGTGAAATAAAGTCTCCGTTACGGAACGGAACCACTTCACGGTGTTCTTTCGATAAAATATCAGAACCGGACATCAGATAGTCTTTCGTATCCACTCCGAGCAAATGCAGAATGGTCGGAGCCACATCGACTTCTCCGGCATATTTATGAACTCTTTTGCCCTTCACGCCGGCAGCGTGGATAAAGAGCGGCACTCGTTGAAGCTGAGCATTGTCATAATCAGTGATTTCATTCTTGCCGAGCACTTTTGCCATCGCTTTATTGTGGTTTTCAGAGATGCCGTAGTGGTCTCCGTACATCACAATAATTGATTGATCATATAACCCGTCTTTTTTCAGGTCATTGAAGAATTGCTCAATGGACTGATCAAGGTAATGGGCTGACTGGAAGTAGTTGTTGACGACAGAGTCACCAAAATCTCCAGCCGGGAAGTCTGTATCGCCCTCATCCATTCCGAATGGGAAGTGGTTGGAAAGGGAAATGAATTTCGAATAGAACGGCTGCGGCAGACTTTCTAACAGCGGCATTGATTCTTTGAAAAACGGTTTATCTTTCATGCCATAGTTTTTCGTGTTTTCTTCGCTCATGTCATAGTAGGCAGAATCGAAGAACTTATCGATGCCTTCCGCTTTGTACATTTCATTACGATTCCAGAACGTCTGCGTGTTTCCGTGAAACGCAGCAGATGTGTAATCCTTAGATTTCAGAATCGCTGGAACAGATTGAAGCGTATTTTGTGATTTGTTTACGAAAACTGAACCTTGAGCAAGCGGGTACAGAGAGTTTTCCATCATAAATTCAGCATCAGATGTTTTACCTTGCCCTGTTTGGTGGAAAAAGTTATCGAAATAGAACGTTTCGTTATCGTGCGCTAATTTATTCATGAACGGTGTGACTTCTTTGCCGTTTATTTTATAGTCGATAATAAATGACTGCAAAGATTCTAGAGAAACGTAAATCACGTTTTTTCCTTCCGCTTTGCCGAAGTACACGTTATTCGGCACGTCGTAATTGGCTTTCATGTAGTTTTCAACGTCTGTCACGTCGCTGGAATCGGCAAGCGCGCGCTGGCTGTTGGATTTGATATTCTGCACAGCGTCATAAATCGTGAAATTGTATGTTCCCAAATATTTCACGAGATAGTTTCGGTCGAATGACCTTGTCAGTAATTCAGGACGGTCTGTTTCGGCAACTGCCAAGTTGATTAAGAACACAAGAATCGATGACGCAAAAATGATTCGGAACGATTTTTTGCTGGACGTTTCGGCAGGCTTGTTCATTTTGATCGCCAAAAGGATCAGAATGATCGTATCGATAAAGTAAAAGGCGTCAGTCGGTTTCATCAGCGAAAATGCGCTGTCACCGAGTTGCCCGCCGTTTGTTTTAGCCTGCATCATGACCGGAATTGTAATAAAATCATTGAAAAATCTGTAGTACACAATGTTTGCGTACAGTAAAAAAGACATTAAAAAATGAATCACTATAATGGCTGTCTGCTGTAATTTTTTCTTGAACAAGAGTCCAAAGCCAAGAAAGAACAAGCTTGAGCTGAGAGGATTCACAAAAAGCAATATTTTTTGTATCGTGTTGTCTATCCCTAAGTTGAAATTCAGGACATAACTGACATACGTTTTGATCCATAACAGGACGACCGCTATTAAGAAGAAGGTCAATCCTTTTTCTTTTATAAATGTTTTCATTGTTACACTCCTTTTTCCGATCACAGTTCGAGCGAAACGATAGAAAAAACGAACGTATTCAATATAACATGAATCAGCAGATTAGAAAAGTGAAAATCGACGAGGGGAGAACATAGCGAAAAACGCTGTCGAATCAACGTTTTGCTTGATATATGTCCAAGTGTAAAATAAGGTTTGTTACTGTAAACAAAGGAATAAAATGGATGTTGGCAGGGTGTATGATAAAATATAAGCATAAATGAAAAGAGGTGGAAGGATGGATTTTGCCCATATTGTGTCTGAAGATAAAATCAAACGCGCCATTAAAGACGGGGAATTTAAAAACCTGCCGGGAATGGGAAAACCGCTGCCTAAGGATGATGCGGCACACTTGCCGGAATCGCTCCGCATGGGCTACCGTATGTTAAAAAATGCAGGAATGGCAGAGGACGAGGGTGCGCTAAAAAAAGAGCTCATGACCATCGACCATTTAATCGCAAAATGCTATGACGAGAAAGAACGCGAGCAATTAATCAGAAAGAAAAGCGAAAAGCAGGTGTTGCTTGATAAGCTTGTCGACAAAAAAGGCATGTTTTCAAAACCGGCGTCCGCTTTTTATAAAAATAAAGTATATGACCGGCTTGGACGAAACTGACCTTCTTCCAGCTGATTTGTCTTGTCTGAAGGATGGCGATGAATATCAGCCATCCTCTTTACGTTCCAGTGGTCTTAGTCTAAAAGGTTTATGTTCAATCATCTGTGGGGTAAGGAATCATAAACGAAAAAGGGTGATGGGATGGAACGACTATTGGAATGGATCGAACGGATATCTGATTGGCTGTGGGGACCGCCGCTAATCATCTTGCTGACGGGAACGGGATTGTATTTCACTATTTTGCTGAAAGGTTTTCAATTTCGCTATCCTTTATATATTTTCAAACAGACAATCGGCAGCGTCGGAAAAAAGCCGAAGGGAGAGGGCACAGTCACACCGCTTCAGGCGTTGACGTCAGCTCTCAGTTCTACGATTGGTGCGGCGAACATAGTTGGCGTGCCTGCCGCTATTATGTTTGGCGGACCTGGCGCCGTATTTTGGATGTGGCTGGTTGCCTTATTTGCGATGGCGATTAAGTTTTCTGAAAGTGTGCTTGCTGTTCATTATAGAGAAAAAAATGAGCAGGGAGAATTTGTTGGGGGACCGATGTATTACATAACAAAAGGGCTGCGCATGAAGTGGCTCGGCGTATTTTTTTCTGTTGCGCTGATCATTGAACTGATCCCGAGCATCATGGTTCAAGGGAATTCGGTTTCAGTTTCTCTTGCCGAAACATTTTCTTTCAATAAGATATACGCGGGAATCGGTATAGCGTTTTTGATTGGGTTAGTGGTAATAGGAGGGGTAAAGCGGATTGGAAAAGTAACAGAGCTTGTCGTGCCTATTATGGCAGGGGCATACGCAGGAGCGGGTCTCCTGATTGTTCTGATGAATCTGTCGTCAGTCCCGGCGTTTTTCTCTCTTATCTTTTCGAATGCGTTTACCTCTTCTTCAGCCGTTGGGGGATTCGCGGGTGCTGCGCTGGCTGAGACCGTTCGCTGGGGATTTGCCCGCGGGCTGTATTCGAATGAGGCCGGAATGGGAACAGCCCCGATTGCCCATGCGGCGGCTATGACTGATCATCCTGTCAGACAGGGTTTCTGGTCTGTGATAGGCATTGTGATTGATACTTTGATCATTTGCACCACTACGGCATTTGTCGTTATTGCCTCCGATGTCTGGACAGGAAAAGATGCCTTAAATGATCCGGCAGCACTGACGACGGCTGCATTTCAGCACTACTTCGGTTCTGGCGGAGGGTATTTTGTCTCTGTTTCTCTCGTTTTCTTTGTTATATCGACCATAATGGTTGTCATTTTTTACGGCGTAAAGCAAGCTGAATTTCTGTTCGGCCGGCTGGCAGGGCATGTGCTCAAATTCGTTTATTTAGCAGCTATTATCATAGGTGCCGCAGGCGGAGCAAAAGCCATTTGGGGGTTTTTGGACTTAGCATTGGCTTTTATTCTCGTTCCAAATGTGATTGCACTGTTATTGTTGAGCAGAAAGGTAAAAGCGCTGTATACCGAATTCTTTACATCTGAACAGTATTACTTGAAAGATATTAGAAAAACGAAACAGAGCCCAGTGTACCAGGAAAAAAAAGCTGAAAATTCCTAACGTTAATGAAAGAGAGTTCGGTCTTTCGATCTGATGTGCTTATAATATTGTTGTGACCTTTTAGGAGGATATGAGCTTGTTTCAATAGCGTCTCGACAAATCCCGGTTTGTCAACTTTGTCCGATGAGGAAAATGAAAGAGGCGCCTGCCTGCGGCAGTGCGCTTTTTTTGTTTAGTATCAAAATTGATACTATCCAACAAAAATGTGCGTACTTTTACTTCTTTATCATAATGGCTACAATAGAGATAGAGTCATGAAAAGGAGAGGTGTTTCATATGGCAGATATGAAAAAACAAATTCTGGACGCATACAATTTCAGACATGCAACAAAAGAATTTGATCCCAATAAAAAAGTGTCAGACAGCGATTTTGAATTTATTTTAGAAACAGGAAGACTGTCTCCGAGCTCACTCGGCCTTGAGCCTTGGAAATTTGTCGTTGTTCAAAATCCGGAATTCCGCGAGAAGCTTCGCGAATATACATGGGGCGCGCAAAAGCAGCTTCCGACAGCCAGCCATTTCGTCCTGATTCTTGCGCGTACAGCGAAGGATATTAAATTTGATGCGGACTACATCAAACGTCATTTGAAAGAAGTAAAACAAATGCCTCAGGACGTGGCAGAAGGCTATATCAGCAAAACGAAAGAGTTCCAGAAAGACGATTTGCATTTGCTTGAAAGTGATCGAACATTGTTTGACTGGTCATCAAAACAAACTTACATTGCGCTTGGCAACATGATGACTGCCGCTGCGCAAATCGGCGTAGATTCTTGTCCGATTGAAGGTTTCCAGTATGATCGCATTCACAGCATTCTTGAAGAAGAAGGCCTTCTGGAAGACGGAAGCTTCGATATTTCTGTAATGGTGGCATTCGGCTACCGTGTACGAGATCCTCGTCCGAAAACAAGATCTGCTGTTGAAGATGTTGTGAAATGGGTTAAATAAAGAAAGCTGCTCGCTAAGCGAGCAGCTCTTTTTTTATGTCTAATTTGCTTTATTCTGTTTTCTTCTTTGATACAAATACAATGCCGTTCCGAGTGCGCTGATCAGAAGTCCGGCCAAAAGGACCGAGTACATGGATGTGGCGGTATCCGGAAGCAGGCCGCCAGCCGGGCTGTCTCTGTTTGATCCGTTTCCTCCGGAGCCGCTTGTCGGCTCAGTGCCGAACGGTGTATCCGTTCCTCCATTCCCGTTGGTTGGCTGTTTGCCGCCTGGTTTGTCAGAGCCTCCGCCATTGCTGCCATCATCACCGCCTGTCGGCTGATCAGATGGAAATGCCGGCGGTTTGTTATTCGAGCCGGAGTTTAAAATGGTATATTCGCTGAAGTGGTTTGTGTATCCTGTTACAACGTCATTGTCAACTGATCCGTTTTCAGTCTTTGTGAAAGCTTTCTTTTTTCGGTCGACGTGGTAAATGGCTGGATGATGAGCTTCTTCAATATCAAACATGCGAAGCGAAAGCTGAACGGGTTCCTTGAATGATTTGATTTCTTTTTCTTTTTGTCTCACTGTAAAGTCATATACATCCGCAAGCGAAACATCCAATTCTCCCGTTGACGTAATTCCGATTGCGGTGTCTGCGGCTTTGAGGTTTGCCATTGGCATTTTCATGCTGTACCAGTAGTTGAATACTGTCAATGAAGGATCAGATTTTCTTTCTTTCAACAGGTTGATCTGGTTTTTATTTATTTTAAGATTGATAGGTTTCTCATGAGATCCTTCGTATGTTTCATAATAGACAAACGGCGTGTTGGCATTTGTAGCGTAAATCGCAAATTTGTCTTCATCAAGTGTCCAGCTGCCGTCCTTCTGCTTAGTCGGCAGAAATACTTCTTTGATGCGTCCTTCGATTTTAGGAGAGACCTTGTTTCCTAGTTTTTTCAGCTGTTCAGTGAAAATCTCATAATCAACGTAGCCTAAGTCTTCCTTATGGGAAGCCTCTGTAAAGACAGAATATCCGTCTCCCCCGGCACCGACAAATTGATTTGTTGCCACACGGTAAGTATTATCCGTATTTAGATTAACCTTGTCTCCGTTAGGCGATTCAATTTTCACATCTAACACACGGTGTCCAGGTTTGTTGTTTAATGTAAAGGTATATTCGATTCCGGCCACCTGAGGGAAAGCGCCCCCTCCGTTTTCCACGTTGCTTAAGCCTTGTTCAAGAGCTTTTTTAATTTGTTTTCCGGTTAAGTCGGCCACGTAAAGTGTATTGCCGAACGGCATCACGTTCAGCACCTCGCCGAGTGTGATATCGCCTTTGTCAATGCCGGCTCTGATGCCGCCGCCATTTGTGATCGCGATTTTGGCGCCGGCTGCTTCTTTCGCTTTTGTCAGCATGCCGTCCGCGATAAAGTTTCCGAGATTCGTTTCCTTCGATCGCACATGCTCACGCTGGCCGTCAAGCGCCACATCCGTGTAGCCGACTTTTTCATTTTTAACGTCCTCTAATTCACTTTTGAACTGATCAAGCTCTTTTTTGGCTTCTGCGTTTTCTTCTGTATGTTCGTCAATCGGCAGCACGCTTAGATTTGATTTATCTGTTTGCACAACGCCGTTTTCATTAAATGTGACGTCAACGCGGCCTAGAAATTGGCCGTAATCTTTTGCTTGGGCCACAATTGTCGGTTCTTCGTTGTCCACAACCTCTATTTTGTCCACGAGAGTATGGGTGTGTCCGCCAATGATCAAGTCAATGCCTTTTACTTTTTTAGCTAGCTCTAGATCGCGGTTATGTCCGATATGGGTTAAAGCGATAATTTTGTTTACTTTTTCTTTTTCCTGAATCGTTTTAACTGTGTTTTGCGCGGTTTCAAACACATCATGAAAGACAATGCTTTTGCCCGGGCTTGATGTGGTGGCTGTATCTTCCGTTGTCAGTCCGAATACGGCAACTTTCTCACCGTCAACGTCTAACAGAATGTAAGGGTGGATGCCGGGCTTCTTCTTTTCACCTGCTGTAAAGGTTTGCGGCTTTTTTGCAAACGGTCTCAGTTTAGGCTCATTTGCCACATCTACGTTTGCACTGACGACTGGAAATGTCGGTGCTGCAAATTGGTATAGGTTTGCCGGATCTACGGCTGCACCGTTTCCGCTGAGAAAATCAGAAAGCACTGTCGGGCCTTTATCAAATTCGTGGTTTCCGAAGGTCATGGCATCATAGCCCATCATGTTCATGAACGTCAAATCAGCTAAACCGTTCCATTTTGTAAAATACAGATCACCGGAAAACACATCCCCAGCGTCAAGGAGAATGTTGTGATCTGTTTCACTTCGCACTTCGCTGATTTTCGTCATTCGTCTCGCTGCGTCATCGAGATGGGCATGCGTATCATTCGTGTGCATGACAGTCAGATACCACAGTCCGTCTTTGGGAGGGGCTGGATTTGAATCGTCGTCGAATTGCAGCTTGTACACACCATAGCCTTCATTCACAGACTCACCTACATAAGCGACATCGTCCGCCTTATCAGCGAAAGGTTTGGCCAATAGTGAGGATTCAAACGTCAAATTCGTTCCGGAAACAGGCGCGATTGACCAGTTGTTGTCCGCTTTTGGATTGACTGTTTTTTGTTCAATAATGTAATCCATCAGCACCTGTCTGTTTTCAACAGCGGAGCCATGGACAATTTTATCGCTCGTCAGATGAGGGAAACCGCCGCCTCCGGACGCGCGGTAATTATTGGTGACAACGAGAAATTCCTGACTTGAGCTGATCGGCTTGCCTTTATAGGAAAGATTGCTGATCCGCGATGAGTTCGCATTGATCACTTTTCCGCTCTCATTGTATTTTGCTGGTTTTGTTACATCGACTTGATATGTGACGCCGTCAATCACGTCAAAATTATAGGAGCGGAAGCTGTCATTCAGCAAAGCTTGATCTCCGCCTTTTGACGGATCAATTTGATTGAATTGGCCTGCCGACATGTCAAGCCAGTCCTTGACCTCACTGCCTGTCAGCTTGACGATCTGAACGGTATTATCGTAAAGATACAAGTCACCGACATTTTTAATAGCAAGATCTCCGGCTGGAATGTTCGTATAGTAATTGGCTCCGTTTCTGCCGCCTGCTTTAAACGGCGCTCCCGCGGACAAAATGGGGAGGTCCTTGTACTTGGTATCCTTCATTTCCTTTTCGGCGTACCATCTTTGAGCATCAGTCACGATTTGGATGGAAGGGTCATCTTTGACCTGAGCAAAGAAGCTGTTAATGTCTGCTTCCGTTTTGCCGACTGGTTTTCTGACATATTTCAATGTGTTTTGGTGTGTTTGCTGAATGGTGTTTGTGACTGTTTTGTTTCGGGATGTGACAGTGCCGGCAATGGATTCAATACTGCCTCTGGAATCTGCCACCTTCCACGAGCCGTCCTTCTTTTCGAGTGTGAGGTCAATTACGCCTAAGTATTTGCCCCAGCTGCTTGACATGACGACAGGAATGCCGTTAATCGTTCCTTTTTCTACATCGAATTGAGAAACACCGGCATACTCGGCGGAAGGGAAGAGTCCGTGTTGATGGCCCGAGATAATCGCGTCAATGCCTTTTGTTTTTGTAGCAAGGTCAAACACGGCGTTTTCTGCGTCTGGTGATTGCGCCTGTTTTTCAATGCCGGTGTGAGCAAGGGCAATGATGATATCTGCGCCTTCCGCCTTCATTTTCGGGATCGTTTCATTAGCGGATTCTACAATATCCTGCACCTGAACCTGGCCGTCGAGATTCTTTTTGTCCCAAGTCATGATTTGCGGCGGAACAAAGCCTATGTAGCCAATCTTTATTTTCTGCTCATGGCCGTTTTTATCAGTGACGGTTTTTTCTTTCATGACATACGGCGTATAACGGTGTTTGCCGCTTGTTGTTTTGACGTTGGCATTAACAATCGGGAAATCGGCTCCTTTGATCGTACCGTCGAGAAAGTCGAGCCCGTAGTTAAATTCATGATTCCCCAATGTGCCGGCATCGTATTGTAACGCATTCATGACGCTGATAATCGGGTGGGTTTTCTCGCCGGAGATAATGTTGTCTTTTTCGTATTTCACCGCGTATTCACCGAGCGGATTTCCTTGAATCAAGTCACCGTTATCGACGAGCAGGGTGTTCGGGTTTTGCTCACGGTGCTTTTCAATTAGCTGTGCCGTTCTCGCCAGCCCGAAATCGGTCGTTTCTTTGTCGCTGTAATAATCGTAATCCATCATATTGGCATGAATGTCAGTCGTGGCCAAAATACTCAGCTGCACCTGAGAGACGGCGTTTTCTTTTGCATGAATGGGGGGTGTGGGAAGGATTAGGCCAAGTATCATAATTGGGGGCAAAAGAATACGGAGAATGCTTCCGACGTGTGTTCGTCTTTTCTGTATTCTCACCAGTTCTCCACCTTTCAACGAAATTGTGTTACAGCTCCTATTGTAAGAATATTTTGTAACTATTTGTAGATGTTTCTTTATAATAATTGTAAAAGAGAGAAAAATGAGTATTATGTAATAAAATCTGTGATACATATCGGGTATTTGTGACTATCGTTTGTCAGGCCGTAAAATGTTTATTTTAGTGTGGCTGGGGTAGATTGTTTTATGTAGACAAATTAAGCGGGAGGTTATGAATCATGGGAAAAAAAATTGCAGTTGTTTTAACAGATTATTTTGAGGACAGTGAGTACACTGAACCTGCGAAAGCTTTTAAAGAAGCGGGACATGAGCTGACTGTTATCGAAAATGAAAAAGGAAAAACAGTTAAAGGCAAGCAAGGGAACGCAGAAGTAACAGTTGACGCGTCCATCGATGACGTCGATCCTTCAGACTTTGATGCGCTTTTGATTCCCGGCGGGTTTTCACCAGACCAGCTTCGCGCTGATGACCGTTTCGTTCAATTTACAAAATCATTTATGACAGATAAAAAACCAGTATTTGCGATTTGCCACGGACCGCAGCTTTTAATCAACGCGAAAGCGCTCGATGGCCGAAAAGCGACAGGTTATACGTCCATTCGTATTGACATGGAAAACGCTGGTGCCAACGTTGTGGATCAAGAAGTGGTTGTTTGCCAAAACCAATTGGTCACTAGCCGAACACCAGATGATATTCCGGCATTTAATCGCGAATCATTGGCATTGCTTGAGAAATAAGAAAAAACGGACGCTTTCGGGCGTCCGTTTTTTTATTGCTTATGCTTGAACACTTGTCAGTTTCTTATATCTGTAATATAAGAAGGCGGCAGCGGCGGTTCCGATGACTGCAATGCCAAAGTCGAACATAAAGATATGGGCGATGCCTCCAGCTTTTGCGATGAGCCCGGTGGCAATCGGCAGCAGGATGGACGCGATGCTTGAAGCGGTCGCTACAATTCCGGTAACGGTTCCTTTTCGCTTCCAGAAAAGCTCTGTCATTAAGGTAATGGTAATTTGAAACACACCCGCAGTAGAAAAACCTAAGAAAAAGGCGGTGATGTCAAGCACAACCGGAATATGGACGGTCAGCATGACTGCAAGCGTACATAAAGTAATAACAGGATATAAGAGCGTAATCATGACTGGCTTTACCCATCTGTTCAGCAAAACGGCTAATAATAATACCGATGTCAGAGACCCTATACTGTAATAGCTCAGCAATTGCACGGATGCTGCTTCAGCTAAACCGGCAGCCTTTTGCGCGTAGCTCGGGAGCCAGATTTGAGAAACGGTAAATAAAGCCGTTGATGTAAAACCGATAATGATCAGTGCAGTGCCTTCTTTCTGAAAAACAGGTTCAGACAAGAAAGCGGGCGATTTCTGTTTGCTGCTGTCAGTCGGCTTCTTCTGTCTCTTAGGAAACGATAGCGTTGATAAATAAATGATATTCAGCGCATAGACAGCTGCCGGGAGATAAAAAGCAAATCCGTAAAACAGGCTGCGGTCTGATAAAAACGTGATCAAAAGCGGCAAAAGCGCGGCCCCGACAGACATAAAGGCTTTGACTAAGACATTCGCCGAACCGGAAGCAGCCGGGAAGAGCTCGGTTAGGGCTGGATAGGTTCCAGCATCCATCGCTGAATTTGCGACTCCGGCTAATAGAGCGAACACAAATGCCAATTCATAGCTTGGTGATAAAGGAATACCGACTAAAAAGACGGCCATAATTCCCGCGGAAGCGACAACAAGCGGTTTTCTGCCGATTTTATCTGATAAAATGCCCGAAATGCCGTATGTCAGCAGCTTGCCGAACCCGATAGCGGCGATGACATAGCTAATGCCGGTCGGATCGGTATTCCACTGTTTCGTTAAAGAAGACATATTGGATGCGAGAATGATGTTGACCATTCCCAAAAAGAAGTAATTGATATACATTCCGGATGCTGTCTTGATTGGTGTCGTTTTCATGCTTGTACTCCTTCAAATCTTTTTCGAACATGGTCTTTACCGGCCAAATAGCGGAAAGCGAAAGCCCCCCTGCCGCATCATAAAATAATGCGAATGACGTTTGTTGTAAGAAACACTGGTTTTGGGGCAATGTATAAAAAAGACTCGCCGAGTTACCGGCCAGTCTCATTTATTTACGAAGTGAGGCTAATTCCTGTGCGATCGCCTGCATTTCACTTGGGCTGAAAGATTGTTTTTTCATCACCATGCTGTGAAGGTATGTGAGGTCTTCAATCTTTTCATCACTGAAGTCCTCCGCTTTGATCACGCCGACGTTCAGCATGTTCAGTTTTTGGGAAATCTCTTCAATCATTTGCGTTAATGTTTCTGTATTTAGACTGGACAAGTGGTTCCATCCTTTCTTTGAGCGATTTTCGGTATATTTTATTCTAACAGAATTCGATCAGAAAAAAACCCTATTCTAAAAGCTGGCTGCTGCTTGAAAAAAATGGAGACATCAGTTGAAAAGATCATGAACTTCCTACTAAGATAGTCATAAAGGTTTCTTTTTAAAGAAATAAGGGCAAAGAATAGGGAGGTTGTACAGCATGATAAGCGTGTTATTTGTTTGTTTAGGAAACATTTGCCGTTCTCCGATGGCAGAAGCGATTTTTCGGGACTTGGCGGCCAAAAAAGGATTAGAGGGGAAAATCAAGACAGATTCAGCCGGTATCGGCGGCTGGCACATCGGTAATCCGCCGCATCAAGGAACACAGGAGATATTGCGAAGAGAAGGTATCAGCTATGAAGGCATGCTGGCGCGTCAAGTCAGCGAACAGGATTTGGCCGATTTTGATTACATCGTTGCGATGGATGCAGAAAATATCGGGAGTCTCAGAAGCATGGCAGGTTTTAAGAACACGTCACATATCAAAAGGCTCTTGGACTATGTTGACGATTCAGATTTGGCTGACGTTCCTGATCCTTACTACACAGGAAACTTTGAAGAGGTTTGCCAATTAATCAAATCGGGCTGTGAGCATTTGCTTGTAGCCATTCAAAAAGAAAAACAATTGTGAGTGAAAGGGGAATTTGCATGAATAACGAACGTTTGATGCTAAAAGGAATGTTTCTCGGAGCTGCGGCAGGCGCGGCGTTATCACTGCTTCATAAGCCGACAAGACAGGCGTGCGGCATGAGATGGCTGACAGGCAAGCATACACTTTCACTATACAAGACCAATCCGGAGCTGTTGAAAAACACCGTCATTACAAAGGTGGATAAAGCCAAAAAGCTGGCCCAAACGCTGTCAGATGAAGTTGGCTTTGTCAGCCAGCAGGTGAAAGAGCTGAAAAAAACAACACCGCAAGTGATGGAGCTCGTACAAGAAACGAAAGAGCACTTTTCTAAAAAATGATCGAATAGCCGAGGTGAGACAACATGAACTTCTTGAAAGAGCTTTTCAGCAGATACAGCCTTCATGAAGGGCAAAGCAAATCTGCGGAGCTGGCGTATTTTTTTCTATTGTCGTTGTTTCCATTTTTGATTTTTATACTGACGCTCACCGCGTATCTTCCAATCTCGACCGATGATGTTCTGGGAGTTGTAAAACAGTATGCTCCTGACAGCGCGATGTCCCTCGTTGAATCCATTACCCAGCAAACCTTAAATAATCGAAATGGCGGATTGCTGTCCTTCGGGATAATCGCGGCTTTATGGTCTGCTTCTAATGGAATGAACGCCATTGTCCGCTCATTAAACCACGCGTATGATGTGGAAGAAAACCGCTCTTTTATCATTGTTCGTCTAACCTCAATTTTTCTGACGATTGCTATGGTATTTACGATTTTAGTGGCCTTGCTCCTGCCGGTATTCGGCCGGGAGATTGGGAGGCTCGCTTCTGACTTTGCCGGTGCATCGGATCTGTTTTTATCTGTGTGGGCCGCGGTTCGCTGGGGGCTCAGCCCGCTTGTCCTTTTAATTGTGTTTTCCGCTTTGTATGTGATTGCGCCGAACAAAAAGCTGTCTCTCAGGTTTGTTATGCCGGGCGCGGTCTTTGCGACTATCGGCTGGATCGTGGTCAGCACCCTGTTCTCATTTTACGTCAGCACGTTTGGGAACTATAGCGCCACATATGGGAGCATCGGGGGTATCATCGTCCTGATGATTTGGTTCTACTTGAGCGGGATTTTAATTATCCTGGGAGGAGAAATCAACGCACTTTTACATAAACGTAAAAAGCTTCCTGATGAAAATCCCTATCATTAGTGCACCCTATATATGAACTTCGGTTCAAAAAAAGTCGGGGGGCTATGTGATGACCAAACATACGAAAAAAGGCGGAAGCCATAACAAACAAAATTCGAAAAGCAAATCGAGCCATAAAACAAGCGGAAGCGCCAACGGACAAAACGGCTATCATTAGAACAAAAGCCTCCTGACATTTGTCAGGAGGCTTTTTGATTAAGAAGATGAAGAATAGGTCTCAGCAGATGACCAGATCTTCGGTTTGCCAAACACAAGGGCCAGCCACACAACACTAAGCGTAAGCGTGATGAAATAAAACAAGTTTGCGCTTTCGAATGCTTGCATATACCAGCCGCCGGCGATCGGGCCGAGGATGCTGCCGAGACTGAATGTAACGCCGCAAAGCAGATTCCCCGCGGGAAGCAGGTGAGGCGGAAGAAGATCTGTCATATAGCTGATTCCAAGTGTAAAGGTAGAACCGACAGCCATTCCTGCCACAAAAAAGCTGCAGCCAATCACATAAGGAGAAGGGAACACGCCGGCGATGAAAAAGCAGAGCGCCCCTATCAGCAAAATCACAAGCAGAACCTTCCGCCGCCCGTATTTATCGCTGAGGATGCCAAGCGGAAACTGAAAGATAATGCTTCCAATCGCAAATGCCGGAAGAATCAGTGCCACTGCGTCTACAGAAATCCCCAAACGAAGTGCATACACAGGAAAGCTTCCGTTCAGCGCTGTCTCCAGAAAGCCGTATCCGAATGTAGGCATAAAAGCAATCCATCCAAACAGTATGGCTTGATAAAAACGTCTGAAGCTATTATCTGATTTGGTTTCGTAAGAACTGGTTTCCGGGTATGCATTTTGTAATAAGAAAACAAAAAGCCACGCAAACAGGCTGAAGCAGCCGGACACGATAAAAGGCAGCGCCGGATTCAGTTTGACAAGCGGAACCATAAACGGGCCCGCGGCAAAGCCAAGGCCGAAGGAAAGTCCGTAAATTGACAAGTTTCTTCCGCGATTTTGTTTGGCTGACATGGAGGTTACCCATGTTTGTGTAGAAAAATGAAGCATGTGGTCGCCGATTCCGATCAATAGGCGAAGCAGGAACCAGGTCCAAACAGACTGGAGCCAAATAAATCCGAACAGGCTTACAATCACGAGGCTTCCGCCAATGACAATCAGCGGCTTGAATCCGAGCTTTCTGAGCGGTGTTTCCATAAACGGTGAAGCCAAAAGCACGCCGATATACAGTCCTGTGGCGTGCAGGCCATTGATAGTGGCTGATTCCCCATTCGTTTCAAAAATAATCGAAATGACAGGAAGCAGCATGCCTTGTGAAAAACCGGAAATGGAAACGAGCAACACAAGGATAAAGAAATGACATCGTGACATCGTGTTTGTTCTCCTTCTGTGGAATCTATGTAGATCGTACAACGATTTCCAAAAGCCGGCAACCTGAAAAAAGCCTATATCCCTGTGGGCATTTGCCCTCGTGTAATCATGAAGGTTTTTGTAAAGAATAAAATAAAACAAGTCATAAAAAAGGAGCCATTTCACCATGAATCGTATCTTTTTTATTTTAGTAGCAGCTGGTGTTCCGCTTTCTGTCATCGGCAGTTTCATGCATTGGCCTTCTGCCATACTTTTTGCAGTGTATTGCGTCACCATTATCGCACTTGCGAGTTATATGGGAAGGGCGACTGAATCACTGTCCATTATTGCAGGACCTCGGATCGGTGGTTTGTTGAACGCCACCTTCGGGAATGCGGTTGAGCTGATCATCTCCATATTTGCATTAAAGGAAGGCCTGACAGGAATCGTGCTTGCCTCTTTAACCGGTTCAGTGCTGGGAAACCTCTTGCTGGTAGCGGGCCTCTCATTTTTTATCGGCGGTTTAAAATATAAGCGGCAGGAGTTTAATGTCCATGACGCGCGCCATAATTCAGGGCTGCTAATTTTCGCCATCATTGTCGCCTTCGTGATTCCAGAAGTATTTTCTATTGGAATGGGAGATACGAGCAAGCTCAATTTAAGCATCGGAATCAGCATCATCATGATTCTGTTATATGTCGCCGCGCTGTATTTTAAACTGGTCACGCACCGCGGAGTTTATCAGCCGAACAATGCCGTCCAGCACGAAGAAAAGGAGCAGCCGGAATGGTCTGGCAAGGTGGCGACGATTGTCTTGTTTGCGGCAACGATTGTCGTGGCGTACATATCCGAAAACCTTGTGCATACCTTTCACTCTGTGGCTGAACAGTTCGGCTGGAGCGAGCTGTTTATCGGGGTCATCATCGTGGCGATTGTCGGTAATGCCGCGGAGCACGCATCAGCCATTATTATGGCCTACAAAAATAAAATGGATATTGCTGTTGAAATCGCAGTCGGCTCAACACTGCAGATTGCTATGTTTGTCGCACCGGTTCTTGTGATTTGTTCCATCTTTTTCCCGGTCAGCATGCCGCTTGTGTTTACACTCCCAGAGCTCGTGGCGATGGTATCGTCTGTTCTCTTGATGATCGTCATCTCGAATGACGGCGATTCTAACTGGTTTGAAGGAGCGACACTGCTTGCCGCCTATATCATTATGGCGATCGGCTTTTTCCTTCTATAACTTAAAAAAATGTTGGATAACAACAACGCGTGATGAAAAGACTAAGGGAAAATGCCATAGAAAGAGTGATATGATGAAAAAGCTATTTCATTCCACACTTATTGTGCTGTTATTCTTTAGTTTTTTCGGCGTTCAGCCTATCCACGCGAAAAAGCAGTTTAAGGTTCCTAATTCTGTCGCAAGCATTTCCAAGGAAAACACGTATCCAAATGCTTCACAGGATCAGCCGATGCTTCAGCCAAGCAAGCTGGCAAAGGAATTGCTCGATCAGTCCGAGGTGAAGGTGGAAAACCCTCATCTCATCAAAATGCTGAATGAATCCAACATATCCGGTACACCGCTTGCGGTTGGCTACCGGGCGACAATATTTCTTGGGAAATGGGCGCTCGGCTATGAATCAAATGAAACTGTCGCGAACTGGGAATATAAAAAAATCAACACAAATCGTGCAGATAACCGTGGCGGAAAAGAAACAGCTGAAATGCATTATGCCCAAGAACAGCAATACAAGGTAAAGGGCGGCCTGACAGCTAAAGTTCCCAATGCGGAAGACGTTAAAAGCATGATGATGCTGAAAGCGATGAAGAAAACGAATCTTCCGCTTGCTTTTGATACCGTAGTCGGAGCGGGTACAAAGCGGGATCAAATTTATAAAGTGGCTCCCAAAAAACTCGGTTATCTGAACGCATATGCACCGGCAGTAAATGAAAAAGGAAAAGTGACTTACGGAGAAGTATACTTAGTGCTGAAAGGGAATAAACGAAAACTTGTCGTGAAAAATGTCACCTCACAGGGAATCGGAGCATGGATTCCGGTTCAAGACCACGTCACATTCAGCTTTCAAATTTCCTCACAGCCAAGATAAATAAAAAAACTGATTCCATTTTGGAATCAGTTTTTTATTGCGTTCGCTCGATTTTGACCGCTTCCTCAAGCATTTGCACATTGTTTTGGTACAGCTGGCGGACGAGAACCCGTCTTGCTGCAAGGCTGGCGCTAAAGTAATCGGCATCTTTCACCATGCCTTTTACTGTAAATTCGACGCCGCGATTGATTTTATTCAATGCGGTGATCCCGTGTATTTGAAAGGGCTCTGTCGGATTGCCGAATTCATCCCGTTTCAATGAATCACGAAGCTCTTCATTCAGCATGTCACAAGCCCCTTCCAAAACACTGTACACGCGGTCCGGATCTTCCTTAAAGCTGATGAGAATAGATTCTGTTATTCGCATAAAATCGATATTGTAGTTCTCTATCTGTCTGACCTCACCGTTGCTGATGGTAAGCAGTTTACCGCTCCATTCCCGGATTTGCAGTGAGCGAAGGCCGATTTCCTCCACTGTCCCCTTAAACAAATTGTTGACGGTGACATAATCGCCTTTATGCAGCTGGCGCTCGTAAATGAAAAACACACCCGCCAGCACATCCTTAATCAGCGATTGGGCGCCAAAACCGATCACAATACCTGCTACGCCCGCCCCGGCTAATATCTTGCCGAAATCATGCACAAACAAAGAAATAACGTAAAAGATAAAACCGATCGTCGCCGTATACTGGGTGACAGAACGGACAAGGCTTTCAATGGTTTTTTCCTTTTTTTCTTCAATAAAGTCCGTCCGTTTAAAAAACAGCTGCACCAGCCGGTTGATGATAAAGACACCGATCCAAAGGATAACAGCAACGAGGAGAATATCGACGATTTTGTTCTGGAAAATCTCCGTGAATGTTTCTTCCATCCGCATCTAACTCCTGGCTTGACGTTTTGAGAAATCTGTATCTTGATAATAACTGTTTTTGACGAGAACATTCGGGCCGAGGCACCGGACATTCGAGCAGTGGCAATTCAGCTCTTTTGCAAGCTTCGTCTCTCTCCATTTTTCATAGGCGGAAGGGAGGCTGTCTGTCTGAATATTGCCTAGCGGCGGCGTATCGCCGAAATCAGTCACGATGATGTTTCCGTCAAAAATGTTCACATTCAAGCGCGAACGGCCGTCAGGGTCATTTCTCACTGTGACGTTTTTCGCCGCGCGCAGCCGGCGAAGCAGCTGTTGATCGTCTTCGTCCGAACTGCAGGCATAAAACGGCAGTGTCCCGAACAGCATCCACGTCTTTTCATCACGAATATCCAGCAAGCGGTGAATGGCCTGTCTCATCTCTTTCAGGCTAAGAGATTCAAGAGCGCTCGCGAAATCGCTTGGATACATAGGATGAATTTCGTGACGCTGACATTTCATATCTTCTGTGATTTGACGATGAATATGCTCAATATGCGGAAGTGTTCGTTTGTTCAGCATCGTTTCCGCAGATACCATTACCCCTGCATCCACAAGTGTGCGGCTGTTTTCAATCATTTTTTCAAAATAGCGCGCGCGCTGTTCGAAGGTCGGTTTTCGGTCCATCATGGCAAAGCCGATCTCTGCAAAGTCCTCAACCGTACCCCAGTTATGAGAAATATGCAGGACATCAAGATACGGAATAATCCATTCATACCGTTCGATGTCGAGGGTCAGGTTAGAATTAATCTGCGTCCGCACACCCCGTTCACGGGCGTATTTTAATAACGGAACGACATATTCTTTTACGGATTTTAATGAAAGCATCGGCTCTCCGCCTGTAATACTAATGGATCTCAGGCGCGGGATTTCCTCCAGCCGTTTTAACAGAAGATCTATTGGCAGAGCATTCGGGTCTTTAGGCTGCAATGTATAGCCTACAGCGCAATGCTCGCATCTCATATTGCACAGTGTTGTTGTTGTGAATTCAACATTTGTCAGTTGCATGTCTCCATACTGGTCCACATCCATATAGGCTTCCCACGGATCAAACTCTGGTGTAATCGGACGCAGCTTTGTGTTTTGTGTCATGACTATCTAACTCCTTTATAAATAGGGCATACTAACGCTGCCAACTGTTCATTTTAGACCTGATTTGCCAAGTTCGCAAGTAGCGCATCAATTGAAAAACGGCAAAAATTGAGCTACCATAATAAAAAATGAATGGAGGAACAGAATGGGGAACGCTATAAACAATAAAGATCAGCAGATTGATTATTTAAAGAATAGACTTGACATGTTTATGAATGTCATCGATTCATTAGACCCTGAAGCAACCGATGTTGAAGATATAGACAGACTCATCAGCATGCTTGATGATCTGGAAGCTAAATACGAACGCTTTAAAAAAGACTGGGAATAAAACCGCGCGCCCGCCGCGGTTTTTTGTTTGCCATAAAGCGTCAGTATAAAATGGGGCCCCTTTCTGTAAAATAAGGAAAAATGCAGAAGGAGCGCTGGCCATGAAATGGATGTGTTCAATATGCTGTCTCGTCGTCTTGCTTGTCGGAGGCGCGGCGCAAGCTGAAGCGGTGCCGAATGAGCCGATCAATTGGGGCTTTAAACGAAGTGTCAATCATCAGCCGCCAGATGCCGGAAAGCAGCTGAACAGTTTAATTGAAAAATACGACGCGTTTTATTTAGGGAATACAAAGGAAAAAACGATTTACTTAACGTTTGATAACGGCTATGAAAATGGCTATACGCCAAAAGTGCTTGATGTCCTAAAAAAACATCGCGTAACAGGAACTTTTTTTGTCACAGGGCATTTCGTAAAGGATCAGCCTGAGCTGATTAAACGGATGTCAGACGAAGGCCATATTATCGGCAACCATTCCTTTCATCATCCGGATCTGACCAAAAAAACTGCTGACCAAATTCAGGACGAACTTGATTCCGTCAATGAAGAGGTCTATAAAATAACGGGAAAGCGGGACAACCTGTATCTGCGCCCGCCGCGCGGCGTATTCAGTGAGTATGTGCTGAAAGAAACGAAACGCCTTGGCTATCAAACCGTTTTCTGGTCGGTTGCTTTTGTTGATTGGAAGATCAACAACCAAAAGGGGAAGAAATACGCTTACGATCATATGATCAAGCAGGCGCACCCAGGAGCCATTTATCTGCTTCACACCGTATCTAAGGACAATGCTGAAGCATTGGATGATACGATCACAAACCTGAAAAAACAAGGCTATACATTTAAAAGCCTTGATGATTTGATGTTTGAGAAAGAAATGAAGCTGCCGTCTTTGTAATAGAAAGAGCCTCTCCAAAAAAAGGAGAGGCCTTCTTGTTATTTTATACATTTAATCAGTGCGGCCCAATCCAGGTCTTCTAAGCCTTGTTCGATCCCGCTTTCAAAATGGCTCTTGGCCAGCTCGGCAAGAGGGAGGTGTGCAGAAACCTGACTAGCTGCGGCGAGTGCCAAATTGGTATCCTTCAGCCCTAAGGACATTTTGAAACCGGCAGGCTCGAATCTCTGCTCAGCCATGATGGTTCCGTAATTTTGGTAGACAGGAGAGCCAAAGAGCGAGCTGGCGATTTCTAAAAATTGTTTTTGCTCTAAGCCGTACTTCTCCATCATTAAGAATGATTCAGATAACGCCTCCAGCATGGAGACGAGCAAGAAATTGACACTGATTTTAGCCGCATTTGCCGTTTTGCTTTCTTCACCGACATCAAATACTTGCTGGCTTAGACTCTCAAGCAGAGGCTTGGCGGCTTGCTTCGCTTTCGCCGGTCCGGCTGTTATAATCCGGAGTGCTGCTTTGGCGGCGGCATCGGGCCTGCCAAGCACAGGAGCGGCAAGGAAAGATTGTCCTTTCTCCGCATGGGCCGCAGCAAGCTTTTCTGAGAACTCAACACTGATCGTGCTCATCGAGATGTGAATGCCGTTCTTTGCTAATCCTTCCATCAGTCCGTCTTCTCCGAATGTCACGGCGCTGACAGTATCGTCATCTGAAAGCATCGTGATAACGATATCAGCTGACTCTGCCGCTTGCCGCGGCGTGTCGACTGCCTGTGCGCCTGCTGATGCAAGTTCTTCTGTTTTTTGTTTTGTTCGATTATATACAGCCAATTCATAGCCTGCCTGAAGCACGTTTCGAGCAATGGGCTGTCCCATGTTGCCGAGTCCGATCACAGCAATTTTCAATCCGATCACTCCCTGAATGTTTTTCTCATTATAAACAATCTGAACAGGAGGTGCATGGAAATTGCTTGCCAACATAAAAAGAACAGCTTTCTGCTGTCCTCATTTAAATATATTGAACCATCCCTTATGTACAAACCACATCAGCATCCCGATGACAAGCGCTGCCATCAGGCCGAGCACGGCAAAATATCCGTATCTCCAGTGAAGCTCCGGCATGTTGTCGAAGTTCATTCCATAGACACCGGCAATAAAGGTGAGCGGGATGAAAATGGTCGACACAATCGTTAATGTCATCATAATCGCGTTCATCCGATTTGAGTTCAGGGTCACGTAGCTGTCGCGCAAGTCGGATGTCATGTCCCGGTTGGATTCCACAATCTCAGATAATTTTAGTAAATGATCATATATGTCGCTGAAGTAGGCTTTTGTTTCCGGCTGTTCTTTCACTTGCTCAAGGCTTAAAACCCGATATAGCAAATCACGCATCGGAATAATCGTCCGCCTCAGATGCAACAAATCTGTCCTAAGTTCAAACACCTCGTTCATTAGCGTTCCATACGTTTTGTGAGAGCGGCTTTCTTCAATTTCGTTCAGCCGGTCTTCAATTTTGTAAACAAGGGGAAAATACTCATCGACAAGCTGATCCATGATCATATAAGAAATATGTCCAGGCCCTTTTTTCAATATATCCGGTGATGCATGCAAACGCTCTCGAACTTTGGCAATACCAGGCGTTTCATGTAAATGAAAGGTGACGACAAATTTTTCGCCTTGAAAAATATCGACTTCCTCCGTCTCAAGCGTTTCCTTGTTCAGCGCATGAATCACGTAAAAGCGATAGCCGTCATAATGGTCAAGCTTGGGGCGCTGCATATGCTGGAAGCAATCCTCAATGGCAAGCGGATGAAAATGAAAAAAGTCTTTCAATAACGCCGTTTCCGTATCCTCCGGGCCGTATAAGTCAACCCAGTACCACACGATATCAGGCTGTTCCACTCGTTCGATTGATATATTTTTCAGCAGCTGATGCTCTGTTGTCATTGCGGTAATGTTGATCATAAACAACCCTCCACCTGCCATTATATCATGCGGCCTTTATGAGAAAAGTATACGGTGTTCTCTGCCTATTACCGGCGGCGTGTTATACTGAACAAAAACGGAAAAAGGGTGGATTTCATGTGGAAGGAAAACGTATTTGTCACGCCTCCATACCATTTTGACCGCGTGCTGGACAGACTGTCTTTAGATCCTCTCAATGCGGTAAATAGAGAAGCGAGGAATATTCGCGTGCCGATCAGAAGCCAAGCGGGAGACGTATGTATTGTAAAGGTACAGGCGTTAGGAAACGCGGATGCGCCTGAGTTTCTTGTCAGCGGGGAAATGGATCAGGAAGAGATGATGATGGAAATCAAACGGATTTTTCAATGGGAACATGATTTACAGCACGTGCTCGATCATTTCTCGAAAACGAGTCTGTCCGCCATTTTTGAAGAGCATGCCGGCACGCCTATTGTATTGGACTACAATGTGTACAACTGCATCATGAAATGCATCATCCACCAGCAGCTCAATCTTTCCTTCGCTTATACGTTAACAGAACGGTTTGTCCATGCGTTTGGCGAGCAGAAGGACGGCGTATGGTGCTATCCAAAGCCTGAAACCATTGCGGAACTCGATTATCAAGATCTGCGCGATCTGCAATTCAGCATGAAAAAAGCAGAATATGCGATTGATACATCAAGGCTGATCACAGAGGGCGAACTCGACTTATCAGAACTGCCGCATATGACGGATGAAGATATCATGAAGAAACTGGTCAAAATCAGGGGGATCGGCCCGTGGACTGTGCAAAACGTTCTCATGTTCGGCCTTGGGCGCCCTAATTTATTCCCGCTTGCCGATATAGGCCTCCAGAATGCGATCAAACGCCATTTTCAGCTGGACGATAAACCGGCAAAGGATGTCATGCTGGCGATGAGCAAGGAATGGGAGCCTTATTTAAGCTATGCGTCTTTGTATTTATGGAGGAGTATCGAATAATTCGTCTGACAATGAAGGAAATCCTGCAAACGTGTTATACTAGAAAGATGTGAAAAAACATTTCACTTTCTGCCATCTGCAGAAAGCTTCATATAGAAACGGAGAGAACAATGTGAATCAACAAAAGAAACAGGCGCCCGTCGAACTGAAGGTCGGACAAACCTTTCCGCTGACAATTAAGCGTCTCGGCATTAACGGCGAAGGTGTCGGCTACTTTAAGAAAAAAGTCGTCTTTGTACCCGGCGCGCTTCCTGGCGAAGAGGTTGTCGTCCAAGCCACAAAGGTTCAGCCGAAGTTTTCGGAGGGCCGCATAAAGAAGATCCGCAAATCGTCGGAGCATCGCGTGGCACCGCCTTGTCCTGTCTATGAACAATGCGGCGGCTGTCAGCTTCAGCATCTTGCATACAGCCAGCAGCTTCGGGAAAAACGCGACATCGTTATTCAGTCACTTGAACGCCATACGAAGTTTAATGTAGAAAACATGGACATCAAAGAAACGATCGGCATGGACAACCCATGGAATTACCGCAACAAAAGCCAATTCCAAATCGGGCGCTCGCAAAGCGGCAGCATCATCGCCGGTTTATATGGCCTTGAATCTCATGACATTGTGCCGATTAAAGACTGTGTCGTTCAGCATCCGGCAACCAATAAAACAACAGGCATCGTCCGCCGCATTTTAGAGGATTTTAATGTGTCTGTTTATAATGAACGGAAACGAAAAGGCGATGTTCGCACCATCGTGACAAGAGTCGGCTTTGAAACAGGCGAAGTGCAGGTCGTGCTTGTAACGGCAAAAGAAACGCTCCCGCACAAGGAAGAAATCGTCAAAGCGATCCAAAAGCGCCTGCCAGAGGTCAAATCGATTATTCAAAACGTAAACGGAGCGAAAACCTCAGTTATTTTCGGTGAGAAATCAAAACCGCTCGCCGGAAAAACAGTGATCCAAGAGGTGCTCGGTGACGTATCCTTTGAACTGAGCGCCCGCGCCTTCTTCCAGCTCAACCCGGAGCAAACCGTCAAGCTGTATGACGAAGTGAAAAAAGCGACACAGCTGACTGGGAAAGAAAAAGTTGTTGACGCATACTGCGGCGTCGGCACCATCGGTATGTGGGTAGCGGACGGAGCGAAGGAAGTCCGCGGCATGGACGTCATTAAGGATTCAATTGATGATGCCAAGAAAAACGCCAAAAAACATGGCATGACAAATGCCACATATGTAACAGGAACAGCCGAACACTGGCTCCCGAAATGGACGAAAGAAGGCTTCCGCCCGGACGTCGTCATCGTTGACCCGCCGAGAACCGGCTGTGACAGCACATTCTTGGAGACGATCAAAAAAGTTAAACCGAAACGCTTTGTCTACGTTTCCTGCAACCCATCCACACTTGCGAAGGATTTGCAGGCGCTGTCGAAGGACTACCGCGTCGAATATATTCAGCCTGTTGATATGTTTCCGCAGACGGCTCATGTGGAAGCTGTGGCGAAGCTTGTTTTGAAATCGTCTCACTAAAAATAAACAATTTCTCATCAGATCTGGATTTTGGCAGAAAGAACATTGCCGATTTCCGGATCTTTTTCATGTGCAGATTATTATTTTAACTGACGAAAAGAGTTGAAAAAACGTGAGATAAGCGAATGAAAACAGCTAATTTCGAGCAGAAAAATGCAGAAAAAGTCTATTCTAACTCGAACGGTGGAATGCGGATTGTTGGAAGGGTCTGATTTAGGAAAAGTACATAGTAAGAGGGAAGAGATTTTACTACTCCGAAAGTGCCGGCATAACTCTATCCAGTTCTCAAATCCGTTATAGCGGCAGCCAATAATAAAAATTGGTCGTTTCTTAAAAAAGACCTAAAAAAGGTTATTAAACAGTTAAAACTCTAACACTTATCGTTCGATGATAATCATTGAAGGTTGGAATTAAAACAGTCCACATACAGACTTATGAAGGTGGTGAGAAAAGAAGTTGGCACATCTGCTGCTTCATAATATAATGATTTTAGATGGACACTTAGTAAAAAAATGCAGAAAAGGAAACTGATTAAATGGGTAAAGTAAACAAAAAACGACCGTTATATAAAAGAAGTTGGTTTCTCACGGTTTTGGCATTTTTAGTTTCACAGCTTTATTTTAATTTTGTAGAATTAACGGGATGGGGTCCTAAGTATAGAGAAATGAATGGATTCCCGGCAAACATAGTTGAACTGGATTTCTTTCAAAAATGTCTTTCATTCTATGATAATCCATGGTTTAATATTGTCACTGTTTTCTTGGGGATTTTCACTATTATACAAATCATCACAGGTATAACAAAGGATATTCGAAATGAAAGCAATAACTTCTGATGCATTATTTAATTATGAAAGAAACTTTCTTATTAATCTTATGAATGAAGACTGCGGCACTTAGTCAGCAGTCTATTTTATTGGTTTTGGACCAGAGTTACCGAATCGTAACCTTATCCAAACATATATATAGGTGATTTCTGGCGGCGCCTTATAAAAGTAATTATTTATATTTTTTATGCGATATTTTGTTTATAAGTATAACTTTAAAACTAAAACGTTATAAAGATATTGACATATGGCCAATTATTTTGCATTGGTAATAGAGAGAAATCATATGATATTCTATTTAGGTCGGAATCCTTTTTATCCAAAAAGTTCATAAGTAAGGCCGCTACGAAAGATGAAGGTCAGCGCTAATATTAATAAACCACAATATAAATAAGGTGCAGATAATCATCACACTATTTCTCTTAGAACCTATTAAAGGTTAAGGAGTTTGACTGTGTTGATCAGAAATGAATGGTATGAGGATAACTATAGCGACAGTGTCTATTACGTTAACTCAATTAATGTGTTCACTTTTTCAGTGTAAAAAGTGAAATGTTCAAAATTTACTATCGTTTGATAAGAAATGCTTTCGCGTGCTATAAGTGTAAAAAGGAAAGCATGGTCAGTTTTTTTAATAAATGATGCAGCCGTATTTCCTAATGAAAGGATTTGAATTTGTTATGATAGATAATTTCTGGCGTGAATTGCCACGGCCATTTTTTGTATTGGCACCAATGGAAGATGTAACAGATGTCGTGTTCCGCCATGTTGTGAGTGAAGCTGGCAGACCCGATGTGTTCTTTACAGAGTTTACAAACTCGGAGAGCTATTGTCATCCAGATGGGAAGGATAGCGTACGCGGACGTTTGACTTTCACTGAAGATGAACAGCCAATGGTAGCTCATATATGGGGAGATAAGCCTGAAAACTTTCGGCAAATGAGTATTGGCATGGCTGAATTAGGATTTAAGGGACTGGATATCAATATGGGATGTCCTGTACCTAATGTGGCGGGGAATGGTAAGGGAAGCGGCCTGATTTGCCGTCCTGAAATTGCAGCCGAATTAATACAAGCAGCGAAGGCAGGAGGACTGCCTGTAAGTGTGAAGACAAGGCTAGGCTACACAGATGTGGACGAATGGCGCGGCTGGCTGACACACATCTTGAAGCAAGACATTGCGAATCTTTCCATCCATCTTCGTACAAGGTCGGAAATGAGTAAAGTAGATGCGCATTGGGAACTGATCCCGGAAATTAAGAAACTTCGCGATGAGGTGGCACCAGATACACTTCTGACGATCAATGGTGACATACCTGACCGCGAAACTGGCTTGAAATTGGCTGAACAATACGGCGTTGACGGGATTATGATCGGGCGCGGTATTTTTACAAATCCTTTCGCCTTTGAAAAAGAGCCGAAAGAGCATAGCAGTAAGGAATTGCTTGATCTTTTGAGGCTGCATCTGGATCTTCATGATGAATATTCAAAAGCAGAAGCTCGAGCATACAAACCGCTCCCTCGCTTTTTCAAAATCTACCTCCGAGGGTTCCGCGGAGCAAGTGAATTAAGAAACCAATGCATGAACACAAAATCAACGGATGAAGTGCGTGCATTGCTCGATGAATTTGAGGAAAAGTATCTTGACGGGGCGGAGCTAAAGTGAAAAATTATTCCAATTCAAGGTGAGCGGGGCAGGGATATTAAACGGGTATAAATGCGGTATTTCGCCGGATTATTCCTGCCGGTTGTCATCATTTGAAAAACTGCCGAGAAATTGTTGAAATCTTATAAGAATCAAGATAGCAGGGATCATTGTCTTTGCTATCTTTTTTTATATAAAAGGATAAGATAAAATACATGGTAATAATAGGGGCTGCAATGAAGGGGGTTAATTAGATGAAAGAATTTCCTATAATTGAAACAAAAAGATTGATTTTAAGAGAAGTAAACGTTGAAGATGCCAAGGATATGCTACCGTATCTTTCAGATCAAGATGTTGTAAAGCCGATGGGATTAGCCCCCTTTGAAACAACTAGTGATGTTTGTACAGAGATTAAGTGGTATCAATCCATATTTGAAAAAGGTACAGGAATCAGATGGGGCATTACACTTAAAGATTCTGGCATCGTCATAGGAAGTTGTGGATTTCTGAATAGAATCGCAAAACATTATCGAGCTGAGGTTGGGTATGAATTACGCAAAGATTACTGGAGAAAAGGCATCGTCAGTGAAGCGTTAGAAGCTGTCGTCAAATATGGATATAACCACTTGCAGCTGGAAAGGATTGAAGCTCTTATTGAACCTTCTAATATCCCTTCGATAAAACTCATAGAAAAACAAGGTTTTAGCAGAGAGGGTTTGCTGAGACATTATGAATTTGCTTGTGGTAGATTCGAAGATTTATATATGTATTCAATGATCAAAGGAGAATTTACATCTGGAAGGTAAAATGATTTTTACCTAATGCCTTTTTTATATGAAACAGAAATAGGGGGAGAGAAAAATGAAACGACTATGCATCATCCCCTGCGGCAAGAAAAAAATATGGGACGTCTATCCGGATACCGGACCAACAAGGGCGAAAGACGCTTATCTTAGCCCGTTCCATCAAGCGTGCGAGCGATATGCAAGAACATTTTTCGATGAGTGGGTGATTTTGTCGGCGAAGCACGGATTTCTGCGTCCAGATGATATCGTATCTGAAAATTACGATGTGACGTTTGGCACCGGTCATTTGGATATCATGACAACAGAGAAGTTGCGCCGCCAATTTTGCGAAAAGGGATTTTCTGATATCGAAGAGCTCGTCATGCTTGGCGGGAAAAAATATCGAAGCGTCCTAAACGCCGTCGTTGGCGAACATCAGCATATTCGCTGGCCACTGTCCTCATACAAAGGCATTGGCTACATGCTTCAAGCGCTGAATCGGGCTGTTGAAGAAAAGCAAGAATTGTAGCACATATATATGGCAAACAACCAGCATGATAGATTGTATGCAGTAGGATGGGAATGGCGGTATTGATCCAATTGATCTTCTTCCGCAAAAAATGATTCAGCCAAACAAGGAAAAAAATGAAACAGTCGAAACATTTCCGAGGAAATAAATAGTCGAATATTGTCAAAGACCGCTTCATCCTCGGTCTTTTTTGTATGCCATAAAACGAGACAAATAGATCAGATCGAGACAAAATGAGACACCTGTCTCGAACTGTCTCAAGTGTAAAAACAAAAACATTGATTTTACGGACTCAAAAGACTGGCACGCTTTTTGCTTTTGTTAAGGTGAACCCTAAATAGAAGGAGGCACACAAAATGGAATTGTTAAAACGAGAAGGCTTATCATTAACTGAGGAAAAATCGCTCTGGATGTACCAGAAGATGCTGGAAATCAGGGGCTTTGAAGACAAAGTGCATGAACTGTTCGCACAGGGGGTGCTTCCCGGATTCGTCCATTTGTATGCCGGTGAGGAAGCGGTAGCTGTAGGTGTGTGCGCTCATTTACATGATGGCGACAGCATTACAAGCACGCACAGGGGGCATGGGCATTGTATTGCCAAAGGCTGTGATCTGGACGGCATGATGGCGGAAATATTCGGAAAAGCGACTGGACTGTGCAAAGGCAAGGGAGGCTCTATGCACATTGCGGATCTCGATAAAGGCATGTTAGGAGCAAATGGAATTGTCGGAGGCGGATTTACGCTCGCATGCGGTTCAGCGCTCACCGCTAAATATAAACAGACTAAAAATGTAAGCGTTTGCTTTTTTGGGGATGGCGCAAACAATCAAGGCTCCTTCCATGAAGGGATGAACTTAGCAGCGGTATGGAATCTTCCTGTTGTGTTTATCGCTGAAAACAATGGCTACGGCGAAGCCACACCATTTGAGTATGCGTCTGCCTGTGATTCAATCGCCGATCGGGCGGCTGCCTATAACATGCCAGGGATCACTGTTGACGGAAAAGATATTTTAGCAGTTTACCAGGCTGCCGAGGAAGCGGTAGAACGTGCAAGAAATGGCGGTGGCCCATCTTTGATTGAATGTATAACCTACAGAAACTATGGTCATTTCGAAGGAGATGCCCAAACCTATAAAACAAAGGATGAAAGAACTGAGCATCTTGAAGAAAAGGACGCTATTCAAGGCTTTAAAAACTATCTATTGAAAGAAACAGATGCTAATAAACTGTCTGAAATCGAACAGCGTGTCAGCGAATCAATTGAAAAAGCTGTCTCGTTCGGCGAAGACAGTCCATATCCGAAGGAATCAGAGCTGCTGACGGACGTGTATGTGTCATATGAAAAAGGGGGAATGTGAGATGGCGAGAGTCATAAGCATGTCTAACGCGATTAATGAAGCGATGAAGCTTGCGATGAGAAGAGATGAAAATGTACTTTTGATCGGCGAGGATGTCGCCGGGGGAGCGGCGGTCGATCATTTGCAGGATGATGAAGCCTGGGGCGGCGTATTAGGCGTGACAAAGGGGCTCGTACAGGAATTCGGGCGAGCAAGAGTGCTGGATACACCGATTTCTGAGGCGGGTTATATGGGAGCGGCTATGGCTGCGGCATCAACCGGCTTGAGACCAATTGCTGAGCTGATGTTCAACGACTTTATCGGCACATGCTTTGATCAGGTAATGAATCAAGGCGCGAAATTCCGCTATATGTTCGGCGGAAAAGCCCAAGTGCCGATCACCGTCCGCACCACATACGGGGCGGGGTTCAGAGCCGCTGCCCAGCATTCACAGGCGCTGTATGGCCTTTTCACCAGTATCCCGGGGCTGAAGACGGTGGTTCCGTCCAATCCGTATGACGCGAAAGGCCTGCTGCTGGCAGCAATCGAAGACAATGACCCGGTTTTCTTTTTTGAAGACAAAACGTCCTACAACATGAAGGGTGAGGTGCCGGAAGAGTATTATACGATCCCGCTTGGGAAGGCGGATATTAAACGAGAAGGCGGTGATATCACGCTATTTGCGGTCGGCAAACAGGTCAATACAGCACTTGAAGCGGCAGCACAGCTTTCCGAAAAAGGCATTGAAGCCGAGGTGCTTGATCCCCGCAGTCTGTCTCCTTTGGATGAGGAAGCGATTTTCACTTCGTTGGAAAAAACAAACCGGCTGGTCATCATTGATGAAGCCAATCCACGCTGCAGCATTGCCACGGATATTGCTGCGATTGTCGCCGACAAAGGCTTCGATTTGCTTGATGCGCCGATTAAACGGATTACAGCGCCGCATACACCAGTGCCGTTTTCGCCAGTGCTCGAAGATCAATATATGCCGACACCAGATCAAATTGTCAGCGTCACGCTTGAATTGCTTGGCGAACCGGCAATGAATTAAAGGGGGGATACAAATGGCGGTTAAAGTAGTGATGCCAAAATTGGGAATGGCGATGAAGCAAGGAGAAGTATCGATATGGAATAAAAAAGTAGGCGATCTGGTTGAAAAAGGAGAAAGCATTGCCAGCATTCAATCGGAGAAAATTGAAATGGATATCGAGGCGCCTGAAAAAGGAACGCTGATCGATATTAAGGTAAAAGAAGGAGAAGAGGTCCCGCCTGGCACAGCGATCTGCTACATCGGGAATGCCAATGAATCGGTGCAGGAGGAGGCGAAAGAGCCTGCTGCAAAAGACAGCGAACTGCCAGCCGTTCAGCCCGCAAAACAAGAAAACAAACCTGCAAAAGTCAAAAAAGAACGTATCAAAATATCCCCAGTCGCCAAAAAAATCGCTGAAAAAGCAGGATTAGACGTGAAACAACTGAAAGGCAGCGGGCCAGGCGGACGAATCGTGAAAGATGATGTCACAAAGGCGCTTGCTGAACAGAAAAATAAGCAGGCAGAGCCGTTTTTTGAGCAGAAGGCGCAAGAAACGCCAGTGACGGGCATGAGAAAAGTCATCGCTGCCCGGATGCAGGAAAGCTTGGCAAACAGCGCGCAACTGACGATTACGATGAAGGCTGATATCACCAGGCTGACCGCCCTTCAAAAACAGTTTTCGCCAACGGCCGAAGAGCGGTACGGCACAAAGCTGACGATCACTCATTTTGTCTCAAGAGCAGCCGTTCTCGCTCTGCAAGCTCATCCTGTGCTGAACAGCTTTTATCAAAACGAGCGCATCATCACACATCCGCACGTACACCTTGGAATGGCTGTGGCCTTGGAAAATGGCTTGGTTGTGCCTGTGATCCGTCATGCTGAACAGAAATCACTGATCGAACTGGCTCAATCCATCACAGAACATGCCAAAAAAGCGCGGGAGGGACGTGCTGAGAGCGAAGAACTGCAAGGCTCAACCTTCTCCATTACAAACCTAGGAGCTTTCGGAGTCGAGCATTTCACCCCGATATTAAATCCGCCGGAAACAGGCATTCTCGGCATCGGAGCAAGCTATGACACGCCAGTGTATGATGGGGAGGAAATTGTCAGAAGCACGATTCTGCCGCTCAGCCTGACATTTGATCATAGAACCTGTGACGGCGCCCCGGCCGCTGCGTTTCTGAAGGCCATTCAAACCTATATAGAAGAACCGGCAGCATTAATTTTATAGAAAAAGCAGGTGAATCGACATGACATTAGCCATTATCGGCGGCGGGCCTGCAGGCTATGCGGCTGCAGTCTCCGCGGCACAGCAGGGCAGAAACGTACTGCTGATTGACAAAGGCCCGCTTGGAGGAACATGTCTGAATGAAGGCTGCATCCCGACGAAGTCTTTGTTAGAAAGCGCAAATGTTCTTGATAAAATCAAGCATGCTGACCGCTTTGGAATCGAGCTTCCAACTGGTGAGATATCGGTTGATTGGAGCAAAATGCAGAATCGAAAACTGCAGGTTGTCAGACAGCTTGTCCAAGGCGTTCAGTATTTAATGAAGAAAAATCAAATACAGGTTGTGAAAGGGGAAGCCTCCTTTCTTTCTGACAGAAAGCTCTTGATTGAAGGAGAGAATGGAAAAGAAATCAGAGAGGCGGACCACATATTGATTGCAACCGGATCAGAGCCAATCGAGCTGCCATTCGCCCCATTTGACGGTGAATGGATCATCGACAGCAAGGATGCGCTTTCTCTTTCTGAGATTCCGTCTTCGCTTGTCATTGTCGGCGGCGGTGTCATCGGCTGTGAATATGCCGGCTTGTTTGCCAGATTGGGGTCGAAGGTGACCATCATTGAAACAGCCGGCCAGCTGATTCCGACTGAAGATGAAGATATTGCCCGCCTCTTTCAGGAGAAGCTCGAAGAAGACGGTGTGGAAGTGCATACGTCATCCAAGTTAGAGAGAGTAGATCAAACGGCCAAAACGGCTATATGGAAAAGCGGGCAGAGAGAGCTTAAAACAAAGACCGATTATGTCCTGGTGGCGATCGGCAGAAAACCTCGTCTTGACGGATTACAGCTGGAGCAGGCCGGCGTTGATTTTTCTTCAACAGGCATTCCAGTGAACGACCACATGCAAACCAATATGTCTCATATTTATGCGTGCGGAGACGCAATCGGAGGCATTCAGCTGGCGCATGCGGCTTTCCATGAAGGCATCATCGCTGCTTCACATGCTTCCGGAAGAGATGTCAAAATCAATGAGAAACATGTACCGCGCTGCATCTATACATCTCCGGAAATCGCGTGCATCGGGATGACAGAAAAAGAGGCAAGAACCGTATATGGTGATGTGAAAATTGGTGAATTTCCGTTTTCCGCAAATGGCAAGGCGCTCATTAAGCAGCAAGCGGAAGGAAAGGTCAAAATTGTGGCAGAACCGGAATTCGGAGAAATCGTCGGTGTCTCGATGATTGGTCCTGATGTGACCGAACTCATCGGCCAGGCAGCTGCGATTATGAATGGTGAGATGACGGCAGATATGGCGGAGCATTTTATCGCTGCCCATCCGACACTGTCAGAAACACTGCACGAGGCGCTGTTAAGCACGATCGGGCTTGCAGTGCATGCCTAACATGGAAAAAGCAGACGCAGGAATACAAGGCGTCTGCTTTTTTATTATTGAAAGCGCTTTATTTTTCCCCTACAATAGATGAAAACGGCGTGTGAGGGAGGAGCGATCAAGGAAATGAATTCGATCCCAAACGATTTGCAAACCTGGAAACGTTTTGTGAAAGACGGTGTGCTTGACGAAGCGCGATTAAGAAAACGGATCGCCGAGTCATGGCATCGCTGCAAAAAAGCTGAGGTGAATCCTTTTTTAGAAAAAGGACCAAAGGTGTTACAGCAAACCGAGCTGGATCAGCAGGTAAAAAAGCATTCATTCTTCCTATTGACCGCAAAGCCTTATCTCGACAAATTGCTGCCTGCCATGAAAGAAATGGAAATGCTGGCGCTGTTAATTGATTCAGACGGCGTTGTTTTGGCTCTGGACGGCCATCCCCGCGCGCTCTATGAAGCCAAGCGCATCAACTTTGTCGAGGGAGCGCGCTGGACGGAAACGGCTGTCGGAACCAATGCGATTGGCACGTCGCTACACATCAGTGAGCCGGTTGCGATACAAGGCTCAGAACATTACTCCATCGCTTCCCATCAGTGGAACTGTTCAGCCGCACCAATTCGCCATGAGGATGGCAGCCTTGCGGGTGTAATCGACATATCGTGTTCGGCAGGAGGCACACATCCTCATATGCTCGGTATTGCTACGGCGATTGCCTATGCCGCGGAACGAGAGCTGGCAGCGAAGAGCCGCGAAAAAGAGCTGGAGCTGATCAGCCGTTTTGGGGACAGGGCAGCATCCCGTGTGCCGATGGTGCTCTGCAATACGAAACAGCACATCATCAGCGCGAGCATGCCGATTCGAACCTTAATGCCGGATTGGCAGAACCGGCACTTGTATGAGTTGAAGGAACGAGGCTTTTCTATCGAAAAAGCTGTCACCATAGGAGATGGCGGTACTTGTTTTTATCTCTCCGAACAAAAGAAAAAGACGGCTTTTCAATTTAATGGAGTCATCGGGCAAAGCGACAGATCGCAAGCAATGCTGAAGAGCCTGAAACGAGCGGCTGCGGCAGATGCAACGGTCTGTCTGTCAGGGGAAACTGGCACGGGGAAAGAAGTCGCGGCACGCGCGCTTCATGAAAACAGTGAGCGGAGGCACGGCCCGTTTGTGGCTGTCAATTGCGGAGCGATCCCATCGGACTTGATTGAAAGTGAGCTGTTCGGCTATGCGGAGGGTGCTTTTACAGGAGCGAAACGAAACGGCTATAAAGGCGCCTTTCAACAAGCGAATCAAGGAACCTTATTTTTAGATGAAATCGGAGAAATTTCTCACTCCATGCAGGTTGCGCTTTTACGGGTGCTTCAGGAACGCAGGATTACGCCGGTTGGCGGAACGAAAGAAATTCCGGTTAATATTAGAGTCATCGCCGCTACACACTGTGATTTGCGCGAGCTGGCTGACAGCGGGAAAATCAGAGAGGACTTGTTTTATCGGCTCCATGTCTATCCGATCGAGCTTCCCCCTTTACGCGACCGCCCCGAAGATATTCCGGCTCTCTTTCAGTACTACAAACAGAAAAACCATTGGCCTGGCGAGCTCCCCCATGCTTTTTTGGAGGCGATGAAGCAATGGAAGTGGCCTGGAAATATTCGCGAACTGTTTAATGTCTTTGAACGTCTTGCCATCAGATACCCAGACGGCCAGCTGAGAGATGAGCCGCTTACCGCTTTACTGGAAGCTGCGGGACTGCAAATCAGCCCGGCAGAAAAAAAGCCGGCCGCTGCCGGCGCACTGAGCCTTCGTGAGCAAATCCAAAAGGACATCATCATCAAAGCGCTTGAATCAGCAAAAGGAAACATCTCTCAAGCTGCCAAAATCAGCGGGATCCCACGAAGCACTTTCTACAAACGGCTGAAAAGATTCAGCGTGTCCTCCGAATCATAAAGCATACTTCCTTTGGAAAACGGAAACATTATGTATGAAGGAGGGTGTTTGAATGAATAGTCAAAGGGCGAAAGAAATTGTAGAATCTCCCGACATGAAAAAAGTAACATATAATGGCGTTTCTATTTATATTCAGCACGTGAATGAAGAAAACGGTACAGCGAGAATTTATCCGCTGGACGAACCGCAGCAAGAGCATGAAGTGCAGCTTTCTAACTTAAAAGAAGAGTAAACAAAAATGGCCCGCTTCATAAGCAGGCCATTTTGTTATCCGCGCGGCGCAAATAGGATGACACAGACGCCGATGAGACAAATGGATGCACCGATCCAGTCATATAAATCAGGTGTTTTCCGATCGACAAGCCATCCCCAAAGGACCGCTAGCACAATGAATACTCCGCCATAAGCTGCGTATACGCGGCCGAAGGAAGGGAAGGGCTGAAACGTCGGTAAAATGCCGTAAACAATCAAGATCAGCGCCCCGGCGATCCCATAGCCGACTGGTTTTGCTTCTCTTAGCCACAGCCATACCAAATACCCGCCGCCAATTTCGGCAAGTCCCGCCGCGAGAAATAAAAGAATCGTAATCAGCATGACCGGCACTCCTTAACTTGCTATTCTTTTAATTATAAAGGGTGAGTGCTGTTAAAGCTTCGGGTTATTCTCAAATTCCTTCAAATACGCATTGCGCTGTAGATCTGTAAACTGGCCAATCCAATTGCTTTTTGCTTCTTTATTCATATAGGGGAGGATATAGCGTTCAACTGCTTCGAAAAACAGCGGATTTGCGATAATGTTCCAGGTAGGGATGCGAACGACTTTGCCGTCTGTTTTCTCAATGATGATATCCTCAAAAAAAACCCCTTTCAAACTGAAACGATGCCGTCCCATGTAAATCCGTTTCACTTCAGAAAACAGGACGCTGCGCTTCTTCGAGAAAATCCTGCCATCCGGCCCGGTTTTTACACTGAAAATGACATTTCCCCGGCTTGTGAATGCAGGAAAAGCCATAAGAAATGTAATCAAGCCATAAATGATCGCCAGCAATCCGATGCCCAAATAAAGCAGGGCATATGTAGATTCAAATGTGAGAGCTTCAGACACCAGCCACACTCCTGCAATAAAAGCGCCCCCTGTGGCGAGGAACAGCCATATTCTAAAAAACATTCTGCTTTTGACCTGAATGACTTCATTGTTTGTCAATTGTGATTCTCCTTTATCGCTCTTTAGCAAAAAAGTATTCCTTTTATCACGTCTTTATTTGCTGGTACGATAGAAAATTCATTTTGGGTGATACCTGTTACAAGCCAAGTATGGCGGCTGCCAGGCAAGACGAAAGCCATGTCGGCCACTTCCGGCGAGTTGTCTTTGTCATACACAAGGCGCATCAATGTATCCATTTTCCCTTTTCGCAATGCCAGATCATTTATAAATCGGGTAACGTCCTCTTGATGATCATGTTTTTCAAGGAATTCCTTTAAGTATGAAGGACTGTCTGAAGCGCCCTCCAAGAGCTTTTCAAATTCATTTGATGTCAAGCTCAGAAGCGATTCTCCCTTATTCTCTGTCTCTACTAGATGTAAAAATTCATTTGTCTTCGTAAGCAGACCTTCATTGGACTCTAGTTTTGTAATGCGGTGTATTTGCTCATCAAAAAGGAGTTCATGAGAGTAAGTGCCGAATTTTGATATATGGCAGGACACATTCTGTTCTTTTGCTTGTTCATTAAATTTGGACAGCTTCACTGTATAATCGGCATCGTTTAATACATGGATAAACGGACAGTATTCGTCTTTTAACCGATATTGATGATTCCGAAATTCCGCCGCATCCTTAGCTAAGAGTGAACGGCACGCCGCTTCAAACAAAGTGCCGAGCTGTTCATCTTCTATCTCCGGAAAATAGGCCTGCTTCAAGGCCATGCCCTGTTCAAAAAACCCTTCACTGTAAAAACAAAATAAGAGTTCTTCTATGCTAATTGTAAACTGCTTCATTGATTATTCTCCTATCCAAATGAAAATGGCCCCTTGAGAAAATGGGTTGCGCCGTGTATAAGCGAATCCGCTGTTTTCTTTGCTTTTTCCATCCCTTGATGTATCGTTTGATTCGCTTCATCTATCCCGTCATTTACTGATTTGATGACTTTGCCGGCTGATTCTAATCCTTTATTGGCAGTATCAACGACAACGTGAATCGGCTCTTTCATATTTACAGCTGCTTTTTCAGCAAAGCCTGAGGTGAATTTTGCGATTTTTTCTCCAGTCAATCCTCCTATAGCTGATCCAATTGTGCCTCCAATTACTGTGCCGACAGGGCCTAACACACTTCCCAAAGTACCGCCCGCAACTGCGCCTGCTGTCGCACCGCCCGCAATGAAAATCGTATTATTCACTGCATTCCCGACGGCCTTTGCATTTTCACGTTTCAGAACTTCCGGTTTGTCTTGGTATTTCGCATAATTTTCAGCAATTTTTAATCCTGCTCCGAACGTTTCAGTCGCACCAGTAATCAGTGTGGCGGTAATGGCATTTCCTTTTGCGAATTTCAAACCCGTTTTACCGACATCCTTTAAGGTTGAGCGTACGCCGGCTTCATTAAGAAATCCTTTTGTGTAGCTTCTGACACTGTTCGAAAAATTCACCGTATCCTGAGGAAAGTACTTTGTAACCTTTTTATGTACCAAATCTGAAAACGGCCGGTTTGTCTTTTTAAACAAATATTTAGGATTCAAAAATACTCTGGCCGCTTTTTGATAGCGTGACTTGTCAACGGCTCTGGAAATATCCCATAGAAGCTTTGAGTGTCTGGCGGTATGCAAGCCGCTTGGCTGTTTCACAAATTTCGTAAGCCCTAATCCGTAGTATTTTCCTTGCGTCAGCATAAGGGCAGTTAAGCTTGTCATCGTTCCGTATTTGCCATAAGCTTGATAGAGCTTTCGCAAAATATCATCTTGTTCAACAAATTGAGCGCCTGTTTTTCTGATAGAAATCTCATTGTCACTCAGTTTGGTGATGAGCGCATTCCCTGAGCTCCACGCATCACCGACTCCGGAAAAACAGCTGCTGTAGCGGGGATCACATTGCAACATCAGCTGCCCCAGCTCCACATGCAGGACCTTACATTTGGTTTCGATCTCGGTTAATTCAGTAACTACATCATTTGCGAGCTGTTCAAGCTTATCCGGATCAACTGCAATGTTTCCTGACAATCCGTTCACCCCTTGAGTTTATGTCTTTCCTCTCTTGCTTTACGTTCGAGTTCTTCCATACTGGAAATTTCAGCTTTTCGTTCTTCTATTTTAACGGCTGCTTCTTTTAGCTCCTGGCTTGTTTCAAGCAGCTCCTGTTCAAATTGGTCGTAGGCGGCTTTCGTTTCCTCGAAATCCTGGTCAAACGAATCTCTCGCTTCTCCTTGCCATGCATCCCCTAATGCGGATAACCGGGATTCAAGCAGCATTTTAGAGCTTCTGACCTCTTCTGCAGCCGCACTGTACTTGTTTGCCAGCTCAATGACTTTATATGAGTCCAACTTTTGTCCCCTGCCTTTTCTAAATTCACGCACAAATGGATGTTTTATATAATTGATTATAAATAATTCGGCATGTATTCGAATCGTACAAAAGAACCTTTTCATAGAAATTGGCAGGGCGGATATTCACTTGGATTTCACAATTTTCGAGACTTTAAGATTACAAAAAAGGTAAATAAATGAATATGGAGGAGAGAGTCACAACTTAATAGTAGGGATTTATTCATGGGGGGGAGACTATGACAATTGTATGAAAAAAAGAGCCTGTTTTTAGGCTCTAAACAAATTGTAAAATAAAGCGGCACTGTTACTAATCATGAAAAAGAGAGTTTATTATCTTATTTATTGCTAAATAAACAAGGAATATAAAGAAACCGACCATAACGTACATAATACCCAGTAAAATCAATTTTTGTTTTATCGTCATGTCAGGAAAGGCTGAGACCCCGAGTGTCATGCTGATCATAGGAAGCAAATAGAGGATGAAAAAGATTTTTTTCTTATATGTATTCCAAGTGTTTTTCATTATCTTTCTCCTTGTTTTTTCAAAAGCATCTTATTTGTAACTTTGTAGCCTGTATAGATTGCTGCAGTAGTGATCAAATACAATAAAAAAAGTAAAATGATCCTGATACCGACTGGGATGCCAGGGAGCATAAAAGTAATGAAGGTCATGCAAATCATGAAAAAGAGATAGTATAGTAAAATGAATCGTTTTTTATATCTTTTCCAAAATTGTACCAATAAGTATCTCATGTTATATCAGCCCTTAAAAGTTTCTTGAAAAGCTTTTTCTTCTAGTGATTGATATCCCTCAAAAAGAACTTCTTCTATCACCTTCTGGATAAGAAATTGTGTTTTTACAAAGAACAATTCCATCATGCGCACCTCATGATTCTTTTGAATCGTTATAAAACGTAAATGAGAGACTTTCCTAATGTTACATGATGGAATGTAATGGATAAATAGGAAATATAGATTATATAACGATCTATTTGGTATGTTGGTCTTTATATGAGTAGGGAATTTAAGTGTATGAAGGCCTATTAGATTAGTTGTTTTTACCTATTCGAAAGGATTCATGGCAGCTTGAGAAATTTCCCGCTCTGTGGGAAAAAACACTAAAATTGATCAAATGACCTAAGTGCGCCAAAGGTGTTACAGGACTGGTCCACTCATGGTATAAATAAAAATGTAAACGTTATCAAGGAGGTCGTCAAATGAAGAAATCATTTTCAATCGTAATAGCGGGCGGAGGAAGCACGTTCACTCCGGGAATCGTACTGATGCTCTTGGACCATTTGGAGGAGTTTCCGATCAGAAAGCTGAAGCTGTATGATAATGATAAGGAAAGACAGGAGCGGATTGCAGGCGCCTGTGACGTTTTTATCAGGGAAAGAGCGCCGGAAATTGAATTTACAGCGACGACTGATCCGGAAGAAGCTTTTACAGATGTCGATTTTGTCATGGCGCACATTAGGGTAGGGAAATACGCGATGCGGGCGCTGGATGAGCAAATTCCGCTGAAATACGGGGTTGTCGGCCAAGAGACATGCGGTCCGGGCGGTATCGCGTACGGCATGCGCTCGATCGGTGGCGTGATTGAAATAGTAGATTACATGGAAAAGTATTCACCTGATGCATGGATGCTCAACTATTCCAACCCGGCGGCCATTGTTGCCGAAGCAACGAGACGCCTCAGACCGGATTCTAAAATCCTCAATATCTGTGATATGCCAGTGGGAATTGAAGACCGGATGGCACAAATTCTCGGCCTGTCTTCAAGAAAAGAAATGAAAGTCCGCTATTACGGATTAAATCATTTCGGCTGGTGGACATCGATTCAGGACCAAGAGGGCAATGATTTAATGCCGAAGCTGAAGGAGCATGTCTCTCAATATGGGTATATTCCGAAGGCAGAAGCTGAGGCTGTGGAAGCGAGCTGGAATGACACGTTCGCCAAAGCGCGTGATGTGCAGGCCGCAGATCCTGACACATTGCCGAATACGTATTTGCAATATTACTTGTTCCCGGATGATATGGTGAAAAAATCAAATCCAAATCATACGCGGGCAAATGAAGTAATGGAAGGGCGCGAAGCCTTTATTTTCAGCCAATGTGACATGATCACACGCGAGCAATCCACAGAAAACAGCGAAATCAAAATTGATGATCACGCCTCATATATTGTGGATCTTGCCCGGGCGATTGCCTACAATACTGGCGAAAGAATGCTGTTGATTGTTGAAAATAACGGGGCGATTGCCAACTTTGATCCGACTGCAATGGTTGAGGTGCCATGTATCGTCGGCTCGAACGGGCCTGAACCGATCACGATGGGCACTATTCCGCAATTCCAAAAAGGACTGATGGAGCAGCAAGTATCCGTTGAGAAACTGACGGTTGAAGCGTGGGCGGAGAAATCGTTCCAAAAGCTGTGGCAGGCGCTGATCCTGTCAAAAACGATGCCGAACGCGCGTGTGGCAAGGCTCATTCTTGAGGATTTCATAGAGGTCAACAAAAACTATTGGCCAGAGCTTGATCAAAGCCCAACCCGCATTTCATAAATGAAATTCCCCCATTTTCGAATCTGTAATTGTATATAATAGAAGAAAATGGGGGGATCTGATGTGAAGCTCGAAGAACTGATTAATCAGCATTACAGCAAATTAAATGACAACGATTTTCATATTTTAAAATATATATTGAATCACAAGCACACATGCTATCACCTTGGAATCGATGCGCTGGCCAAAGCTTGCAGCGTATCGCGTTCCTCGATTTTACGGCTGGCCCAAAAGATCGGTTTCAGCGGCTACAGTGAATTTCGCGTCTATTTAAAGTGGGAAGATCAGCCGGAAGAAGGCGAGAGTATGACATTTCAAAAGCTGCTTGATGATGTTGCATCAAATCTAAAGTTCTTGAGGACAAAGGATATGACGGATATGTGCCAGCTGATTGATGAAGCTGACCGCATTTTCGTATACGGATCAGGAAATGCGCAAAAAATATGCGCCCGCGATCTGCAAAGAATGTTTATTCCGCGCCATCGGTATCTCATTTTGATTGAAGACACAAATGAATTTAATCTGATGCGCGACGACTTTAAAGTAAACGATCTGTTTATCATCATTTCTCTTTCCGGAGAGACACCGGAGCTGATTCCTCAGGCAAGAATGCTTTCTGCAAAGGGTATACCCTTTATTTCCATTACGAATTTAAAAAACAATGTCCTTGCCCAGCTGACTCCGCATAATCTTTATGCGACAAGCAAACCTGTGACATTAAGCGATAAAACGGAAATTGTCACTTTTGCACCTTTTTTTCTCGTTGGCGAAGCATTGTTTCGCGCATATGTTGATTACAAAGAGGCGGAAAAAAATGATATTCAATAGCAGGGGGTTCTGGTATGATGCAAAAAATTCAGCGCTTTGGAAGCGCGATGTTTGTGCCTGTTCTATTATTTGCGTTTGCCGGCATAATCGTTGGTGTCAGCACGCTCTTTAAAAATAAAACCCTCATGGGACCGCTTGCCGATTCTGATGGGTTATGGTACCAGTGCTGGTATATCATTGAGCAGGGCGGCTGGACCGTATTTAATCAAATGCCGCTTTTATTCGCTATCGGCATCCCGGTTGCTTTGGCGAAGAAAGCACAGGCGCGAGCTTGCTTGGAAGCGCTTACGGTTTACTTGACGTTCAATTACTTTATCAACTCGATCTTGACGGTATGGGGAGGCGCATTCGGAGTCGACATGGACCAAGAGGTCGGCGGAACGAGCGGATTAACGATGATTGCGGGCATTAAAACTCTTGATACCAATATTATCGGCGCTATTTTAATTTCTTCGATTGTCGTCTTTTTGCATAACCGTTATTTTGATAAAAAACTGCCTGATTTTCTCGGTATTTTTCAAGGCTCAACGTATATCGTGATGATTTCCTTCTTCATTATGATCCCGATTGCTCTGGCCGTGTCTTACATTTGGCCGATGGTTCAATCAGGCATCGCCTCGCTGCAAAGCTTTCTGGTTGCTTCGGGGGCGGTAGGCGTTTGGATTTACACATTTTTGGAACGGATTTTGATTCCGACCGGTCTTCATCACTTTATTTATACGCCGTTTATTTATGGGCCTGCTGTAGCGGAAGGCGGAATTGTCACGTATTGGGCGCAGCATCTCAGCGAATATTCGCAAAGTGCCAAACCGCTGAAGGAGCTTTTTCCGCAAGGCGGATTTGCGCTTCACGGCAACTCGAAAATCTTCGGCATTCCGGGAATCGCTTTGGCGTTTTATGTCACAGCCAAAAAGGAAAAGAAAAAACTAGTCGCAGGGCTTTTGATTCCTGTTACGCTGACGGCGATTGTCGCCGGTATTACAGAGCCGATTGAGTTCACTTTCTTATTTATTTCTCCTTTCTTATTTGCGGTTCACGCCGTGCTTGCTGCAACAATGTCGACCGTCATGTATATGGCTGGTGTCGTCGGAAATATAGGGGGCGGGCTGATCGAAGCGTTGACATTGAACTGGATTCCGCTCTTTGGCAGCCACGGTATGACATATGTGTATCAAGTGTTGATCGGGCTTTCTTTTACAGCTGTTTATTTTTTCGTCTTCCGATTTTTAATCCTTAAATTCAATATCGCCACACCGGGACGGGAAAAGGATGAACAGCAGGAAACCAAGCTATATTCAAAAAAGGAATACAGAGAAAGAAAAACCAAGGGTGAAACAGCCTCCGCTGCTGAAACGGCGGATGACACCGCTTTTCTTTATATTGAAGCGCTGGGCGGACAAGACAACATTACCGAAGTCACAAACTGCGCCACCCGACTCAGAGTCAGCGTCAAGGATGAAACAAAGGTTGAGCCTGACAGCGTCTTCCGCGCGCTTGGCGCACACGGCGTCGTCAGGAATGGGAAGGCGTTTCAGGTGATTATTGGATTGAGCGTACCGCAGATGCGGGAGCGCGTGGAAAAAATATTGAATTCATAAAGCCGGCCCTCCTTTTCGGGAGGGTTTTCGTTTGCCGTCAAAAAGACCGCCATAGTAAAGTAAAGAAAGCGATAATCGAGTAAAAAGGGGTTTGGGGGCTTTTATATGCAAAAGGCTTTATCGTTTTTAAAACCATACTCAATGGCGGCGGGAGTTGCACTGTTGTTCATGTTGACGGAGCTTGCGGTTGAATTGATGCAGCCTTTATTGATCGCAAAAATTATCGACGGTGGGATTTTGAAGCAAGATCTTCAGCATGTGTGGACATGGGGCGCGGTCATGGTCGGACTGACGGTATTATCATTTGCGGCGGGAATGCTGAATTCCTTTTATGCCGCCCATGTCAGCCAAAGCTTTTCCTATGATACGAGAAAAGGGCTTTTTCAAAAAATCCAGTCCTTCTCCTATTCCGCATTTGGACAATTTTCGTCTTCTTCTTATATCACAAGGCTGACAAACGATGTCACACAGGTTCAAAACATGATTTTTATGAGTTTGCGGTTTATGCTGCGGGCCCCGTTGATGATTGCAGGCGGCATTGTGCTGTCGCTTGCCATTAATGTGAAGCTCGGCTTTTTTCTGCTTGTGACCATTCCGATCCTGATCTTGTTTTTGTTATGGGTCTTAAAGAAAGGCGGGGCGCTGTTTCGCTCTGTGCAGAAACGGCTCGATCAGGTGAACACCGTCATGCAGGAAAATTTAATCGCAATCAAGCTGATCAAAGCACTGCTTCGCGGCAGCCACGAGGTTAAAAGGTTTATCAAAGCGAACACGAGACTGATGGAAAAAACGGTCTCAGCTTTTCAGCTTGTGGAGTTCACGATGCCTGTGCTGATGTTGCTGATGAACCTTTGCATCCTGTTGATTTTGTGGGCAGGGTCCTACAGTATTACGAGCGGCGGCACACAGGTCGGTGATGTTGTCGCGATTATTAACTACGCCACACGAATGACGGGCGCGCTTTCGATGTTTCCGTTTTTGATTATGATTTTCACCCGGGCAAAGGCTTCAGGAGATAGAATCGGCGAGGTGCTTGAAACAGAAGGTGATGAGCAGCAGGAAGGCGTCATATCTGATCGTTTGTCAGGACGGATTGCGTTTCAGCATGTTTCCTTCCGTTATCCTGAAATGGATAGAGACGCTTTGCGGAATGTCTCGTTTTCTGCAAAGCCGAGGGAAACGGTCGCGATTCTCGGTGCGACGGGTTCGGGCAAGTCAACGCTCTTTCAGCTCATTCCGCGGCTTTATCAGCCGGATTCAGGAAGCATTTACATAGATGAAAAGCCGGTTCATGATGTTCCGGCTGAAGGGCTTCGCAAGCAAATTGGGTATGTGCCTCAGGAAGTGCTCCTGTTTTCCGGCACAATCAAAGAAAATATCGCTTGGGGCAAAGAACATGCTTCACTTGATGAAATAATGGAAGCAGCCAAACATGCGCAAATTCATGAAACAATTAAGAAGCTCCCAAATGGATATGACACCGTGTTAGGGCAGCGAGGCGTCAACCTCTCCGGCGGCCAGAAGCAGCGGATTTCCATTGCGAGGGCGCTGATCCGACAACCGGCCATTCTTCTTTTGGATGACAGCACAAGCGCGCTTGACCTGCAAACAGAGGCGAAGCTGCTTGAGGCGATCAGCACATATGAGTGCACAACGTTGATCATTACGCAAAAAATGACTACAGCGATGAAAGCAGATCAGATTTTGCTGTTTGATGATGGCGAACTGATTGAAAAAGGCACGCACAGTGAGCTGCTTTCTGAATCACCGTTATATAAACGCATTTATGAGTCGCAATTCGGAAGGGAGGAAAGCGAGTCGTGCTAAAAGACATCCGGAAGCCTTTCCAATACCCCAAACTGCCGATCGACAAAAAAGAAGGCGCGAAAAAACGGACGAAAGCAAAGGATACAACAGGCACACTGAGACGAATCTGGTCTTACTTGGCTGAGCGAAAAGGACTGCTCATCCTTGTCATGCTGATGGTTGTCATCAGCGCGATATTTGGGCTCCTCGGCCCCTTTGTGATCGGAAAGGCCATCGACCATTTTATCGTCGGGAAAACGGTCAGCGGGTTGATTCCCGTTTTGCTGCTTCTGCTCGTTATCTATATCATTCAGGCCCTGTCGCTCTGGTTTCAAAACTATTGGATGATTACGATCTCACAGGGCACGGTTTTCCGAATGAGAAGCGAGTTATTCACACACCTGCATGAGCTGCCGATTCCATTTTTTGATAAACAGCGGCACGGCGAGCTGATGAGCCGGGTGACTAATGACATCGAAAATGTCAGCTCGACCTTAAACACATCGGTCATTCAAATTTTATCGAGTGTGATTACTTTTGTCGGCACAATTGCGGTGATGCTGTATATGAGTCCGCTCCTTACATTGATTACACTGACCATTATTCCGGTGATGGCAGTGAGCTTGAAATGGATCACCAACCGAACGGGTAAGCTATTTAAATTACAGCAGAAAAACCTTGGCGAGCTGAATGGTTATATTGAGGAAGCTGTATCCGGCGCTAAGGTCATCAAAGCCTATTCGCGTGAAAAGCAGATCACAGACGAATTTCTCGAAAAAAACGCTGCGCTTAAAACTTCGGGTTTCTGGGCCCAGACGATTTCGGGGTTTATTCCGAAAGTCATGAACTCTTTGAATAACGTAAGCTTTACGATGATTGCTGCAATCGGCGGTTTGTTTGCGCTGAAAGGCTGGATCTCGATCGGTTCTATCGTCGTTTTTGCCGAGTATTCAAGACAATTCACACGCCCTTTAAACGATTTGGCGAACCAGTTTAATACGATGCTGTCGGCGATTGCCGGCGCTGAACGGGTGTTTGACGTGCTTGACGAAAAAGAAGAGCGCGAGGATGAAAAGAATGCTGTGCATCAGCCGATCCAAACAGGCAGTATTGAATTCCGCAATGTGTCCTTCGGTTACGATGAAGGACAGCAGACACTGAAGCATTTGCAATTCACCGTACCTGCCGGACAGTCTATCGCATTTGTGGGACCGACGGGAGCGGGGAAAACAACTGTCACAAATCTTCTCGCCCGTTTTTACGAACCAAATGAAGGAGAGATTTTAATAGACGGTACAGATATAAAAACGCTCACGAGAGCAAGCTTGCGGAAAAACATGGGGTTTGTTCTTCAAGATTCATTTTTGTTTCACGGAACGATCAGAGAAAATATTCGCTATGGCAGGCTCGATGCTTCTGACCAGGAAGTCGAAGCCGCTGCAAAAACAGCGAATGCCCACAGCTTTATCGAAAAGCTGCCAAAAGGGTACGATACTGTATTGACGCAAAACGGATCAGGCATCAGCCAAGGACAGAAACAATTGCTTTCTATAGCGCGGGCAGTGCTTGCCGATCCGGTGCTACTCATATTGGATGAAGCGACGAGCAACATTGATACCGTCACAGAAGTCAACATTCAAGAGGCATTAGCCCGTTTAATGAAGGGGAGAACAAGCGTCATCATAGCCCACAGGCTGAACACCATTCAAAGAGCGGACCAGATTGTGGTGCTAAAAGACGGCGAAATGATTGAAAAAGGCAGCCATCATGAGCTGATCAAGCAAAAAGGATTTTACAGTGATTTATATGAAAGTCAATTTGAGAAATAGGCCTTTGTCCTGCACAAAGGTCTTTTTTTGTTACAGTTTTATAGTACTAATATTTCATTTTCGGAAAATGTAATGAAATTACTTGACGTAAATAAGTTATGTATATATACTAGCTTACAATAAGTAAGTGAATAAATATCTTTATCAAGGAGGTTCACATGAATAGGTCTTTTGAAACTGGCACATTACTTTTACGAGTGATGACAGGTATCATCTTTTTTGTTCACGGTTTATCTAAGTTTCAGGAAATGGACGGCACCATACAATTTTTCGGGAGTTTAGGTCTTCCAAGCTTTATGGCGTATGTCATTGCAACAATTGAATTGGCGGGCGGAGTGCTTGTCGTTTTCGGCTTGGCTACACGTATTGTCGGTGTTCTGTTTGCTCTCACGCTGATCGGCGCTATTATTACAGTTAAACTGAAAGCGCCGTTCATAGGCAATGCAGAATTTGATTACCTTCTGCTTTTGACATCAATCCATCTAGCTCTTTCTGGAAGTCGTTTTCTGGCGCTGGACTCACTTGTGTTTAAAGAAAAAAAGAGCGGAAACGTATCAGTCTAAGAAAAGAGGCATACAGCATGACCAGCATTCATAAGAATACAAACATTGGCTATGTCAAACTGACAATTCGCAGTTTGGAGCGTTCCCTTCAGTTCTACTGTAACGCCATTGGCTTCAAAGTCTTAAAAAAGACGGATCGCCAAGCTGAATTAACAGCTGACGGGAAACGCGCACTGCTTATTCTTGAAGAAAATCCAAGCGCTGTCGTCTTGCCTGAACGATCTGTGACAGGCCTTTATCACTTTGCGATTCTTCTTCCGAACAGGAAGGAACTTGGGATCGCGCTTGCCCGCTTGATTGAACACGGCATTGCCATCGGGCATGGCGATCATACTGTGAGCGAAGCACTCTATCTGTCTGATCCGGATGGAAACGGCATTGAAATATACGCTGACCGCCTTCGGAGCACGTGGCAGCGTGATCGTGAAGGAAACTACGTCATGACGACAACATCTGTTGATATTGAGGGGGTTCTGGAAGAGGCAGGAGATGAGCGGAAAAACGCGCTTCCGAACGACACCATCATCGGACACATTCATTTGCATGTCAGTGATTTGAAAGAAGCGAGAGCGTTTTATACAGATGTGCTGGGCTTTGACATTGTCGGAAACTATGCGGGCATGTCCGCTCTCTTCGTGTCAGCCGGGGGCTATCATCATCATATCGGATTAAACATTTGGGCGGGAAGAAACGCGCCGCCTAAACCGACAAATGCCAGCGGATTAGACTATTACACTGTGGTTCTGCCTCATCAAGACGAACTCGATCAAGTCGCAGACCGGGTCAAACAGGCCGGATATATAATTGTAGAAATGGAAAACAGCTTCCGGGTGCAAGACCCTGTTTCCGGAGCCGATATTGTATTTGTGATTTGACTGTAATCCCTTTGCCGCAAATTTGGCAGGGGGATTTTTATTTTCCGGAAACGCCTGTCAAAAATGTCCTGAGGCAGGTATGATAAGAAGGGAATTGGGTAACGGGAGTGATGAGCGTGAAGGCTCTGTTTTTTACGAGAATGTTTACCTTGATGGTGAGCTGTTTAATGTATTTGTCCATTGTGAAAGAGGATAACTGGTTTGAATATGCATGTATTGCAGCAGGTGCTGCCGTGTATGCAGCCAATCATGTTTTACTGACAAAAGAGACAAATGCCTTCTGGTTTTGTCTGATTGATATTGCGGTCGGCTTTTCGTTCGGATTCATCTTTCCCGGCACAGGCTTGTTCATTATCATGCTCTGTCCGGTTACAGTCGCCTTTTTTCTGCGAGGATTTCAAAAGAAAACTGCTTGGTCTGTTTTATGTCTATGCTTGATTTTGTTTTTGATCGTTCTCATCCGTACATATATGATGTTCGGCACTGAATTTGTCATCGATCATTTGACCAGCATGACATTCGTTGTCTTCTGCGGTGTCGTCGGCAAATTAATCCGCAAGCTGCTAGAGGCGCAGGATACGGCAAAACAGCAGTTTCAGGAATTGACGGAATCCCACCTGGCGCTGTCTGCTGCACACGAGGAGCTGCATTTATATGCGAAGCAGGTTGAAGAGCTGACCGCCATTCATGAGAGGAACAGAATGGCAAGGGAAATCCATGATATAGTCGGGCACAAAATGACGGCCCTTCTCGTCCAGCTGCAGCTATTGCGTGAATGGCAAAAAAGAGACAGCCAAAAAGCGGAGGAGACAGTCGGAATATGTGAATCGCTTGCCCGTGAAGCGCTTGACGATGTCCGCTTATCAGTGCGGACCCTGCAAACGGAAAACGATCCTTCGGTCATCGAATCGCTAAAACAGTTGACAGAGGACTTTTACAAAAATGCAGGAGTCACAACAGAATTTACGGTCAGCGGCGATCCTGCGATAATCCCGCTGTCTCTTCATCCGACTTTGGTCAGAACGGTGCAGGAAGGACTGACCAATGCCAAACGGCACGGCGGCGCCACCGCCTGTTCGATACGGCTTGCCTGTACAACGGACGGCATCAGCCTTGTCATTAAGGATGATGGAAAAGGAAATCCTGAGGCGGCACTCGGGTTTGGCCTCTTGAATATGAAAAAACGAGCAGCGGAGCATGGCGGAATGATCCGCTTTGAGAGCGAACGGGATCAAGGGTTTACTGTCATCGCTGAATTTTCACTGGCTAATAAAAAATGGAGCTTCGGGCCTGCGCAGCAAAAGGAGAGTTTATCATGATTAAGATCATCATTACCGACGATCAGGATATCGTCAGAGAAGGGCTGGCGTCACTGCTTCAGCTCAGAGAAGAGCTTGACGTGATCGCTACAGCGCGAAACGGGCAGGAGGCCTTCGAAAAGGCGAAAGAACTTGAGCCGGATATCGTGTTAATGGACATCAGAATGCCTGTTTCCAACGGAGTTGAAGGAACAAAATTGATTACAAGTTCTTTGCCCGGCGTAAAGGTTTTAATGTTGACAACCTTCAAGGATTCAGAGTTGATTGCGGAAGCGCTTGAAGAAGGAGCGAGCGGATACCTGCTGAAGGACATGTCAGCCGATACGATTGTAAAAGCAGTGATGACGGTTCAATCTGGCGGAATGGTGCTCCCTCCGGACCTGACTGCTCAAATGCTGAATGAGTGGAAGCGTGAAAAACAGCTGAAAGGAATAAACGAGATAGAAAAACCGAAGGAGCTGCTCGATCTGACCGAGCGTGAAATCGAAGTTTTGGCTGAACTGGGGTACGGGCTGAACAACAAAGAAATTGCCGAAAAGCTGTTCATTACAGAAGGCACAGTGAAAAATCACGTGTCCAACATTATCAGCAAACTGTCTGTCAGAGACAGAACCCAAGCCGCCATCTATTCAGTCAGATATGGTGTATCTATCTTTTGACATATGTCGTTGAGCATATTTGTTACTTTGAAAAGACCTGTAAAAGGTCTTTTTTTCATGCCTTACATTCTATCTGGCGCTACATGCCGAATGCTTTTCTTTTTTCTACAATAGCAATGATTCAAAAAAGGAGTGGAACGGCGTGCTTAAAGCAGAAAACATCAAAAAGGCATATGGGAAAAAAACAATCGTGAAAGGCATTTCTTTTTCTCTGCAAAAGGGGGAGTCGTTCGGGCTTCTCGGGCCAAACGGTGCGGGAAAGTCCACAACCATCTCGATGATTTCCGGCCTCGCGCCTCATGACAGCGGGCACATCACAGTAGGCGGGTATGTTATCGGAAAAGAAACAGCTAAAGCGAAACAAAAAATCGGTGTCGTCCCGCAGGAAATTGCTTTATATCCAACACTGACGGCACGAGAGAATCTAATATTTTGGGGAAAAATGTACGGACTTACCCATAGCGAGGCCAAAAAGAGGTCGGCAGAAGTCCTTGAATATGTCGGCCTGAGTGAGCGGGCCAAAGATAAAATTGAAACATTCTCAGGCGGTATGAAACGGAGAATCAACATCGGTGCGGCATTAATGCACAAGCCTGAGCTGTTGATCATGGATGAACCGACTGTCGGCATTGATCCGCAATCAAGAAATCATATTTTAGAGACGGTGAAGCAGCTCAATGAAACAGGTATGACGGTGATCTATACGAGTCATTACATGGAAGAGGTTGAGTATTTATGCGACCGAATCGGGATTATGGATATGGGAGAAATGATTGCGATCGGCACAAAAGGCGATTTATGCAGCCGTCTTGGAGGCGATACCATCATTCAGGTCACAGTTAGCAGGGTCAATGAAGCGTTTCTTTTTGCGATCCGTTCCCTGGCTCATGTAAATGATGTAACCGTACATGAAACAGGACTCAAAATTAACATTTCTGCGGCCCATCATGAAAAAGTTGTCACAAGTTTGCTTGCGGAAGCAACCGCCCATCAAATCAACCTGCTGTCTCTTCAGGTGCAGGAACCAAACCTGGAGCGTCTGTTTCTGAATCTGACCGGCCGCACGTTGCGGGATTAGGAGGGACGGTAATGAAAAAAAGCTTATGGATTGCATGGAAAGATGTCAACATCAGAATCACGGACAGAAAAGGGTTTATGATGCTTATTTTAATGCCGCTGATCCTGACCTGTATTTTAGGTGCGGCACTCGGATCAATTGTTGACGGAGGCAGCCGGATTGACGGCATCAAAGTCGGGTATGTCCAATTAGACCGATCAGATGCAGCGAACATGTTTAAAACAGACGTCCTCAATAAAATGAAGCCGGTAAACATGACACAAGCCAGCAGCGAAGATGAGATGAAGAAACTGCTCGATGAAAAGAAAATCGATGTCGGCATCGTCATTCCGAACCATTGGGAAGCCGGCAAAACGTCAGCATTTGTTTATGCCGATCCAGATCAAACCATAAAAAGCTCCATCATCGAAACAGCAGCCGCATCTTTCATAGACCAATATAAGGCGGTAAAAGATGCTGCGTCCGCTTCAATGGACTACATCAGCAAAACGTCAGCTGTCCAACAAGGAAAAATTGATCCTGCACACTTTGCAAACAACCTAGTAAAGACGCTTGAAAAGGAAACGGGTAACAAGCTGACAATTGCGGAAAAATCAGTCGGCAGCAAGGCTGTTACCAGCTTTCAATACTATTCGGCTGCAATGCTTTGCATGTTTATGCTGTTTCATATGACAGTCGGAGCGAAATCATTTTTACAGGAAAAGGAGACGGAAACACTTGCCAGAATGCTGATGACGCCTGCGCAAAAATTCGTCATTCTTTTCGGAAAATGGCTCGGAACCTATTTATTTGCGATCATACAATTTATCATATTTCTGATTGTCACGATCAATGTATTTGGTGTGGACTGGGGCGGTAATCTGATGTTTGTAAGTGTACTAGGGCTTTCGTACGCTGCGGCTGTATCGGGCATTTCAATGCTGCTTGCGTCCTGTATTAGCGATATGAAATCGGCGGATGCGATCGGCGGCTTCGGCGTTCAAGTGCTTGCGGTTCTTGGCGGGTCTATGCTGCCGCTGTACCAATTTCCGGACTTCTTGCAGTCTGTATCCAAGGTCGTACCGAATCGATGGGCGCTTGACGGCTTTCTTTCTTTAATGGAAGGAGGAGGCTGGGCTGATATTCAAAAGCCTGTGCTTCTTTTTGCAGCGATCGGCCTTTGTTCACTCGTGCTTGGTATCAGACGGCTTCATACAACAAGATAAGGAGGTACACGAAGTGAAAAAAATCTTAGCCATTTGCGGCATTGAGCTTTCTCTCATTTTCAAAAAGCGGCAGAATTATTTGATGATGTTCGCCGCCCCGCTTTTGCTGACCTTTGTATTTGGAGGGATGTTAGGCAGCAATGATGACAAGCTGCAGTTTGCAGTCATTGATCAGGATGACACGATTCTGTCGCAACATTATATTCGGCAGTTGAAGACACATGATGATATGTATACATTTGAAACCATGTCTGAAAGCAAAGCATCAGAAAAGCTGGAACAAAAGAAGATTGCCGGGATCATCACAATTTCCCATTCGTTCCAAACACAGCTCGAAAAGGGAAAACATCCTAAGCTGGTCTTCCGGCACGGTCCAGACTTGTCGGAAGCGCCGATGGCCAAACAATATGCAGAAAGCACATTGGCAAAACTCAATATTCAAGTTACCGCAGCGAAAACGGCAGCTCAAGCAGCCGGGGAGAATTGGAAGGCGGCTTATAAATTGGTTTTCGCCAAAGATCCTAAAGAGGCAGCACCACCCGTAAAACGTAAGACACTAAGCGATAAAGAAGAAAGTGTGAACGTAAGCGATACAGCCTCCAGAGCAGCAGGTTTTTCGATTCTATTTGTCATGCTGACTATGATGGGAGCAGCGGGAACCATTTTAGAAGCGAGAAAAAACGGCGTCTGGCACAGATTGCTTACAGCTTCTGTAAGCCGAGCAGAAATCGGTGCTGGATATGTGCTGTCCTTCTTTATCATAGGCTGGATTCAATTTGGTATTTTACTGCTCGCGTCCCATTGGCTGTTTGGCATCAACTGGGGAAATACGGCGGCGGTTATTGTGTTAGTCTCATTTTTTCTGCTGACCGTTGTGGGTATCGGATTGGTGATAGCCGCCAATGTCAGAACGCCGGAACAGCAGCTTGCGTTCGGCAATTTACTCGTCATCGCAACATGTATGGTAAGCGGAATGTATTGGCCGATAGATATTGAACCGAAATGGATGCAGTCCGTCGCGGAACTTCTTCCGCAAAAGTGGGCGATGAGCGGGCTGACTGAGATTATCGCTAACGGTGCACATGTTATAGATATTCTCGGCATCTGCGGCATTTTGCTTGCTTTTGCGGCAATTACTTTCGCAGCGGGGCTGAAAGCGCTCCGAGCCTAAAAAAGCATCTGCCCCCTGAGGCAGATGCTTTTTGCATGCGGGTAAATCTCCGCCCACAGTCAACCTTTGTTAATCATGGACAAAATCGACTCCAGCCAGGAAACGTAATTTTTCTCCCGCTCCAGCGCTTTCGTCAGCACGAGATAGTGGCCGAAGTCTGGTGAAGAAAATGACATTGGTTCTGCTGAAGCCATCAGCTTGTCATAGCTTCCCTGCAGATCAGACAGCTTTGCCTTGCGTTTCAGCAGCTGATCTGTGAACAAGTCGGAAGCCTCCTGCTGCGATAGACAAGAAATGAAATAAGCCTTCAGCATAAATTCATCCTTCACAGTCTCCGGTATCGGCTGGTGTCGGATCAGCCAGTCATGCAGCTCCTGCTTTCCGCTGTCTGTCAGGGTGTACATCTTTTTCTCCAGCTTCGTGCCTTGAATCGTTGTTCGGAACGTGATAAATCCTTCATCCGTGAGCTTTTTGAGCTCGGGGTAAATCTGGCTGTGCTTGGCGCTCCAAAATTGGCCGAGCTCCTCTTTAAAATAACTCGTAATATCGTATCCGCTCAATTCGCCTTTGCGCAAAAGCCCTAATATGGCGTATTTTAATACTCTCATGCGATCCTCCGTGTCTATGGCTGTTTCGTAATCCTAACTGCCTATTCCCCTTATTATAGAAAAGGGAGGAAGGGAACACAACCTGACTACTTTATGTCCCGCACTCAGATTGATGATTTATGTATAAGGGGAAAGGTGAACTTGAATAAAGGATTTATGATCACATCCTCTGCCTAGCTCAAAAGTTCTTGTCTGCACAGTATTCAGTTGTTCTCGATAGTCTATAAGACATCCGCCAATTTAAGACATCCGCCACTTTCTCAAACCGAGCAGACATGTTAAGGTACAACCATTGATTTCTAAAAATTTGAAATAAAAGGAGCGCTGTGATGCAAATTAAAGAAATTTTTATGATCCGCTGTATTTCGTGCTTAAGTGTCGTTTTGCTCCATATCATTTCAATGGTTCTGATGCTTCAGGCAGAAGCTCTCGCAAATATCTCTCACACCGTAGATTCTTTTCGCACACTCCTCATGTTCAGCACGCCCGCTTTCATTTTCATCTCTGAATTTTTGCTGGCCCGTTCTTATTCTGACGGAGTGCCGGACGGTTTTTTAAAGAAGCGGGGAAAAGTGATTTTCATTCCTTTTTTATTTATTGCAGCCATCGATGCTTTGCTGATGACCAGTGCGATGGGGGGAGAGGTCACCTTTCTCGCGATTGTGCAAAAATTTTTGGCGAACGTATTGTTAGGCAACTTTGTTGGATACTTCATTCTCGTCATCTTTCAATTTTACATTCTGCATATGCTGTTTCATGAGTATTTGAAAAAAGCATCGCCAAAATGGGTTCTGTCCATCTCATTTGTGGTGACAGCCGCTTATTTAAGCTATTACTCAGCAGCCAGTCCGGCTCCTGCTTCTGAAGAGGGCGGGGCGTTTCCGTTCTTCTGGGTGCCGTTCGCAGGCTGGCTTTTTTACTTCTGTCTGGCCTATTATTGCGGAAAAGAATATAAGCGCTTTTTAGCGCTGTTAAATCAATACCGGTGGGGGATATACGGGACTGCGCTGGCATCTGCGGCGCTTGTTGTCACTGTTTCTTATGTCGGTGAAATCGGCATGATCAGCTCGAAACGGCCTGATATCATGCTGTATTCGACAAGCATGATTTTCCTGTGCTTTCACGTGTTTTCTAAAATAAAACATGTGCCGAAAATCATGATGTTTATCAGCAACTATTCTTTTTCAATTTATCTGCTTCATGCTTATTTTATGATTATAGGCTACGTGTTGCTTTTAAATGTGCCCGACATCCCCGCCGTACCGGCAGTTCTCCTGTTGTTCGCCGTGTGCACAGCCGGCCCGATCCTGGCCTCGTGGGCACTGAATAAATTCAAATACGGTTATTTATTTGTGGGAAAGATTTATCAGCCAAAACAGAAGAAAGCAACAGCAGAAGTGCGGGATCAAGCAGGGTGAAAAGAAGCGGCAGGAGAGAGGCTCCTGCCGCCTTCAACTTACAGAGGGGTGGTCTTAAGGCTTTTTCCGGCGGAAAGCCGGCAGACTGATCGCCGCAATCACCAGCAATGAGATCACAGCCGCCGCCGCATATAAATGATCGTAGCCGCTAGCGACACTCGCATGAATGGCGTCGCTGATCGCTGTTTTGACTTCAGGCACGGGAATGCGTTCAATTTGTTCTTGTAAGAAACATCAGAGCTGCCGATCTCCGGAATCATTTGCATCGCCTTTTCTGAATGTCCGCTTTCTGATAAGCGGCTTTTGATTTCAGCGCCGACTTGGTCAAACCCGGCTGTGATAAACCCGGCATAAAGCGTAGGCGCCAATGTCAGTCCAATTTGCCTTACTAATGAAAGTGTGCCAAGCGCTGTTCCTTTATTCGTTTTAGCCGCCTCTGATACAAGGACGTTCAGCGGAGCGCCTAACAGAAAGCCAAACCCGATCCCGGCCGCCATACTTGCGATCACAAACTCCCATTTCTCCGTTACCCAGAGCGGAAATAACGCAAATCCCGCACACGAAATGATTCCAGAAAGAACAACAGTTGTCACCGGTCCTTTTTTGTCGGTAAGCACTCCGCCAAGCCAAGCTCCGATTCCAGAAGCTAGTGCAAGCGGAGTCATCCAATAACCTGATTTTGCGGCAGGGACACCCAAATATTGCTCAACATATGACGGGATAAAAATAACCGCAGCCAATAGCCCTCCGGATAACAAACCGATGACAAGCGTACGCTGAAACATGTGGTTCCGCAGCAAAGAATAAGCCAAAATCGGATCGCCCCCGCGCATTTCAACCCTTTTTTCAAACGAGATAAGCGCTGCAAAGCAGATGATGCCCAACACAATACATCCATAAACCTCCGGATTCCCCAAGCTGTTTAAAAGGTTTGCACCGTCAAGATTTGTCATTCCGTACATCACAGCTAAAATCGACAGGGACAGAAGGAAGATTCCGGCTGTATCAAGGCGTTTAGCCTCAGGCGCTGTTGTTTCCGCCATAAAATATGCACCGAAAACGACCAACAGCAAGGCAATCGGCAAATTAATCAAAAACAGCCAATGCCAAGACCCGGTCCAATCAAGCAGAAAGCTTCCTATATTCGGTCCGAGCACTGCCGCCATCCCGTTCATCGCGCCAAGCAGCCCAAGCGCTTTTCCCTGCTTTTCCTTTGGAAAGGTAGCGAGAATGTGCGAGCTGCCGATAATGAAGATCCCGCCGCCTCCAAGTGCCTGAATCAGCCGTGAGATCAGAAAGAGCGGGAAGCTTTGACTCAAAGCAACAAGCAAAGAACCAAGCCCGAACAGGCAAACCTCAATGAGAAAAAGTTTCTTTCTGCCGTAGCGGTCTGAGAGCTTTCCGACGATCGGCACACTGACGCTAAGACCGAGCGTATAAAGGGTAATGCCCCACGATCCCCATGAAGGAGAGACGGCAAACGACTCGTTTATCGTTGTTAAAGCCGCCGAAATAATACCGTTATCCAGCGCCGCCATAAACACACCGATTGTAAACAGACTGATCGCCCACTTTTGGCTTTTTTGCTCTGTGAATGCCTCAGACATATTCATCAAACCTCTTTTCTTTAATTCATTATGAATATATTATTCATTTTAAGTGAATTAAATGTCAAATAAAAAAAGCCTGTTTCCGCAGTTTACGGATGACAGACTTAAACACTTATTCCTTTTTTGCTTTCTCCAATGCTTGAGAAAGAATAGATAGCCCTGAGGAAACAGCTTGCTTTTCTTCAGGAGACAGCAGCTCCAAGGAACGCTTCAATTTCAAATGCCCTTTTTCGTAAAGACCCCGAAAAATTTTTTTAGCATTCTCCGTCAATTGAACAACCACTGAGCGGCGATCCTCTTCAGAATGTGAGCGTTTGACAAATCCTGATTTCTCAAGACGGTCAAGCAGCCCTGTTGTATTAGACAGAGAAGCTCCCATTTTTTCTGCAATGTCGCTGACCTTTAGTGTTCCATGGTTGTTTAATAGCATCAGCACTTTCATTTGCGGCATGCTCATATCCAGTTTCATCCACTCAGACACATCACCGAGCCCGGCAGAGGTTAAGACTTTCATATAGAGCACCCATATTTCCCGTTCCTCCGAAGAAAGAATGTTTTCGTTTAATACAGTGGTATCATGCAGATTATATTCCATTTCATCACCCTCATCTTTCACTCCTCTTACCATATTACTCGATTTTCACTCTTGAAAGAAAGTGAGCAGAAACCACATGCCCGACTTTGTCCGAAAAATAATGGTAGTGTATAATAAGTTGGAGATTATTAGGGGAAGAAAAACGAACTAGAATATGATTGGAGAGACCATTGCTGATTAAAAAAAATGCTTTATCTATTTTAAAAATTGTTTTTCCTATTGCTGTTTTATTATTTGTTATTTATCAATCGAAACAAGAACTGACAAATCTGTCATTCAAACGCACGCTTATGGTCATAAATGGGCTGGAACGAACAGACTTATTCATCCTTGTATTGATCGGCCTGCTGGCTGTTTCAGCCATGTCGCTGTATGATTACGTTCTGAAATACTCCCTGCGGCTGTCGATCACAAACGGAAAGGTATTCAGGGTTTCCTGGATCGCCAACTCATTTAACAACGTTCTGGGATTCGGCGGATTAGCCGGAGTCGGGCTAAGAATGATGTTTTATAAAGAGCATACGAAAGACCAAAAGACACTCGTCAAAGGAATCGCCTGGCTTACATCCTCTATGCTGCTCGGGTTATCTGTTTTCAGTATTTTCGTCGTTGCGCGGGTGCTGCCAGTGGATGAAGTGATCCATGAGAAGCCGTGGCTGTGGGCTGTCGTTATCGGCTTCGCGCTGATTTTGCCGGTATCTTTAGCGGTGGCCAAAATAAAAGGCCGCAAAGACGGAAATGAAGAAAATACGGACAAAGTGAAAAATCCGATTTTCGCTTATATCGGTGCTTCTGTTGCCGAATGGCTTATGGCCGGATTCGTCATCTATTTTGCTTTATTCGCTATGGGCATTCATGCTGATATCAGATATGTATTCGGCGTCTTCGTCATTGCGGCGATAGGAGGGATGATCAGCCTTGTGCCAGGCGGTTTCGGATCGTTTGACCTTTTGTTTTTGCTCGGGATGGAGCAGCTTGGTTATCATCAGGAGGCCATTGTTACTTCTATTGTTTTGTACAGGCTTGCCTATTCGTTTATTCCATTTGTTTTGGGACTGTTTTTTGCTGCGGGTGACCTGACCGAAAACACAATGAAACGGCTCGAAACGAATCCGCGCATCGCACCGGCAATTGAGACGACAAACGTTCTGCTTGTTGTCCAGCGGGCGGTATTAGTGAAAATTTTGCAAGGCTCACTTTCGCTTATTGTGTTTGTTGCCGGGTTGATCGTTCTGGCTTCAGTATCCCTGCCGATTGATAGGCTGACGGTTATTCCACACATTCCGCGCCCGGCCCTTTTGCTGTTCAACGGACTGTCTTTAAGCTCAGCACTTATTCTGCTGATTTTGCCGATCGAGCTTTATAAACGGACAAAACGTTCCTATAAGATGGCAATTACAGCACTTGTCGGCGGCTTTGTGTTCAGCTTTTTAAAAGGACTCAACATCAGTGCGATATTTGTACTGCCGATGATTATCGTATTGCTCGTGCTTTTGAAAAAACAATTCCAGCGGGAACAGGCATCCTATACGCTTGGGCAAATGATATTCGCTGTGGCGCTGTTTACCGTAGCCCTTTTTAACTACAACCTGATCGCGGGCTTCATTTGGGATCGGATGAAGAAAGTGATGCGCCATGAATATTTCGTCCATAGCGATTCTCATATCACGTATGCGACGATCATGGCGATTATCATTGTGCCGCTGTTCTTCTTCATATTTACAGTGGTGTATCATAGGAAGACAGAACCGATCGGGGAAGAAGCTGATTCCGAACGCTTTGCTTCGTTTTTAAATGAAAAAGGCGGAAATGCGCTGAGCCACCTCGGCTATCTTGGAGATAAGCGGTTTTATTTTTCAAGTGATGGGAATGCACTTCTCCTGTTTGGAAAAATCGCCAGAAGGCTGGTTGTGCTCGGTGATCCATCCGGTGAAAGACAATCGTTCCCGCTCGTGCTGGAAGAATTTCTGAACGAAGCGCATCAAAAGGGATTCAGCGTTTTATTCTATCAAATTGAACGAGAGGACATGGCGCTGTATCACGATTTTGGCTATAACTTCTTTAAGCTGGGCGAGGAAGCCTATGTAGATTTGAATACATTTACCTTGACCGGGAAGAAAAAAGCCGGTCTTCGGGCCATCAATAACCGATTTGAGCGGGAGGAGTATACCTTCCATGTGGATCATCCCCCATTTTCTGATGTGTTTTTGGAGGAGCTGAAACAAATCTCAGATGAATGGCTCGGCTCGAAAAAGGAGAAGGGATTTTCACTCGGATTTTTTGATTCGTCCTATTTACAGAGAGCACCGATCGCCTATATGAAAAATGCCGAAGGAGAGATCGTTGCGTTTGCAAATGTCATGCCGATGTATCAGGAAGGAGAGATATCGGTTGATCTGATGCGCTACCGTGATGACGCCCCGAACGGCATTATGGACGCATTATTCATCCGTATGTTTTTATGGGCGAAGGAGGAAGGCTGCACGTCGTTTAACATGGGAATGGCGCCATTGGCAAATGTCGGCACCGCCTTTACCTCCTTCTGGTCAGAAAGATTTGCCGCTGTCATTTTTAATAATGTCAGGTACATGTACAGCTTCAGCGGCCTCAGAGCCTTTAAAGAAAAATACAAACCGGAATGGCGCGGCAAATACTTGGCCTACCGGAAAAACAGATCTCTTTCTGTCACCATGTTCCTTGTCACGCGGCTGATCGGAAAAAGCAAAAAAGACTCCTTCTAATCAGATGGAGTCTTTTTTTCGTCTTTATGGAATAGGTTTTAAGTGAAATAAAACAGTACATCGGCATCCATATCAGGAATGGACTCTTTCCTGCCTATAGAGAACATAGCTGAAAAAATATCCTTGAACAAGGGCGGAAAATGGGAAAGAAGAAGGGATCACTTCACAGAAACGGCTGTACACTTAGGAACCCGCATTCTGTAAATTTAATACCGATGATGGTTTACAACAAGAGGCACTTTCCGTTATTATTATAAATGATAATCATTTTCAATTGTGCAGGAAGGTGAGACGGTATGCCTCAAACCGAACAGATAGATCAACATTCAGAACTGCGTGACATCATACGCAGCAGAAGATCAATTCGAAAATTTAAACAAGAGCCAGTGCCCTCAGCGGTTATTCTTGACATGCTTGAAACGGCAAAATATGCGCCAAATCACAGAGTGACAGAGCCATGGAGATTTATTTACGTTTCCAGTGAGACAGGAAAAGCAAATCTCATCAATACATTTGCAGCATTCTCTAAGAAATCCAAACCTGATATGACAGAGGAAAAACTGCAAAATTTCAAAAACACACTCGGACGCGTACCGGGATTCCTGCTCGTCGTGTTCCGGCAAGATGAAAACGAAAGAGCGCGAGATGATGATTTTGCGGCTACCAGCTCATTGATCCAAAACCTTCAGCTTCTTGCCTGGGAAAAAGGAATCGGCATGGTTTGGAAAAGCGGAAAAATCCTTTACGACAAAGAAGTCCAGCAGGCCTTTGATTTGCAGGATAATGAACGATTTGCCGCCATCATACAAACGGGCTATCCTGACGAAGCGCCGGGAGTGAAAAAACGCACACCGATCCGTGAGCGGTTTACCGAGTTGTAAAAAAACCCCCTGTCTCAAATAGAGACAAGGGGTTTTTCGTTAACGGGTTTTCTTTTTCGCTCTATTGTCGGCTGCTTTCGCACGCTCTTGCGCTTTACGGTCATCCGCATCGGCAAGTTCGCTTGAATATTCCTCGTAAACGCCGTCAGTTTCCCTTTTTAATGCATCGGGAACTTGAGGAAGCTTTTGTTTGTTTTTATCACGGTTTTTGTGGATATGATTTCTGCCCATATCAAATTCCCCCTAAAAAGTGATATCAAACAAATATAGTATTTGGCTTTAGGGGGCTATGTATTCCTATTTTCGTTTAGCAGCTTTTTCCGCTTTTTTAAATTCGCCTGAATAAAGAACTTCCTGCATTTTCTTTAAATTAGCGCCTTGCTGATGCTTCTCCCTCTTCTTTTCCATAGAAAGGACCTCCTTCAACCATGTTATTCTTAAGGTTGACGTTTCCTTCAGTTTTTATACAGCCTTTCCGTCCGTTAGCAGCTGTGAGAGTGCGAATGTAAGATCTGAATAGGTGAAACGAAAACCAGAAGTCAGCGCTTTTTTGGGGAGAGCGCGCTGCCCTTTCACAATGAGAAGACTCATTTCACCCAATGCTTTCGACAAAATGAACTCTGGAACGGGAAGCCAGTGGGGACGATGCTTCACCTGCGCAATCGTTTTCCCGAATTGCTTCATTTCCACCGGGTTTGGCGCGGTGACATTCATAGGGCCTGAAATGCCGGTGTTTTCCATCGCATACCGGATCATCTGGGCGGCGTCTTCGACATGAATCCATGACAGCCACTGTCTGCCCGTTCCGATCGTGCCGCCGCCCAGCAATCTATAGGGAAGAACCATGAGCGGGAGAGCGCCTTTTTCTCCAAGCATCACACCAAATCTCGCATAAACCGTCCGGATGCCCATCGCCTCAATTTTTTGTCCTTCCTTTTCCCACATATGCGCCGTATGGCTGAGAAAATCCTCATCTGATGTTGGGGAATCCTCTGTGAAGGTTTTTTCAAGACTTGTGCCGTAAATACCGACAGCACTAGCCTGGATTAGCGCCTTCGGTTTGTCCTTCTGTTTATGAATGAGCCGCTGTACTTCACGAGTCGCATTGATACGGCTGGAGAGAATATGCTGCTTCGTTTTTTCTGTCCAGCGGCCAAAAATCGATTTTCCCGCAAGGTTTACCCAGACATCAATATGAGGAAGTTCCTGTTCAGGTACGGCTCCTTCTGTCAGCCATTGGACATATGTGATATTTTTTTGTTCAGTTTCCCTTGCGTTTCTTGATAAAATATAAACATGGTGACCTTGGCGGATAAAAACGCCTGTCAGATGCCGGCCGAGAAAACCGGTTCCGCCCGTCATTGCAATATTCATGAACATCTCTCCTCATCGTTCTAATTAGTATACTTTACCTCATTATCATAAAAGAAAACGCGTGTCAGGCCTGAGAAGGGAGATTAAAATGCCATTTATTACAAAAATATCAACGCAAAAAAAGAATACGGAACGTTTTAATATCTTTCTCGATGAGAAATACGCCTTCAGTGTGGATGCGGACGTGCTCGTGAAATTTGAGCTCACAAAGGGAAAAGAGCTCGATGACCTTGAGATCATTGAGATTCAATACGGTGATGAAGTGAAAAAAGGCTTCAACCGTGCAATTGAATTTTTATCCTACCGAATGAGATCAACGAAAGAGGTGGAGGACCACTTAAAGAAAAAAGAAACCTCTGCCCCCGTCATTGCGGAAGTGATTCATAAGCTCAACGACTACAAGTACTTAAACGACCCGGAGTTTGCCGCGGCCTACGTCAGCACCCACAAAAAAACGAACGGAAAAGGCCCTGACGTATTATTCAGAGAGCTGAGAGCGAAAGGGATCGACGACGATACAATTAAGGAAGCGCTGCGTTCTTTTTCCTTTGAAGATCAGACAAGGGAAGCGGTCAAACATGTTGAAAAGCTTCTCAAAAAGGATAAAAAACTTTCAACAAAGGAACTCAAACAGCGCGCCCAGATGCAGCTTCAGCGCAAGGGCTTCTCATTTGATGTCATCAGCGCGGCGCTAGAGCAGATTGAATACGAAAATGATGAGGACACAGAAAAAGAAGCGCTGCGCCTGCATGCGGAAAAAGCGATAAGAAAATACCGCTATGACGGCTCTTATGAAAGCGCCATGAAGGTCAAACAATTTTTATTCCGCAAAGGATTCTCACTCGATTTAATCGAGCAATTTCTGCAGGAAGAGGAGTAGCTGAAAAAATGGAGAAACGATACAGTCAAATGACACCGCACGAACTTAATACCGAAATCGCCTCACTTTCTGAAAAAGCAAGAAAAGCCGAACAGCATGGGATCATAAACGAACTGGCAGTGCTCGAACGGAAAATTACGATGGCAAAAGCATATTTGCTGAACCCGGAAAATTTTTCACCGGGAGAAACGTATCGTGTGGAAGACTCTGAAGACGAATTTACGATCAGCTATATAAACGGCGTTTTCGCATGGGGATACAGAACCTCGTCCCCCCAGCAAGAAGAAGCGCTGCCAATCTCAGTATTGCAGGAAAAAAGAGGCTGAATTTCAGCCTCTTTTTATATGAATCACTGCAGCGGCTTTCTTTATCGTTTGCCTGAGGCTCTCATTTTTTCTTGAGGATGCTGATTGATCGATCCGTCAGCGCGTTTTGAAGCATAGTCGTCCTTTGCTCTCGGTTCACCCTGAAATTTATTTTCGTTTTCGTATGGAAATCCTTTTTCTTTATTCCGGACCATATCAGTTCCTCCTAGGTTCGAGATCAAAAAGTTGCGTCTTTTCAGATGAAGACGTAAGGTTATTATATGGAGAACACCACGTTTTAAAGCGTTATTTTTTTCCTGAAGAAAGGAGAACTGCACACATGGATACGTACATTGAGAAACTGACAAATCTGCTTCTGGAAAAGAACGATATGATCAGCTATATACAGGCAAAAACATGGGTGGAATTGTTATGGAGCGATTTCGAAGCGACCTATGCAAAAGCCGGACACACCTATCAAGGTGAAAAAATGACAGAAAAAATCGTCACACAATGGATCGAAAACTATGGCGGTCAGCTCCACCTTTTCCAAAGTTCCCGTGAGGATGTAAATGATTACTTAAACCAAAGCAGAGGCCTTTTGCATTGACAAAACCTGCCGTCTATCATCCGGCAGGTTTTTTATTTCCTTAAAATTACCTTAACAGCTAGAAAAAATGAACAAAACGTGTTTCACTCGCCGTTTAATCAGGGAATACCACATATATCTTGTCAAATGCGAGGAGGAGCTTTATATGAAAAAGAAACAAGTAATGCTCGCTTTAACAGCTGCCGCAGGACTTAGTATGACAGCACTTTATTCCGCTCCCGCAGCAAAAGCTGCGCCGCTTCACGACATATCTGCCAGCATGCCTTCATCCGATTCTTACATGATAAAAACAGGAAAGCTGAATGTCAGGACTGAGCCAAATCATAAAGGTAAAATTCTTGGCACATTATCATCAGAACAAAAAGTTACAGTTAATGGTTTCGCAAATGCCGATTGGGCTCAAATTCAGTTCAAAGGGAAAAAAGCATATATTTCAACACACTTCTTAATGAAAACCGCAAGACAAGCAAAAACAGCGAATCAGACAGCCTTCTACTCACCGACACCCGAAAATGGAAAAGCCAAACAGCTTTCAACCGGAACAGAGGTGACATTGCTTGGTTGGGGATTCAGTGAAAACGGCGGATTTGATTTCAAATGGGCGTTTGTTGATGATGGCAGGCATCAGGGCTATATTCAGACAAAGGACTTACAAATACGATAAATAAGGCAGGCAGAGAGCTTGTCTTTTTGCCTTTGTATGAAACATTTCTTCTTTCTGCACGTAACAATGAGAAAGGAGATGATGATATGGCTGGTTTAGTCAGCGGAGGCTGCATGATCATCGCGGGGATACTGATTAAACTGTTTCCGCCCAAAACCATCAACAGTGTGTACGGATTCAGAACGAAACGCTCAATGTCAGATCAACGTTTATGGGATGAAGCGAACCGTTACAGCGCATCATTGCTGATCCTGTCAGGCTTTTTGATTGCGGGGATGGGTTTGCTGTTGAAATCGAACTTGATCATTCTTCAGCTGACTTTGCTGCTTTCCGCCTGTGTCATGACATGTGTGCTTACGGAAAAAAGGCTGAAAAATATGACGCGCAGTCAAGGAGGAGATAGAAGTGGACGGAGTTAAATGCCAATTTGTCAAAACAAACGGAATTACGCTTCACGTTGCGACCGCAGGACCGGAGGACGGCCAGTTAGTTGTTCTGCTCCATGGGTTTCCAGAATTTTGGTACGGCTGGAAAAACCAAATCAAACCGCTTGCCGATGCGGGGTACCGAGTTATCGTGCCCGATCAGCGCGGCTACAATCTCAGTGACAAACCAGAGGGAATTGATTCGTACCGGATTGATACGTTAAGAGATGATATCATCGGACTGATAACACAATTCACAGATGAAAAAGCAATTGTCATTGGGCATGACTGGGGAGGGGCAGTCGCATGGCATTTGGCGTCCACCCGTCAAGAATATCTTGAAAAGCTGATCGCCATCAATATCCCGCACCCGCACGTTATGAAAACCGTCACGCCGATGTATCCGCCGCAATGGCTGAAAAGCTCGTATATCGCCTTCTTTCAGCTGTCCGACAAACCGGAGGCATCACTAAAGGACAATGATTACGAAGCATTAGATAAAGCGATTGGGTTATCGACACGCCCTGAGATGTTTACGTCTGAGGATGTCAGCAAATACAAAGAAGCATGGAAACAACCTGGTGCACTGACAGCTATGCTGAACTGGTACAGAGCCCTCAGAAAAGGAAGCCTTGCAGAGAAAACCAGTTGTGAAACAGTACCTTACCGGTTGATCTGGGGAATGGAAGATCGCTTTTTAAGCAGAAAGCTTGCGAAAGAGACGGAAAAACACTGCCCGAATGGACATCTCATTTTTGTTGATGAAGCATCCCATTGGATTAATCACGAAAAACCTGACATCGTCAATCAGCTTATTCTGGATTATCTAAAAAAATAATAAGTCAGAATGTCTCTCCGCTCGTCTGTCATAATGGCAGACTTTTTCTGTGCGTTTTTTTCATAGTCTGTTTTAAACATGACAAAATAACATTAAAAAATGACATCATAAAATGTAACAAAAAGCAGGTTTAAACGACTTTTAAAAAAGGAATAGCCTTATTGAAGATTTGTCTGCACCCCCCCCCCTAAGGCAAAACTTAAATAGAATAAAAAGAAGAAGGTGCCTTAATGAAGCAAGGATTAATCTCGATTATCATTCCGTCTTACAATGAAGGAGATAATATCAAACTCATTCATGAATCTTTGCAAAAGGAATTCAAGACCATTCCTTATGACTATGAAATTTTCTTCATAAACGACGGAAGTGTTGATGACACGCTTCAGCAGATCAAAGATTTGGCAGCCGTATGCAGCAAGGTGAAATACATATCTTTCTCTCGAAACTTCGGCAAAGAAGCCGCAATTCTGGCTGGCTTTGAGCATGTTCAAGGCGAGGCGGTCATCGTAATGGACGCTGATCTGCAGCATCCAACCTATTTGCTGAAAGAATTTATCAAAGGCTATGAAGAAGGCTATGATCAAGTCATTGCCCAAAGAAACCGAAAAGGAGACAACCCTGTCCGCTCACTCCTCTCATCTCTGTATTACAAGTTCATTAATAAAGCAGTGGAGGTGGATCTGCGTGACGGTGTCGGAGACTTCCGGCTGTTAAGCCGACAAGCAGTGGACGCTCTTTTGAAACTGAGCGAAGGCAACCGCTTCTCCAAGGGTTTATTTTGCTGGATTGGATTCGATCAAAAAATTGTGTTTTATGAAAATGTCGAACGAAAAAATGGCACATCCAAATGGTCGTTCAGCAGTCTGTTTAACTATGGAATGGACGGCGTCGTTTCATTTAACCATAAGCCGCTGAGAATATGCTTTTATACCGGCATTTTCATTTTGCTGCTTTCCGTCATTTATATCATTGCCACATTCGTTAAAATTTTGACAAACGGCATTTCTGTGCCTGGCTATTTCACCATTATCTCAGCAGTATTATTTCTCGGCGGAGTACAGCTGCTAAGTCTCGGCATCATAGGCGAATACATCGGCCGAATCTATTATGAAACAAAAAAACGCCCGCATTATTTGATTAAAGAAGCGAATATCACGAACAAAGACCTGCCTGAAACCAAAGAATTGAAAAGCATGCGGCGTCTGACAAAAATGCACTGAATATGTAAGCGCTATTGCCAGTGCTTTTTTGTATGTCCACTATCTAAAAGCAAGACTGGAGAATTTATATGAAAAGAAAATATGTCATGATTTATGCGGCCAGTCTGCTTGTTTCCATTCTGGCACACGCTTTTTTTGTGAAAGAATGGGCAGACGGCAGGTATATGACAGGCCCGGGTGACGGGCTTGCACAAATGATTGTATTTAAAAAATTATTATTTGACCAATACACACACTTGAATTTTTTCTATCAATATTCATTCGGACTCGGCGGCGGCACATTCAGTCAGCTCGGCTATTATTTTTCTGCTTCCTTTTTGTTTCTTGTTGTATCCGCCGGCGTCTGGCTTCTTCAAGCGATCCAGCTGATCGGAGAAGCGGATACGCTTTTTTGGGCGGAGTCAGCTGTTTTTGTCAGTATTTTTAAACTGAGTTTAATCATCTTTACAGCTGCATCTGTTTTCCACTACCTTCTCAAACATAGAGCGGCTTCGTTTACGGGGGCTGTGTTATACGGTGTCTCGATCATTTATTTCCGCCACGAAGCATATTGGGAATTCTTTACCGATACGATGATTTGGCTCCCGCTGCTTGTGCTCGGAGCAGAAAAAATCATGAGAGAGCGTCGTCCGGCATGGTTTATCATTGCGTGCGCGCTAACGTTAATCAATAATTTTTACTTTGCATACATAAACCTTATATTCATCGGAATCTACGTGCTATTCAGATGGCTGATCAGACTGGAAAAGCATGAAGAGAAAAGATGGATCCAATTCAGAATGTTTTTGGTTTCAGGCCTTATTTCCTTTGGTATCAGTACGGCGGCATTTGTGCCGGTGGTATATGGTTATTTAAACAACCTGCGTCCCCCGTACAGCCAGAAAATCGAGTGGCTCAATTTCGATGATAATATCTTATTTTCGAGCCGGATTATCATTTTGCCGGCAGCCTTTCTGCTGTTTTTGTTTATTGTTTCTTTTTACAAAAACCGTGTGTTTCGACTCTTTGCCGGGGTGAGCCTGTTATTTATTCTTTTTCACTTCAGCCCGTATGCGGCAAGTGTGTTTAACGGCTTTTCCGCCCCGCAAAACCGGTTTGAATATGTTCTGGCATTTACCATTGCGGGGGCAGCCGCAGCGGGCCTGTCACAGCTGTCTAAATTGAAATGGAAAGAATTGCTCCCGGCCATAGCTGTTGTTCTGCTTCTTTACATGTATCATATCCACAGGTATGAGCTGGATATATGGGAGACTGCGAATAAAAGCATTCTATTGCTCTTATTCCTGACAATCGCAGCTTTGTTTGCTGCGGGCTTCACGAAAAAATGGGCGAAAGCAGCTGTATACGGTGTAGTTATTCTTTCTTCACTGTTTATCGCCAACATCTATCAAAAATACGCGCTCTCAGAAGGAGGCGGTTTGGATAGTGTGACAAAAGCATATCTCACGGGTGAGGAATACAAAGGGCAAGAAGCTTCTGAGCTCATCAGGCGATTACAGAAGGAAGATGATGATCCGCTCATGAGAATTGACTGGATGAATGGTGTCTTTAATAATACGCCAATCATTTACGGGTTTAATGGAGTCAGCGCCTATTCAAGCATTTTGAACAAACATCTGCTGACCTTCTATTGGAATGATTTGAGCATCGACATGGGGAGAGAAAGCGTCAGCCGTTATGCGTCATTCGGAGACAGGGCGAATTTATACAGCCTGCTTTACGGCAAATATTACATGACGGAAAAAACAAATGAAGCCAACGTCCCGTATGGCTTCAAAAAGCATGCGGAATCAGAGCGTTATGTCATTTATGAAAATCAATACATGCTTCCTTTTGTCAAAACAGCTGATGTCTTATACAGCGAAAGCGAGCTGGACAAACGACCCGCTCTTGCGAAAGAACAGGCCATGCTGAAAGGAATTGTGTTAGCAGATCCGTCAGAAAAAACGGAGCAGGCGCCAAAACTGGCCAATTTGATTCGTAAGTCGGATATCACCGCAAAACATGCTCAGTATCAAAACGGACTGCTCACTGTAACTGGAGAAAACGGAGGAGAACTGATCATCACTCCGGAAGAGGCTTCATCCGCTCCGGGAGACTACTATGTCAGCTTTTATTTGAAAAGCAAAGCAAAAGACAAAGGATTTACACTAAAGGTCAATGATTATGTCACAACGAGGAAATCGAACCAATCAATTTATAAAACAGGAGTAAACGATATCACAGTCAGAGTGCCTAAATCAGACCATATCTCAATCAAGCTTCCAAAAGGGGCGTATGAGCTGAAAAACATAGCACTCTATGAAGAAAACTACAGCACACTGAAAAGCGCAGTGCTGCAAAACAACACAGACAAAGCAGACAATCTGAAATGGGATAAAAATAAGCTGACATTTGCATATCATCTGTCAAAAGACCAGTACATCATGCTTCCGATTCCTTATGAAAAAGGCTGGGAGCTGAAGATTAACGGGAAACCACAGACGCTCGAAAAAGCGGATTATGCTTTTCTAGGTTTCAAGGCGCAAAAGGGAGACAATCACATTGAGCTGGTTTACTATCCGCCATACTTTAAAATATCAATGATGCTCACTCTCGTCAGTCTGCTGATTGCTATTATATATATTAGACGAAAAAAGCCAGGCTCTAAATAGAGCCTGGCTCAGCGTGTCGACAAACCCTCGCATTCGTTGTCAGGCCTGCGCGTTGGTGTTCGCGAATGATAACATTCGCTCCGCTCCTCCTAGACTTCAAGGGTTTTCAATCCCGCTAAGATAAAGATGTCAAAATCCTAAAATGAAAAGTTTTAGGATTTTGACAACAATTAAAGCCAGGCTCTAAACAGAGCTGAGCTTTAATTTTTTCTGAAGCTTTTCTTCGCTGAATATCCATCCTGTATAAGACGACCGAATCGTGAGATCATGGCCGATATGAACGATAGCGACAAACGGGTAATGGCCTTTGCTGCGATAACGCAGGTCTATAAACCTTACCTCGTAATGATCTTTAAACGTATCGACTTCCCACCGGTAAACTGGAGAAAATGACAGAAACGCCGCAATGTTATCATCCTGCTTTGCCGCATGCATCACGTCGGTTTCAGGAACAGGCACCCGATTAAATGTATCCAGAATTACGACGTGCCCTTCCATGCTTCTTCCCACATAAAAAGCATGGGCTGTCGTTACGGCGATCCGCCATTGCCTGAATTTCATCGTCGGTGAAATAATAATATTTTCAATCTCATCATGAATCATCTCACGAAGCTTCCGTTTAATTCTCAGCTGCATGATCAGGCGTACCAAATAATAGCCTGCCAATATGATATATAAGCTGAGAAACGTAATGCCGGGATTGCCCCCTGCATACCAAACCGCGATAGCAGCCAGGTGGCTGATAAAAATAAACGGATCAAACGTATTAATCAGACCGAGCGCAACCCATTTTTTCGAAAATGGACGTATCGCTTGCGTTCCGTACGCATTGAAAATATCAACAAAGACATGCAGTACGACCGCCAGCAGCGTCCACAGCCACAGGTGCAGAAAATTGGACTCTGGATAAAATACATGCAAAATTGCCGGAATAATGACAGACCAAAACAAAACGGCGGGAATGGAATGGGTAAACCCTCTGTGATTTCTTATATAAACAGCATTGTTTTTAAGCTTTAACACAGTATCAATATCTGGAGCTTGAGAGCCTGCAATCGTTGCGATCATAACAGCATGAGCCATTGCTGGATCTGATCCGGCAACAGGGTCCAGTGTTGCAATACCGCCAAGTGCAATGCCCATCACGACATGTGTGCCTGTATCCATAGGTGACCTCCTTGCAGGAATGCCCTGCACATTCACTTTTGTAAGGTATTCCCCGTTTTCATATACCCCATTTTCAAATCGATTCAATCGTTCTCATATATTTCTGCTTTTTCTTTACTTCTATTTAATGTAACATATTATCGTACTGTGCCCTTAGTGTACAACAAAAAACAGTCTAAAGAAAAGCGGGGCGCGAAAGACTGGGGAGAAACACATATGAACGTACTTGAAGACAAATTAAAACAAAAAGACATACAGCAATTTCGCGATGATCTCATCTCATGGTTCGAACGGGAACAGCGCGTACTTCCGTGGAGAGAGGATCAAGATCCATATAAAGTGTGGGTATCTGAAGTCATGCTGCAGCAAACGAGAGTAGAAACAGTAATTCCATACTTTCTGCGGTTTGTGGAGCAATTTCCGACAGTGGAAACACTCGCTGATGCTGATGAAGAAAAGGTGCTGAAAGCATGGGAGGGTCTCGGCTATTATTCACGAGTCAGAAATCTGCAAAGCGCTGTAAAAGAAGTGAAACAGGAGTATGGCGGCGTTGTCCCTTCAGAAGAGAAAGCGTTTGGCGGCTTAAAAGGCGTCGGCCCTTATACAAAGGGAGCGGTGCTCAGTATCGCCTACAATAAACCTATTCCTGCGGTTGACGGAAATGTGATGCGTGTCATGTCCAGAATTCTTTCTATTTGGGATGATATTGCCAAACCAAAAACAAGAACGGTCTTTGAAGACGCGATCCGTGCATTCATTTCCAAAGAAAAACCATCTGAATTCAATCAAGGTCTAATGGAGCTAGGAGCCTTGATTTGTACGCCAAAATCGCCGTCATGCCTTCTATGCCCGGTTCAGCAGCACTGCTCAGCATTTGAAGAAGGCACTGAACAGGAGCTTCCGGTAAAAAGCAAAAAGAAAAAACCCGGGGTCAAAACAATGGCCGCGATCGTACTGACGGATGAAGACGGACAAGTGTATATACACAAGCGGCCGTCAAAAGGTTTGCTCGCCAACCTATGGGAATTCCCTAATCTTGAAACACAAAAAGGAATCAAAACCGAGCGTGAACAGCTCACTGCATTTTTAGAAAATGAACATGGGATAAAAGCTGATATCAGTGATCTGCAAGGTATTGTGGAACACGTTTTCACCCACCTTGTATGGAATATTTCTGTATTTTTCGGTAAAGTAAAACAAGTGTCGGATGCCAAAGAGCTGAAAAAAGTATCGAAAGAAGAGCTTGAACAGTTTGCGTTCCCAGTATCACATCAAAAAATCTGGAAAATGGCAGTGGAAGCAGCCGCGGACTCGGCTGCTCCGTAAACATGTTTAATCGTAGGAAACGCGCGTGCCATGGGTGTAGTCGGCTTCATTGCGCTTCATTCCGCCGCGCGCTTCAATTTCTTGCGTTAATTCCCGATATTTTGATTGGCCTTCTTCGTTCAAATAAGGCATAATTTGCTGAAAGGCATGATGAAAATAGGCGAGCTCACTGTTCTTCCAATCTTCTTTGGAAACCATGTTTAATTCGCTCATATCACGTCCGACATACATAACAGAAGACCCCCTTTTTCAGTTCTTGCCATTATTGTTTGTGGAAATAAAAGAACTATACGCTATAAGGAGATGAGGAAAAAATGGAACAAAATAAATGTGCACTCATAACAGGAAGCAGCCGCGGTGTCGGAAAAGCAGCCGCGATGAGACTAGCTGAGAACGGCTATAACATTGTCATTAACTATGCCCGCAGCAAAAAAGCAGCTTTGGAAACAGCGGAAGAAATCGAAAAGCTGGGTGTCAAAGTGCTTGTCGTAAAAGCAAATGTAGGCCAGCCGGCAAAAATCAAAGAAATGTTTCAGCAAATTGATGAAACATTCGGCAGACTTGATGTGTTTGTCAATAATGCGGCTTCAGGCGTTCTGAGACCTGTCATGGAACTAGAAGAAACACATTGGGACTGGACCATGAACATTAACGCGAAAGCTTTGCTTTTCTGTGCTCAAGAAGCGGCCAAGCTAATGGAAAAGAACGGAGGCGGGCATATCGTCAGCATCAGTTCACTAGGTTCGATCCGCTATCTTGAAAACTATACGACAGTGGGCGTATCAAAAGCGGCATTAGAAGCTTTAACCCGTTATCTTGCGGTTGAGCTTTCACCAAAACAAATTATCGTCAATGCCGTATCAGGCGGAGCGATTGATACAGATGCTCTCAAACACTTCCCGAACAGAGAGGATCTGCTTGAGGATGCACGTCAAAACACGCCGGCGGGACGTATGGTTGAAATTAAAGACATGGTTGATACTGTTGAATTTTTAGTGTCTTCCAAGGCTGACATGATCCGCGGACAGACAATTATCGTTGACGGAGGACGCTCACTGCTCGTTTAAAAATTTTAAAAAAGAGGAATAGCCGTACGATCACCTGCACATTCTAATGACCGTGGAGGTGATAACAATGGCTAACTCAAATAATTTCAGCAAAACAAACGCACAACAAGTCAAAAAACAAAATCAACAATCAGCTGCTGGTCAAGGTCAATTCGGCACTGAATTTGCTAGTGAAACAAACGCTCAGCAAGTCAGAAAACAAAACCAGCAATCAGCTGCCGGCCAACAAGGTCAATTCGGCACTGAATTCGCTAGCGAAACGAACGCTCAGCAGGTTAGACAGCAAAACCAATCTGCTGAACAAAACAAACAACAAAACAGCTAATCACTGAAACAGAAAAAAGCACTTCATCTTCAGATGAAGTGCTTTTTTCGTTTGTAAAACGACAAAACTTGTGAAAGGTCTACAGAATGTGTCAAAGGGTTTACCTGGTTGGAATCGAATGATTAAAGGAGGGACGTTTATACTTTCACCAGGCTGAAGGAGGAACCGATGACGGAATTTGAAAAGCTGGTATGTGAACAAATGAAGACGATGGACAAGCTTCTCGAGCTCCAATCAGAGCTCGACCGCTGCAAACAAATTGAAGCAGAACTTCGGCATTTGGAAAGGGACGCAAGGCTGCGGGGAATTCAGGCTGAGATTGCGGTAAAACGGAAACATCTTGCTGATATACAGGATATGTTTCAAAAGCAGACAGAGCAGGTAATTCGTTCATATCGCAACTCAGAAAAGCCATCTTCCTTTGTGTAGAACAGGAATGTGCCATTCCCCGGCCGGAATGGCTCTTTTATTTTCATTTTTTAATTTGTAACGTTATAATAGGTAAAAGACGTTGTCGGTAAGCAAATTTGGACATACTACCTTGTAGGGCTTTATAGAAAGTAGGGGAGAAATATGGGCTATCCCAAGGAAGGAGAAACCATTCAGATTCACAGCTATAAGCATAACGGGCTGATTCATAGAATTTGGAATGAAACAACAATCTTAAAAAGTACAGAAATGTGTGTCATCGGAGCCAATGACCGGACGATGGTAACTGAATCAGACGGCCGGACATGGATAACAAGAGAGCCCGCAATCTGTTATTTTCATGCAAGACAATGGTTTAATGTCATTGGGATGTTGAGGGAAGACGGGGTTCATTACTATTGCAATATCAGTTCTCCGTTTGCCTATGATGGCGAAGCAATTAAATATATTGATTATGACTTAGATGTTAAGGTTTTTCCTGATATGACGTACAATATTCTCGATGAAGACGAATATGACGATCATCGGAAAGCCATGAACTACCCGAAAGAAATCGACAGTATTTTAAGAGACTACTTAAACACGCTGCTTCACTGGATTCACCAGCGTCAGGGACCATTTGCGCCAGAGTTTGTCGATATGTGGTATGAACGGTATTTACACTATACAAAATAATAGTTACGTAAAAACCTGTTGCGGGGTACAACAGGTTTTTCACATGGACTCACACTTACATCATGAGAAAGAGAGGGGGAAACAACGTGGGGGTTATGAAACGATATATGCAATTCGTCAAACCTTATAGGAAGCAAATTTTCATTACAGTATTAATCGGAATTGTAAAATTCTCCATTCCGCTTGCTCTCCCATTGCTTCTTAAGTACGTCGTTGACGATATTATCCAAGGAGGCGGAACGGCCAGCGGCAAAACAACGTCATTGTTCACCATTATGGCGATTATGTTCGCCTTATTTTTAATTTTGCGCCCGCCTGTTGAATATTATCGCCAATATTTTGCCCAGTGGACAGCCAGCAAGGTGCTCTACGATATAAGAGCCAAGCTGTTCAGCCATATACAGAAACTAAGTCTTCGTTTTTATGCGAATACAAGAACAGGGGAAATTATTTCCCGAGTGATCAATGATGTGGAACAAACAAAAGATTTTGTTATCACAGGTTTGATGAATATATGGCTTGATATGCTGACGATTTTGATTGTGATCTCTATCATGCTGACACTGGACATTAAATTGACACTGATCTCAATCGTTTTATTCCCATTATACGGCATATCAGTGAAGTATTTTTACGGCCGTTTAAGAAAGCTGACAAGGGAGCGCTCGCAGGCGCTTGCTCAAGTGCAGGGGCATTTACACGAGCGCATTCAAGGCATGCCGGTCATCAGAAGCTTTGCAATAGAGGATCATGAACAAGCTAATTTTAATGAGAAAAACAGCCATTTCTTAGATAAAGCCATCAGCCACACGAATTGGAATGCCAAAACCTTTGCAGTCGTCAATACCATTACAGATTTGGCGCCGCTCATCGTGATTGCATGCGCAGGCTATTTTGTCATTAATGGACCGCTGACAGTCGGAACAATGGTCGCTTTTGTCGGATATATTGACCGAATGTACAATCCTGTGAGAAGGCTGATTAATTCTTCTACAACATTGACACAGTCCATCGCATCAATGGACAGGGTGTTTGAATTTATTGACGAGCCATATGAACTCACTGATAAACCAAATGCTATTAAAGCTGACCAAATCCGCGGAGAAGTGGAATTTCAAAACGTATCATTTCAATATGAAAAAGAAAAAGACAACATTCTTCATAATGTCTCTTTAAAAGTAAATAAAGGAGAAACCGTAGCCCTTGTCGGCATGAGCGGAGGAGGCAAATCAACACTCGTCAGTCTGATCCCGAGATTTTATGATGTCACAAGCGGCAGACTGATGATTGACGGGACTGATATTCGCGATTATGAAGCGAGAAGCCTTCGCAACCAGGTTGGCATGGTGCTTCAGGATACCTTTTTATTCAGCGAAACGATTCGGGAAAATATCGCAATCGGCAAACCTGATGCCACTCTTGACGAAATTATTGAAGCCGCCAAAGCTGCCAATGCCCATGAATTCATCATGAATTTTCCTGAAGGGTATGAGACTCGGGTGGGAGAAAGAGGCGTTAAGCTGTCAGGCGGACAAAAGCAGCGGATCTCAATCGCGCGGGTCTTTCTGAAAAATCCGCCGCTCCTTATTTTAGATGAAGCGACATCAGCTCTTGACCTGGAAAGTGAGCATTACATTCAAGAAGCAATGGACAAACTGGCGAAGGACAGAACAACTTTTGTTGTCGCCCACCGTCTATCGACGATCACACATGCGGATAAGATTGTCGTTATGGAAAACGGCACAATCATCGAAATCGGAAGCCATGATGAACTCATGGACTATGACAGCCAGTACAAGCACTTATTTACCATTCAAAACTTGAGCTGAACCTCAATCTTATATCCTTTTAACGAAGGATATAAGATTTTTTTGTATATAAAAACCCGGCTTGATAGCCGGGTTACTCTTCTGTTTCTATTTCACAGTCTTTCGGATGATACGTTTGAAAACTCGTGATGAGTGTTTCCAAATGTTCAAGCTGCTCGCGATATTCTACAGCACTTGCCATAATATTAAGCATGTTGTAATCAATAAGCTCATCATCCGTATTTTGCTGATTTTTTAAAAATGATTTTGTTAAAAGCTGTTTATATTGAATGCCTTCTCCATCTGTGTCATCATGCGGCTTAATTTTGCCGACAAACCGCATCAAAATCAGCTCATGCCAGTACAACAGGTAATCAAGCTCTTCAGTCAGTGTTTCTTGAAACTCTTCCGGCATATGATAGATGTCGTTTTCCAGACGATGCAGCTTCTTCAATGTATCAAGCGCCCGGTTTGCTGTGATAATAGCCTGCCTGAACAGGACAAGCTTTCTAGATTTCACATAAGTCGTTTTCTTAAAATAGCTTCTTTCTTCTTTATATAGCAGATATGTCTGATCAAGCTTGATCATTTTTTCTTTCAGTTTTTCAATATCCTCTTTTAAAATCGAATGCTCTGTTGACTGTCGCATAGACAGTCTGATCCACTTCAAAATTTCTTCAGTGTTTTCGACGGTATTATGAATCAGCTTTGTTTCGTACTTAGGAGGCAAAAACACAAGATTGACGATAAAGGAAGAAAGCACCCCTAAGATAACTGTGCTTGTTCTGATCAGTGCGAACATCAAAAAGTCGTCACCGGCAGATTCCAAAATCGCAATGACTGTTACAAGAGCAATCGAAATAGTGTGTTCAATTTTAAGCTTCAGCATGATTGTAATGACAATAACAGCTGTCAGCCCGATCATAATTGGGCTGGGTCCGAAAATAAGGCCGAATAATGTGGCAATCACTGCTCCGATAATATTTGCTTGAACCTGATCAATAATAATAAGAAAAGAGCGGTAAATCGACGGTTGGATCGCAAATATCGCTGCAATCCCAGCAAAAATCGGCGCGGGAAGCCCGATCCACGAAGCCAAATAAAGGGCAAGTGTAATCGCAATCCCTGTTTTGAAAATGCGGGCACCAAGTTTCATTGGTTTGTGCGTGCATTCCTTTCTATAGTAAATTGTATGACATTCGTAGCAAATGGCTAATCCTTAAAATTCCCGGTTAGTTTATTTGCTAAACAATTAAGTAATATACAGGGATCAATCCAAATATTCAAGCTATTTTTCTAGAAAAGGACCAAAATCTTACACGAAATTTGAATTCGTAAAAAAACAGGAGCATAATGCTCCTGTCCTTGATGACTGATTCTAGTTCTTAAGATGTTTAAAAGCATCCTCCACTGCTGCAAGCGTGTCTTTAATATCCTGCTCTGTATGTGCGGTAGTAATAAACCAGGCTTCATATTTAGAAGGAGCTAAATTAACTCCGCGTTCCAGCATCAGCTTGAAAAATGTAGCAAATGTTTCGCCATCACTGCGTTCAGCCTGCTCGTAATTTTCGACTTTCTCATCAGAGAAATAAACCGTGAGCGCACCTTTTAAGCGGTTGACAGTAATCGTGATGCCGTGTGTTTCCGCGTGTTGTAAAATGCCTTCCTCAAGCATAGCGCCAAGATGATCGAGCTTTTCATACACGCCTTCCTCTTTGAGCACTTCCAGACAAGCGATGCCTGCTAGGATAGAAGCGGGGTTCCCGGCCATTGTTCCAGCCTGATAAGCCGGTCCGAGTGGAGCTACCTGCTCCATAATTTCTTTTTTACCGCCATAGGCGCCAATCGGAAGTCCGCCGCCGATAATTTTTCCGAGTGCTGTTAAATCTGGTTTCACTTGCAGAAGATCCTGCGCGCCGCCATACATAAAGCGAAAAGCCGTAATGACTTCATCGTAAATAACGAGGGCGCCTGCATCATGTGTCAGTTCATTCACTTTTTCTAAGAAGCCCTCTTTGGGCTCAACAATTCCGAAGTTGCCGACAATCGGTTCAACGAGAACCGCCGCGATTTCATTGCCCCATTTATCAAGTGCCGCTTTATAGCTTTCGATATCATTAAATGGAACTGTGATGACTTCATTTGCAATGCTTTTTGGTACACCGGCTGAGTCTGGTGTTCCGAGAGTAGATGGCCCGGAACCAGCAGCGACAAGCACTAGATCTGAATGTCCGTGATAACAGCCTGCAAATTTAATGATTTTTGTCCGTCCTGTATATGCGCGAGCTACACGGATCGTCGTCATAACAGCTTCTGTCCCCGAATTGACGAATCTTACTTTGTCCATAGCGGGAATGGCTTCTTTGAGCATCTTTGCAAATGTAACCTCGTGTTTCGTCGGTGTTCCATATAATACACCGTTCTCTGCCGCTTTTTTAATCGCTTCTGTAATGTGCGGGTGGGCATGTCCGGTAATGATCGGACCGTACGCCGCCAAATAATCGATGTATTTGTTGCCGTCCAGATCCCAAAAATAAGCGCCGTTTGCTTTTTCCATTGCGACGGGAGAACCGCCGCCGACTGCTTTATATGATCTAGACGGGCTGTTTACACCGCCGACAATGTGCTCTAATGCTTCGTTGTGAAGTTCAATTGATTTTGTATGCAAGAATAAAAACCTCCTATATCTCCATGCCTCCTTTCTATTGTAGCATGCTTCCATACAAGAACAATGGAATCAGGCTTAAGATGAAAGGAACGATGGTTGTAATCTGGACAAGAATTGGATACGCTTATTAAAAAAACATCGGAGGTAATGTAATGACTATTGAAATCGGACAAAAAGCGCCTGACCTTGAGTTGAAAGGCGACCATGGAAAAACAGTGAAATTATCGGATTATAAAGGAAAACATATTGTGCTTTATTTTTATCCAAAAGACATGACACCGGGATGCACAACTGAAGCATGCGATTTTCGGGACAGTCACGAAAGCTTTGCAGAACTTGATGCCGTCATTATCGGTGTCAGCCCGGACAGCCAGGAAAAACACGGAAAATTTAAAGAGAAGCATAACCTTCCTTTTCTGCTTCTTGTTGATGACGAGCATAAGCTGGCGGAAGCGTTTGACGTTTGGAAGCTGAAGAAGAACTTCGGAAAAGAATATATGGGAATTGAGCGCTCCACCTTTTTAATTGATAAAGAAGGCAGGCTCGTAAAAGAATGGAGAAAGGTAAAAGTAAAAGACCATGTAGCCGAAGCGCTTCAAACCCTCAAAGATATGTCGGAAAAATAAATTTTTCTATGATCCTCAAATGATATGATTACTTTTGCCTTGATATCAATTGACAAATTATCGTAGAAAGAGTTACACTAATTATAAACATTACAATGTAAGAATTTTTTTTAGAAGAGAGGTGCATGACGGATGGCTGCACATGAACTAAAAGAAGCCTTAGAAACGTTGAAGGAAACCGGAGTTCGCATCACTCCTCAACGTCATGCGATTCTGGAATATCTCGTTAACTCTATGGCTCATCCAACAGCGGACGATATATATAAAGCTCTGGAAGGGAAATTTCCTAACATGAGCGTAGCGACGGTATATAACAATTTGCGTGTGTTTCGGGAATCCGGTTTGGTAAAAGAGCTGACATACGGCGATGCTTCCAGCAGGTTCGATTTTGTCACATCCGATCACTATCACGCGATATGTGAAAACTGCGGTAAAATTGTGGACTTCCATTATCCGGGCCTTGACGAAGTGGAGCAGCTGGCTGCCCATGTCACGGGCTTCAAAGTAAGCCACCACCGTTTAGAAATTTACGGTGTCTGCCAAGAGTGTTCGAAAAAAGAAAACCATTAAAAATAAGCTGGCCGTCGAAACGGTCAGCTTATTTTATTTTGACATTTTCTTTTTATTATAAGACTCATCAAATTCTTTTCCTTCTAAGCCTTTATCTAAAGTCAGCGGCTCCCTGCAATGCATACACATATCTACTCTCCCTAAAATCTTTGTCTCCTTTTCACAGGCCGGGCATATGACACGAACCGCTTTGGTCGAAAGCATTCCAATCCAAAAGTAAACAATCGTGCTGAGACCGATGGATAAAAGCCCAAGTATCATAAACAAGCTGGATAGCAAAACTGACTCTTTGAAAAAAATCCCGATGTACATAATGATAAACCCAACGAAAACCAAACTTAATGCGAATGTTCTGATTTTATTAATTTTGCTGGAGTATTTCGCCATGTCCATCCCCCTTTGATGTAACTATAGCACAAACCTGATGGGATTTTCTTCATGTTTTCGATTGAACTTGAATTTACATATGGAGACTTTTTACGAAATTGTTTATAATAGTTCAATATGTTTAGAAAAAAGGAATTTCGTTTTCATCATAGAATTGAATCAATATAGAGAATAAAAAATTTTGAACAATTGCATTGGAGGAATAGTGATGGATAATCTTCTCCGTCCAATTTACCAAGAAAGAGCTAGTCATCCCAATACATTGGCTGTCATTATAATTGAGAGAAGAAACAAAACATCTTCTTTAACAGACAACTTTGATGCTGCTTTGCTGGTGATTGTAAAGGAGGCTGACGAGCCTGTTTTTATAAAGCATTATGAACTTGATCAAAAAACAGCTTCTTTACATGTGGTAACAGATTCTCAGATTCAAGAATGGATTTTGCTCGGCACCAATAGAAGAATCATAGATTGGGTTGTAAATGGTAGAGTTTTATTTGACCGTAACGAATACATAGTTGGACTGAGTGACAGGCTGAATACATTTCCGTTTGCTGAACGCAAACTGAAGATCGGACTCGAATACGGCAAATTAATAAGAAGATATATAGAAGGAAAAGCTTTTTTTGAAGCCAATCAATTTTTAGATGCCTACAATGCGATTGTTCACGCGCTGCATCATTTAGCGCGCATTGAAGTAATCGACAGGGGATTTCATCCGGAAACCACGGTATGGAGCCAAGTGCGCCAAATAGAGCCTCAAGTGTATAAGTTATATTCGGAGCTGATTGATAGTCACGAGAGCTTGGAAAAAAGACTCGAATTATTATTCTTAGCAAATGATTTTCTGATCAATTCCAAAGCTGAGATTGGTTCGGCTCATCTTTTCGAAGTGATGAAAGAAAAAGATATTTGGCAATTCGGTGAGCTTCTTCATCATCCGGATTTAAAGCATTTTACCCAAGACCTTGGCGTTATGCTTGATTACCTGACAGACAAAGGGCTTATCAACGTCTGCCAGATAGCAACGAAAGGGCAGGCTGTCTATCACCGAGGATATTCTTTCGAAAAAGATGTTGACTCTGATTCCTGACCATGATATATTATTAAACGTCGCTGATGCGCTTATGAAAAAACAAGCCCACAGCGGCGGAGAAATAAAATAAAAAACATTTGACAAAAGAAATCCAAAATGTTATATTAATAAAGTCGCTTCAACAAGAGGCGGAAATGATCTTTGAAAACTAAACAAGACAAAACGTACCTGTTAATTCAGATTTAAAAAAATCGCACAGTGATGTGCGTAGTCAGGGGCCTGCACGTTGCAGGTCATGCAGATGTTCTCACAGGATGTGATGAACTTAATCTGCGCTCCATTACTTCATGGAGAGTTTGATCCTGGCTCAGGACGAACGCTGGCGGCGTGCCTAATACATGCAAGTCGAGCGGA
>NZ_JBCEYV010000006.1:0-60073 GCF_050445615.1 Bacillus mexicanus
AAAGATGATCAGGTTGATAGGTCTGAGGTGGAAGTGTGGCGACACATGGAGCTGACAGATACTAATCGATCGAGGACTTAACCACATTTGAATGATGTTACATCTGTTATCTAGTTTTGAGAGAACATCTCTCATTTTGTTTGGTGGCGATAGCGAAGAGGTCACACCCGTTCCCATGCCGAACACGGAAGTTAAGCTCTTCAGCGCCGATGGTAGTCGGGGGTTTCCCCCTGTGAGAGTAGGACGCCGCCAAGCAATTTGAAAAAGGGCAGCTCATCTGAGCTGCCTTTTTTGTATTCTGGTTTATTAGTATCATAAAGTTCCTTTTAATTGTATAATATAATAACTTTACACTGAATTTTAAAGTAGCAATCAGGTTTTATGGACTGAGAAAATGGAAATAATAAAGGATAGAGCGAGAAAGTTGAAAATTCTTGTGAAACGCCTTATAGTAAGATTAAAGTCAAATATAGTCAAAGTCAGTAAAGGAGGAGGTTGAGTGGGACATAATATTTCTGACATCATAGAACAATATTTAAAACGAGTGTTAGATCAGAACGGCAAGGAAATTTTAGAAATTAAACGAAGTGAAATTGCAGATAAATTTCAATGCGTTCCTTCCCAAATCAATTATGTCATCAACACCAGATTCACAAGCGAAAGAGGATATATTGTTGAAAGTAAGCGCGGGGGCGGCGGTTACATCAGAATCATTAAAATTAAAATGAACAGTGAAGTTGTCCTGATCAATAATATTATTTCTCAAATAAGTACCCATTTGTCTCAAGCCGCCTCTGATGACATTATTTTAAGGCTATTAGAAGATAAGGTGATTTCAGGAAGAGAAGCAAAAATGATGATCAGCGTAATGGACCGTTCGGTTTTACACATTGACTTGCCTGAACGTGATGAATTAAGGGCGAGAATGATGAAGGCTATGCTGACTTCTTTAAAACTAAAATAAGCGGGTGAAAAGATTGATTTGTCAAGAGTGCCATGAGAGACCAGCCACTTTTCACTTTACAAAGGTTGTTAACGGAGAAAAAATAGAAGTTCATATTTGTGAACAATGTGCCAAAGAAAATAGTGATTCATATGGTATAAGTGCAAATCAAGGTTTCTCTATTCATAATTTACTTTCGGGTTTGCTGAATATGGATTCCTCATTTCAGAAGGCAGGAACTCAAATGTTCAGTCACTCGGAGCAAATATCAGCTTGTCCAAAATGCGGAATGACTTTTCAGCAATTTAGAAAAATCGGCCGTTTTGGATGTTCTGAATGTTATAAATCATTTCATAGCAACATTACACCTATCTTACGGAAAGTGCATAGCGGAAACACTGTGCATGCTGGGAAAATACCGAAACGTATAGGCGGCAATCTCCATGTGAGACGGCAGATTGACATGCTGAAGAAAGAGTTAGAATCCTTAATCCATCAAGAAGAGTTTGAACATGCAGCCCGTGTGAGAGATCAAATTCGATCATTAGAACAAACAATCAAAAGTAAAGATAGTGAGGAGGAACAGGGGTAATGTCGCTCAAGCATTTTATTCAGGACGCACTAAGCAGTTGGATGAAGCAAAAAGGACCTGAAAGTGACATTGTACTCAGCAGCCGCATACGTTTAGCAAGGAACTTTGAACATATTCGGTTCCCTACGCGGTATTCTAATGAAGAAGCCTCATCCATCATACAGCAATTTGAAGATCAGTTTTCAGAACAAGAAATTCCCGGAATCGGAAAGTTTGTTTTGATCAGAATGAATGATGCACAGTCTTTAGAAAAGCGTGTGCTTGTTGAAAAACATTTAATTAGTCCAAATCTGACAGAGTCTCCTTTTGGCGGCTGTTTGCTTTCTGAAAATGAGGAAGTAAGCGTTATGTTAAATGAAGAGGATCATATTAGAATTCAATGTCTTTTTCCTGGATTTCAGCTTGTAGAGGCAATGAAAGCCGCAAATCAGGTCGATGACTGGATTGAAGAAAAAGTTGATTATGCATTTCATGAGCAACGAGGATACTTAACCAGCTGCCCTACAAATGTAGGTACAGGTTTAAGGGCTTCAGTCATGATGCATTTGCCGGCCTTGGTTTTAACTAGGCAAATAAATCGAATTATACCGGCGATTAATCAATTAGGCTTGGTTGTTAGAGGAATTTACGGGGAAGGCAGCGAAGCAGTAGGGAATATCTTTCAAATTTCAAATCAGATCACGCTGGGTAAGTCAGAGCAGGATATTGTGGATGACCTTAACAGTGTTGCTGCCCATCTGATTGAACAAGAACGCTCTGCCCGAAAAGCACTTTATCAAACCTCTAAAATTGAACTGGAGGATAAGGTGTATCGGTCTTATGGGGTCTTGTCCAATTGCCGGATGATAGAATCGAAAGAAACTGCTAAGTGCCTTTCCGATGTCCGGCTGGGTATTGATTTAGGCATTATTAAAGGACTTTCAAGCAACATACTTAATGAACTAATGATTTTAACACAGCCAGGTTTTTTACAGCAGTACTCGGGAGGCGCTTTGCGTCCGAATGAAAGGGACATTAGAAGAGCAGCTCTCATCAGAGAACGGCTTCACTTAGAAATGAACGGGAAAAGACAGGAGGATGAATCGATATGATGTTTGGAAGATTTACAGAACGAGCTCAAAAAGTACTGGCGCTTGCACAGGAAGAAGCACTTCGTTTAGGTCATAATAACATTGGCACTGAGCATATTTTATTAGGACTGGTACGAGAAGGAGAAGGGATTGCAGCTAAAGCACTTCAAGCACTTGGACTTGGTTCAGATAAAATTCAAAAAGAAGTTGAAAGTTTGATTGGACGCGGGCAAGAAATGTCTCAAACGATTCATTATACTCCCAGAGCTAAGAAGGTCATTGAGCTTTCAATGGATGAGGCAAGAAAACTCGGTCATTCTTACGTTGGAACAGAGCATATTCTTCTTGGTCTGATTCGCGAAGGTGAAGGTGTTGCTGCAAGAGTCCTGAATAACCTCGGTGTCAGTTTAAATAAAGCAAGACAGCAGGTGCTCCAGCTTCTTGGAAGCAATGAAACAGGATCATCAGCGACAGGAACAAACAGCAATGCCAATACCCCTACACTTGACAGCTTGGCAAGAGACTTAACTGCTATTGCAAAGGAAGACAGTCTTGACCCTGTCATCGGCAGAAGCCAAGAAATCCAGCGTGTGATCGAAGTGTTAAGCCGCAGGACGAAAAACAACCCTGTTCTCATTGGTGAACCAGGTGTAGGTAAAACGGCTATCGCAGAAGGCCTGGCACAGCAAATTATCAATAACGAGGTTCCTGAAATTTTGCGTGATAAACGCGTGATGACCCTAGACATGGGAACAGTTGTAGCCGGCACAAAATACCGCGGTGAATTTGAGGATCGCCTGAAGAAAGTCATGGATGAAATTCGTCAGGCAGGAAACATCATTTTATTCATTGATGAACTCCATACCTTAATCGGAGCGGGTGGAGCAGAGGGTGCCATTGATGCGTCTAATATTTTAAAACCTTCACTTGCTCGCGGAGAACTTCAATGTATCGGAGCGACGACTCTTGATGAGTACCGTAAATATATTGAAAAAGATGCAGCATTGGAACGCCGTTTTCAGCCGATCCAAGTTGATCAGCCATCTGCAGATGAAAGTATTCAAATTTTACAAGGTCTGCGTGACAGATATGAAGCCCACCACCGCGTTTCTATCACTGATGAAGCCATTGAAGCTGCGGTTAAGCTTTCTGACAGATATATTTCTGACCGCTTCCTTCCAGATAAAGCAATTGACTTGATTGACGAAGCGGGCTCAAAGGTTAGACTCCGCTCATTTACAACACCTCCTAACTTAAAAGAGCTTGAACAGAAGCTTGATGAGGTTCGTAAAGAGAAGGATGCGGCAGTCCAAAGCCAAGAGTTTGAAAAAGCGGCTTCCTTGCGTGATACTGAGCAGCGCTTGCGCGAGCAAGTAGAGGATACGAAAAAATCATGGAAAGAGAAGCAAGGGCAGGAAAACTCAGAGGTTACTGTTGATGATATTGCGATGGTTGTAGCCAGCTGGACTGGGGTGCCTGTATCTAAAATCGCCCAAACGGAAACAGATAAGCTTCTCAATATGGAGAGCATCCTTCACTCCCGTGTCATCGGCCAGGATGAAGCGGTTGTCGCCGTTGCAAAAGCAGTCAGACGCGCAAGAGCAGGATTGAAAGACCCTAAACGTCCAATCGGCTCATTCATTTTCTTAGGCCCTACAGGTGTAGGTAAAACAGAACTTGCGCGAGCACTTGCTGAATCCATTTTCGGCGATGAAGAAGCGATGATCCGAATCGATATGTCTGAATACATGGAAAAACACTCAACTTCAAGACTTGTCGGTTCACCTCCGGGATATGTAGGATACGATGAAGGCGGTCAATTAACAGAGAAAGTCAGAAGAAAACCTTACTCTGTTGTGCTTCTTGATGAGATTGAGAAAGCGCACCCTGATGTCTTCAATATCCTTCTGCAAGTTCTTGAAGACGGGCGATTGACTGATTCTAAAGGACGTACAGTTGATTTCCGCAATACGATTCTGATTATGACGTCAAATGTCGGTGCAAGTGAGCTGAAACGCAATAAATATGTCGGCTTTAATGTTCAAGATGAGACGCAAAATCATAAGGACATGAAAGATAAAGTGATGGGTGAATTGAAGCGCGCATTCAGACCGGAGTTTATTAACCGGATTGATGAAATCATTGTCTTCCATTCACTTGAGAAGAAACATCTCACTGAAATCGTGTCATTAATGTCTGATCAATTAACGAAACGCCTGAAAGAACAGGATCTCTCTATCGAATTAACTGATGCTGCAAAAGCGAAAGTCGCGGAAGAGGGAGTAGACTTGGAATACGGTGCCCGTCCGCTAAGAAGAGCGATCCAAAAACATGTCGAGGATCGTTTGTCTGAAGAACTTCTCAGAGGAAATATTCATAAAGGGCAGCATATTGTTCTCGATGTAGAAGACGGCGAAATTGTCGTAAAAACGACTGCTAAAACGAATTAATATATAAGGTGAAAAAGAGGCATACAGCATGTAAGTGTATGCCTCACTTTCATATCAAGAAATAGAACAAGGGAGAGGTCTTACACTATATATGGCTAAAACAAAATCGAAATTCATCTGCCAATCCTGCGGTTACGAATCTCCAAAATGGATGGGGAAATGTCCGGGCTGCGGCGCTTGGAATACAATGGTGGAAGAAATGATTAAAAAAGCGCCGGCCAATCGGAGAGCGGCATTTTCTCATTCTGTTCAAACTGTACACAAACCTTCACCTATTACATCAATCGAAACATCAGAAGAACCCCGGGTTAAAACCCAGCTTGGCGAGTTTAACAGAGTGCTTGGCGGAGGCGTTGTTAAAGGTTCACTCGTTTTAATCGGCGGCGATCCCGGTATCGGGAAGTCAACGTTATTGCTGCAGGTTTCCGCTCAATTATCAGATTCATCAAACAGTGTGCTATACATTTCAGGAGAAGAATCGGTCAAACAAACGAAACTTCGAGCAGATCGTCTCGGTATTAATAATCCTTCCCTGCATGTTTTATCTGAAACCGATATGGAGTATATTTCGTCTGCTATACAAGAGATGAATCCATCGTTTGTCGTTGTTGACTCTATTCAAACGGTTTATCAGAGCGATATTACATCGGCCCCGGGCAGTGTGTCACAGGTTAGAGAATGTACGGCTGAGCTGATGAAAATTGCAAAAACAAAAGGGATCCCGATTTTTATTGTAGGGCACGTAACGAAAGAAGGGTCTATTGCAGGGCCGAGACTGTTAGAGCATATGGTTGACACTGTTTTATATTTTGAAGGGGAACGCCACCATACTTTCCGTATTTTACGGGCTGTTAAAAACCGTTTTGGTTCTACAAATGAAATGGGCATTTTTGAAATGCGGGAAGAAGGACTCACCGAGGTTTTGAACCCTTCAGAGATCTTCTTAGAAGAGCGTTCAGCGGGATCTGCAGGCTCGAGCATCACTGCTTCTATGGAGGGCACAAGACCGATTCTCGTTGAAATTCAAGCGCTCATCTCGCCTACTAGTTTTGGCAATCCGCGCCGTATGGCAACAGGAATAGATCACAACAGGGTTTCTCTGTTAATGGCTGTTTTAGAAAAAAGAGTTGGGCTGCTGCTGCAAAATCAGGATGCTTATTTGAAAGTGGCCGGCGGAGTTAAGCTGGATGAACCGGCGATTGACCTAGCCATTGCGGTCAGTATCGCGTCCAGCTTTAGAGATACACCTCCAAATCCCGCAGATTGTTTTATAGGAGAAGTGGGATTGACCGGAGAAGTCCGGCGGGTTTCTAGAATTGAGCAGCGTGTGAAAGAAGCGGCTAAGCTTGGTTTTAAACGCATGATTATACCCGCGGCAAATCTGGATGGATGGACAAAACCAAAAGGGATTGAGGTTGTCGGAGTAGCAAATGTTGCAGAGGCGCTTCGTACTTCATTAGGAGGATAATAGATGGAAAAAGACAAAAAAGGGGCGAAACACGAGTTAGACCTGTCATCTATATTGCAGTTTGTTGCTCCGGGTACTCCGCTCAGAGCTGGAATAGAAAATGTACTGAGAGCAAATACAGGCGGTCTGATTGTTGTTGGATATAATGATAAAGTAAAAGAAGTTGTAGATGGTGGTTTCCACATTAACACTGCTTTTTCTCCGGCGCATTTATATGAGCTGGCTAAAATGGACGGGGCAATTATTTTAAGTGATTCTGGGCAAAAGATCCTATATGCAAATACACAACTGATGCCTGAAGCTACAATTTCTTCATCAGAAACAGGAATGCGGCACCGTACCGCCGAAAGAGTAGCTAAGCAGACAGGCTGTCTCGTGATCGCCATTTCTGAAAGAAGGAACGTGATCACGTTATATCAGGAAAGCATGAAGTATACGCTAAAAGATATAGGATTTATTTTAACAAAAGCGAATCAAGCCATTCAAACTCTCGAAAAATATAAAACAATTCTGGATAAAACCATTAATGCACTGAATGCTTTAGAGTTTGAAGAACTTGTTACCTTCAGCGATGTTCTGTCGGTGATGCACCGTTATGAAATGGTATTGAGAATCAAAAATGAAATTAACATGTATATCAGAGAACTGGGAACAGAAGGGCATCTGATTAAGCTGCAAGTCATTGAATTGATTACGGATATGGAAGAAGAAGCCGCTTTATTTATTAAGGATTATGTGAAAGAAAAGATTAAAGACCCGTTTGTTCTCTTGAAAGAGCTGCAGGATATGTCCAGTTATGATTTACTGGATGATTCCATTGTTTATAAGCTGCTCGGTTATCCGGCTTCTACAAATCTTGATGATTATGTATTGCCTAGAGGATACAGGCTGTTAAATAAGATACCGCGTCTTCCTATGCCGATTGTTGAAAATGTTGTAGAAGCATTTGGAGTTCTGCCAATGATTATTGAAGCGAGTGCAGAAGAATTAGATGAAGTTGAGGGTATCGGTGAAGTACGAGCCCAAAAAATCAAAAAAGGATTGAAACGCCTGCAAGAGAAGCATTATTTAGACAGGCAGCTATGATTTCGGTTAAAACCTTATAAATACGGGTATATTACGGTTGGTTTTTGTTTATTCTGATATTTGTGGGATGAATAAAACTTTATTAAAATAAAATGTTAAAAAAGGAGGTGGGGGTATGTTAAAACGAATAGTTCAGGCGTTCTTCATTATCTTTGGCGGCGTTGTTGGTATATTTTTAATACCTGAATTGTTTGTACTGTTAAATATACAGGACATACCTTTATTAACAAACGCATATACGTCTGCGGCCATAGGAGCAATTATCTTTTTTCTCATCAGTATATGGGGTACAGATTACGTTGTGAACTGGGTGAAATGGATAGAGGATTCATTGTTAAAAGCGCCGGTTCCAGATTTGTTATTTGGAAGCCTTGGCTTGGTTTTTGGACTTATAATTGCTTATCTTATCGTTAATGTGATTCCTTTAGACAATATACCTTATCGCATATTCAGCACCATCATCCCTGTGTTTTTAGCATTTTTCCTCGGTTATCTCGGTTTCCAGGTGGGCTTTAAGAAAAAGGATGAATTGATCAGCCTGTTTTCCATTTCTGCCAAAATGCAAAAGAAAAAAGGAACAGCCGATGAAGAACTTGAGGTTCAGGACAAGAAGCTGAAAATTTTAGATACAAGTGTTATTATTGATGGAAGAATAGCAGATATTTGTCAGACTGGGTTTTTAGAGGGGATTATCGTAATTCCGCAGTTTGTCCTTGGAGAATTGCAGCATATCGCTGACTCTTCAGATGTATTAAAACGAAATAGAGGACGCCGCGGCCTGGATATCCTGAACCGCATTCAGAAAGAGTTAGACATTGAAGTTGAAATTTATGAAGGCGATTTTGAAGATATTCAGGAGGTTGACAGCAAGCTAGTCAAACTCGCTAAGCTGACATCCGGGGTTGTCGTGACAAATGATTTTAATTTAAATAAAGTATGCGAGCTTCAAAAGGTAGCAGTATTAAACATTAATGACCTTGCCAACGCGGTCAAGCCTGTTGTGCTTCCTGGCGAGGAAATGAATGTTCAGGTCATTAAGGACGGGAAAGAGCATAATCAGGGAGTTGCTTACTTGGATGACGGTACAATGATTGTCGTTGAAGAAGGACGCAATTATATCGGCAAACATATTGATGTACTCGTTACAAGTGTGCTGCAAACAGCAGCGGGACGAATGATATTTGCTAAGCCCAAGCTGTTGGAGAAGGCGCTGTAAAGGGAGAAAAAACAATGAGTTATGATGTGGTGATTCCTGCAGCCGGACAGGGGAAACGGATGAAGGCAGGGAGAAATAAACTGTTCATAGAGCTGAAAGGAGACCCTGTGATCATTCACACGTTAAGAGTGTTTGACAGCCACCAGCTCTGCGAAAAAATCATTTTGGTGGTTAATGAGCATGAACGGGAGCACTTTCAGGCATTGCTGGCCAATTATCCGTTTCAAACCGCTATTGAGCTTGTGGCAGGCGGAGATGAGCGACAGTACAGTGTTTATAAGGGGCTGAAAGCTGTGAAACATGAAAAGATCGTCCTTGTTCACGACGGCGCCCGCCCTTTTATAAAGCATGAACAAATTGATCAACTGATCGTTGAAGCGGAACAGGCAGGAGCGGCAATACTCGCTGTCCCGGTAAAAGATACGATTAAACGCGTTCAAGATTTACAAGTCAGTGAGACGATTGAACGTTCTAGCTTGTGGGCTGTCCAAACGCCACAAGCTTTTCGTCTGTCTTTATTGATGAAAGCCCACGCTGAGGCGGAGGATAAGGGGTTTTTAGGAACGGATGACGCCAGTCTTATTGAACAGATGGAGGGCGTTTCGGTCCGTGTTGTAGAAGGCAGCTATACAAATATTAAGCTGACGACGCCAGACGATTTAACGTCAGCTGAAGCTATCATGAATTCGGAGAGTGGGAATACACATGTTTAGAATTGGACAAGGATTTGATGTGCATCAATTAGTAGAGGGCCGCCCTCTGATTATTGGCGGAATTGAAATCCCCTATGAGAAAGGGCTGCTCGGCCACTCTGATGCAGACGTATTGCTGCATACGATCGCTGACGCCTGTCTGGGAGCAGTGGGAGAAGGCGATATCGGCAAGCATTTTCCTGATACTGATCCGGAATTTAAGGACGCGGACTCTTTCAAATTACTTCAGCATGTCTGGGAGATCGTGAAAAAGAAGGGCTATGTGCTTGGAAACATTGACTGCACCATCATTGCACAAAAGCCAAAAATGCTGCCTTACATAGAAGATATGAGAAATAGAATCGCTGAAGGCCTTGAGGCTGATGTTTCTCAAATCAATGTAAAAGCTACAACGACCGAAAAGCTTGGATTTACAGGTCGAGCGGAGGGAATAGCAGCTCAAGCAACAGTACTGATACAAAAAGGTTAACTTGCTTTGATGCTGGGTCTATTTGGTGGTAGAATAGATTCATACATTTTTGCCTGAGGCCATACATGACATGAAAGGAAGTATTTGAAAATGGGAAACGAAGTACGCGTCCGTTATGCACCAAGTCCAACCGGACATTTGCATATTGGAAATGCCAGAACAGCGCTTTTTAATTATTTATTTGCCCGCAATCAAGGCGGTAAGTTTATTATTCGTGTGGAGGATACTGATCAAAAGCGCAACATTGAGGGCGGAGAACAAAGCCAGCTGAATTATCTGAAATGGCTTGGTATTGACTGGGATGAGAGTGTGGATGTCGGTGGTGAATATGGCCCATACCGTCAGTCAGAGCGTAACGATATCTATAAAGTGTACTATGAAGAGCTTCTTGAAAAAGGGCTTGCTTATAAATGTTACTGCACGGAAGAAGAGCTTGAAAAAGAGCGTGAAGAGCAGATTGCCCGCGGGGAAACACCGCGTTATTCTGGGAAACACAGAAATCTGACTCAGGAAGAACAGGAAAAGTTTGTTGCTGAAGGCAGAAAACCAAGTATTCGTTTCCGCGTGCCGGAAGGAAAAGTTATTGCCTTCAACGATATCGTAAAAGGTGACATTACTTTCGAATCAAATGACATTGGCGACTTTGTTATTGTGAAAAAGGACGGAACGCCTACTTATAACTTCGCGGTAGCGATTGATGACTATTTAATGAAAATGACACACGTGTTGCGCGGTGAGGATCATATTTCTAACACACCGAAACAAATTATGATCTATCAAGCATTCGGCTGGGATGTTCCTCAGTTTGGTCATATGACGCTGATCGTAAATGAAAGCCGTAAAAAGCTCAGCAAACGGGATGAGTCTATTATTCAATTCATTGAGCAGTATAAAGAGCTTGGATACTTGCCTGAAGCGCTGTTCAACTTTATCGGCCTGCTTGGCTGGTCACCGGTTGGTGAAGAGGAGTTATTTACAAAAGAACAGTTTATTGACATTTTTGATGTGAACCGTTTATCTAAATCACCAGCTTTGTTTGATATGCATAAGCTAAAATGGGTTAACAATCAATATGTGAAGAAGCTGGATCTTGATGAGGTTGTTGAACTGACACTTCCGCATCTGCAAAAAGCCGGCAAAGTCGGCACTGAGCTTTCTGCTGAAGAACAAGAGTGGGTTCGCAAACTGATTTCCCTGTATCATGAGCAATTAAGCTATGGTGCGGAAATTGTTGAGTTGACTGATTTGTTCTTTACGGAAGAGATCGAGTATAATCAAGAAGCAAAAGCTGTTCTGGGAGAGGAGCAGGTTCCTGAAGTGCTCAGCACATTCGCTGCGAAGCTTGAAGAGCTTGAGGAGTTCACTCCTGATAACATCAAAGCTTCAATCAAAGCGGTGCAAAAAGAAACAGGTCATAAAGGGAAAAAACTGTTTATGCCGATCCGAGTTGCTGTCACAGGCCAAACTCACGGACCGGAACTGCCGCAATCAATTGAATTGATTGGTAAAGAGAATGCGATTCAGCGCTTGAAAAATATTTAAATAAATGATTGTTGACAGGGAAGAGTATAAAGCTTTAGGCCATTACAGAAAGGATCTTCATTGGCTGAGAAAGATCCATGAGCTGGGTTTTAGAAGTGCGCCCTTAAGACCTTTGAAGAACATTTTTCGAAACCAGTATTCAAAGGCGGCCGCCGCCGTTACAGGCTGAAGTTGGGAGAGCAGAAGTCTGCTTTTCAAACAGAGTGGAACCGCGCGGTTAAAGCGTCTCTGTCATGTTGTCATGCAGAGGCGCTTTTTTTATTGGGGAAAGAGGAAATCAGATAGAGAAGTGGGGGGAGCATGTGTTTTTTAGAATGCTAAAAGAAGACATTGATACAGTGTTCGATCAAGATCCTGCAGCAAGAAGCTATTTTGAAGTGATTTTAACTTATTCAGGTTTACATGCTATATGGGCGCATCGGATTGCACATGCTTTATATAAACGAAAATTTTATTTCCTTGCACGCCTTATATCTCAGGCAAGCCGATTTTTTACTGGGATTGAAATCCACCCCGGCGCTACAATCGGGAGAAGATTTTTCATTGATCACGGTATGGGAGTTGTCATTGGGGAGACATGTGAGATCGGCAATAACGTAACCGTTTTTCAGGGGGTTACCCTCGGGGGAACGGGGAAAGAAAAGGGGAAAAGGCACCCAACGATTAAAGATGACGCATTGATAGCCACAGGTGCTAAAGTGCTCGGTTCAATTACTGTCGGTGAAGGGTCAAAGGTTGGCGCTGGTTCAGTCGTGTTGCACGATGTTCCTGATTTTTCAACAGTTGTCGGCATTCCTGGACGGGTCGTTATACAAAATGGAAAGAAAGTAAGACGCGATTTAAATCATCAGGATTTGCCCGATCCGGTTGCTGATCGCTTTAAGTCTTTGGAACAGCAGATTTTAGAACTGAAGGCAGAGCTTGAAAACCTTGAAGACAGAAAAGAAAGGATCAATCAAAAATGACAATCACACTTTACAATACATTGACTAGACAGAAGGAAACATTCATTCCTCTTGAAGAGGGAAAAGTGAAAATGTACGTGTGCGGACCTACGGTTTACAATTACATTCACATCGGGAACGCCCGTCCGGCTATCGTATACGACACGGTTCGAAACTATTTGGAGTATAAAGGCTATGATGTACAGTATGTCTCTAACTTCACAGATGTGGATGATAAATTGATTAAAGCGGCAAATGAACTCGGTGAGGATGTGCCTGCCATTTCAGAGCGTTTTATTAAAGCATACTTTGAAGATGTAGGTGCGCTCGGCTGCCGAAAAGCTGATCTTCACCCGCGAGTGATGGAAAACATGGATGCAATTATCGAATTCGTCGATCAGCTGGTGAAAAAAGGATATGCTTATGAATCAGAAGGTGACGTTTATTTCAAAACAAGAGCATTTGAGGGGTACGGAAAGCTTTCTCAGCAGTCAATTGATGAATTGAGATCAGGTGCACGCATCCGAGTCGGCGAGAAAAAAGAAGATGCTCTTGATTTTGCCTTGTGGAAAGCGGCAAAAGAAGGCGAAATATCTTGGGATAGCCCTTGGGGAAAAGGACGCCCGGGCTGGCATATTGAATGCTCAGCAATGGTGAAAAAGTATCTGGGTGACCAAATTGATATCCATGCGGGCGGACAGGATTTAACCTTCCCTCATCATGAAAATGAAATTGCGCAGTCTGAGGCGCTGACAGGTAAAACATTTGCGAAGTATTGGCTCCATAATGGCTATATCAATATCGATAATGAAAAAATGTCAAAATCACTTGGCAACTTTGTGCTTGTGCATGACATCATCAAACAGCACGATCCGCAGCTTTTGAGATTCTTTATGCTTTCTGTTCATTATCGTCATCCGATTAATTATTCAGAAGAGCTTCTGGAGAATACAAAAAGCGCGTTTAACCGTTTGAAAACAGCGTACAGCAACCTTCAGCACCGCCTGAACAGCAGTACAAATTTAACGGAAGATGACGATCAGTGGCTGGAAAAAATCGAAGAGCACCGCAAGGTATTCGAAGAAGCGATGGATGATGACTTTAATACGGCGAATGCCATTTCTGTCTTGTTCGACTTAGCAAAGCATGCCAATTATTATCTTCAGAAAGACAATACGGCTGATCATGTGATTACGTCGTTTATCGAAATGTTTGAGCGCATTGTGTCTGTCCTTGGTTTTTCATTGGGCGAGCAGGAACTTCTCGATCAAGAAATTGAAGACCTAATCGAAAAAAGAAACGAAGCACGCCGAAATCGTGATTTTGCATTATCAGATCAGATCCGCGACCAGCTGAAAAGCATGAATATCATACTTGAAGATACGGCTCAAGGCACTCGCTGGAAACGGGGAGAATAGCGGATGCTTGATTTTGAAAAGATAAAAGATTCAAAGCAGCTTAACGGCCTTGCGCTTGCTTATATAGGTGATGCCATTTTTGAAGTGTATGTCAGGCATCACCTGCTTAAGCAGGGCTTTACCAAACCAAATGATCTTCATAAGAAATCAAGCCGAATCGTTTCGGCAAAGTCACAGGCTCAGATCCTATTCTTTTTGCAGGAGCAGTCCTTTTTTACAGAAGAAGAGGAAGCTGTGCTGAAAAGAGGCAGAAATGCCAAGTCGGGAACGACACCTAAAAATACAGATGTTCAGACGTACCGCTACAGTACGGCATTTGAAGCGTTGCTGGGCTACCTTTTTCTAGAGAAAAAAGAGGAACGACTTAGTCAGCTCGTTGCCGAAGCTATACAATTCGGAACGTCAGGGAGGAAAACAAATGAGTGAGCAGCATGATTACGTCATAGGAAAAAATGCAGTGATCGAGACGTTAAAATCAGATCGTAAGCTGTATAAGCTGTGGATGGCGGAAAACACGGTAAAGGGACAAGCGCAGCAGGTGATTGAGCTTGCGAAAAAGCAGGGGATCACGATTCAGTATGTCCCAAGAAAAAAACTCGATCAAATGGTGACAGGACAGCATCAAGGCGTAGTGGCGCAGGTTGCCGCGTATGAATATGCGGAACTGGACGATTTATATAAAGCAGCTGAAGAAAGAAATGAACAGCCTTTCATCCTCATTTTGGACGAGCTTGAAGACCCTCATAATCTCGGTTCCATTATGAGAACGGCTGATGCGGTCGGCGCCCATGGCATCGTGATTCCAAAGCGCAGAGCCGTAGGACTGACAACAACAGTGGCAAAAGCTTCAACAGGGGCTATTGAACACATTCCCGTCGTAAGAGTCACCAACCTGGCGCGAACGTTAGAAGAAATGAAAGAGCGGGGGATCTGGGTTGTCGGAACGGACGCATCCGCACGTGAGGATTACCGCAATATGGACGGCAATATGCCTTTGGCTTTAGTCATTGGAAGTGAAGGAAAAGGGATGGGCCGCCTCGTTAAAGAAAAATGTGATTTTCTCATTAAACTCCCGATGGCTGGGAAGGTAACTTCACTGAATGCATCTGTCGCGGCTGGCCTTTTGATGTATGAAGTCTACCGGAAACGAAACCCTCTGGGAGAATAAAAACCCATGGATATCCTGTTAGTAGACGGATACAACATGATTGGAGCCTGGCCGCAGCTGAAGGATTTAAAAGCGAACAGTTTTGAAGAAGCGAGAGACGTACTGATTCAGAAAATGGCGGAATTTCAATCGTATACAGGACACAGGGTGATCGTAGTTTTTGACGCGCATCTTGTAAAAGGGATTGAGACAAAGCAGACCAACCACAGGGTTGAAGTGATTTTTACAAAAGAAAATGAAACGGCTGACGAGCGGATAGAAAAGCTTGCCCAGGCTTTGGATAATATTGCGACTCAAATCCATGTTGCGACCTCTGACTATACTGAGCAGTGGGCGATTTTCGGACAGGGGGCCTTGAGGAAGTCGGCCCGGGAGCTTTTGCGAGAGGTAGAAGCGATTGAAAGACGAATAGAGAGACGGGTAAGAAAAATCACTTCCGAAAAGCCGGCGGGTAAAATTGCTTTATCGGAAGAGGTATTAAAAACATTTGAAAAGTGGAGACGAGGAGACTTAGATTAAGTTGACGCTTTTTTGCCCAATATTGTATAATATTTCTATCTACGTGCGCCGGGGGGATCGGAGTGAATCTACAGAACAACAAGGGAAAATTCAACAAAGAGCAGTTTTGCCAGTTGGAGGACGAGCAGGTCATTGAAAAGGTTCATGTTGGGGACAGTGATGCGTTAGATTTCTTGATTACAAAGTACCGAAACTTTGTTCGCGCAAAAGCAAGATCCTACTTTTTAATAGGAGCGGACAGGGAGGATATTGTTCAGGAAGGTATGATAGGCCTCTATAAGTCTATTCGCGACTTCAAGGAGGACAAGCTTACCTCATTCAAAGCTTTCGCAGAATTATGTATTACCCGCCAAATCATTACCGCAATAAAGACAGCTACTCGCCAGAAACACATTCCTTTGAATTCCTACGTCTCATTAGATAAACCGATTTTTGATGAAGAGTCAGACCGAACACTGCTTGATGTCATTTCAGGAGCGAAAACTTTAAATCCTGAAGAAATGATTATCAACCAGGAAGAATTTGATGATATTGAAATGAAAATGGGAGAATTATTAAGTGATTTAGAGAGAAAAGTACTCGTTTTATATCTCGACGGAAGAAGCTACCAAGAGATTTCCGATGAACTGAACCGGCATGTGAAATCGATCGACAATGCTCTTCAGCGTGTGAAGCGCAAGCTGGAGAAGTACCTGGAAATTCGTGAAATCAGTTTGTAGTAGCAATTTAAAGTGATATTGACAGTATTTTTCTGTCTATGATATGTTACTAGGGATAAGAACTAATGTCTATTTAGAAAAAGGTGTAATGACATGAGAAAAAAGATTACGTTAGCATGCAAGACATGCGGAAACCGTAATTATACGACAATGAAGAGCTCTGCATCAGCGGCTGAGCGATTAGAAGTAAAGAAATACTGCAGTACTTGCAATTCACATACAGCCCATCTTGAAACAAAATAGTTTTTGCGCTTTTAAATTGTGGAGGTCTTTTACATGCGTATTATGAAATTCTTTAAAGACGTTGGGAAAGAAATGAAAAAGGTAAGCTGGCCTAAAGGAAAAGAGTTAACGCGTTATACCATTACGGTGATTTCAACAGTTATCTTTTTTATTATCTTTTTTGCCCTCCTTGACACAGGAATTTCTCAATTAATTCGTTTAATAGTTGAATAATGATCAGCAATACGTGCTATAATAGATCATAATATCACTTGCCAAAACCCGTTCAGCGGGTTTTTTATTGTGGCTTAAAACGAAAGTTAGCATAGGTTTTCTGCCTATTTTTTGAAGTATTATGGTAATTCACAAAAAACCAATTGCGGGGAGGGAAGGACTGGAGAGTCCTGAAGAGAATGGAAAAGAATTGGTATGTTGTTCACACGTACTCTGGTTATGAGAATAAAGTAAAAGCCAACTTGGAAAAACGTGTTGAATCAATGGGTATGCAGGATAAAATTTTCCGTGTGGTCGTACCTGAAGAAGAAGAAACGGATATTAAAAATGGCAAGAAGAAAGTCGTGAAAAAGAAAGTATTCCCAGGTTATGTGCTTGTTGAAATCGTCATGACCGATGACTCTTGGTATGTTGTCCGCAACACGCCGGGCGTCACTGGATTCGTAGGATCTGCCGGTTCTGGTTCAAAACCGACAGCGCTGCTTCCGGGCGAAGCGGAAACCATTCTAAAGAGAATGGGCATGGATGAACGCAAAACGGATATCGACTTTGAGTTGAAAGAGACAGTGAAAGTAATAGACGGGCCTTTTGCCAACTTTACTGGATCAATTGAAGAGATTGATTATGACAAAAGCAAGGTCAAAGTTTTCGTTAATATGTTCGGCCGTGAAACACCGGTTGAGCTGGAATTTACCCAAATCGATAAATTGTAATGTGAAAAAACTTGAAATCGCTATATATAAATGATAATATAGCAAAGGTACGTCTTGGACTTATCCAAGGCAACTAGCTTGATATTTCATCATTCATATAAAGAATGAAACCTTGAGTGGGAGGGTTTACCCTATTACCACATCACGGACTTAAGGAGGTGTGTCTCGTGGCTAAAAAAGTAGTAAAAGTTGTAAAATTGCAAATTCCTGCTGGAAAAGCTAACCCAGCACCACCAGTTGGACCTGCACTTGGTCAAGCCGGTGTTAACATCATGGGATTCTGTAAGGAGTTTAACGCTCGTACAGCTGACCAAGCTGGTTTAATCATTCCTGTTGAAATTTCGGTTTACGAAGACCGTTCATTTACATTTATTACAAAAACTCCGCCTGCTGCAGTATTGCTTAAAAAAGCAGCTGGAATTGAGTCTGGTTCTGGTGAACCAAACCGTAATAAAGTGGCAACCGTTAAGCGCGATAAAGTACGCGAAATCGCTGAAACAAAAATGCCTGACTTAAACGCAGCAGACGTTGAAGCGGCAATGCGCATGGTTGAAGGTACTGCACGCAGTATGGGTATTGTAATCGAGGATTAATTTGTTTCTTGTCGGGTTGCGAGTTTTAACAAGTTCGCAACCCTTATTCGTGGGAGGTTATTCCGCTATAACCACATAAGGAGGAAATTTTAAAATGGCTAAAAAAGGTAAAAAGTACGTTGAAGCTGCTAAGCTTGTAGAACGTTCTAAAGCTTACGACGTTTCTGAAGCAGTAGCTCTCGTTAAAAAAACAAACACAGCTAAATTCGACGCTACAGTTGAAGTGGCTTTCCGTTTAGGGGTTGACCCTCGTAAAAACGATCAGCAAATCCGTGGAGCAGTTGTGCTTCCAAACGGAACTGGTAAAACTCAGCGCGTTCTCGTTTTCGCAAAAGGCGAAAAAGCGAAAGAAGCTGAAGCTGCTGGTGCAGATTTCGTTGGCGATACTGACTACATTAACAAAATTCAACAAGGCTGGTTCGATTTCGATGTAATCGTAGCTACACCTGACATGATGGGTGAGGTTGGTAAAATCGGTCGTGTACTTGGACCAAAAGGTTTAATGCCAAACCCTAAAACTGGTACAGTTACATTCGAAGTTGAAAAAGCAATCGGCGAAATTAAAGCTGGTAAAGTTGAATACCGTGTTGATAAAGCTGGAAACATTCATGTTCCTATCGGAAAAGTTTCTTTCGAGGATGAAAAACTTGTTGAGAACTTCACAACAATGTACGACACAATCCTGAAAGCTAAACCTGCTGCAGCAAAAGGCGTTTACGTGAAAAACGTTGCTGTAACTTCTACTATGGGACCTGGTGTCAAAGTAGACTCTTCAACTTTCAACGTAAAATAATATTGACTCGACATCAACATTATGATATGATTCAAAATGTTGTAAAATAGAATATCATTTATACCGTAGACAGTAGGGGCCTAACAGCTTAATGATCCTACCGAGGTGTATATTATCACAGCTATTACGTTACGTATGCTTGTATATACAGCCTCCATGTCTCATGGAGGCTTTTTATATGGAATCCGTCGTCTCAGTCGTGATCACCTAACGGTATAAGTGTTACACAAGAATCTATAGGAGGTGTAACCATGAGCAGCGCAATTGAAACAAAAAAAGTTGTTGTTGAAGAAATTGCTTCTAAACTGAAAGAAAGTAAATCAACGATCATCGTTGACTATCGCGGACTTACCGTTTCTGAAGTAACAGAACTTCGTAAACAGCTTCGCGAAGCTAACGTTGAGTTCAAAGTTTACAAAAATACGATGACTCGCCGTGCGATTGAACAAGCTGAGCTTAATGGTTTGAATGATTTCTTAACTGGACCGAACGCGATCGCATTCAGCACTGAAGATGTTGTCGCTCCGGCTAAAGTTCTTAATGAGTTCGCTAAAAATCACGAAGCTCTTGAAATCAAAGCTGGCGTTATCGAAGGTAAAGTTTCTACTGTTGAAGAAGTGAAAGCTCTTGCTGAACTTCCATCACGCGAAGGCTTACTTTCTATGTTGCTTAGCGTACTTCAAGCTCCAGTTCGCAATCTTGCTCTTGCTACAAAAGCTGTGGCAGAACAAAAGGAAGAACAAGGCGCTTAATCTAATCAGTTTTTCATAAATTAAAACAAAATGGAGGAATTACAAATGGCTTTAAATATCGAAGAAATCATTGCTTCCGTTAAAGAAGCAACTGTACTTGAATTGAACGACCTAGTAAAAGCAATCGAAGAAGAATTCGGCGTAACTGCTGCTGCTCCTGTAGCTGTAGCTGGCGGAGCTGCTGGTGGCGGAGCTGCTGAAGAGCAAAGCGAATTCGACCTTATCCTTGCTGGTGCAGGTTCTCAAAAAATCAAAGTAATCAAAGTTGTACGTGAAATCACTGGTCTTGGCTTGAAAGAAGCTAAAGAACTTGTTGACAACACTCCAAAACCACTTAAAGAAGGTATTGCTAAAGAAGAAGCTGAAGAGCTTAAAGCTAAACTTGAAGAAGTTGGCGCTTCTGTAGAAGTTAAGTAATCTTCACTTACCTGTAGGGGGAGCTCGCTTTTATGAGGCGAGCTTTTTCTTTGCCATTCTTTAAGACACGACAAAAGGAGGTTCTAATAATGAGTGAGCACTATTATTCAGAAAAACCTTCAGTAAAAAGCAATAAGCAAACCTGGTCTTTTAGGCTTCGTAATAAAGATTTCATATTTACTAGCGACAGCGGAGTTTTTTCTAAAAAGGAAGTTGATTTTGGCTCCCGTCTGCTGATTGATTCTTTTGAAGAGCCTGAAGTTGAGGGTGGTATCCTAGATATAGGCTGCGGCTATGGCCCGATTGGTTTATCGTTGGCCAGCGACTTTAAAGACCGGATTATCCACATGATTGACGTCAATGAGAGAGCTGTAGAGCTATCAAATGAAAATGCGGAACAAAACGGGATAACAAATGTTAAGATTTATCAGAGTGATTTGTTTTCAAACGTTGATTCTGCTCAAACATTTGCTTCTATTCTTACAAATCCCCCAATCCGAGCCGGAAAAAAAGTTGTCCATGCTATCTTTGAGAAAAGCGCTGAACACTTAAAAGCTTCAGGTGAGTTGTGGATCGTCATACAGAAAAAACAAGGTGCGCCTTCTGCCATTGAAAAGCTAGAGGAACTGTTCGATGAAGTTTCTGTCGTTCAAAAAAAGAAAGGCTATTATATCATAAAAGCAAAAAAAGTTTGACTCGGTATTGCAGATATGTTAATATTGTAAAATGCCAATGTATATATTTTACTTGATATGATGAATTGTCAATATCTATGTATAAATTATACAAGTATGGAAATGCTAATAAAATCGGTATTTGTTTTTGGATGTGGTTTTCTTAATTAGAAACCCTTTTTTCTTTTGTCTTGTAAAAGCATTTTTTCTTAGAAAGAAATGCTTATTACACATATAATACGCATGATTTGAGGGGTGAATCAGTTGACAGGTCAACTAGTTCAGTATGGACGACACCGCCAGCGCAGAAGCTATGCTCGCATTAGCGAAGTGTTAGAATTACCAAATCTCATTGAAATTCAAACCTCTTCTTATCAGTGGTTTCTTGATGAGGGTCTTAGAGAGATGTTTCAAGACATATCACCAATTGAGGATTTCACTGGTAACCTCTCTCTTGAGTTCATTGATTATAGTTTAGGTGATCCTAAATATCCTGTAGAGGAATCAAAAGAACGCGATGTGACTTATTCAGCTCCGCTAAGAGTGAAGGTTCGTTTAATTAACAAAGAAACTGGAGAGGTAAAAGACCAAGATGTCTTCATGGGAGATTTCCCTATTATGACAGATACAGGTACTTTTATCATTAATGGTGCGGAACGTGTTATCGTTTCCCAGCTTGTTCGGTCTCCAAGTGTATATTTCAGTGGTAAAGTAGACAAAAACGGTAAAAAAGGTTTTACCGCTACTGTCATTCCAAACCGTGGCGCATGGTTAGAATACGAAACTGATGCGAAAGATGTAGTTTATGTCCGCATTGATCGCACACGTAAGTTGCCGGTTACGGTTCTTTTGCGTGCTCTTGGCTTCGGTTCCGATCAAGAGATTCTTGATCTCGTAGGAGAGAACGAATACCTGCGAAATACGCTTGATAAAGATAATACAGAAAACAGTGACAAAGCGCTGCTTGAAATTTACGAGCGTCTCCGTCCTGGAGAGCCGCCTACAGTTGAAAATGCGAAAAGCTTGCTTGATTCTCGTTTCTTTGATCCGAAACGATATGATCTTGCCAATGTAGGACGCTATAAAATTAATAAAAAACTTCATATTAAGAATCGCCTCTTTAACCAGAGACTTGCTGAAACGCTTGTTGACCCTGAAACAGGAGAAATCCTGGCTGAAAAAGGTCAGATTCTTGATAGAAGAACACTTGATAAAGTACTGCCATACTTAGAAAACGGCATTGGTTTCAGAAAGCTGTATCCTAATGGCGGCGTTGTTGAAGATGAAGTGACTCTTCAATCGATTAAAATCTTTGCTCCAACTGATCAAGAAGGAGAACAGGTTATTAATGTAATCGGTAATGCTTACACCGAAGAAGAGATTAAAAACATCACGCCTGCTGACATTATTTCTTCTATCAGCTACTTCTTCAACTTGTTGCACGGAGTAGGCGACACAGATGATATCGATCATCTTGGAAACCGTCGTTTGCGTTCTGTAGGTGAGCTTCTCCAGAACCAATTCCGTATCGGTTTAAGCCGTATGGAGCGTGTGGTTCGTGAGAGAATGTCAATTCAAGATACGAATACAATTACACCTCAGCAGCTGATCAATATTCGTCCTGTTATTGCGTCGATTAAAGAGTTCTTTGGAAGCTCTCAGCTTTCACAATTTATGGACCAGACGAACCCGCTTGCTGAATTAACACATAAGCGCCGTCTGTCAGCATTAGGGCCGGGTGGTTTGACACGTGAGCGTGCCGGAATGGAAGTGCGTGACGTTCACTACTCTCACTATGGCCGTATGTGTCCGATTGAGACGCCTGAGGGTCCGAACATCGGTTTGATCAACTCGCTTTCATCATATGCAAAAGTAAACCGTTTTGGCTTTATCGAAACGCCATATCGACGCGTTGACCCTGAAACAGGGAAGGTAACGGGCAGAATCGATTACTTAACTGCTGATGAAGAGGATAACTATGTTGTCGCACAAGCGAACGCTCGTCTTGATGACGAAGGCGCCTTTATCGATGACAGCATCATTGCCCGTTTCCGCGGGGAGAACACCGCTGTATCCAGAAGCCGCGTAGACTACATGGATGTATCGCCTAAGCAGGTTGTATCTGCTGCGACAGCATGTATCCCGTTCTTGGAAAACGATGACTCTAACCGTGCCCTAATGGGAGCGAACATGCAGCGTCAGGCTGTGCCTTTGATGCAGCCGGAAGCGCCATTCGTTGGAACTGGTATGGAATACGTATCAGGTAAAGACTCTGGTGCCGCTGTGATTTGTAAACACCCTGGTATCGTTGAACGCGTAGAGGCGAAAAACGTTTGGGTGCGCCGTTATGAAGAAGTAGACGGTCAAAAAGTAAAAGGAAACTTGGATAAATACAGCATGCTGAAATTTGTCCGTTCCAACCAAGGTACGTGCTACAATCAGCGTCCGATCGTAAGTGTCGGCGATGAAGTGGTAAAAGGAGAAATCCTTGCTGACGGACCTTCTATGGAGCTTGGTGAACTTGCGCTTGGCCGTAACGTAATGGTCGGCTTCATGACATGGGATGGTTACAACTATGAAGATGCCATCATCATGAGTGAACGTCTTGTAAAGGATGATGTTTATACATCTATCCACATCGAAGAATATGAATCAGAAGCACGTGATACGAAACTTGGGCCTGAAGAAATCACTCGCGATATACCAAACGTCGGTGAAGATGCGCTTCGCAATCTTGATGATCGTGGAATCATCCGTATCGGGGCAGAAGTAAAAGACGGAGATCTTCTTGTTGGTAAAGTCACGCCTAAAGGTGTAACTGAACTGACTGCTGAAGAACGTCTGCTTCACGCCATTTTTGGTGAAAAAGCCCGCGAGGTTCGTGATACTTCTCTTCGTGTGCCTCACGGCGGCGGCGGAATTATCCACGACGTTAAAGTCTTCAACCGTGAAGACGGAGACGAACTTCCTCCAGGTGTAAACCAGTTAGTACGCGTATATATCGTTCAGAAACGTAAGATTTCTGAAGGAGATAAAATGGCCGGTCGTCACGGTAACAAAGGTGTTATCTCTAAGATTCTTCCTGAAGAGGATATGCCTTACCTTCCTGACGGCACACCAATTGACATCATGCTTAACCCGCTGGGCGTACCATCACGTATGAACATCGGGCAGGTATTGGAGCTTCACATGGGTATGGCCGCTCGTTACTTAGGCATTCACATTGCATCTCCTGTATTTGATGGAGCGCGAGAAGAGGATGTTTGGGAAACGCTTGAAGAAGCCGGAATGGCTCGTGACGCTAAAACAGTTCTTTACGACGGGCGCAGCGGAGAGCCGTTTGATAACCGTGTATCCGTCGGTATCATGTATATGATTAAACTTGCTCACATGGTTGACGATAAACTTCATGCACGCTCTACAGGTCCTTACTCACTTGTTACGCAGCAGCCTCTTGGCGGTAAAGCACAATTTGGCGGACAGCGTTTCGGTGAGATGGAGGTATGGGCACTTGAGGCTTACGGTGCGGCTTACACTCTTCAAGAAATTCTGACTGTGAAGTCTGATGACGTGGTTGGACGTGTGAAAACATACGAAGCGATCGTTAAAGGCGACAATGTTCCTGAACCAGGTGTTCCGGAATCATTTAAAGTATTAATCAAAGAACTTCAAAGCTTAGGTATGGACGTGAAAATCCTTTCTGGTGATGAAGAAGAAATAGAAATGAGAGATTTAGAAGACGAAGAAGATGCAAAACAAGCTGACGGTCTGGCATTATCAGGTGATGAAGAGCCGGCAGAAACAGCATCGGCAGACGTTGAACGAGATGTAGTAACAAAAGAATAGTCTCTAGTTATAAAGGCAAGTGACATCGGTTAATCCGAAGATAAAAAGGGAGGTAGGCCCCTTGCTAGATGTGAACAATTTTGAGTATATGAACATCGGTCTTGCTTCACCGGATAAAATCCGTTCATGGTCTTTTGGTGAAGTGAAAAAGCCTGAAACGATAAACTATCGTACGTTAAAACCTGAAAAGGACGGTCTTTTCTGCGAACGCATTTTCGGACCGACGAAAGACTGGGAATGTCATTGCGGGAAGTACAAGCGAGTTCGTTATAAAGGCGTAGTTTGTGACCGCTGTGGAGTCGAAGTAACACGGGCTAAAGTCCGTCGTGAGAGAATGGGGCACATTGAACTGGCTGCCCCAGTTTCCCACATTTGGTATTTTAAAGGTATTCCAAGCCGTATGGGTCTTGTGCTGGATATGTCACCTCGTGCTTTAGAAGAAGTCATTTACTTTGCTTCTTACGTTGTAACTGATCCGGCAAACACACCGCTTGAAAAGAAACAGCTTCTGTCTGAGAAAGAGTACCGTGCATATCTCGATAAATACGGTAACAAATTCCAAGCATCTATGGGTGCAGAAGCGATTCATAAACTTCTTCAAGATATCGATCTTGTAAAAGAAGTTGATATGTTAAAAGAAGAGCTGAAAACATCACAAGGACAGCGTCGTACTCGTGCGATCAAACGCCTTGAAGTTTTAGAAGCCTTCCGTAACTCAGGAAACACGCCTTCTTGGATGATTCTTGATGTGCTTCCTGTTATACCGCCTGAGCTTAGACCAATGGTTCAGCTAGACGGCGGACGTTTTGCGACTTCTGATTTGAACGACCTATATCGTCGTGTCATCAACCGCAACAATCGTTTGAAACGCCTTTTAGATCTTGGTGCGCCTAGCATCATTGTTCAGAATGAAAAGCGTATGCTTCAAGAGGCTGTCGATGCCTTAATTGACAACGGCCGCCGCGGACGTCCAGTAACAGGTCCTGGTAACAGACCGTTAAAATCTCTTTCTCACATGTTGAAAGGGAAGCAAGGACGTTTCCGTCAAAACCTTCTTGGTAAACGTGTCGATTACTCCGGTCGTTCTGTAATCGTTGTTGGTCCTCATTTGAAAATGTACCAATGCGGATTACCGAAGGAAATGGCGCTTGAACTTTTCAAACCTTTCGTTATGAAAGAACTTGTTGAAAAAGGTCTTGCTCACAACATTAAGAGTGCAAAACGTAAAATTGAGCGCGTACAGCCTGAAGTTTGGGATGTATTAGAATCAGTTATCAAGGAGCATCCGGTCCTTCTGAACCGTGCCCCTACACTTCACAGATTAGGTATCCAAGCGTTTGAACCAACGCTTGTTGAAGGACGCGCAATCCGTCTTCACCCGCTCGTATGTACAGCTTACAACGCTGACTTTGACGGTGACCAAATGGCGGTTCACGTACCTTTATCTGCGGAAGCTCAAGCTGAAGCACGCATCTTGATGCTTGCTGCTCAAAACATCTTGAACCCTAAAGATGGTAAACCGGTTGTAACTCCGTCTCAGGATATGGTATTAGGTAACTATTATCTGACACTTGAGCGTGCCGGTGCTGTCGGTGAAGGCATGGTCTTCAAGAATACAGACGAAGCGATACTCGCTTATCAAAACGGATATGTTCACCTTCATACGAGAGTAGCTGTTGCAGCTAACTCCCTTAAAAATGTGACATTCACTGAAGAACAGCGCTCAAAATTGTTAATTACAACTGTCGGTAAGCTTGTCTTCAATGAAATTCTTCCGGAATCATTCCCTTACATGAATGAACCGACGAAGAGCAACATTGAGGAAAAAACACCTGACCGTTTCTTCTTAGAAAAGGGTGCGGATGTGAAAGCTGTCATTGAACAACAGCCAATCAATGCACCGTTTAAAAAAGGTATTCTGGGTAAAATCATCGCGGAAATCTTTAAACGATTCCATATCACGGAAACGTCTAAAATGCTTGACCGCATGAAAAACCTAGGTTTCAGATATTCAACAAAAGCTGGTATTACAGTTGGGGTTTCTGATATCGTCGTACTCGATGATAAACAAAAAATCCTTGAGGAAGCGCAAAGCAAAGTTGATAACGTTATGAAGCAGTTCCGACGTGGTCTCATCACTGAAGAAGAGCGCTATGAGAGAGTTATCTCTATCTGGAGTTCAGCGAAAGATGTTATCCAAGGCAAACTGATGCAATCACTCGATGAAATCAACCCAATCTACATGATGAGTGATTCTGGTGCCCGTGGTAACGCATCTAACTTTACACAGCTTGCCGGAATGCGCGGTCTGATGGCCAACCCGGCTGGACGTATCATTGAATTGCCAATCAAATCAAGTTTCCGTGAAGGTCTGACAGTATTGGAGTACTTTATCTCCACTCACGGTGCGCGTAAAGGTCTTGCCGATACTGCCCTTAAAACTGCTGACTCAGGTTACCTTACACGCCGTCTCGTTGACGTTGCACAGGATGTTATCATCCGTGAAACTGATTGCGGAACTGACCGAGGCATCCTTGCTCAGCCTCTTAAAGAAGGTACTGAAACAATTGAGCGCTTAGAAGAACGCTTAATCGGCCGTTTTGCACGGAAACAAGTGAAGCACCCTGAAACAGGTGAAGTGCTTATAAATGAAAACGAACTGATCGATGAAGACAAAGCATTGGAGATTGTAGAAGCCGGCATTGAAGAAGTATGGATTCGTTCTGCCTTCACATGTAATACGCCTCATGGTGTATGTAAACGATGCTATGGCCGAAATCTTGCAACTGGCTCCGATGTTGAAGTCGGTGAAGCTGTCGGAATCATTGCTGCCCAATCAATCGGTGAGCCTGGTACACAGTTAACAATGCGTACATTCCATACAGGTGGGGTTGCCGGAGACGATATTACTCAAGGTCTTCCGCGTATCCAAGAGCTTTTCGAAGCGCGTAATCCGAAAGGTCAGGCAACAATTACAGAAATCGACGGTACAGTCGTTGAGATCAATGAAGTTCGTGATAAGCAACAGGAAATTGTGGTCCAAGGCGCAGTGGAAACACGTTCTTATACGGCACCTTATAACTCCCGCCTGAAAGTAGCGGAAGGAGATAAAATTACTCGAGGCCAAGTACTGACAGAAGGTTCAATCGATCCGAAAGAACTTCTCAAAGTAACTGACCTGACGACTGTTCAAGAGTATCTTCTCCATGAGGTTCAAAAGGTTTACCGTATGCAGGGTGTTGAAATCGGTGATAAGCACGTAGAAGTAATGGTCCGCCAGATGCTTCGTAAAGTCCGCGTTATTGATGCCGGTGACACTGATGTGCTTCCAGGTACATTGCTGGATATTCACCAATTTACTGAAGCGAACAAAAAGGTATTAGTAGAAGGGAATCGTCCTGCTACAGGCCGTCCTGTCATACTTGGTATTACAAAAGCATCTCTTGAAACTGATTCATTCTTATCTGCTGCATCCTTCCAGGAAACAACACGTGTCCTTACAGACGCAGCGATCAAAGGTAAGCGTGATGAGCTTCTCGGCTTGAAAGAGAATGTTATCATCGGTAAGCTTGTTCCGGCTGGTACAGGTATGATGAAATACCGTCAAGCAAAACCAATTTCAAAAGTTCAGCCGAATGAAGACATGGTACCGGTTGAATAACTGATGAAATGCTGCTGAAAGACTGGAAAATCAGTCTTTCAGCAGATATTTTCATAAAAAATCATTCTATGAGAAGATTAAAACTAAAAATGTCATACCTTGTTGACATTCGTCTCCTAGAATGATAATATAACCAAGGTGCTCGAAATAAACCTGTTACTTTGGAGGATATGTTTATGTCTTATGATAAAGTATCACAGGCCAAATCAATTATTATTGGTACGAAGCAAACAGTGAAAGCTCTCAAACGAGGTTCAGTAAAGGAAGTAGTCGTTGCAAAAGACGCAGATCCGACGCTCACGTCAAGTGTTGTTTCACTTGCGGAAGATCAAGGTATCTCCGTTTCAATGGTAGAATCCATGAAAAAGCTCGGCAAAGCCTGTGGAATTGAGGTAGGAGCAGCCGCTGTTGCCATTATTTTATAACGTACTTTTGTTTTTGCGTAAGAAGCTTTCTTCTGCAAAGACATTGTTTTTTGCCTTTTGATGAACCACCTGGGTATGTGGGTTATAAAACGTAATGAAGGGAGGAAAAAGATATGCCTACAATTAATCAGCTAATTCGCAAAGGACGCGTGAGTAAAGTAGAAAACTCAAAGTCTCCTGCACTTAACAAAGGATACAACAGCTTTAAAAAAGAGCACACTAATGTATCTTCTCCACAAAAACGCGGGGTATGTACTCGTGTTGGTACAATGACACCGAAAAAACCGAACTCAGCACTTCGTAAATATGCTCGTGTTCGTTTAACTAACGGAATTGAGGTTACTGCTTACATTCCTGGTATCGGTCACAACCTGCAAGAGCACAGTGTTGTACTTATCCGCGGCGGACGTGTAAAGGATTTACCAGGGGTACGTTACCACATCGTTCGTGGTGCGCTTGACACTGCTGGAGTTGAAAACCGTGCGCAAGGCCGTTCTAAATACGGAACGAAAAAACCTAAAGCAAAATAATGAACGAAAATACTCATAATTGATGAAGGGAGGATATTCAGATGCCACGTAAAGGTCCTGTAGCAAAAAGAGATGTTTTACCTGATCCGCTTTACAACTCTAAGCTTGTATCTCGTCTAATCAACAAAATGATGATCGATGGTAAAAAAGGTAAGTCTCAAACAATCCTATACAAGTCATTCGATATCATTAAAGAACGTACTGGCAATGATGCAATGGAGGTTTTCGAACAAGCATTGAAAAACATCATGCCTGTACTTGAAGTAAAAGCACGCCGTGTAGGTGGTGCGAACTACCAAGTTCCTGTAGAAGTTCGTCCTGAACGTCGTACGACTCTTGGGCTTCGTTGGTTAGTTAACTACGCTCGTCTTCGCGGAGAAAAAACGATGGAAGAGCGTTTGGCTAACGAAATCCTTGACGCAGCTAACAACACTGGTGCTGCTGTTAAGAAACGTGAAGATACTCATAAGATGGCTGAAGCAAACAAAGCATTTGCTCACTATCGTTGGTAGGTTTCATATACTAAAAAACACAATTTCCGAATAAGGAAGGAGAAATTACCCAATGGCAAGAGAGTTCTCCTTAGACAAAACTCGTAATATCGGGATCATGGCTCACATCGATGCTGGTAAAACGACTACTACAGAGCGTATCTTGTACTACACTGGTCGTATCCACAAAATTGGTGAAACTCATGAAGGAGCTTCACAAATGGACTGGATGGAGCAGGAACAAGAACGTGGTATCACAATCACTTCCGCTGCGACAACTGCACAGTGGAAAGGATACCGCGTAAACATCATCGATACTCCAGGACACGTAGACTTCACAGTTGAAGTTGAACGTTCTCTTCGTGTACTTGATGGTGCTGTTGCTGTACTTGACGCACAATCAGGCGTTGAGCCTCAAACAGAAACTGTTTGGCGTCAGGCGACAACTTATGGAGTACCGCGTGTCGTTTTTGTTAACAAAATGGATAAAATCGGTGCGGACTTCCTTTACTCTGTAGGAACTTTAAGAGACCGTCTTCAAGCAAACGCTCATGCAATTCAATTGCCGATCGGTGCAGAAGATAACTTCGAAGGTATCATTGATCTTGTAGAAAACGTTGCGTATTTCTATGAAGATGACCTTGGTACTCGTTCTGAAGCGAAAGAAATCCCTGAAGAGTACAAAGAGCAAGCTGAAGAGCTTCGCAACAGCCTTATTGAAGCTGTTTGTGAGCTTGATGAAGAGCTTATGGATAAATACCTTGAGGGTGAAGAAATCACTATTGATGAATTAAAAGCAGGTATCCGTAAAGGTACATTGAATGTTGAATTCTATCCTGTTCTTGTTGGTTCTGCCTTCAAAAACAAAGGTGTTCAGCTTGTACTTGATGCTGTGCTTGAATACCTTCCTGCACCAACTGATGTTGCTGCAATCAAAGGTATACACCCTGATACAAATGAAGAGCTTGTGCGTCATTCTTCTGATGACGAGCCATTCTCTGCATTAGCATTTAAAGTTATGACTGACCCTTACGTTGGTAAGCTGACGTTCTTCCGTGTGTATTCTGGAACACTTGATTCAGGTTCATACGTGAAAAACTCTACTAAAGGCAAACGTGAGCGCGTTGGACGTATCCTTCAAATGCACGCTAACAGCCGCGAAGAAATCGCTACTGTATACTCAGGAGATATCGCAGCTGCTGTAGGTCTAAAAGATACAACAACTGGAGATACTCTATGTGATGAAAAGGATCTTGTTATCCTAGAATCAATGGAATTCCCAGAACCAGTTATCGACGTCGCTATTGAGCCTAAATCAAAAGCTGACCAAGATAAAATGGGTATCGCTTTAGCAAAACTTGCTGAAGAAGATCCTACATTCCGTACGCAAACGAACCCAGAAACTGGTCAAACGATCATCTCTGGTATGGGTGAACTTCACCTTGATATCATTGTTGACCGTATGAAGCGCGAATTTAAAGTAGAAGCCAATGTTGGTGCTCCTCAGGTTGCGTACCGTGAGACTTTCCGTCAAGGTGCAAAAGTTGAGGGTAAATTCGTACGTCAGTCTGGTGGACGCGGTCAGTTCGGACACGTTTGGATCGAATTCGAACCAAACGAAGAAGGCGCTGGCTTTGAATTTGAAAATGCGATTGTCGGTGGGGTAGTTCCACGTGAATACATCCCAGCTGTTCAAGCAGGTCTGGAAGATGCACTTGAAAATGGTGTACTAGCAGGCTTCCCGCTTATCGACATTAAAGCAAAACTTTTCGATGGCTCATACCATGATGTTGACTCAAACGAAATGGCATTTAAAGTTGCTGCTTCTATGGCATTGAAAAATGCAGTCAGCAAATGTAACCCAGTTCTTCTTGAACCAGTTATGAAAGTTGAAGTGGTTATTCCAGAAGAATACATGGGAGATATCATGGGTGACATCACTTCACGACGCGGACGTGTAGAAGGTATGGAAGCGCGCGGTAACGCTCAAGTTGTACGCGCTATGGTACCTCTTGCTGAAATGTTCGGTTACGCTACTGCACTTCGTTCTAATACGCAAGGTCGCGGTACGTTCACTATGTTCATGGATCACTATGAAGAAGTGCCGAAGAGCGTCGCAGAAGAAATTATCAAAAAAAATAAAGGCGAATAATTGATTTTGCCGCTTAACTCAAGTATAACTACTATTGTAAGATGAGGAAGTGAAAGCTTTCTTTCACTTCCTATCACTCTATACATTACTAATTAAAAGCTCTTAAGGAGGATTTTAGAATGGCTAAAGAAAAATTCGACCGTTCCAAATCACATGCCAATATTGGTACAATTGGACACGTTGACCATGGTAAAACAACTTTAACTGCTGCTATCACAACAGTACTTCATAAGAAATCTGGTAAAGGTACAGCTATGGCGTACGATCAAATTGATGGTGCACCAGAAGAACGCGAACGCGGTATCACAATCTCTACTGCGCACGTTGAATACGAAACTGATACTCGTCACTATGCACACGTTGACTGCCCAGGACACGCTGACTATGTTAAAAACATGATCACTGGTGCTGCGCAAATGGACGGAGCTATCCTTGTAGTATCTGCTGCTGATGGCCCAATGCCACAAACTCGTGAGCATATCCTTCTTTCTAAAAACGTTGGTGTACCTTACATTGTTGTATTCTTAAACAAATGCGACATGGTAGACGACGAAGAGCTTCTTGAACTAGTTGAAATGGAAGTTCGCGATCTTCTTAGCGAATACGACTTCCCTGGTGATGATGTACCAGTAATCAAAGGTTCTGCTCTTAAAGCTCTTGAAGGTGACGCTGATTACGAAGCGAAAATCTTCGAACTTATGGATGCGGTTGATGAGTACATCCCAACTCCAGAGCGTGACACTGAAAAACCATTCATGATGCCAGTTGAGGACGTATTCTCAATCACTGGTCGTGGTACAGTTGCTACTGGCCGTGTAGAACGCGGACAAGTTAAAGTCGGTGATGAAGTTGAAATCATCGGTCTTCAAGAAGAGAACAAGAAAACAACTGTTACAGGTGTTGAAATGTTCCGTAAGCTTCTTGATTATGCTGAAGCTGGTGACAACATCGGTGCCCTTCTTCGCGGTGTAGCGCGTGAAGACATCCAACGTGGTCAAGTACTTGCTAAACCAGGTACAATCACTCCACACAGCAAATTCAAAGCTGAAGTTTATGTTCTTTCTAAAGAAGAGGGTGGACGTCATACTCCATTCTTCTCTAACTACCGTCCTCAGTTCTACTTCCGTACAACTGACGTAACTGGTATCATCCAACTTCCAGAAGGCGTAGAAATGGTTATGCCTGGAGATAACACTGAAATGATCGTTGAACTTATCTCTACAATCGCTATCGAAGAAGGAACTCGTTTCTCTATTCGTGAAGGCGGACGTACTGTTGGTTCAGGCGTTGTTTCAACAATCACTGAGTAATCGTATGATAATAAACGAGACCCACTTTGGGTCTCGTTTTTTTGTATGCTTGTCTTTTTCTTGTATAATAGGATTTATCATATTCGAGGGGCTAATTTTATATGATTCCTAAAAACAGATCCATTGCTATAATGAAAGAACTGAGCATTGGGCATACAAAACAAACGCTGATGATTAATGGGTCTGATATAAAAAATCCATTACTGCTTTTTTTACATGGCGGTCCGGGGATGCCGCAAATAGGGTATATAAGACGTTACCAAAAAGAACTAGAACGATATTTCACAGTAGTACAATGGGATCAAAGAGGTTCCGGCCTTTCTTATTCAAAAAAGATTCCTCATTGCAGCATGACTATCAGTCAGCTCATTAAAGATACAATTCAAGTCACTCAATGGCTCCTAGATTATTTCTCCAAAACAAAATTATATCTTGCTGCTCATTCGTGGGGTTCACTTTTGGCGCTTCAAGTACTGCAGCAGCGTCCGGATTTGTTTTATGCATATTATGGAATCAGTCAGGTTGTTAACATCCACTGTGAAGAATCAGCTGCTTATCAACATCTTCAGGCAATTTCTGATAAAAGATACATTATCTTATCCCATCTTATACGTTTCATCGGTGCTCCGCCTTGGAAGAGGGGTATCCAGCACCTGATCTATCGGTTCTGTATCGAGGTGAGCAGGGGAGGATTCACATACCATCATCGTCAATTACTTGCTATTATATTTCAAATGCTTTCTGGTCATGAGTATGGAATCAGAAACATGGGCAAGTTCCTTAATGGATTACACTTCAGCAAAAAATATTTAAATGATGAATTGTCTGGATTTAATGCATTTACAACAGTTCCTTCTATTAAAGTACCGTGTCTTTTCATTTCAGGGAGACATGATTTAATTGTGCCTGCTGAAATATCGAAACAATATTATTTGAAGCTTGAGGCACCTGAAAAGCGCTGGATACAATTTGAGAAATCTGCTCACACTCCGCATATCGAAGAACCATCTTTATTCGCGAGTACACTAAGTCGTCATGCGCTGTACCACTTATGATAGAGCCTTGATAAATAAGAAAAACACCTGTATAATAAAAAAAGTGTGCAAAGCATGCATATTATAAATAAGACTTGCAACATACGTCTATTTTCTGTATAATGGTGTATGTTGGTCTTTGACTGCGATGAAGTGAGAGGTTGCTGACACACCCGGCCGCTTTGCCATGGCGAGGTGTTCAGGTTTTTCTCACGGAGAACTGTCTAACGTGATGTAGGCGAAAAGGAGGGAAAATAATGGCAAAACAAAAAATTCGTATTCGTTTAAAAGCATATGATCATAGAATCCTTGATCAATCTGCAGAGAAGATTGTTGAAACGGCAAAACGTTCTGGTGCCAGCGTATCTGGTCCGATCCCATTGCCAACTGAAAAATCAGTTTACACAATCCTTCGTGCGGTGCACAAATACAAAGATTCTCGTGAGCAATTTGAAATGCGTACACATAAACGTTTAATCGACATTGTGAACCCAACACCACAAACTGTTGATGCTCTAATGCGATTAGACTTACCATCTGGTGTCGATATCGAAATTAAACTTTAATTCTAAAATATAGAATGATCTTAATAGGAGGTGTGACGAATGACCAAAGGAATCTTAGGAAGAAAAATTGGTATGACGCAAGTGTTCGCTGAAAATGGTGATCTTATTCCGGTAACTGTTATTGAGGCTGCTCCAAACGTTGTTCTTCAAAAGAAATCAACTGAAAACGACGGTTATGAAGCAATCCAGCTTGGTTTTGACGACAAGCGCGAAAAGCTTTCTAACAAACCTGAAAAAGGACACGTTGCAAAAGCGGAAACTGCTCCTAAGCGCTTCGTTAAAGAATTACGCGGAGTGGAAATGGATGCGTATGAAGTTGGTCAGGAAGTCAAGGTTGAAATTTTCTCTGCTGGAGAAATCGTAGATGTAACAGGAGTATCTAAAGGTAAAGGTTTCCAAGGTGCAATTAAGCGCCACGGACAATCTCGCGGACCTATGTCTCACGGTTCACGCTACCACCGTCGTCCTGGTTCAATGGGACCTGTAGATCCTAACCGTGTATTCAAAGGTAAATTATTGCCTGGACGTATGGGCGGAGAGCAAATCACTGTTCAAAACCTTGAAATCGTAAAAGTTGATGCAGACCGCAATCTTCTTTTGATCAAAGGTAACGTACCTGGTGCGAAAAAATCTTTAATCGCTGTTAAAAGTGCTGTTAAATCTAAATAACTCTCTTAGGAAAGGAGGAAATTGATCATGCCAAAAGTAGCATTATACAACCAAAACGGTTCTACTGCTGGTGACATCGAATTAAACGCTTCTGTATTTGGTATCGAGCCAAACGAGAGTGTTGTATTCGACGCTATTCTTATGCAAAGAGCTTCCTTACGTCAAGGATCTCACAAAGTAAAAAATCGTTCTGAAGTACGCGGCGGAGGTCGTAAACCATGGCGTCAAAAAGGTACAGGACGTGCCCGTCAAGGTTCTATCCGTTCACCGCAATGGCGCGGAGGTGGTGTCGTATTCGGCCCAACACCACGCAGCTATTCTTATAAATTACCTAAAAAAGTTCGCCGCTTGGCAATCAAATCAGTACTGTCTTCTAAAGTGAACGACAACAACATCATCGTTCTTGAAGATCTTACTCTTGACACGGCTAAAACAAAAGAAATGGCAGCTATCCTTAAAGGTTTATCTGTTGAGAAAAAAGCTTTAATCGTAACTGCGGATGCTAACGAAGCAGTAGCTTTATCTGCTCGCAACATTCCTGAAGTTACTGTAGTTGAAGCTAACGGAATCAACGTTTTAGACGTTGTCAACCATGAGAAGCTTCTGATTACAAAAGCAGCGGTTGAAAAAGTAGAGGAGGTGCTTGCATAATGAAAGATCCTCGTGATGTTCTAAAGCGCCCCGTCATTACTGAACGTTCTGCTGATTTAATGGCTGAAAAGAAATATACTTTTGAAGTTGATGTAAGAGCTAACAAAACAGAAGTGAAAGACGCGGTTGAAAGCATCTTTGGAGTGAAAGTTGACAAAGTCAACATCATGAACTACAAAGGTAAATCAAAACGTGTTGGACGCTACACTGGTATGACTAGCCGTCGCAGAAAAGCGATCGTGAAACTTACTACAGACAGCAAAGAAATCGAAATTTTTGAAGCTTAATTATCTGTAAAAAGAAGGAGGGAAATTCAAAATGGCGATTAAAAAGTATAAACCGACCTCTAATGGACGTCGTGGCATGACAACTTCAGATTTTGCTGAAATCACGACTGACAAGCCGGAAAAATCCTTGCTTGCTCCCCTTCACAAAAAAGGCGGACGTAATAACCAAGGTAAATTGACTGTACGTCACCAAGGTGGTGGACATAAACGCCAATACCGTGTTATCGACTTCAAACGCGATAAAGATGGTATACCTGGACGCGTTGCTACAGTTGAATACGATCCAAACCGTTCAGCTAACATCGCTCTAATCAACTATGCAGACGGAGAAAAACGTTATATCCTTGCTCCTAAAGGAATTCAAGTGGGTACTGAAATCATGTCAGGTCCTGAAGCTGACATTAAAGTAGGTAATGCACTTCCACTTATCAACATCCCTGTTGGTACAGTTGTGCATAACATTGAATTGAAACCTGGTAAAGGCGGACAGCTTGTACGTTCAGCTGGTACATCTGCTCAGGTTCTTGGTAAAGAAGGTAAATACGTTCTTGTACGTCTTAACTCTGGAGAAGTTCGCATGATTCTTTCTGCTTGCCGTGCTTCTATCGGTCAAGTAGGTAACGAACAGCACGAACTTATCAACGTTGGTAAAGCCGGACGTTCTCGCTGGAAAGGCATCCGTCCTACAGTTCGTGGTTCTGTAATGAACCCTAACGATCACCCACACGGTGGTGGTGAAGGACGTGCGCCAATCGGACGTAAATCACCAATGTCTCCATGGGGCAAACCAACTCTTGGATTCAAGACTCGTAAGAAAAAGAACAAATCCGATAAATTTATCGTACGTCGTCGTAAAAATAAATAACGGGGTTGTCTACGGTTCAGTTCGGACCGTAGTGCAATCACGAAGGGAGGTTCCAAAATGGCTCGCAGCTTGAAAAAAGGACCATTTGTCGATGGACACTTGATGACAAAAATCGAGAAATTAAACGAATCAGACAAGAAACAAGTGGTAAAAACTTGGTCTCGTCGTTCTACTATTTTCCCACAGTTTATTGGTCACACAATCGCAGTCTATGACGGACGTAAACACGTGCCTGTATTCATCTCTGAAGATATGGTAGGGCACAAGTTGGGTGAATTCGCTCCAACTCGTACGTACAAAGGTCATGCTAGTGATGACAAAAAAACAAGACGCTAAGAGAGGAGGCTTTTAAATGCAAGCTAAAGCTGTTGCAAGAACAGTCCGTATTGCTCCTCGTAAAGCACGTCTAGTAATGGACCTGATTCGAGGCAAGCAAGTAGGTGAGGCAGTATCTATCTTGAACCTTACACCAAGAGCTGCTTCTCCAATTATCGAGAAAGTATTAAAATCCGCTATTGCAAATGCTGAGCATAACTATGAAATGGACGCTAACAATCTGGTTATTTCTCAAGCATTCGTTGATGAAGGCCCTACGTTAAAAAGATTCCGCCCACGTGCTATGGGACGTGCGAGCCAAATCAACAAACGTACGAGCCACATTACAATCGTTGTATCAGAAAAGAAGGAGGGATAAGTAGTGGGTCAAAAGGTAAATCCAGTCGGTCTTCGTATCGGAGTCATTCGTGATTGGGAATCTAAGTGGTACGCTGGTAAAGATTACGCTGACTTCCTGCACGAAGATTTAAAAATTCGTGAATACATTAGCAAACGCCTTTCTGACGCTTCTGTTTCTAAAGTTGAAATTGAGCGTGCAGCAAATCGCGTTAACATTACGATCCACACAGCTAAGCCTGGTATGGTTATCGGTAAAGGCGGTTCTGAAGTTGAAGCACTTCGTAAAGCCCTTAACAGCCTTACTGGCAAGCGTGTACACATTAACATTCTTGAAATCAAAAGAGCAGATCTTGATGCACAGCTAGTTGCTGACAACATCGCTCGTCAATTAGAAAACCGTGTATCTTTCCGCCGTGCACAGAAACAACAAATCCAACGTACTATGCGCGCTGGAGCACAAGGTGTGAAAACAATGGTTTCTGGTCGTCTTGGCGGTGCAGATATCGCTCGTTCTGAATACTACAGTGAAGGAACTGTTCCATTGCACACATTACGTGCGGACATTGACTATGCAACATCTGAAGCTGATACTACTTACGGTAAGCTTGGTGTGAAAGTCTGGATCTATCGTGGAGAGGTTCTTCCTACTAAGAAGAAAACTGAGGAAGGAGGAAAATAATATGTTATTACCAAAACGCGTTAAATATCGCAGAGAGCATCGCGGAAAAATGCGTGGTCGTGCGAAAGGCGGTACTGAAGTGCATTTCGGTGAGTTCGGTATCCAAGCTCTTGAAGCTTCATGGATCACTAACCGTCAGATCGAAGCAGCACGTATTGCGATGACTCGTTACATGAAACGTGGCGGTAAAGTTTGGATTAAAATTTTCCCTTCTAAACCTTACACTGCTAAACCACTTGAGGTACGTATGGGATCCGGTAAAGGGGCTCCAGAAGGTTGGGTAGCTGTTGTAAAACCGGGCAAAGTTTTATTTGAAATTTCTGGTGTGTCAGAAGAGGTTGCTCGTGAAGCACTTCGTCTTGCAGCTCACAAATTGCCAATTAAAACGAAGTTCGTAAAACGTGAAGAAATTGGTGGTGAATCAAATGAAAGCTAATGAAATTCGTGACCTTACCACTGCTGAAATTGAACAAAAAGTAAAGTCTCTTAAAGAAGAACTTTTCAATCTTCGCTTTCAATTAGCGACAGGACAACTTGAAAATACTGCTCGCATTCGTGAAGTGCGCAAAGCTATCGCGCGCATGAAAACTGTGATTCGTGAAAGAGAAATTGCTGCTAATAAATAATCACTGAGGGGAGGTCGTGAGCATGAGCGAACGTAACCAACGCAAAGTTTACCAAGGTCGTGTTGTTTCTGACAAAATGGATAAAACCATCACTGTTGTTGTTGAAACTTACAAAAAACATTCACTTTACGGTAAACGCGTAAAATACTCTAAAAAATTCAAGACACATGATGAAAATAACCAAGCTAAAATTGGCGACATCGTAAAGATCATGGAAACTCGTCCATTGTCTGCAACTAAGCGTTTCCGTCTAGTAGAAGTTGTCGAAGAAGCTGTTATTATCTAATAAAGTTCGGAATTCTTTTTCCGAAGGGAGGTAACAAATAATGATTCAACAAGAGACTCGTTTAAAAGTAGCTGACAACTCTGGCGCGCGTGAAGTACTGACTATTAAAGTTCTTGGTGGTTCTGGACGTAAAACAGCTAACATTGGTGATGTAATTGTTTGCACGGTTAAACAAGCAACACCAGGAGGCGTTGTCAAAAAAGGTGAAGTCGTAAAAGCTGTTATCGTTCGCACGAAAAGTGGAGCGCGCAGAAGTGATGGTTCATACATCAGCTTCGATGAGAATGCATGTGTTATCATCCGTGACGACAAGAGCCCACGCGGAACTCGTATCTTCGGACCAGTTGCTCGTGAATTGCGTGAAAACAACTTTATGAAAATTGTTTCTCTAGCTCCAGAAGTTATCTAATGAAATAAATGCCTTATCAAGGAGGTGCGATCAGGATGCATGTAAAAAAAGGCGATAAAGTTATGGTTATCTCTGGTAAAGATAAAGGCAAACAAGGAACAATCCTTGCTGCTTTCCCTAAAAAGGACCGCGTTTTAGTTGAAGGTGTGAACATGGTGAAGAAACACTCTAAACCAACTCAAGCTAACCCTCAAGGCGGTATTTCTAATCAAGAGGCGCCAATTCATGTATCAAACGTTATGCCGCTCGATCCTAAAACAGGTGAAGTGACTCGCGTAGGATACAAAGTGGAAGATGGCAAAAAAGTTCGTGTTGCAAAAAAATCTGGGCAAGTTCTAGATAAATAGTATTAAAAGGAAGGGAGGTCTATCTCATGAACCGCCTTAAAGAAAAGTACAATAAAGAAATTTCACCTGCTTTAATGACTAAGTTCAACTATGATTCAGTCATGCAAGTGCCTAAAATCGAAAAAATCGTAATCAACATGGGTGTTGGTGATGCTGTTCAAAACGCGAAAGCAATCGACAGTGCTGTTGAAGAATTAACGTTTATCGCAGGTCAAAAACCTGTCGTTACTCGTGCGAAGAAATCAATTGCTGGATTCCGTCTTCGTGAAGGAATGCCTATCGGTGCGAAAGTAACTCTTCGCGGAGAGCGCATGTATGATTTCCTTGATAAACTTATCTCTGTATCACTGCCACGTGTACGTGACTTCCGCGGAGTTTCTAAGAAATCTTTCGACGGTCGCGGTAACTACACGCTTGGTATCAAAGAACAGTTAATCTTCCCTGAAATTGACTACGATAAAGTAACAAAGGTTCGCGGAATGGACATCGTTATCGTAACAACTGCTAATACTGACGAAGAAGCTCGTGAGCTATTAACTCAAGTAGGTATGCCGTTCCAGAAATAATCAATGAAAGGGAGGCGAAATCGTGGCTAAAAAGTCTATGATTGCGAAACAACAACGTACACCAAAGTTTAAAGTACAAGAGTACACACGCTGTGAACGCTGCGGACGTCCGCATTCAGTCATTCGTAAATTTAAACTTTGCCGTATTTGTTTCCGTGAGCTTGCATATAAAGGACAAATTCCTGGCGTTAAAAAAGCCAGCTGGTAATCCCCAAGAAAGGGAAGGAGGTAATTATATAATGGTTATGACAGATCCAATTGCAGATATGCTAACTCGTATTCGCAATGCAAACATGGTACGTCATGAGAAGCTTGAAATTCCTGCTTCTAAATTGAAAAGAGAAATTGCTGAAATTTTAAAGCGTGAAGGTTTCATTCGTGACGTTGAGTTCGTAGAAGACAGTAAACAAGGTATCATCCGCGTTTTCTTGAAATACGGACAAAACAACGAGCGTGTTATCACTGGTCTTAAAAGAATCAGCAAGCCTGGTTTGCGTGTTTATGCAAAATCTAACGAAGTACCTCGCGTACTTAACGGTCTTGGAATCGCGATTATTTCTACATCACAAGGTGTTTTAACGGACAAAGAAGCCCGTGCAAAACAAGCTGGTGGAGAAGTTCTAGCATACGTTTGGTAAGAAGTTTAACATGAATGGAGGTGTTTGGTATGTCTCGTGTAGGTAAGAAGCTACTTGAGATTCCTTCTGATGTTACAGTAACGTTAAATGATAACAACACTGTAGCTGTGAAAGGACCAAAAGGAGAATTAACTCGTACGTTTCACCCTGATATGGAGATTAAAATAGAGGACAATGTGCTTACAGTCGTTCGTCCTTCTGATCAAAAAGAGCACCGTGCCCTGCATGGTACGACTCGCAGTCTGCTTGGCAACATGGTTGAAGGCGTATCTAAAGGATTTGAAAGAGGTTTGGAATTAGTCGGTGTCGGTTACCGTGCGTCTAAATCTGGAAATAAACTTGTTTTAAACGTTGGATACTCTCATCCTGTTGAGATCGTTCCTGAAGAAGGCATCGAAATCGAAGTTCCTTCTCAAACTAAAGTAGTTGTAAAAGGTACAGACAAAGAACGTGTAGGAGCTATCGCTGCTAACATCCGCGCTGTCCGTTCTCCAGAGCCTTATAAAGGTAAAGGAATCCGCTACGAAGGTGAAGCTGTTCGCCGCAAAGAAGGTAAATCTGCTAAGTAAGATCGCTTAAAGTGAAGAAAGGAGTGACCTAGATGATTACGAAAACTAGCAAAAATGCTGCTCGTCTTAAAAGACACGCTCGTGTTCGCGCTAAACTTTCCGGTACTGCTGAAAGACCGCGCCTGAACGTTTTCCGTTCTAACAAGCACATTTACGCTCAAATCATCGATGATGTAAATGGTGTTACACTTGCTAGTGCATCTACTCTCGATAAAGACTTGAACGTTGAAAGCACTGGAGATTCTTCTGCTGCTACTAAAGTTGGAGAATTAGTTGCAAAACGTGCTGCTGAAAAAGGCATTTCTGACGTAGTGTTTGACCGTGGCGGATACTTATACCATGGACGTGTAAAAGCTTTGGCTGATGCCGCTCGTGAAGCTGGACTTAAATTTTAATAAAAGAAGGAGGGACACATGATTATGCGTCGTATTGACCCAAGCAAATTAGAGTTAGAAGAACGCTTAGTTACGGTTAACCGCGTAGCGAAAGTTGTTAAAGGTGGTCGTCGTTTCCGCTTCGCAGCTCTAGTCGTTGTCGGTGACAAAAACGGACACGTAGGATTTGGTACTGGTAAAGCACAAGAAGTGCCAGAAGCGATCCGCAAAGCTGTTGAAGATGCGAAAAAGAATTTGATTGAAGTACCAATGGTTGGAACTACAATTCCACACGAAATCATCGGACGTTTCGGTGCAGGTAACATCTTGTTAAAACCTGCTTCTGAAGGTACTGGAGTTATCGCTGGAGGCCCTGTACGTGCGGTACTTGAGCTTGCTGGTGTAGCTGATATCCTTTCTAAGTCTTTAGGTTCTAACACACCGATCAACATGATTCGTGCAACACTTCAAGGTTTAAGTGAACTTAAACGTGCGGAAGACGTTGCGAAGCTTCGTGGAAAATCTGTAGAAGAACTGTTAGGATAAGGAGGGAACATTAATGGCTAAATTAGAAATTACCCTCAAACGAAGTGTAATCGGTCGCCCGGAAGATCAACGCGTTACTGTTAGAACACTTGGTTTAAAGAAAACAAACCAAACTGTTGTTCATGAAGACAACGCTGCGATTCGTGGCATGATTAATAAAGTATCTCATTTAGTTTCTGTTAAAGAACAATAAAAATAATTGATCGGATAAGGAGGTGTCCTAATGAAACTTCATGAATTAAAACCTTCAGAAGGTTCACGCAAAACGCGCAATCGCGTAGGTCGTGGTATTGGTTCTGGTAACGGTAAAACAGCTGGTAAAGGTCACAAAGGTCAAAACGCTCGTTCTGGCGGCGGTGTACGCCCAGGTTTCGAGGGGGGACAAATGCCTTTATTCCAACGTCTTCCTAAACGCGGTTTTACTAACATCAACCGTAAGGATTACGCTGTAGTCAACCTAGACAAATTGAACGGTTTTGCAGAAGGAACGGAAGTCACTCCTGAACTTCTTCTTGAGACTGGTGTTATTAGCAAACTTAATGCAGGAGTAAAGATTCTTGGCAACGGTAAATTAGAGAAAAAATTAACTGTAAAAGCCAATAAATTCTCTGCTTCTGCGAAAGAAGCTGTTGAAGCTGCTGGCGGTACAGCTGAGGTGATCTAACTTGTTTAAAACAATCTCCAACTTTATGCGTGTGAGTGATATCAGGAATAAAATCATATTCACTTTACTCATGCTTATCGTCTTTCGCATAGGTGCGTTTATTCCTGTGCCTTATGTTAACGCCAAAGCGTTACAGGCACAGTCTCAAATGGGTGTTTTTGATCTCCTTAATACATTTGGCGGCGGTGCGCTTTACCAATTCTCCATTTTCGCAATGGGAATTACTCCTTATATCACGGCTTCGATCATCATTCAGCTGCTTCAGATGGATGTTGTACCGAAGTTTACCGAGTGGTCTAAGCAAGGTGAAGTTGGCCGCCGTAAATTAGCTCAGTTCACAAGGTACTTTACGATTGTGCTTGGTTTCATCCAAGCGTTAGGTATGTCGTACGGATTCAACAATCTGGCCAACGGTATGCTGATCGAAAAATCGGGCATATCAACATATCTTATCATCGCTCTAGTACTTACTGGCGGAACTGCCTTTTTAATGTGGCTTGGAGAACAAATTACGTCCCATGGAGTAGGCAACGGAATATCGATCATTATCTTCGCGGGGATTGTGGCTAGTATTCCAAAAACGGTTGGGCAAATATATGAGACTCAATTTGTTGGCAGCAACGATCAGCTGTTTATTCATATTGTGAAAGTCGCACTTCTTGTGATTGCGATTTTAGCAGTTATTGTTGGAGTTATTTTTATTCAGCAAGCTGTACGGAAAATTGCGATTCAATATGCTAAAGGCACAGGTCGTTCACCTGCTGGCGGTGGTCAGTCTACACACCTTCCATTGAAAGTGAATCCTGCAGGGGTTATTCCGGTAATTTTTGCGGTTGCGTTTTTGATAACGCCACGGACAATCGCGTCATTCTTTGGAACAAATGATGTGACAAAGTGGATTCAAAACTACTTTGATAATACACATCCGGTGGGTATGGCAATATATGTTGCGTTGATTATTGCCTTTACGTACTTTTATGCTTTTGTACAGGTTAATCCTGAACAAATGGCTGATAACCTTAAAAAACAGGGTGGCTATATCCCGGGGGTTCGTCCAGGGAAAATGACTCAAGATAGAATTACGAGCATTTTGTATCGACTTACGTTTGTGGGTTCTATATTCTTAGCCGTGATTTCCATTCTTCCTATCTTTTTCATTCAATTCGCTGGATTGCCTCAAAGTGCACAAATTGGTGGAACATCTTTGTTAATTGTTGTCGGGGTAGCCTTGGAGACAATGAAACAACTAGAAAGCCAGTTGGTGAAACGAAACTACCGTGGATTTATGAAAAACTAGAGGAAATGGATTTATCCATTCCCTCTTAATAAAGAGAGGACGGGGGAAATCCGAATGAACTTAGTCTTAATGGGGCTTCCTGGTGCCGGTAAAGGCACACAGGGCGAACGAATTGTTGAGGATTATGGGATTCCTCATATCTCAACAGGAGATATGTTCCGTGCTGCTATGAAAGAAGAAACACCACTCGGTCTCGAAGCAAAATCTTATATTGATAAGGGAGAGCTCGTACCTGACGAAGTCACAATCGGAATTGTAAAAGAAAGACTTGGCAAAGATGATTGTGAAAGAGGTTTTCTTCTGGACGGATTTCCGCGAACAGTCGCTCAAGCCGAAGCTCTTGAACAAATTCTTGAGGAATACGGCAAGCCGATTGATTATGTCATTAACATTGAAGTCGATAAAGACGCTCTAATGGAACGTCTGACTGGACGCAGAATTTGCAGTGTTTGCGGCACAACCTATCATTTAGTCTTTAATCCACCGAAAACGCCGGGTGTTTGTGATAAAGACGGAGGCGAACTCTATCAACGGGCAGATGATAATGAGGAAACCGTCTCTAAACGGCTTGAGGTAAACATGAAGCAAACTCAGCCTTTACTCGATTTCTATTCTGAGAAAGGTTATCTTGCAAACGTAAATGGCCAACAGGACATTCAAGACGTTTATGCAGATGTGAAGGATCTTCTTGGAGGATTGAAAAAATGATTATCTGTAAAACCCCACGTGAACTTAATATCATGAGGGAAGCAGGGCGAATCGTGGCTTTAACTCACGAAGAGTTAAAAAAGCACATTAAACCAGGTATCTCGACAAAAGAATTGGATCAAATTGCCGAACGTTTTATTAAGAAGCAGGGTGCAATCCCATCTTTTAAGGGGTATAATGGGTTTCGCGGGAGCATTTGCGTATCAGTAAATGAAGAACTCGTTCATGGTATTCCTGGCAGCAGGGTGCTGAAGGACGGTGACATCATCAGCATTGATATCGGTGCTAAATTAAATGGTTATCATGGTGACTCTGCATGGACATATCCGGTAGGAAACATCAGCGATGATGACAAAAAACTTCTGGAAGTGACAGAGGAGTCTTTATATAAAGGCTTGCAGGAAGCAAAACCAGGTGAACGTTTGTCGAATATTTCCCACGCAATACAAACGTATGTCGAAAATGAGCAGTTTTCAGTTGTTAGGGAGTATGTCGGACATGGTGTTGGTCAAGACTTGCATGAGGACCCGCAAATTCCTCATTACGGTCCGCCCAACAAAGGACCACGGCTAAAACCTGGCATGGTTCTCGCTATTGAACCTATGGTGAACGCTGGCAGCCGCTATGTGAAAACATTGGCTGATAACTGGACGGTTGTAACGGTAGATGGGAAAAAGTGTGCTCATTTTGAACATACGATTGCGATTACGGAAACGGGTTTTGATATACTGACGAGAGTCTAGATGATAAAAATGATTCCGAAGACAGATGTTTTTCCGGCTTGATAGGGCAGAAAGTTTGGATGAACATTGGCAAGACTGAATTCATCTTGCCGTTGTCATTGGATTGTTGGATATCATCAATGTACTAACAGCAGACGGAGAAAGCGTACATTACATTCTCCTAAGAAAATGAATATCAATCATTTAACCCTTTATGATTGCGTATCTCCGGAAGTTCAGAACAGTATAAACGAAACAGGGCGTGTGACAAACTTCTTTTGAATTTTGTCAGAAAGCAAGTTACTGATTTGAAGAAGGGAGAACACTTGAATGGCGAAAGACGATGTAATTGAAGTGGAAGGTACGATAGTCGAAACACTGCCAAACGCGATGTTCAAAGTTGAACTTGAAAATGGCCACACTGTTTTGGCTCACGTATCTGGTAAAATCCGCATGCACTTCATTCGCATTTTACCTGGAGACAAAGTTACGGTAGAATTATCTCCATATGATTTAACTCGTGGCAGGATTACGTACCGTTACAAATAAAGCACTCCGGAAACTGAAGGAGGTTGGAAACACATGAAAGTGAGACCATCAGTTAAACCAATCTGCGAAAAATGTAAAGTTATTCGCAGAAAAGGAAAAGTAATGGTGATCTGTGAAAATCCAAAGCATAAACAAAAACAAGGATAATTTATAAGGAGGTGCCCAGAGAATGGCTCGTATTGCTGGTATAGATATCCCACGTGACAAACGTGTTGTTATTTCTTTAACTTACATCTTCGGAATCGGCCGCACAACGGCTCAGCAAGTTTTAAAAGAAGCTGGAGTTTCAGAAGATACTCGTGTGCGCGATCTTACTGAAGAAGAACTTGGTAAAATTCGTGATATTATTGACAAACTGAAAGTAGAAGGTGACCTTCGCCGTGAAGTTTCTCTTAATATCAAGCGTCTGATCGAAATCGGAAGCTACCGCGGAATCCGTCATCGCAGAGGATTACCTGTTCGCGGACAAAACTCTAAAAACAATGCGCGTACTCGTAAAGGTCCGCGTCGTACTGTAGCTAACAAGAAAAAATAAGTAAGGGAGGTTCTTAAACAATGGCTGCTGCTCGTAAATCTAACACGCGTAAACGTCGCGTGAAAAAGAATATTGAGTCTGGAATTGCTCATATTCGTTCAACTTTCAATAACACGATCGTTACGATCACTGACACTCATGGTAATGCTATTTCTTGGTCTAGTGCCGGAGCTTTAGGATTCAGAGGTTCTCGTAAATCTACTCCTTTTGCTGCGCAAATGGCTGCAGAAACAGCTGCTAAAGGTTCAATCGAACATGGTCTTAAAACTCTAGAGGTTACTGTTAAAGGACCTGGTTCAGGCCGTGAAGCTGCAATCCGTGCACTTCAAGCTGCTGGACTAGAAGTCACTGCTATCAGAGACGTAACTCCTGTTCCTCATAATGGATGCCGTCCACCAAAACGTCGCCGCGTGTAATTTGTTTGTATAGATTTTGTGTCCCTGTCAATAATGGGTTATGATACAGTTATTTATGAAACGAATGCACCGACTCGTTGCCTGAGCACATACGGGACTAAACAATGGGGAATTTCGGATGGAATCTCATATGATTCTATTCGAGGTTTCGACGTTTTGAAGGAGGGTTTTAAGTAATGATCGAGATTGAAAAACCAAAAATCGAAACGGTTGAAATCAGCGACGATGCCAAATTTGGTAAGTTTGTCGTAGAGCCACTTGAGCGTGGATATGGTACAACTCTGGGTAACTCCTTACGTCGTATCCTCTTATCCTCACTTCCTGGTGCCGCTGTAACATCAATCCAGATAGATGGTGTACTGCACGAATTCTCGACAATTGAAGGCGTTGTGGAAGATGTTACAACGATTATCTTACACATTAAAAAGCTTGCATTGAAAATCTACTCTGATGAAGAGAAGACGTTAGAAATTGATGTACAGGGTGAAGGAACTGTAACGGCAGCTGATATTACACACGATAGTGATGTAGAGATCTTAAATCCTGATCTTCATATCGCAACTCTTGGTGAGAATGCGAGTTTCCGAGTTCGCCTTACTGCTCAAAGAGGACGTGGGTATACGCCTGCTGACGCAAACAAGAGTGATGATCAGCCAATCGGCGTGATTCCAATCGATTCTATCTATACGCCAGTTTCTCGTGTATCTTATCAGGTGGAGAACACTCGTGTAGGCCAAGTTGCAAACTATGATAAACTTACACTTGATGTTTGGACCGATGGAAGCACTGGACCGAAAGAAGCGATTGCGCTTGGTTCAAAGATTTTAACTGAACACCTTAATATATTCGTTGGTTTAACTGACGAAGCTCAGCATGCTGAAATCATGGTTGAAAAAGAAGAAGATCAAAAAGAGAAAGTTCTTGAAATGACTATAGAAGAATTGGATCTTTCTGTTCGTTCTTACAACTGTTTAAAGCGCGCGGGTATTAACACAGTTCAAGAGCTTGCGAACAAGACGGAAGAAGATATGATGAAAGTTCGTAATCTAGGACGCAAATCACTTGAAGAAGTGAAAGCGAAACTGGAGGAACTTGGACTCGGACTTCGCAAAGACGATTGACTAGTTTCCCTTGTGAACTAGGATTTTCGTGTGTTTATTATTCAGAAACAGCATTCCAATAAAGGAGGGGACATCATATGTCATACAGAAAACTAGGACGTACGAGTGCACAGCGTAAAGCTATGCTTCGTGATCTTACAACTGATTTGATCATCAACGAAAGAATCGAAACAACTGAAACACGTGCGAAAGAACTTCGCTCTGTAGTTGAAAAAATGATCACGCTTGGCAAACGCGGTGATCTTCATGCTCGCCGTCAAGCTGCTGCATACATCCGCAACGAGGTTGCAAACGAAGAAAATAACCAAGATGCACTTCAAAAATTATTCTCTGACATTGCAACTCGTTATGAGGAGCGCCAAGGTGGATACACACGTATTATGAAGCTTGGTCCTCGCCGTGGTGACGGAGCACCAATGGCAATTATCGAATTGGTTTAATCACATATTTTTGTGTATCTAAAGAAGGGCGGGACAGTTTCTAACTGGATCTATGCCCTTTTTTTAGATACTGCAACTTTTTATATATAGAGAGAAAAGCAGAGCATTAGCTGAGAGGAGGCCGGTTTTCCATGAATCAAAATCAGTTGATATCGGTAGAGGATATCGTTTTTCGATATCGGAAAGACGCAGAAAGACGGGCACTAGACGGCGTCTCCCTGCAGGTGTATGAGGGTGAGTGGCTTGCAATTGTAGGTCATAACGGTTCAGGGAAATCAACACTGGCGCGGGCATTGAATGGTTTAATTCTTCCTGAATCAGGCGACATTAAAGTTGCCGGAATTCAATTGACAGAGGAATCGGTTTGGGAAGTGCGTAAAAAGATAGGTATGGTCTTTCAAAATCCGGATAACCAATTTGTCGGAACGACTGTTCGCGATGATGTGGCTTTTGGTTTAGAAAACAATGGTGTACCGCGGGAAGAAATGATTGAGAGAGTAGACTGGGCAGTAAAACAGGTGAATATGCAAGATTTTCTCGATCAAGAGCCGCACCATCTCTCCGGAGGCCAAAAGCAGAGGGTTGCGATTGCGGGGGTTATTGCCGCACGTCCTGATATCATTATCTTAGATGAAGCAACATCCATGCTTGATCCGATCGGGCGAGAAGAAGTGCTTGAAACGGTAAGGCATTTAAAGGAACAGGGTATGGCGACTGTCATTTCTATTACACATGATCTGGATGAGGCAGCAAAAGCAGACAGGATCATCGTGATGAATGGCGGCAAAAAGTATGCCGAAGGGCTGCCTGAAGATATTTTTAAATTGAATAAAGAACTTGTCCAAATCGGGCTTGATTTGCCTTTCTCATTCCAGCTAAGCCAGCTTTTAAAAGAAAATGGACTGGCTTTGGAAGAAAATCATTTGACTCAGGAAGGACTGGTGAAAGAGCTGTGGACATTACAATCAAAGATGTAGAGCATCGCTATCAGATGAAGACGCCGTTTGAGCGCCTTGCACTCTATGATATCAATGCATCGATTAAAGAAGGCAGCTACGTAGCAGTTATCGGGCATACAGGCTCTGGTAAGTCCACTCTTTTACAGCACCTAAATGGTCTTCTGAAGCCGACGAAGGGACAAATATCATTAGGCAGCACTGTCATTCAGGCAGGGAAAAAGAATAAAGATCTGAAATCTCTTCGTAAAAAAGTCGGAATCGTTTTCCAATTTCCTGAGCATCAATTATTTGAAGAAACAGTACTTAAAGATATTTCTTTCGGACCGATGAACTTTGGTGTGAAAAAAGAAGATGCTGAACAAAAAGCGAGAGAGATGCTAAAGCTTGTAGGATTATCAGAAGAGCTTCTGGACAGATCGCCTTTTGAATTAAGCGGTGGGCAAATGCGCAGAGTGGCAATTGCCGGAGTACTTGCAATGAATCCTGAAGTGCTTGTTCTTGATGAACCGACTGCAGGGTTGGACCCAAGAGGGCGAAAAGAGATTATGGATATGTTTTATGAGCTTCATCAACGGGGAAACCTGACGACGATTCTTGTGACACACAGCATGGAAGATGCGGCTGCCTACGCTGATGAAATGATCGTCATGCATAAAGGCACGATCCAAGCATCAGGCAGTCCGCGTGATTTGTTCTTAAAAGGCGAAGAGATGGCTGACTGGGGGCTGGATCTTCCGGAAACAATAAAATTCCAAAGACAGCTGGAAGCTGCACTTGGTGTCAGATTTAAAGAGCCTATGCTCACAATAGAAGATGCAGCTGCTGACATCCGCGCTCTTTTTCAGGGGGAGAAAACCTTATGATGGACAGCATGATTATCGGTAAGTATGTACCGGGATCTTCACTTGTCCACCGGCTTGATCCCAGAACAAAACTAATCACCATCTTCTTATTTGTCTGCATTGTATTTCTAGCTAATAATGTGCAGACATATGCACTGCTGGGATTATTTACTGCAGGCGTCATTTCTTTAACAAAAGTTCCTTTCTCTTTTTTACTGAAAGGATTAAAGCCTATCATTTGGATCGTTCTTTTTACGTTTCTTCTTCACATTTTTATGACACATGAAGGCCCGGTTATCTTTCAACTAGGCGTCTTCAAAGTTTATGAGGGCGGTTTGGTTCAAGGGATATTCATCTCTCTCAGATTCGTCTATTTAATTTTAATCACCACTTTATTAACGCTGACGACAACACCGATTGAGATTACCGATGGGATGGAGAAGCTGCTGAATCCATTGAAAAAACTAAAGCTTCCCGTTCACGAGCTCGCACTTATGATGTCAATATCTTTGCGGTTTATCCCGACCTTGATGGAGGAGACTGATAAGATCATGAAGGCTCAGATGGCGAGAGGCGCTGATTTTACAAGCGGACCAGTTAAAGACAGAGTGAAGGCTATTGTCCCGCTCCTTGTCCCTCTTTTCGTCAGTGCATTTAAACGCGCTGAAGAGCTTGCGGTAGCAATGGAAGCAAGGGGCTATCAAGGCGGAGAAGGACGCACGAAATACAGAAAGCTTGTATGGACAGGCAAAGACACTTCTGTCATTGTCAGCTTGATGATTTTGGCTGTTTTGTTATTTTTCTTAAGGACTTAGAGGTGCAGTATGAGACTGAAATGCACGATTTCTTATGACGGACATTTATTTAATGGATATCAGGTACAGCCGAACAAAAGAACGGTTCAGGATGAACTGGAGAAGGCTTTGGCTGTCCTGCATAAGTCGAAAGAGAGAATCCCGGTCGTTTCGTCAGGAAGAACAGACAGCGGGGTTCACGCAGCCGGACAGGTCATTCATTTTGATACTTCGCTGTCAATTCCAGCGGAGAGATGGCCTTATGCTTTAAACTCACTGCTTCCGGACGATATCGCAGTCAAACAAGCAGAAATTGCGGATGATGGGTTCCATGCACGATTTAGCGCAGTCAAAAAAGAATATCGCTATTTTGTATACACGGAGAAATACCCGGACGTATTTAAACGGCATTACGCTTACCATTTTTCATATCACCTTAATGTGCAGGACATGAGAGAAGCGGCAAAGCACCTTATAGGGACACATGATTTTACGAGCTTTTGCGCGGTTAAAACAGACGTGCAGGACAAGGTAAGAACGATTTACGAACTTGATTGGACTGAGACAGATGATGGCCTGCAGATGCGGATCATAGGCAGCGGCTTCTTATATAATATGGTCAGAATTATTGCGGGTACTTTGCTTGATGCAGGTATTGGTAAAATTTTTCCTGATGATGTGAAATCCATGCTGGATGCGAAGGATCGCGAAGCGGCAGGGCGCACAGCGCCAGGGCACGGGCTGTATTTATGGAACGTTTTCTATGACAACTAAACCAGGTGTGTAATATTTTCTTGACAGAGTCTGCATAAAGTTATAAGATATCATATGGTATGTATTTCAACCCCACGATAAGCCCCGGAACTTATTGTGTTGTGAAATAGAACGTAATCGAAGTTTATTGAAAATGACAGATCATTTAGGAGGGAAATTCAATGCGTACAACACCTATGGCTAACGCAAGTACTATTGAACGCAAGTGGTTAGTTGTTGATGCGGCTGGCAAGACTTTAGGACGTCTTTCTACAGAAGTTGCATCTATCCTTCGCGGAAAACACAAACCGACTTACACACCACACGTTGATACTGGAGATCATGTGATCATCATCAACGCTGAAAAAATCGAGTTAACTGGTAAGAAGTTAACTGACAAAATCTACTACCGTCACACTCAACATCCAGGTGGATTAAAATCAAGAACTGCTCTTGAAATGCGTACAAACTACCCTGAGAAAATGCTTGAGCTTGCTATCAAAGGCATGCTTCCAAAAGGTTCTCTAGGTCGTCAAATGTTCAAAAAATTGAACGTATACCGTGGTTCTGAGCATCCACACGAAGCACAAAAACCTGAAGTTTACGAACTTCGCGGTTAATTAAAAAGGAGGTTACCAATTTGGCACAGGTTCAATATTACGGTACTGGCCGTCGTAAAAGTTCTGTAGCGCGTGTGCGCTTAGTTCCAGGAGAAGGTCGTATCGTCGTTAATAATCGTGAAATCAGCGAGCACATTCCATCTCCAGCTCTAATCGAAGATATCAAACAACCATTAACTTTAACTGAAACAGCTGGTACTTATGATGTTTTAGTAAACGTACATGGAGGCGGCTTATCTGGTCAAGCTGGAGCAATCCGTCATGGTATCGCTCGTGCTTTGCTTGAAGCAGATCCAGAATACCGTGCAACACTTAAACGTGCAGGTCTTCTGACTCGTGACGCTCGTATGAAAGAACGTAAAAAATACGGTCTTAAAGGCGCTCGTCGTGCACCTCAGTTCTCAAAACGTTAATTTTACGTTTCAAAGCTCTCAACCTTGTGTTGGGAGCTTTTTTTGTTTTTTGGCACCTCCGCATCCAGCTAATAACCATTAACCATTAAAAGAGCTAAGCGAAATGCTTGCTAATAAACGCTCTAGCTGTAATAATCATGATAGCTTTCATTAGCCAGTAATTACTTTAAATCTGGCCAGCTCATTTTAACCACTAATCTCCCCTTTGTTTAACCCCAGCTGATTCTTCATCTGTTTCATAGCCGGGGGAACATTCACTCTTTGCTAATGACAACATTTGACGAAATAAGTGTAAATCAGATCATGTAAATCACATATCTCCTTTGTGATTTTTTTGCGTTTTCATGAACTTTTTCTAAATATACAAAGGGAAAGCGATACCAATCTAGAAATATTTGTTATACTCTATACACTAAAGTAAGGAGAACGATTCATGAATGCGTTAGTAGACCATAATAGCAAAGCTTGGGATCAAAAAGTAGACACAGGCAATGAATGGACTGTTGCTGTAGAGCAGCATGTCATCGAACAAGCGAAAACAGGCAGTTGGGATATAAGGGTCACACCGATGAAAGATGTACCAAGAGACTGGTTTCCGCCTATTAAGGGGCTGAAAGTACTCTGCTTAGCATCAGGTGGCGGCCAGCAGGGCCCCGTTTTGGCAGCGGCAGGAGCGGATGTCACTGTATTAGACAACTCAGAAAAACAGCTGAACCAGGATAGAATGATTGCTGAGCGTGACGGTCTCACCATACATACCATCAAAGGGAGTATGGACGATCTTAGTCAGTTTCAGGATGAATCATTTGATGTCATTGTACATCCTGTTGCCAATGTTTTTGTTGAGAATGTCCTCCCGGTTTGGGAGGAAGCGCACCGTGTGCTGAAAAGAAACGGCGTTCTCATTTCAGGTTTTGTCAATCCAGTCGTATTTCTGTTTGATGTAGAATTAGAACAGCAAGGGATTTTAAAAGTAAAACACTCCATTCCATATGCCGACTCGGAAGATCTTCCAAAACATAAAGTGAAAAAAATGATTGAGAATCATGAGGCTCTTGAATTCGGCCATTCTCTAGAAGACCAAATTAAAGGCCAAATTGATGCCGGCTTTGTCGTCACTGGTTTTTATGAAGATAAAGGTGGGTTTGTATTGGACCAATATATTCATACATATTCTGCAACAAGAAGCTTGAAAGTATGAAAAGCAGCACCTGTTCATAGGGCTGCTTTTTTAATAACCTCTTACAGAACATTCGTTCTATGCTCGCGGAAAGCTGCTAAATCCTCTTCTTATATCACCTTCATTTGGGCGAATTTCCAATCGAAATCGGGCATTGTTTTACCATCCGAACCTCAAAATAACCGGTAAAAGGAGAGTGAATATGTATGGCTGAGGTGCTGTCTTTTATGGACGTGAAACGTCAAAAGGATTTTGAATTAGAAAAGAACTTGCTCAAAGAACTCTCTCTCAGACAAATTATCCAGTCTGTTAAGAACTGTTTGGAACCGTTATTTCCGTTTTTACATGATGAACGAGATATCATTAGCGAAGGCTGTATTGATTTTGCTATAGAAGCTTATTTGTTAGGCGGGCGTTTTGGAGTATTCGTCTATTACGGAGAATCCATGCAGAGCATCAGTGCCCGCTCTGCAAGAGAAGAAGAAGAGCTTCGTCTGGAGTTTTTTGATTACCTTTATAATTGGATACACGAGCAATACGCGACATTTGATAAAAAAACGGTGTATGAAGCTGCATGCAAATTTATTAAAGACTGGTGGACAGCCGGGGTTGTCCAAAGAGAAAAACAGTGTAAGCTTCGCATGCGGTGATCATATTTCCCAGCCCTGTCCCATAGTTATGTAATAACGGACAAGCGGGAGGGGAAGGGATGAGGAAAAAGCTGAAATGGCTCGGTTTTTTGTTAGGCTTCATTGTACTGCTATTTCTATTTAAGTATCAGTTCAGCAATAATGATTCTTGGAAGCCGTGGAGCCTGCCCTTGAGCGGGAAAATTATCTATTTAGATCCAGGTCATGGCGGACCTGACGGCGGAGCAGTTGGCGGAAAAATGTTAGAGAAAGATGTAACGTTAGAAGTGGCCTTTAGAGTCAGGGATTACCTTCAGGAGCAAGGGGCGCTTGTCATTATGACCAGAGAACGTGATACGGATCTCGCACCAGAAGGAACGAAAGGCTATAGCAGACGAAAAGCGGAAGACCTAAGGCAGCGAGTCAAATTAATAAACCATTCAGAGGCTGAACTCTATATCAGCATTCATCTCAATGCAATTCCATCACAAAAGTGGAGCGGAGCCCAAAGCTTTTATTATGGAAAATATGCAGAAAATGAAAAAGTAGCGAAATACATTCAGGATGAATTGAGAAGAAATTTGGAAAACACAACTCGGAAGGCAAAACGGATTCATGGGATCTACTTAATGCAAAACGTTACCAAACCGGGGGCACTTGTAGAAGTCGGCTTTTTATCCAATCCAAGCGAAGCGGTGCTGCTAGGGAAACCGAAATATCAGGACAAGGTGGCATCTTCCATATATAAAGGTATTTTGCGATATTTCACAGAAAATGGAGACCCTCCGGAGTAAAGGAGGGTTTTCGTATGTTCTACGCGTAAGACACCTGCGATTTATGTATGATATAATACTGATTGTAAACGAATACACAAAAGGGAGAGGTTCGATGATAAGAGAAGATGAGGTAAGAAAACGAGTCAGTGAAATGCGCGAACCTTTTCTTCAAAGACCTTTGGGAGAATTGGATGCTGTTAAGGAAATAAAAATAAAGCCTGAAAAACGGCATGTCAGCGTAAAAGTCGCTCTTGCCAAAACTGGGACTGCTGAACAAATGAAGATTCAGCAAGAGATCGTAAACACCTTAAAAGAGGCAGGCGCTGAGACGGTCGGTCTCCGATTTGAAGAGCTGCCTGCAGAAACGGTTGCTAAATTCCGGGCGCCGTCAGCTGAGAAAAAAACATTATTAAACATGGACAACCCTCCAGTTTTTCTTGCTGTAGCTAGCGGAAAAGGCGGCGTAGGCAAATCAACTGTATCAGTAAACCTTGCTATTTCTCTGGCTCGTCTCGGGAAAAAGGTCGGTTTAATTGATGCGGATATTTATGGCTTCAGTGTGCCGGATATGATGGGTATCACTGTGCGACCTACTGTTGAAGGAGAGAAACTGCTTCCTGTTGAACGCTTTAGGGTAAAAGTGATGTCAATGGGCTTCTTCGTGGAAGAAAATGCTCCGGTCGTATGGAGAGGGCCTATGCTTGGTAAAATGCTGAATAACTTTTTTCACGAAGTAGAGTGGGGAGAGGTAGATTATATCGTTCTCGATCTTCCGCCTGGAACAGGGGACGTTGCTCTTGATGTACATACAATGCTGCCGAGCTGCAAAGAAATCATCGTATCAACGCCGCATCCAACAGCTGCTTTTGTTGCGGCCAGAGCGGGCTCTATGGCAATTAAAACTGATCATGAAGTTGTTGGTGTCATAGAGAACATGGCTTATTATGAAAGCATAAAGACAGGGGAAAAAGAATATGTCTTTGGTAAAGGCGGGGGAGATAAGCTGGCTGAGGAGCTGCACGTGCCTTTACTCGGCAGAATCCCGTTGAAACAGCCTGATTGGGATAAGGAGCAATTTGCTCCGTCTGTTTATGACGAAAATCACCCTGTCGGAGAAATATATCAGGACATTGCAAAAGAAATAGCTGCAAAGGTGTCAGAACAATTATAAAAAGGTGAACCGGGATTTTAGATCCCGGCTTTCCCTTTATTCACTTTCTTTTGCTGCTTTTTTCAGCTCATCTTCAAACTGTTTTTTGTAAAGCGGGCTTGAAAGTGTTTCGTTAATGACCTCCTCTAAGTAACTGCGGAATTCTTGGCTTTTTGCGAGTTCGCTGTACTTTTTATTCATGCCCGGATCCTGCATAACGCCCATCAGCATCTTTTGGTAATCCGGATCCTTCATCAGTTTTTTAATCACCTTTTCATGCTCTGTCTGAAGAGTTTTGGCAAAGCCTTCAGCGAAATTAGTGTCTTCAAAGATGTTTTTCCAAAATTCTTCACCTTTTTTAGAGGTAAGTGTTTTTTCTATTGTTCCTTTAATTGCGTCTTGGTCAATCACCAGCGCCTCATTCATCGCATCATCGTTTAATAATTCCTTAATGGCTTTCTTTCCATCATCAGTTTTTAATATATCAACAACCATTTTTTTGGTCTGATCATAGTCCATATCCGCTGCTTGGTCTTTTGGAGCGCAAGCTGTTACAGATAAAAACAAAAAACAGCTCATCAATAGCGTTTTGGCTTTTGACATGCTTAAGCTCCTTTCACATACTTGTCTTACTTTTAATATGATTCATCTGTTTGGAATTATACATAACAAAATATCGCGGTTTGCGATTTTTGAGGGGATGAATAAAGAAATGAAAAGCCGTGGTTTAGTTCGTTTTTTCTTTTCTATTTTAGCTGTCGGAGCGGTTATCACGAGTATTGTGGGTTTTGCTTTAAAATGGGGAGAGTATAGAGGGTTGTTTCTTGCTTTTGAAGCGGGACAGATTTTTTCTGTTTTATTTTGGTTTATCGGCGTAGGGATGATTTTCAGTGTGATCAGCCAAATGGGCTTTTTCGTGTTTTTAACAGTTCACCGATTTGCGCTTGAAATATTAAGGTCCTCGTCTTTGTGGAATTTGCTTCAGTTGTTTTTCGTCCTGTTTGTTGCTTTCGATTTAATGTACGTCCGCTTTCTGTTTTTTGGCGAGAGCGGAGAGTCGCTGGCAGGCTATGCGTGGTTACCGGTACTTTTATTGATTTTTGGGGTGATTACAGCTTATATAAAGCAAAAGCAGTCCTCTAAGAAAACCTTTGTATCATCGTTGTTTTTAATGGTTGTGATGACAGCATTAGAATGGTTTCCAGCATTAAGAGTAAATAATGAGGACTGGCTTTATTTGATGCTTTTTCCTTTAATGGCGTGTAATGCTTTCCAATTGCTGATGCTGCCGAAATTTGCAGCGAAGTGATTACTTTACCTCTTCGGATTTGGCATCTGAGTTTGCGATGAGATCACCTACGGTTACATTTTTAAATCCTTTTTCTTGCAGCTGGCGGATGATATCAGGCAATGCTTCATCTGTTTGTTTTGCCGAGTCGGAGGCGTGTAAAAGAACAATATCTCCTCCGGAAATCTGCTTGGTCACATTATCGATGATTTTTTCAACCCCGGGATTTGTCCAATCCTGAGAGTTAACACTGTAATGAACGACTGTATAATTGTATTGCTTTGCGACCGTTAGAACATTCTTATTAAATTGTCCGGTAGGGGGTCTTAATAGCTGTATGTCTTTGATCCCTAACTTGTTGAAAGCAGTTTTTGCACGGTTAATGTCCTTTTTTATTTCGCTGCTCTCTAAATTGGCATAGTTTTTATAGGCGTAGCCCATGCTCCCAATTTGATGGCCATCACTCACAATACGTGCTACTGTGTCAGGGTGGCGCTCAGCCCAAGAAGCGGAAAGGAAAAATGTCGCGTTTTTTATCCCGTTCGCTTTCAAGGTATCAAGAATGGGTTCTGCTTTCTCATCCCCCCAGCTGATGTCAAATGTAAGTGCAATGTCTTTTGAATCCGTTTCCCCTTTATAAATGGCTTTAGGTCCGGTGTCAGTTGAAAACACGGGAAGCGGAACAGCTCTTTGAATATAAAAAAAGCTTGCTGCTGCAAATGCGGCGATAAGTATAATAATAAATTGTTTCACTCTTTTAATGTGCCACACATAGAAGTGATTCACTGATGATGCCTCCTTATCTTGTCCATCATTCCTGTGTTACATCTTATGAGTATGGACAATTGAATATAACTGATAAAATGCTTTTAATATAAAGATTAAATTAAGTGTTGACCATTTTATAATATCTGTGATACATTATTATACGTCGCTGATAAACAGCTGACATCAACTAAAAGCTTCATTAAACACTTTGGAAAAAGTTGTTGACTTAAAAGGAGCTAAATGTTATATTAATAAAGCTGCTTCGTTAAGCGGCAATAATGATCTTTGAAAACTAAACAAGACAAAACGTACCTGTTAATTCAGTTTTAAAAAAATCGCACAGTGATGTGCGTAGTCAGGGGCCTGCACGATGCAGGTCATGCAGATGTTGTCACAGGATGTGACGAACTTAATCTGCGCTCCATTACTTCATGGAGAGTTTGATCCTGGCTCAGGACGAACGCTGGCGGCGTGCCTAATACATGCAAGTCGAGCGGACAGATGGGAGCTTGCTCCCTGATGTTAGCGGCGG
>NZ_JBCEYV010000007.1:0-55734 GCF_050445615.1 Bacillus mexicanus
TGATCAGGTTGATAGGTCTGAGGTGGAAGTGTGGCGACACATGGAGCTGACAGATACTAATCGATCGAGGACTTAACCACATTTGAATGATGTTACATCTGTTATCTAGTTTTGAGAGAACATCTCTCTAGGCGGAAAAGCAAGGAAACTCCGCTAAGGGCTCTCACATCCTGTGAGAAACGCCCAGTACCTTCATCCTGAAGGCATTTGTTTGGTGGCGATAGCGAAGAGGTCACACCCGTTCCCATGCCGAACACGGAAGTTAAGCTCTTCAGCGCCGATGGTAGTCGGGGGTCTCCCCCTGTGAGAGTAGGACGCCGCCAAGCAAGGTAAAACCCAGCTCAATGAGCTGGGTTTTTTGTTTATCCAAAGTCGTTGAAATCAAATAAATACAAACACCGATAGCTTATATAGCCCATATACTGATTCCAAGTTTCGAAAAGATCTAAATAGTGTATACAATATCTGGTTTAAGGGAAGGCTAATTGTACGGAGGTGGGGATAATGGACGTAACTGTTAAACCTAATCATACATGTGTGATTTGTGATCAAGAGAAAAATAGAGGCATTCATCTTTATAAAAAATTCATATGCTTAGATTGTGAGAGAAAAGTAATTTCTACATCAACATCTGACCCTGACTATGCCTTTTATGTAAAAAAGCTAAAGAGCATTCATACACCGCCATTATATTCTTAGACCTGAAAAGGTCTTTTTTTATATGTTTTCATAAGGAATAGGGTAAGGAAAAGAAGATGAAACTTGTTTAGGAATTGAACGTAGGAGATAATAATATTAAAACTGAGTATATACACAGGAGTCGATTTTCTCATGCAGAAATTTCTTCACTATTTAATATGGAGTTTTACAAGCAGTTCGGCTTTTGTTTTTATAGGGGTATTGAGCTTTTTCGGTTTAAATCAGTCGTTTTTCATGTCTTTGGTTTATGGGCTTGCTTCAGGAGCAACGGTATATACAGCCGGCATTTGGAATACCAGACGGTTATTTCTTAAAAGGCATGCACTGACAGGAAGAGAATATGCTTACATTAAGAAAAATCTCGAGGAAGCAAGGCAGAAAATCATTCGTCTTCGGAAAGATTTGTTTCAGGCAAAAAGCATACAAATGTTCAAACAAAATGCAGAAATGCTGAGATTAATCAGAAGGATTTATATCCTCACCAAAAAAGAGCCAAAGCGTTTTTATCAGGCCGAGCGTTTTTTTTATCAAACTCTCGATTCGGTCGTTGAATTGTCAGAGAAGTATGCCTTTCTATCATCCCATCCGAAAAAAAGCAAAGAACTATCGATGTCGCTGAGTGAGGCTCGTATTACGCTTGCTGAATTAACTAAGCGTTTAGAGGAAGACTTAACTCAAGCTATGGGTAATGAAATTAATGAATTGAACTTTGAATTGGATGCAGTAAAGCATTCATTAAAGAAATAACGGAAGAGGGGACGAGCGATGAACCGAGATCAAAGCGATCTTCATATAGATGATTTATTGGCTGACCCTTTTGGTGATATAGAGATACCCAGGGCGGGGGCTGTAAAAGAAGAGAAGAAGCAAGTACGTCTTGTTGATGTTCTTCCTGAGGACAACAAGGAAAAAGCCATTCAGCTTGCTGGACAGATTGATCATAAAAGTATGCAAAGTATTGTTTTATATGGTTCGCAAGCTCAGTCTAAATTGTTAAATTTCTCTCATACGATGATTGATCATGTTCAAAAGAAGGATGTCGGTGAGATCGGCGAAATTCTTGGAGAGCTGATGAAAAAGCTTGATCAGATAAACCCCGATGAGCTGCATTCTAAGAAAAAGGGTTTTTTGGCACGCGTGTTTGGAAGAGTAGCGAATTCTCTTCAGGAGGTGCTGTCTAAATATCAGAAGACCAGTGTGCAGATAGACAGAATCAGCTTGAAGTTGGAGCATGCCAAAAATGCTTTAATCAGTGATAATAAGCTATTAGAGCAATTATATGAAAAAAACAAAGAGTATTTCGAAGCGCTGAATATTTATATTGCTGCAGGAGAACTGAAACTAGAGGAATTGAAAACAAAAACGATTCCTGAACTGAAGCAGCAGGCCGAATCAAGTGAACATAACCAAATGGCCGTTCAAGAAGTGAACGATCTGGTTCAATTTGCTGATCGTTTAGATAAAAGGGTGCACGATTTGCTGCTGAGCAGGCAAATTACCATTCAAAGCGCTCCGCAAATCAGGCTGATTCAGAATACAAACCAAGCATTAGCTGAAAAAATCCAGTCATCTATTGTGACAGCGATTCCCCTTTGGAAAAACCAAGTGGCGATTGCGCTAACGCTTTTAAGGCAACGCAATGCAGTGGATGCACAACAGAAAGTATCTGATACCACCAACGAGCTATTATTGAAAAATGCGGAGCTTTTGAAAACCAATACAATTGAGACAGTGCGGGCAAATGAACGAGGTCTCGTTGATATCGATACGTTAAAAAAGGTGCAGGAAAGCTTAATCAGCACGCTCGAAGAAACGCTGACCATACAAGAAGAAGGCCGAATCAAACGCCGTCAGGCAGAAGAAGAGCTTATGGCAATGGAAGGCGATCTGAAGCAGAAACTGCTCACCATAAAGGATAGTTACCAGTAAGTCTAGTTACCAGTAAGTCGCGCTTTAAGTTCTGTCAGATGCACGATATAATAAAGGTAAGAAGCCACATTCAAAGGATTGTTTTCATGAACACACCTTTATATAAAGCATTGATTCAACACGCGAAAAGAAATTCTCATTCATTTCATGTTCCGGGACATCACAATGGAGATGTCTTTTTTGATGACGCTAAGTCGATATTTGATCCACTTCTCACCATTGATGTTACTGAACTGGCAGGATTGGATGATCTCCATCATCCTTCAGGGGTGATTAAAGAAGCCCAAGAGCTTGTCAGTCAATTATATGGATCAGCGGAAAGTTTTTTTCTGGTGAATGGAACGACTGTAGGGAACTTAGCGATGATTTTATCTGTTTGTGAACAGGGTGAAACAATCCTGGTTCAAAGAAACTGTCATAAATCTGTATTTCATGCTGTTGATTTGGCTGGAGCAGAGCCGGTTTATCTCACACCTGACATTGATAAAGCGATGCACGTGCCTACGCATGTTCCGCTTGATACTATTAAAAAAGCCTTGGCAGCTTATCCAGATGCAAAAGGCTTAGTGCTGACCAATCCGACGTATTACGGACATAGTGCTGATTTGACTGAAATCATTTCAGAGGCTCATCATTATGGGATCCCTGTTTTGGTGGATGAAGCGCACGGGGCCCATTTTGTTTTAGGGAAGCCTTTTCCGGTCTCAGCTTTAGAAATGGGAGCAGATATTGTTGTTCAGTCGGCTCACAAAACGCTGCCTGCCATGACGATGGGCTCTTATTTGCATCTTAACAGCAGTTGCAGAATTGAACGGAATCTGGTGGCAGAGTATTTAAATCGATTACAGAGCAGCAGCCCGTCTTATCCTATTATGGCTTCCTTAGACATTGCCCGCGCTTATATACAGCATATTATAGAAGAACAAAAGCTTTCTGACATTCTGAGACGAATACAATCACTTAAACAAACGTTTGATTCACTTTTACATGTTGAAGCTGTAAAACCGGACGACCCGCGGATGATAATGGATCCGCTGAAACTCTGTATTCGATCAAAACGTGGACATTCTGGGTATACGCTGCAAAACATACTAGAGCGTGTCAACGTATTCACTGAGCTTGCTGATGAAAATCAAGTGCTGCTCGTTCTTCCGCTGGGAGGAAAACGTGGCATTAATATTGAAACGATAAAAAGCATTGATGAAGAGATTGAAAAAACACCTCCGGATCAGATGTTTACTTCTGCAGAATGGAGTGCGCAGCCTGTTACTGTCTTACCATTTCGAAAAAAGGTTTTACAAACGTTTAAGAAAGAATATGTGGACTTTGACGCAGCAGCAGGCCGGGTGAACGCAGAGGATATCATTCCTTATCCCCCGGGTATCCCGTTGATTATGGCGGGAGAAAGAATAACGGCAGAAAGTGTGCAAAAGCTCAGCCGCTTGATCAGCATGAAAACGCATGTTCAAGGGAATATGAAAATCAAACAGAAACAATTACTTGTTTATATAGAAGAGGAGAAATCATGAGCGGTTTATTTATTACATTCGAAGGCCCGGAAGGTGCGGGAAAAACGACTGTTCTCCAGGAAATCAAAAACATATTGGCAGCAGAGGGTCTTCAAGTTACGGCAACCCGAGAGCCAGGCGGTATAGATATTGCTGAACAAATTCGAAAGGTTATTCTGAATGAGAACAACACATTAATGGACCCAAAAACAGAAGCTCTCTTATATGCGGCTGCAAGGCGCCAGCATTTAGTCGAAAAAGTAAAACCAGCCTTAGAACAGGGGCAAGTTGTTCTTTGTGACAGATTCATAGACAGTTCGCTTGCATACCAAGGATACGCAAGAGGGCTTGGGATTGATGAGGTTTTGTCAATTAATGAGTTTGCCATCGGAGATTTGATGCCCCATGTAACGATTTATTTTTCAATTGATCCGGAAGAAGGGCTGAAACGTATTTACGCAAATGGCTCACGGGAAAAAAATAGGCTCGATTTAGAAAAATTAGACTTCCATTCAAAGGTACAGGAAGGGTATCAAGAGCTGATGAAGCGGTTCCCAAAAAGATTTCACTCGGTTGATGCCAGCCAATCCAAAGACATAGTTGTTCATAATGTCCTAAAAGTGGTCAATGAAGCGTTGAAAAAAATTCAATTGTGACCAGTTTCCCAATAATTGATATAATAATGTAAACGAGATCATTGTTGTTTCCAATCTAAAGGAGGCCTACACACATGAAATTGATAGTGGCAGTTGTACAAGATCAGGACAGCAACCGACTTTTGAAAACTTTAACAGATCATAACTTTAGAGTGACAAAGCTTGCGACGACGGGAGGATTTCTTAAATCAGGCAATACAACGTTTATGATTGGTGTCGAGGATATACGCGTTGATAAAGCATTGAGCCTTATTAAAGAAAACGGACAGAAACGGGATCAGATGATCGCCCCTGTATCTCCAATGGGCGGAAATGCCGATTCATATGTCCCTTATCCAGTCGAAGTTGAAGTTGGCGGAGCGACAGTATTTGTCCTTCCAGTCGATGAATTTCATCAATTTTAAGGATTTGAAACTGTGAAAATTAATAAAGATATACGTACATTTATAGATAATAAACAGCTTCCTGCTGTGAAAACGTCTGAGACCACAGCGTCGTTTAAATCGTCAATGGAACATCAAAGCAGTAAATTGAAATTTGATCAGCTTACAAGGCTGTTATCGGATATAGAAGCATTTGGAAAAAGACTGACAAAATCTCGGAATTTTAAGGACTTAGCGAGATTTAAAGGACTTGTGAAACGGTTTGTGAAGGAAGCTGTAGACAGCGGTCTTTCACATGAAACGTCGCAAACTTTTGACCTGTATGGAAACAGCAAAACATTGGGGCTTGTTAAAGAAATAGATGACAAATTGCTACAGCTTACCGAAGATATGATGGATCAGGAAAAACCGGCAATTAATTTGCTGGAGCGTATTGGCGAAATAAAAGGTTTATTGATTAACCTTTACACATAGAGAGTGATACAATGGCAATATCCTGGAAGGAAATGAATGAGCTTCAACCAAGAGTGATGAAGCTTCTATATAATAGTATTGAGAAGGACAGACTATCACACGCGTATTTGTTTGAGGGGAAAAAAGGGACAGGTAAGCTTGATGCCGCGCTGCTTCTTGCGAAAAGTTTTTTTTGCCTGGAGGAGGGCGCGGAGCCTTGTGAGCGCTGCCGAAATTGCAAACGGATAGAGTCGGGGAACCATCCTGATCTCCATCTTGTTCAGCCTGATGGTTTATCGATCAAAAAGGCGCAAATTCAAGCGTTGCAAGAGGAGTTTTCTAAGACAGGGCTAGAATCGCATAAAAAGCTGTATATTATTTCGCATGCAGATCAAATGACAGCAAATGCGGCGAACAGCCTGCTGAAATTTTTAGAAGAACCGAATAAAGATACAATGGCCATCCTCATCACAGAGCAGCCCCAAAGGTTATTGGACACCATCATTTCAAGATGCCAAACCCTTCCTTTCCAGCCGTTGCAGCCGAAAGCAATTGAAGACAGATTGATCGAACAGGACGTTTCGGCTCATATGGCAAGACTTCTGGCCAACATGACTAACAATGTATCAGAAGCAGTCGAATTAAGTCGAAATGATGAGTTTGCAGAGTCTAGAGCGAAAGTGATAAAATTATATGAAGTCCTACACCAGCGGAAAGGACATGCTTTTTTCTTTATTCAAGATCAATGGATGCCCTTTTTCAAAGAAAAAACCCATCAAGAAATGGGTCTTGATATGCTCTTATTGATATATCGCGATGTGTTGTCCATCCAAATAGGAAATGAAGATAAATTGATTTATCAAGACTTATTCCAATCAATAAAACAGCATGCGCTACAATCAACACAACAAAGCGTTACGAATCAGATACTTGCTGTTTTAGAAGCAAAGAAACGGCTTCATTCCAATGTGAATGTACAAGGATTAATGGAGCACTTGGTGTTAATGTTGCAGGAGGGATAAGCTTGTACAATGTAATTGGTGTCCGCTTTAAGAAAGCGGGTAAAATATATTATTTTGATCCGAATGGATTTCATATAGAACATGACAGCTGCGTAATTGTAGAAACTGTCAGAGGCGTTGAGTACGGTCAGGTCGTGATTGTAAATAAACAGGTGGATGAGCATGATGTTGTGCTGCCCCTTCGAAAAGTGATACGTGTGGCTGAAGAGCGCGATCTTCTCATCGTAGAAGAAAATAAACAGGAAGCTTTATCAGCGTTTGACGTCTGCCAAAAGAAAGTAGTTGAACATGGCTTGGATATGAAGCTGGTCGACGTTGAATTTACGTTTGACCGCAATAAAGTCATTTTTTACTTCACTGCTGACGGCCGAGTAGACTTTAGAGAGCTTGTAAAGGATTTGGCTTCTATCTTTAAAACAAGAATTGAACTGCGCCAAATCGGCGTAAGGGATGAAGCAAAAATGCTCGGAGGAATTGGTCCTTGCGGAAGAATGCTTTGCTGTTCAACGTTCCTTGGAGATTTTGAACCCGTTTCCATTAAAATGGCCAAGGATCAAAACTTGTCTTTAAATCCTACGAAGATTTCAGGTCTTTGCGGACGCTTGATGTGCTGTCTAAAATATGAGAACGATGAATATGAGACGGCAAAAGAACAGCTTCCGGACATTGGAGAAATGATTACGACAGCAAGCGGTCCTGCAAAAGTCGTTGGACTTAATATTCTGGAACGGGTGCTTCAGGTGGAACTGATAAACCGTGAAAAAGTGATAGAATATACTTGGGAAGAGCTCTTGGAAGAGGGCGTCGTATCCGCACAAACCACAGATTAACGAGGTGTGGAACCTTGGATAAAAAAGAGTTATTTGATACAGTCATTAACTTAGAAGAACAAATTGGCTCACTGTACCGGCAGCTGGGAGATTTGAAGCAGCATATCGGTGAGATGATTGAGGAAAATCATCATTTACAGCTTGAAAACAAACATTTGCGCAAACGGCTCGACAATACGACGGAGCAGATTGAAAAGTTCAAGGCCGATAAAAAAGAATCAAAAACACAGAAGACAGAGCAAACTGATATAGGAGAAGGGTATGATAATCTGGCACGCCTGTACCAAGAAGGATTTCATATCTGCAATGTCCACTATGGAAGTGTTCGAAAAGAAGATTGTCTTTTCTGTCTGTCCTTCTTAAATAAAAAATAAGGAAAAAGGCTTCCGCATACGACGGGAGCCTTTTTCAAAGGTGCTGAAAGGATAAGAAGATGGTTTCATTACGTGATGACGAAAGATTAGATTATTTGCTGGCAGAGGATATGAAAATCATACAAAGCCCAACGGTATTTGCTTTTTCGTTGGACGCTGTGCTTCTGTCCAAATTTGCATACGTTCCAATTCAAAAAGGAAAAATCGTTGATTTGTGCACTGGCAACGGCATTGTGCCGCTGCTGCTTACTACAAGATCAAAAGCAGATATTCTTGGAGTCGAAATTCAAGAAAGACTTCATGATATGGCTGTTCGCAGTGTTGAGTATAATGAACTGCAGGATCATATTCAGATCATACATGATGATCTGAAAAATATGCCAGAAAAGCTGGGACATAATCGATACGATGTTGTCACCTGCAATCCGCCCTATTTTAAAACGCCGAAACAAACTGAACAAAACATGAATGAACACCTCAGAATCGCAAGACATGAAATCCACTGCACATTGGAAGATGTCATTTCAGTCAGCAGCAAGTTGCTTAAGCAAGGAGGTAAGGCAGTTCTTGTTCACCGGCCGGGACGTCTTTTGGAGATTTTCGAACTGATGAAAGCACATCAAATTGAGCCAAAGCGTGTGCAATTCGTTTATCCGAAACAAGGGAAAGAAGCTAATACCATTCTGGTTGAAGGCATGAAAGGCGGACGTCCAGATTTGAAAGTTCTTCCCCCGCTGTTCGTTTATGACGAAAAAAATGAATATACAAAAGAGATCAGGACCATTTTATATGGAGACAAATAACCATTTTTTTTACGTCGTTCAATGTAAGGACAACAGCTGGTATGCCGGGTATACTAACGATTTGCAAAAACGGGTAAAAACACACAATGATGGAAAGGGCGCAAAGTATACTAAAGTAAGACGTCCGGTTGAATTAATTTTTGCTGAAGCTTTCACTACAAAACGAGAAGCCATGCAGGCAGAATATTATTTCAAGAAACTGACTCGAAAGAAAAAAGAGCTTTATATAGAAGAAAAGCGGAACAGCGAGGAGGCTGTATATGTTAAGGCGCCAAAAGAGTTTTAATGGAAAGTCGGACATGGGGATTCTTTATTTGGTCCCAACCCCAATCGGAAATTTAGAGGATATGACATTCCGGGCGATTGAAACGTTGAAATCAGTGGATTCGATTGCTGCGGAAGATACGAGACAAACGAAAAAACTTTGTCATGTATATGAAATTGACACACCGCTCGTTAGTTATCACGAACATAATAAAGAAAGCAGCGGGCACAAAATCATTGAATGGCTCAAATCGGGAAAAAACATCGCTCTTGTCAGTGATGCCGGCCTGCCGACGATTTCCGATCCTGGGGCAGAAATTGTGAAAGACTTTACAGCGATAGGCGGTTATGTTGTTCCGCTGCCGGGAGCCAATGCCGCATTAACAGCTTTGATCGCTTCAGGGCTTGTACCACAGCCCTTCTTCTTTTACGGTTTTCTCAACAGACAGAAAAAAGAAAAGAAGAAGGAACTTGAAGATCTTAAAAAACGGAAGGAAACCATCATTTTTTATGAAGCGCCACACAGATTAAAGGAAACTTTGTCAGTGATGGCAGAGATATTAGGAGATCGGGAAATTGCTGTTACACGTGAACTGACTAAGAAATATGAAGAATTCATCAGAGGCACGATATCCGAGGTCATTGAATGGGCAAACGAGGATCAGATACGCGGTGAGTTTTGCCTCGTTGTAGAAGGCAGTAAAAATGAAGAATCAGATGAAGAAGCACAATGGTGGGAAACACTCACTGCGAAAGAACATGTCGAGCTTTACATCTCGAAAGGCGCTACTTCTAAAGAAGCCATAAAAAAAGCAGCTGTCGATCGCAATGTTCCAAAACGTGAAGTGTACGATGCTTACCATATTCAGCAATAAAAAAAACGTTCTTGTGTCATAACAAGAACGTTTTTTGTGCATGAAATGATTATTTATTGTTTTGAAGCTGGCTTTGGATTTCGTTGATGATTAGCTCAGCGCCTTCTTTACTAAGAACCAATTTGCCGCCTGCAAGTTTAAGGTTATCATCAGAAACCTCACCAGTTACTTGGCAAGTCATGTTTGGTTTATATTTTTTAAGGATGATTTTTTCATCATCAACATAAATTTCAAGAGCATCTTTCTCTGCGATTCCAAGAGTACGACGCAATTCGATAGGAATAACTACACGTCCTAATTCATCAACTTTACGTACAATACCAGTAGATTTCATAAACTTTCTCCTCCCGAGAGATAATTATTTGTTTGAATTATATTTTTCTTCGTCATTATTCGACAAAATCCTTACCTTCCTAGCATAACAAGGTTTCCAATAATCGTCAATCCTTTTGTTTACTATTGATTGTAAGAATTAGTTCTTATAGTCAGTAAAGCCTTAGAAACTACTGAGATAACAGCATTTTATAAATAAACAATAAAGCTATTATCCTATTAAAAATCCTTTTAAATCAAGACTTTCGAACTAAGGTTTTTAATTTTATTTGATTATATACGACAAAATTCGACATGAACAGACTTTTTTTACTTTCATTAAATATTTTTAATTTGTTTATTCTTTTGCAGGGTATACGTATATATTCTTGATCTTAAAGGCTAAGATGGTATCATAGATAAAGGATAAATATAAATAATATTCATATATGATTTGCACTTATCGCCGCTCTCGTCCTTTGGGCGGGAGCTTTTTGACATTCTGATTGGGAGGTTTCAAGATGCCGCAAGAAAACAATACGTTTTATATTACAACACCGATTTATTATCCGAGCGGAAAATTACATATCGGCCATGCATACACGACAGTCGCGGGAGATGCAATGGCACGCTACAAAAGATTAAAAGGGTACGATGTTCGCTACTTAACAGGAACGGACGAGCATGGACAAAAGATCCAGCAAAAAGCTGAACAGGAAAACATTACACCTCAGGCGTATGTGGATCGTGCAGCCGCAGATATTCAGAAGCTATGGAAACAGCTTGAAATCTCAAACGATGACTTTATCCGTACGACAGAAAAGCGACATAAAGTTGTGATTGAAAAGGTGTTCCAAAAACTTCTTGATAACGGGGACATCTATCTTGATGAGTATGAAGGCTGGTACAGTATCCCGGATGAAACATTCTACACGGAAACGCAGCTGGTTGATATCGAGCGGAATGAAAAGGGAGAGGTCATCGGCGGAAAAAGCCCTGACAGCGGTCACCCGGTTGAATTGATAAAAGAGGAATCTTATTTCTTCCGCATGGGGAAATACGCAGATCGTCTTCTGAAATACTATGAAGAGAACCCGACATTCATCCAGCCGGAATCACGCAAAAACGAAATGATTAATAACTTTATCAAGCCTGGACTTGAAGATTTGGCTGTATCACGCACCACGTTTGATTGGGGTGTAAAGGTGCCGGAAAACCCAAAGCATGTTGTATATGTTTGGATTGACGCGCTATTTAACTATTTAACAGCACTCGGTTATGATACAGAAAATGATAAGCTTTATCAAAAATATTGGCCTGCCGATGTTCATTTAGTCGGTAAGGAGATTGTGCGTTTCCATACCATCTACTGGCCGATTATGCTGATGGCGCTGGATCTTCCGCTGCCGAAGCAAGTATTTGCACATGGCTGGCTTTTGATGAAAGACGGAAAAATGTCGAAATCAAAAGGAAACGTTGTAGATCCTGTTACTTTAATTGAACGTTACGGTTTAGACGCGCTTCGTTATTACCTGCTCCGCGAAGTGCCGTTCGGATCTGATGGGGTATTCACGCCTGAAGGGTTTGTTGAGCGGGTTAACTATGATTTGGCTAATGATTTAGGAAACCTATTGAATCGTACGGTTGCGATGATCAATAAGTATTTTGACGGACAAATCAGTTCTTACAAAGGTTCTGTAACTGAATTTGACCAGCCACTCACTTCAGTCGCTGAAGAAACCGTGAAGGCTTACGAGAAAGCGATGGAAAACATGGAATTTTCGGTAGCTCTTTCGACATTGTGGCAGCTGATCAGCCGCACAAATAAATATATTGACGAGACAGCTCCATGGGTGCTTGCCAAAAATCCGGAAAAAGAAGAAGAGCTGCGTTCCGTTATGTACCACCTTGCTGAATCATTGCGTATTTCAGCTGTGCTTCTTCAGCCGTTCTTAACAAAGACACCAGAAAAAATGTTCGAGCAGCTGGGCATTACTGATGAAGCGCTAAAAGCATGGGAGAGTATTACAGCTTTCGGCCAGCTGAAAGATACTAACGTACAAAAAGGTGAGCCGCTATTCCCTCGCTTAGAAGCAGAAGAAGAAATTGCTTACATCAAAGGCAAGATGCAGGGTTCAGTACCGGCTAAAGAAGAAACAAAAGAAGCAGAGCCGCAAGAGGTTGATCGTTTGCCTGAAATTATGATTGATCAGTTCATGGATGTAGAACTTCGGGTGGCGGAAGTCATTAAAGCAGAGCCTGTAAAAAAAGCGGACCGCTTATTGAAGCTGCAGCTGGATCTTGGTTTTGAAAAACGCCAAGTCGTATCCGGTATTGCGAAGCATTACACGCCTGAAGAGCTTGTTGGGAAAAAACTCGTTTGTGTAACAAATTTAAAACCGGTTAAACTGAGAGGCGAGCTTTCTCAAGGAATGATTCTTGCCGGGGAAGCAGACGGTGTATTACAAGTCGTGTCTATCGATCAGTCATTACCAAAAGGAACAAGAATTAAATAATAACAGACAAAAGGTGTTTCACGTGTAACAATTCGTCGAACACCTTTTGTGTTTCGACAAGAAGGGAGTTTTTCACATATGTTATTTGACACACACGCGCATTTAAATGCAGAACAATATGATACTGATTTAGAAGAGGTGATTGAACGGGCAAAAGCTGAAAAGGTAGAGCGAATTGTCGTAGTTGGATTTGACCGTCCAACCATTACCCGTGCGATGGAAATGATTGAGGAATATGAATTTATTTATGCAGCCATTGGCTGGCATCCTGTTGATGCAATTGATATGACAGAGGAAGATTTAGCGTGGATTAAAGAGCTTTCTGCCCATGAAAAAGTGGTAGCAATAGGTGAAATGGGATTGGATTATCATTGGGATAAATCTCCTAAAGATATTCAAAAAGAGGTGTTTAGAAAACAAATCGCCGTAGCAAAAGAGGTCAATCTTCCTATTATTATTCACAATCGTGATGCAACAGAGGATGTTATGACAATTTTAAAAGAGGAAGGCGCAGAAGCTGTGGGCGGAATTATGCACTGCTTTACAGGAAGTGCGGAAGTGGCAAGAGAATGCATGAAAATGAATTTTTATTTATCATTTGGCGGACCGGTGACATTCAAAAATGCGAAGAAGCCGAAGGAAGTTGTAAAGGAAATCCCGAATGACCGTTTGCTGATTGAAACGGACTGCCCGTTTCTCACACCTCATCCTTATCGCGGGAAAAGAAATGAACCAAGCTATGTGAAATATGTGGCAGAGCAAATCGCTGAATTAAAAGAAATGACTTTTGAAGAGATTGCATCAATCACAACCGAAAATGCAAAAAGACTTTTCCGTATAAACTGACAAAAAATGCTGGCGGGTTTTGTAAGAGCTTGTCCCTTATAGCGTTTTTCTTTAAAAGTTCTACATGCTTTCTTCTCCTCATAGGATAGGTTTGTCGACAAGTCTTTCTTCCGTTTCCCAGTGTAATTCAGGATAATGAAGAAAGACACTGCGCTTTTGAGAGAAAAAGAGGGGAGGGTTGACAGCCTTTTATATACTCTATATAATCTCTCCGAGGAGAAGGAGGCGTTTTTCATCACACAAAAAATGAAAAAGCTGTTTTCCGTAAAGCTTAGCAAAAGCAAAGTCATTCTGATTGCTGCTTGTTTGCTTTTGGCAGGAAGCGGGACCGCGTACGCAGCTCATGAGCTGACAAAACAATCAGTCTCAGTTTCTATCAATGGCGAAAAGAAACATATACGCACACATGCCAAAACAGTCGGTGATCTTTTAGATACGCTTGATATAAAAACAAGAGGCGAAGACAAGATCACACCTGCTAAGCAGACAAATATAACAGCAGATATGGACGTTGTGTATGAGGCTGCGAAACCTGTGAAGCTTACAATAAACGGGAAAGAAAAGACATTATGGTCAACAGCAAAAACAGTCGGTGCATTACTGGACGAACAAGATGTTGATGTGAAAGAACACGATCAAATTGATCCCGCAATAGATACAGATATTTCGAAAGACATGAAGATTAACATAGAACCCGCGTTTCAGGTTACTGTGGAGGATGCAGGAAAACAAAAGAAGACCTGGACGACTTCGACTACGGTCGCTGACTTTTTAAAACAGCAAAAGATAAACATAAAAGACGATGATAAAATCAAGCCTGCGTTAGATGCAAAGCTGACGAAAGGAAAGGCTGATATTAGAATTACTCGTATCGAAAAGGTCACCGATGTAGTTGAAGAGAAAATTGCGTTCGATGTGAAAAAGCAAGAAGACGCTTCTCTTGAAGAAGGGAAGGAAAAGGTCGTCCAAAAAGGAAAAGAAGGCAAGCTTAAAAAACACTTCAAGGTTATTAAAGAAAACGGCAAAGAAGTGGTCAGAGAGCTTGTGAAAGAAGAAACATCTGAACAAAGCAAAAACAAAGTGGTTGCTGTCGGCACAAAGCAAAGCAGTCCAAAGATTGAAAAAGTCAGTGCATCCGGTGATTCAAAAACAGTTGTGTCCCGCAGCAATGAATCAACAGGAAAAGCCATGACTGTAGCCTCTACGGCTTATACAGCAAGCTGCAGAGGTTGTTCAGGACATACAGCTACTGGCGTTAACTTGAAAAGTAATCCGAATGCCAAAGTGATCGCTGTAGATCCAAATGTTATTCCGCTAGGCTCCAAAGTCCATGTTGAGGGCTATGGATATGCCGTTGCTGCAGATACTGGTTCAGCGATTAAAGGGAACAAAATAGACGTCTTTTTCCCGGAAAAGTCATCAGCGTACCGATGGGGAAATAAGACAGTTAAAATTAAAATTCTAAATTAATATATGCTTAAGTATTCAGAGGGTTTTGCGCCCTCTGTTTTTTTCGTTATAATAAACAAAGTGTATTTTCTGCTTATTAGACGCTCGACATAAGAAAAAAGTTTCATAAATATGCAAAAGTTTTTATTTTGTCTTGGAGGAAATAATGAAAATTAAAGAGATCATTGTGGTCGAGGGACGTGACGATACGGCCCGCATCAAATTGGCTGTTGATGCAGACACAATCGAAACAAATGGTTCAGCCATCGATAATCATGTGATTGATCAAATCCGTTTAGCACAGAAAACCAGAGGGGTTATCATTTTAACGGATCCGGACTTCCCGGGAGAGAAGATCCGCAAAACCATTTCAGAGGCTGTACCCGGGTGTAAGCATGCATTTTTGCCAAAGCATCTTGCCAAACCTAAAAACAAACGGGGAATTGGTGTGGAGCACGCATCAATTGAAAGCATTAGGGCATGTTTAGAAAACATACATGAAGAGATGGAAGCGCAGCCGAGTGACATCTCCGCTGATGATCTGATTTATGCCGGACTGATCGGCGGACCTGCGGCCAAACGCCGCCGCGAACGGTTGGGTGATCTATTGAAAATCGGCTATACAAACGGCAAGCAGCTTCAAAAACGGCTTCAAATGTTTCAAATTAAAAAAAGTGATTTTATGAGCGCACTCGATACCGTTATGCGGGAGGAACAGAATGAATAAAGATATTGCGACACCGATTAGAACGAAAGAGATACTGAAGAAATACGGTTTTTCTTTTAAGAAGAGCTTAGGGCAGAATTTCTTAATTGATACGAACATTTTAAACAGAATCGTTGATCATGCGGAAGTGACGGAGAAAACAGGTGTCATTGAAATTGGCCCGGGAATCGGGGCGTTGACTGAACAGCTTGCCAAACGGGCAAAAAAGGTCGTGGCATTTGAAATTGATCAGCGATTATTGCCGATCCTGAATGATACGCTGTCTCCTTACGACAATGTCGCTGTCATTCATCAGGATGTATTAAAAGCTGATGTCAAATCGGTTATTGAAGAACAATTTCAAGATTGCGATGAGATCATGGTTGTAGCTAACCTTCCTTATTACGTGACAACCCCGATTATCATGAAACTGCTTGAAGAACACCTTCCGCTGAAAGGGATTGTGGTCATGCTGCAAAAAGAAGTGGCTGAGCGTATGGCGGCAGACCCATCATCTAAGGAATACGGTTCGCTTTCAATCGCGGTGCAATTTTATACAGAAGCGAAAACAGTAATGATTGTTCCGAAAACCGTGTTTGTTCCTCAGCCTAATGTAGACTCCGCAGTCATTCGGCTGATGCTTCGCGACGGCCCAGCAGTGGACGTGGAGAACGAAGCCTTTTTCTTTCAGTTAATTAAGGCAAGCTTTGCTCAGCGCCGGAAAACACTGCTTAATAACTTAGTCAACAACCTGCCTGAAGGAAAAGCGCGAAAGCCAAAAATTGAGCAAGTGCTGGAAGAAACAAATATTGACGGCAAGCGCCGGGGTGAATCCCTGTCAATCGAGGAGTTTGCAACGCTGTCTAACGGATTGTATAAAACTCTTTTCTAAAAATAAAATCGGCGTTATCGCTTTTTTAACAATCGGAAAGCCCTTTTTGAAAAGGGCTTTTTGTTTTGCGCACCACTTGGACTGCCGCTACATAGGCTAGAAAAGGACCTTTCATTCAATGATAAGAAAAACTTGGACTCAGCGAAAAAAGGCGCTTTCTCAAGGCTCTTTCTTTCATGATGAGGCTTAGTCTATGTGTGGAGTGAGGAACGTGCAATTTCAAATAGGGGATATGGTAGCCAGGAAATCCTATCAAATGGATGTTTTGTTTCGCATTATAGGAATAGAGCAAACAAGCAAAGGAAATACAATCGCTATTTTGCATGGTGATGCAGTCAGGCTGATTGCTGATTCGGATTTTTCTGATCTGGTAGCAGTGAAAAAAGATGAGCAGATGATGAGAAAAAAGAAAGATGAGAGCAGAATGAACGAATCGCTTGAACTGCTTCGCCAGGATTATAAATTGCTCAGAGAAAAGCAGGAATACTATGCGACTAGCCAATATCAGCATGAGGAGCATTATTTTCATATGCCAGGCAAGGTGCTTCATCTGGATGGTGATGAAGCATATCTCAAAAAATGCCTGAATGTCTATAAAAAAATCGGAGTGCCTGTCTACGGGATTCATTGCCATGAAAAGAAAATGTCTGCTTCAATCGAAGAATTGCTCGACAAATATCGACCCGATATTCTAGTGATAACGGGGCATGATGCATATTCGAAGCAAAAGGGAAACGTTGATGATTTGAACGCGTACAGACATTCAAAGCACTTTGTAGAAACAGTTCAAAATGCTCGGAAAAAGATCCCTCACTTAGATCAGCTTGTTATTTTTGCAGGGGCCTGCCAATCTCATTTTGAATCACTCATAAGAGCAGGAGCAAATTTCGCGAGCTCACCATCAAGAGTCAATATTCATGCGCTTGATCCGGTATATATCGTAGCGAAAATCAGCTTCACGCCGTTTATGGAACGAATCAATGTATGGGAAGTGCTCCGTAATACGCTGACAAGAGAGAAAGGGCTTGGCGGTATTGAAACAAGAGGAGTGCTGAGAATTGGAATGCCTTATAAGTCTAATTAACGGCTGAAAACCTGCATAGAAGACCTATGCAGGTTTTTTATTTTTGCATAATGATACATAATTTACCGAAACATGAAGAAAATAATTGAGGGATCGTAGAATTTTGTCAAAATAATTTTGTTGACAACGTCTGATTAACGTTGATATAATTTAAATTTTATTTGACAAAAATGGGCTCGTGTTGTACAATAAATGTAGTGAGGTGGATGCAATGGCGAAGACGTTGTCCGATATTAAAAGATCGCTTGATGGGAATTTAGGTAAAAGGCTGACGTTAAAAGCAAACGGTGGCCGCCGAAAAACGATTGAGCGTTCGGGCATTTTAGCTGAGACGTACCCTTCTGTTTTTGTGATACAACTAGATCAAGACGAGAACTCGTTTGAAAGAGTTTCATACAGTTATGCTGATATTTTGACTGAGACTGTTGAACTGACATTTAATGATGACACCGCAAGCTCAGTAGCGTTTTAACGGGCAGTGAACCTTTTGTTTACTGCTTTTTGTTTTGCCTTTTTTTGGTTTCCAGTAATTTTAGCGAAAGTTCCATCTGATTTAACAAAAGATAAAACGGTCACATCTTATCGTGACGTGCACGAATGGCTATCACTTCTAAAAAGGGGTTGTTTCGTTTGGGCAGACGTCGTGGAGTTATGTCAGATGAGTTTAAATATGAGCTCGCTAAAGACCTTGGTTTTTATGACACGGTCAAAAATGGCGGCTGGGGTGAAATTCGGGCTCGCGATGCCGGTAACATGGTGAAGCGCGCCATTGAAATCGCCGAACAGCAGATGGCTCAGAATCAAAATAACCGATAATGTGACCCGGGGGACATGCCGTTCCCCGGTTTTTGTGTTGGATATAAATACATAATGGGCTGCAATATGGATATGTTCATCCTGTACTTCAAATGTGATACAATGTTCATACTTATGTTTAGATGGAGAAGTAGGTGAAGCTATGCGTATTTTAGAAAAAGCGCCAGCAAAGATCAATCTGTCACTTGACGTCACCCGAAAACGCCCAGATGGCTATCATGAAGTCGAAATGATCATGACGACGATTGATTTAGCGGATCGGATTGAGCTGACGGAACTGGCAAAGGATGAAGTGAGGGTTTCCTCCCACAATCGTTTTGTGCCTGATGACCAAAGAAACTTAGCTTATCAGGCGGCTAAGCTGATCAAAGACAGATACAATGTGAAAAAGGGAGTTTCCATCATGATTACGAAGGTGATTCCGGTGGCTGCCGGTCTCGCTGGCGGAAGCAGTGATGCGGCGGCGACTCTTAGAGGGCTGAACAGACTGTGGGATTTAAATCTTTCTGCAGAAACGCTTGCTGAGCTTGGAGCAGAAATTGGCTCTGACGTTTCATTTTGTGTCTATGGCGGAACTGCATTAGCAACAGGACGCGGCGAGAAAATTAAACACATTAGCACGCCTCCGCATTGCTGGGTCATTTTAGCAAAGCCGACAATCGGCGTTTCAACTGCAGAAGTGTATAGACAGCTGAAGGTGAATGATGTAGAGCATCCTGACGTTCATGGCATGATTGAAGCTATAGAAGAAAAGAGTTTTCAAAAGATGTGCAGCCGCTTAGGCAATGTGCTTGAATCTGTAACGCTTGATATGCATCCTGAAGTCGCAATGATCAAAAACCAGATGAAACGCTTTGGCGCAGATGCCGTGTTAATGAGCGGGAGCGGCCCGACCGTGTTTGGCTTGGTTCAGTATGAGTCGAAGGTGCAGAGAATTTATAACGGGTTGAGAGGCTTCTGTGATCAGGTTTATGCAGTGAGAATGATCGGCGAACAGAACATCCTTGATTAAATCCGTATGTTAAGTTATATTGATCTTAAAATATTCGGATTTTGGGGGTAAGTTCATGAAGTTTCGTCGCAGCGGCAGATTGGTGGACTTAACAAATTACTTGTTAACCCATCCGCACGAGTTGATACCGCTAACCTTTTTTTCTGAGCGGTATGAATCTGCAAAATCATCGATCAGTGAAGATTTAACAATTATTAAACAAACCTTTGAGCAGCAGGGGATTGGCACATTGCTAACTGTTCCCGGAGCTGCAGGAGGCGTCAAATATATTCCGAAAATGAAGCAGGCTGAAGCTGAAGAGTTTGTGCAGACACTTGGGCAGTCGCTGGCAAATCCTGAGCGTATCCTTCCGGGCGGTTATGTATACTTAACGGATATCTTAGGAATGCCATCTGTACTCTCCAAGGTAGGGAAGCTGTTTGCTTCTGTGTTTGCAGAGCGCGAAATTGATGTTGTCATGACCGTTGCTACGAAAGGAATTCCTCTGGCGTACGCAGCTGCGAGCTATCTGGATGTTCCTGTCGTCATCGTTCGAAAAGATAACAAGGTGACAGAAGGCTCTACAGTCAGTATTAATTACGTCTCAGGCTCCTCAAACCGCATTCAAACGATGTCACTTGCGAAAAGAAGCATGAAAACGGGTTCAAATGTACTCATTATTGATGATTTTATGAAAGCGGGCGGCACAATTAATGGTATGATTAACCTGTTGGATGAGTTTAACGCAAATGTGGCGGGAATCGGCGTCTTGGTTGAAGCCGAAGGAGTAAATGAACGTCTTGTTGATGAATATATGTCCCTGCTTACTCTTTCAACCATCAACATGAAAGAGAAGTCCATTGAAATTCAGAATGGCAATTTTCTGCGTTTTTTTAAAGACGATCTTTTAAAGAATGGAGAGATGGAATCGTGACAAAAGCAGTTCACACAAAACATGCGCCAGCGGCAATTGGACCTTATTCACAAGGGATTATCGTAAATAATATGTTTTACAGCTCAGGCCAAATTCCTTTGACTCCTTCAGGCGAAATGGTGAAAGGTGATATCAAGGAGCAGACTCATCAAGTATTCAGCAACTTAAAAGCGGTGCTGGAAGAAGCGGGTGCTTCTTTTGAAACAGTTGTAAAAGCAACTGTATTTATCGCGGATATGGAGCAGTTTGCGGAAGTGAATGAAGTGTACGGACAATATTTCGACACTCATAAACCAGCGAGATCTTGTGTGGAAGTCGCGAGACTCCCGAAGGATGCGCTAGTCGAGATCGAAGTAATTGCATTAGTAAAATAATAAGAAAAAGTGATTCTGGGAGAAACCGGAATCACTTTTTTATTTACCTTATGCCTGAAACAAAAGCATTATGACCTAATTGTGTAACTATATCCTATTTTTTCAAAAAATATTTTGAAAACGAGCAGGATTCCAGAGAAAATCGTGGAATTGATACACTAATGCTTTTATATAGGGAAAAGGTGGTGAACTACTGTGGAAGTTACTGACGTAAGATTACGCCGCGTGAATACCGATGGTCGCATGAGAGCGATTGCATCCATCACGCTGGATCACGAATTTGTTGTTCATGATATTCGTGTGATTGATGGAAACAATGGTCTTTTCGTTGCGATGCCGAGTAAGCGCACCCCTGATGGAGAGTTCCGCGATATTGCTCATCCGATTAATTCAAGCACACGAGGAAAGATTCAAGATGCCGTGTTAAATGAGTATCATCGTTTGGGTGACACTGAAGCATTAGAATTTGAAGAAGCTGGGGCTTCTTAAAAAATAACCAAATAGCAAGGACTGCTGGAAGGGCTGACACAAGCCTTTTGCCGGCAGTCCTTTTTTAATTCTGATTTTTCAAACTTAATTGCACTCAATAGAAAATTCTTGCACTTGATCAAGTCTCCTTGAAATCAGAAGATATTTAGGATATATTTTTCTATGGATAAAAGGGATATTGGAGGCCAATAAATGGATAAGCGGTTTGCAGTTGTTTTAGCAGCTGGACAAGGAACGAGAATGAAATCAAAGCTTTATAAAGTCCTTCATCCAGTTTGCGGTAAGCCTATGGTAGAGCACGTCGTAGACGAAGCCTTAAAGTTAACTTTATCAAAGCTTGTCACGATTGTCGGACATGGTGCGGAAGAAGTGAAAAAGCAACTTGGTGATAAAAGTGAGTACGCGCTTCAAGCTGAACAGCTTGGCACTGCTCATGCTGTAAAACAAGCACAGCCATTTCTTGCTGACGAAAAAGGTGTCACAATCGTCATTTGCGGAGATACGCCGCTTTTAACAGCAGAGACAATGGAACAGATGCTGAAAGAACATACACAGAGAGAAGCGAAAGCTACGATTTTAACTGCGGTTGCAGAAGATCCAACCGGATACGGCCGTATTATTCGCGGCGGTAACGGAGCGGTTCAAAAAATCGTTGAGCATAAGGACGCCTCGGAAGAAGAACGTCTTGTAACTGAAATTAATACCGGCACGTATTGTTTTGACAACGAAGCGCTGTTCCGGGCTATTGATCAGGTGTCCAATGATAATGTGCAGGGCGAGTATTATTTGCCGGATGTCATAGAAATACTTAAAAACGAAGGCGAAACTGTTGCCGCTTACCAGACTGGTAATTTCCAAGAAACGCTCGGAGTTAATGATAGAGTTGCTCTTTCTCAGGCAGAACGATTTATGAAGGAGCGTATTAATAAACGGCATATGCAAAATGGCGTAACGCTGATTGATCCGATGAACACATATATTTCTCCTGACGCTGTTATCGGAAGCGATACTGTGATTTATCCTGGAACTGTGTTGAAAGGTGAGGTGCAAATCGGAGAAGATACGATTATCGGCCCTCATACAGAGATTATGAATAGTTCCATTGGCAGCCGTACGGTTATTAAACAATCGGTAGTCAATCACAGTGAAGTGGGGAATGATGTAAACATAGGACCTTTTGCTCACATCAGACCTGATTCTGTCATCGGGAATGAAGTGAAGATCGGAAATTTTGTTGAAATCAAAAAGACTCAATTCGGAGACCGAAGCAAGGCTTCTCATTTAAGCTATGTCGGTGATGCTGAGGTAGGTACAGATGTAAACCTGGGCTGCGGTTCAATAACTGTCAATTATGATGGAAAGAATAAATATTTGACGAAAATTGAAGACGGTGCGTTTATCGGCTGCAATTCCAACTTGGTTGCGCCTGTCACAGTCGGAGAAGGCGCTTATGTAGCTGCAGGTTCAACTGTTACAGAAGATGTACCTGGAAAAGCGCTTGCTATTGCCAGAGCGAGACAAGTAAATAAAGACGATTATGTGAAAAACATTCATAAAAAATAATCCTAAATTCGGAGGTTTATCCATGTCTAATCAATACGGAGATAAGAATTTAAAGATTTTTTCTTTGAATTCGAATCCAGAGCTTGCAAAAGAAATCGCAGATATCGTTGGAGTTCAATTAGGGAAATGTTCAGTCACAAGGTTTAGTGACGGGGAAGTCCAAATTAATATCGAAGAAAGTATTCGCGGATGTGACTGTTATATCATCCAGTCTACAAGTGATCCTGTTAACGAGCATATTATGGAGCTGCTGATTATGGTAGATGCGTTAAAACGCGCTTCTGCAAAAACGATTAACATTGTGATTCCTTATTACGGTTATGCGCGACAAGACAGAAAAGCAAGATCCCGTGAGCCGATTACAGCAAAGCTCTTCGCTAACCTGCTTGAAACAGCCGGTGCAACTCGTGTGATTGCGCTTGATCTGCATGCGCCTCAAATTCAAGGATTCTTTGATATACCGATTGACCATTTAATGGGTGTTCCGATTTTAGGAGAATATTTTGAAGGCAAAAACCTTGAAGATATCGTCATTGTTTCGCCAGACCACGGCGGTGTAACACGCGCCCGCAAATTGGCTGACCGACTAAAAGCACCGATTGCCATTATCGACAAACGCCGTCCGCGTCCAAACGTGGCGGAAGTCATGAATATTGTAGGTAATATTGAAGGGAAGACCGCTATCCTTATCGATGACATTATCGATACTGCAGGCACCATTACTCTTGCTGCTAATGCGCTAGTTGAAAATGGAGCGAAAGAAGTATATGCATGCTGTACACATCCTGTGCTTTCAGGGCCAGCAGTTGATCGTATTAATAATTCTAAAATTAAAGAGCTTGTTGTGACAAACAGCATCAAGCTTCCTGAAGAAAAGAAAATTGATCGGTTCAAGCAGCTTTCTGTCGGACCGCTTTTGGCTGAAGCGATTATTCGCGTTCATGAGCAGCAATCAGTCAGCTATTTGTTCAGCTAAATCGATTTTTGAGGTTTAAATCCTTATCGTTATGGGTATTGTTTGTAATAGGACGATAAAACGATAATAGGATGGTGCTGAATATGGCAACTTTAACGGCAAAAGAAAGAACGGACTTTACTCGTTCGTCTCTTCGGAATATCCGTACTTCAGGACATGTTCCAGGTATCATTTATGGGAAAGACACGGAAAATAAACCTGTATCATTAGACAGTGTGGAGCTGATCAAAACGCTGAGAGACGAAGGGAAAAATACAGTCCTCACGCTTGATATTGGCGGGGAGCAGCATTCTGTCATGGTAACGGACCTGCAAACGGATCCGCTGAAAAATGAAATCACTCATGCTGACTTTCAAGTAGTCAATATGAGCGAAGACATTGAAGCGGAAGTTCCGATTCATCTGACCGGAGAAGCCATAGGAGTGAAAAACGGAGGCGTATTGCAGCAGCCGCTGTATGAACTTACTGTAAAGGCTAAGCCAAAAGCCATTCCGCAAACGATTGAGGCAGATATATCAAACCTTGATGTAAATGAAGTGCTGACGATTGCGGATTTGCCTGCTGGCGGTGACTACTCCTTTAATCATGAGTCAGATGAGGTCGTAGCTTCTATCCTTCCTCCGCAGCAGCAGAAAGAAGCTGAGGTGGATGAAGAAGAATCTGCCGATGCTCAGCCTGAAGGTTAAAACAAAGAACGATAATAGCTTAAGACGTAACCCTCCCGCGGTTACGTCTTTTGTGCTAGAATGAGAAGAATTATAGCCCGCATACGCAGGCGGGAGTTATTGTAACTAAGGGAGGATTCGCCATGCTTGTGATCGCCGGTCTCGGAAACCCGGGGAAGAACTATGAAAATACACGGCATAATGTCGGGTTTATGGTGATAGATCAGCTTGCAAAGGAATGGAATATTGAGCTGAACCAAAATAAATTTAACGGATTATACGGAACCGGATTTGTTTCCGGCAAAAAGGTTCTACTAGTTAAACCGCTTACATATATGAATTTATCAGGAGAATGTTTGCGGCCTTTAATGGACTATTATGATATCGATAACGAAGATTTAACCGTCATTTACGACGATCTTGATCTTCCGACTGGCAAGATCCGTTTAAGAACGAAAGGAAGCGCTGGAGGGCATAATGGCATTAAATCGCTGATTCAGCATCTTGGAACATCCGAGTTTGACCGCATCCGCATCGGAATCGGCCGGCCTGTAAACGGCATGAAGGTCGTTGATTATGTACTGGGTTCATTCACCAAGGAGGAAGCGCCAGACATTAGCGGAGCGATCGATAAATCTGTGAAAGCTTGTGAAGCTTCTCTGAGCAAGCCGTTTTTAGAAGTCATGAACGAATTTAACGCGAAGGTATAAAATGAATCAACAAAGTCCATACTACACCAAAAGACTTTTTCATCAGGAGGTCCCTTGTATGGCTTTACATTATTATTGTCGTCATTGCGGAGTGAAAGTAGGCAGTCTCGAATCTTCTGCGGTATCGACTGGTTCACTTGGATTTCAGCACTTAACAAACGAGGAAAGAAACGATATGATTTCTTATAAAGAAAATGGAGATGTCCATGTTTCGACGATATGTGAAGATTGCCAAGAGGCGCTTGACCGAAATCCGCATTACCACGAACATCACACATTTATTCAATAAAAAGCTTTGGTGTAGAGACTAGACCAAAGCGTTTTTCTGTTCTTACAGGAAACAGAGAGGAGGGGGCCGTATGGACAACATTCAAACCTTTATAAAAGAAAGTGATGACTTTAAATCCATCATCAATGGTTTACACGAGGGACTGAAGGAACAGCTGCTTGCGGGTCTGTCGGGTTCTGCACGTTCTGTTTTTACTTCTGCCCTGGCTAATGAAACGAATAAGCCAATCTTTCTCATCACCCATAACTTATATCAAGCCCAAAAAGTAACGGATGACCTGACTTCACTTCTTGAGGATCGGTCTGTCCTTTTGTACCCCGTCAATGAACTCATTTCATCAGAAATTGCAGTCGCAAGCCCGGAGTTGAGGGCGCAGCGATTAGATGTCATTAATAGATTAACGAATGGAGAAGCACCAATTGTTGTTGCTCCTGTAGCGGCAATCAGAAGAATGCTGCCGCCTGTAGCGATCTGGAAAAACAGCCAAATGTCCATTCAAGTAGGTCATGACATCGAACCTGACCAGCTTGCATCACGGCTGGTAGAGGTAGGCTATGAGCGGACTGATATGGTTTCATCACCCGGGGAATTCAGCATTCGCGGAGGAATCATTGACGTTTATCCGCTGACTTCAGAGCATCCGGTGAGAATTGAGCTTTTTGATACTGAAGTGGATTCAATCCGCAGCTTTAACTCAGATGATCAGCGGTCAATTGAGACACTTACATCGATTAATATCGGTCCTGCAAAAGAATTAATTATCAGACCTGAAGAAAAAGCGCGGGCGATGGAGAAAATCGACAAAGGTCTTGCCGCAAGCCTGAAGAAATTAAAGGCTGATAACCAAAAAGAAATTCTGCATGCGAATATTTCTCACGATAAAGAACGCTTGTCTGAAGGTCAAACAGATCAGGAGCTGGTGAAGTACCTCTCCTATTTCTATGAAAAACCTGCTAGTTTACTAGATTATACACCTGAGGATACACTTCTGATTTTGGACGAAGTGAGCCGAATTCATGAGATGGAAGAACAGCTTCAAAAAGAAGAAGCGGAGTTCATAACAAACCTTCTTGAGGAAGGGAAGATTTTGCATGACATCAGTTTGTCATTCAGCTTCCAAAAAATAGTGGTTGAACAAAAACGTCCTCTGCTGTACTATTCTTTATTTTTGCGGCATGTACACCATACGAGCCCGCAAAATATCGTTAATGTATCAAGCAGACAAATGCAAAGTTTCCATGGCCAAATGAATGTACTTGCAGGTGAAATAGAGCGTTTTAAAAAATCCAACTTCACCGTTGTATTCTTAGGAGCAAATAAGGAACGCACGCAGAGACTGTCTTCAGTTCTGGCTGATTATGAAATTGAAGCCGCCATGACAGACAGCAAAAAAGCGCTTGTGCAAGGACAGGTCTACATCATGGAAGGTGAACTTCAATCGGGATTCGAGCTTCCGTTAATGAAGATCGCCGTTATTACGGAAGAAGAGTTGTTCAAAAATCGTGTGAAAAAGAAGCCTCGAAAACAGAAGCTTACGAATGCAGAGCGTATTAAGAGCTATTCCGAGCTTCAAATCGGTGATTATGTCGTTCATATTAATCACGGGATCGGGAAGTACTTAGGGATCGAAACTCTTGAAATCAATGGAATCCATAAAGACTATTTAAATATTCATTATCAGGGAAGCGACAAGCTGTACGTCCCTGTAGAACAAATTGATCAGGTGCAAAAATATGTTGGCTCCGAAGGAAAAGAGCCGAAGCTGTATAAATTAGGCGGAAGTGAATGGAAGCGGGTCAAGAAAAAAGTAGAAACATCCGTTCAGGATATTGCTGATGATTTGATTAAGCTGTATGCCGAAAGGGAAGCAAGCAAGGGCTATGCGTTTTCTCCTGATCATGAGATGCAGCGTGAATTCGAGTCGGCGTTCCCGTATCAAGAGACTGAGGATCAGCTCCGTTCCATTCACGAAATCAAAAAGGACATGGAAAGAGAACGACCGATGGACCGCTTACTGTGCGGAGATGTAGGCTATGGGAAAACAGAGGTTGCCATACGTGCCGCATTTAAGGCGATCGGTGACGGAAAGCAGGTAGCGCTGCTCGTACCGACAACTATTTTGGCACAGCAGCACTATGAAACCATTACCGAACGCTTTCAAGACTATCCGATTAATATCGGACTTCTTAGCAGATTCAGAACGAGAAAAGAAGCGAACGAAACGATCAAAGGGTTGAAAAACGGCACTGTTGATATCGTCATCGGAACGCACAGGCTGCTATCAAAAGATGTCGTATATAAAGACTTAGGACTTCTTATCATTGATGAAGAGCAGCGTTTTGGTGTCACTCATAAAGAAAAGATCAAGCAAATCAAAGCCAATGTTGATGTATTAACATTAACAGCAACACCTATTCCGCGTACGCTGCACATGTCCATGCTTGGCGTAAGGGATCTTTCAGTTATCGAGACTCCGCCGGAAAATCGCTTCCCCGTACAGACGTATGTGGTGGAATACAACGGCGCCCTTGTCAGGGAGGCGATTGAACGTGAGCTTGCACGCGGAGGACAGGTCTATTTCTTGTACAACCGGGTAGAGGATATCGAGAGAAAAGCGGATGAGATCTCAATGCTTGTCCCTGACGCGAAGGTAGCGTATGCGCACGGGAAAATGACAGAAAATGAATTAGAATCCGTCATGCTGAATTTCCTTGAAGGAGAATCAGACGTTCTCGTCAGTACAACCATTATTGAAACAGGCGTAGACATTCCGAACGTCAATACGCTGATTGTATTTGACGCCGACAAGATGGGTCTATCACAGCTTTACCAGCTGCGGGGGCGTGTCGGCCGTTCTAACCGTGTGGCGTATGCGTACTTTTCGTATCGCCGGGATAAAGTGCTGACAGAAGTGGCTGAAAAAAGGCTGCAGGCTATTAAAGAGTTCACAGAGCTTGGTTCCGGGTTTAAAATCGCAATGCGCGACTTAACGATTCGCGGGGCTGGGAATCTTCTTGGCGCCCAGCAACACGGCTTCATCGATTCGGTCGGGTTTGACCTCTATTCACAAATGCTGAAGGAGGCCATTGAAGAGCGTAAAGGAGATACAGCGACGACAGTCCAGTTTGAAACAGAAATTGATGTCGAGCTTGATGCGTATATTCCTGAAACCTATATTCAAGACGGCAAACAGAAAATTGATATGTATAAACGCTTCAGGTCTGTGGCTACAATCGAAGAAAAGAATGAACTTCAAGACGAAATGATTGACCGATTTGGAAACTATCCAAAAGAAGTTGAGTACTTATTTATTGTTGCTGAAATGAAAGTTTATGCGAAACATGAGCGTGTTGAACTGGTTAAACAGGATAAAGATGCGGTCAGGTTAACAATTTCTGAAGAAGCAAGTGCAGAAATTGACGGCCAAAAGCTATTTGAGCTTGGCAATAAATACGGCAGACAAATCGGACTGGGAATGGAAGGGAAAAAGCTCAAAATTTCCATACAGACGAAAGGCCGCAGTGCTGATGAATGGCTCGACACCGTGCTGGGCATGCTGAAGGGCTTAAAAGATGTGAAAAAGCAAACCATTTCATCAACCTAATTTTTGTTACTCTCTGGTGTATATTACATTTGATGTGACGGATACTAATTTCAAGCGAGGCGGAAGGTACATAAAGTAACTGCTTTAGGTCTTTCCTACATGTATATACCATCAAATGAAAGAGAGGCACCAGAGATGAAAGCAACCGGTATCGTACGTCGTATTGATGACTTAGGTCGGGTCGTAATTCCTAAAGAAATTCGCAGAACTCTTAGAATCAGGGAAGGCGATCCGCTTGAGATTTTTGTGGATCGTGACGGAGAAGTGATTTTGAAAAAGTACTCTCCGATCAGTGAGCTTGGAGACTTTGCAAAGGAGTATGCAGACGCGCTTTACGACAGTCTCGGTCATTCCGTTCTGATTTGTGATCGTGATGTATATATCGCCGTATCTGGCAGTTCGAAAAAAGACTACTTAAACAAGCCAATCAGCGAAATGCTTGAAAAAACAATGGATCAACGCAGCTCCGCGCTTGAGAGTGATGTGAAATCAGTACAGCTTGTGAATGGCATAGATGAGGACATGAATTCTTATACTGTAGGGCCGATTGTGGCGAATGGCGATCCGATAGGCGCTGTGGTGATTTTTTCTAAGGATCAGACAATGGGCGAAGTAGAGCATAAAGCCGTTGAGACAGCAGCTGGATTTTTGGCTCGTCAAATGGAACAATAGGTCTTATTTCTTTTATTGAAAATAGGTGCGAAAAAGAACAGCTCTCCTTGGGATGCTGTTCTTTTTTCATGCATGCCCAAAAAGGAATCCAAGGGCTGGGATGTGGTATAATAACCTCGTTTTTATTTGTGCCGCGGTAATACGAACTGTATTGCCTCTAGCGTTCGGAAGGAGCTCTTGGATGGATGATTCAATAGGCGTTAAACGGCATTGGGCTTGGCAGGGGGCTTTTGTTTTAATCCTGGCAGGCATCATCTCTAAAATATTAAGCGCCGTTTACAGGGTCCCGTTTCAAAACATTGTTGGCGATGTTGGATTTTATATATATCAGCAGGTGTATCCCTTTCTAGGTATTGCCGTCATGCTGTCCACATCGGGATTTCCGGTCATTATTTCAAAACTGATGAATGATTATAGTGAAAAAAGCCATCATACCATATTAAAAATATCAGCGTTGTTCTTATCTTTGATCGGTGTTTTTTTATTTCTTTCTTTATACGTGGGTGCTGCTCCAATCGCACTTTTTATGGGGGATTCTCACCTCTCTGTGTTAATTCAAGTGACTGCGTTTGCATTTCTGCTGTTCCCGTTTGTCGCGTTGCTTAGAGGCGGTTTTCAAGGGCGGCAAAATATGCTCCCGTCAGCCTTATCACAGATGACAGAGCAGCTTCTGCGTGTTGCAGTCCTCTTGGGCTTATCGCTTTGGCTCGTCAAAAAGGGAGCCTCACTTTATACTGCAGGTGCTGCAGCCGCTTCTGGGTCTCTTGCCGGGGGCTTCGCTGCGTTGATGATACTCGGGTTTTTTTGGTTCAAAGTGAAAAGAGGCAATCAAACAGACTGGAAAAATGAAAATGTCATTACAATAAAAGAATTGATGAAAAAACTGCTTCTCTATTCGGTTACCATTTGTGTAAGCAGTTTGCTGCTTTTGTTTATGCAGCTTGTTGATGCTTTGAATTTATATGCTTTGCTTTCAGACGGTGAGGCAAGCGAAGAAGCGAAACGCCTAAAGGGGGTTTATGATCGAGGACAGCCCTTGCTGCAGCTCGGTTCAGTTTTCGCGGTAAGCATTGCGACGTCACTCGTTCCGTATATTTCTAAGGCCGTAAAAAATAATGAGCTGAAGATCATGAAAGAAAAAGTCACATCTTCTTTAAAACTATGCCTTGTATTAGGGGCGGGGGCGTCGGCTGGATTGATTTGCATTCTTGAGCCGGTCAATATCATGCTGTTCCAAAATGGCGAAGGGACAGCTGCTTTACAAGTATTCAGCTGCTCCATTTTGTTTGTATCCTTGGCAGTTACAGCAGCTGCAGTTTTGCAGGGCGCGGGATACACCATTTTTCCTGCGATAGCGGTAGGCGCCGGTGTTGTGATGAAATGGGTGTTAAATACTCTTTTGGTTCCGCGCTATGGAATTGAAGGTGCATCGTTTGCAACAGCTGCTTCTTTTGCGGCTGTCGCCGGGCTTAACTTTTATCGGCTTTGGAAAAAGAATTGGCTCGATAAGCTGAGTGTCATTTTGGCTCCAACTATTGGATCTTCTCTTTTGATGTCAGCTGTCTTGTTTGCGTATATGCGTCTCTGGACTTTCTTGTTTCCTGAAACAGGAAGAGGAGCGGCTGCGATTGAAAGTCTTTCCGCAGTCGCCATTGGCGGTGCTGTGTTTATTTATTGTGTGATAAAATTGGAGATATTTACAGACGAGGAGCTGGACAGTGTGCCATTTGGCAGCAAATTAAGCAAAATCATGAGAAGGGGAGAAAAAAATGGCGGGTAATATTACAGTCGTGGGACTTGGTGCCGGAGACATGGACCAGTTGACAATCGGTATACACAAGCTGCTGACAAAAGCAGATATGTTGTACGTCAGAACAAAGGATCATCCTTTAATTCAAGAGCTTGAGAAAGAGACGAAGGCTATCCGTTTCTTTGACGATATATATGAAAAGCATGACCAGTTTGACGCCGTATATGAAGAAATTGCTGAGATTCTCTTTGAAGAGGCGCAGCATGAGGACGTGGTTTATGCTGTGCCGGGACACCCTTTTGTCGCGGAAAAAACAATACAGCTGCTGACGGAGCGGCAGAAAGAGAAAAACATTCACGTAAAAGTTGTGGGAGGCCAAAGCTTTCTTGATGCCACATTTAATGCCTTGCAAATCGATCCGATAGAAGGTTTTCAATTTGTGGATGCCGGCACTTTGACCGTGGATGAGCTTGAGCTCAGACATCATCTGATCATTTGTCAGGTTTACGACCAAATGACCGCCTCTGAAGTCAAGCTGACGTTGATGGAGAAGCTGCCTGATGAGTATGAAGTTGTGATTGTAACTGCGGCCGGAAGCCGTGACGAGGACATCCGGACAGTGCCTTTATTTGAGCTGGACCGCAATGTCGCCTTGAATAACTTAACAAGTGTGTATATTCCGCCGATTAAAGAAGAGAAGCTGCTTTATCACGAATTTTCCGCGTTCCGAAGCATCATTAGAGAGCTTCGCGGACCTAATGGATGTCCGTGGGATAAAAAGCAGACACATCAATCATTAAAACAATACATGATTGAAGAATGTTACGAACTTCTCGAAGCAATTGACGAAGAAGACACAGATCATGTGATCGAAGAGCTTGGTGACGTTTTGCTTCAGGTCTTGCTTCACGCGCAAATCGGTGAAGATGAAGGTTATTTCACAATCGATGATGTCATAAAAGGAATCAGTGAAAAAATGGTCCGAAGACATCCCCATGTGTTTAAAGATGTTAAGGTTCAGGATGAAAACGATGTTTTGACGAATTGGGAAGATATAAAAAAGACCGAAAAAAACACATCCGAAGCATCCTTGTTAGACAGCGTGCCGAAAACCCTCCCAGCTCTTTCAAAAGCTGCTAAACTGCAGAAAAAAGCCGCAAAGGTTGGTTTTGATTGGGAAGACGTCAGCGATATTTGGGAAAAGGTAAGCGAGGAAATGAAGGAGTTTTCATCTGAGATTTCTGAAGATCCTCATGGACACAATCTCAAGGCTGAGTTTGGCGACATTTTGTTCGCGTTGGTTAATGTGGCCCGCTTCTATAAAATAGAACCTGAGGAAGCGCTGACCATGACCAATGACAAATTCCGGAGGCGCTTCTCATACATTGAGGAAACAGCGAAGGAAAAGGGAATCGAGCTGGCTGATATGTCTCTTGAGGACATGGACAACCTGTGGAATGAAGCAAAAGAAACTGAGAGGAGATCATCAATATGAGATTAGATAAATTTTTGAAAGTATCACGGCTGATTAAGAGACGTACACTAGCAAAAGAAGTAGCTGATCAGGGACGCATCGCTATTAACGGTAACCAGGCAAAAGCAAGCTCTGACGTAAAACCGGGTGATGAATTAACGGTCCGTTTCGGCCAAAAGCTTGTAACGGTTCAAGTAAATGAGTTGAAAGACACGACAAAAAAAGAAGAAGCAGCAAATATGTATACAATCCTAAAAGAAGAGAAACTCGGCGAATAGGCTTGTTCTAAAAAAATCCCCCGCCTCATACAATGCAGTAATAATGCTAAAAGTATCGAGGATATGGGGGCTGAATAGATGAATTCAAACTATGATCAAAAAGGTTCTTCGTCTGTTCCGGAACAGCATGATGTGACAATGAAAGGCCGGAAGCATTTAGATATTTCTGGAGTGAAGCATGTGGAGAGCTTTGATAATGAAGAGTTCCTGCTCGAAACGGTGATGGGAATGCTCTCAGTCAGAGGCCAAAATCTTCAGATGAAAAATCTAGATGTTGAAAAAGGGCATGTTTCTATTAAAGGCAGGGTATTTGATTTAGTGTACTTAGACGAACAACAAGGGGATAAAGCTAAAGGGTTTTTTAGCAAGTTGTTTAAATGACGCTGACGACACAATTCTATACAATGCTGGCGATGTCCGGTATGGGCCTCTGGCTTGGGGCATCGCTGGATACATACCGGCTCTTTGTCATTCGTGCCAAGACAGCCAGATGGCTATTATTCATTCATGATATTCTTTTCTGGATTGTGCAGGGGCTGCTTTTCTTTTATGTCTTGCTTCATGTAAATGAGGGAGAATTTAGGCTGTATATCTTTTTGGCAGTTCTGCTTGGCGTTGCGACGTATCAGAGTCTTTGCAAACGAATCTATATAAAAATACTTAAATTCGTCATTTACCTTGCTGTTTCTGTTTATCAATTCTTTAAAAAACTCATTCAGCACGTGTTATTTCGTCCTATTGTGTGGACATGCGGAGTGATCATGTGGCTGACGTTATTTGTATTAAAGAAAACAAACCGCCTAATCGTTTTTCTCCTGTTGTGTCTATATAAAATAGCCAAGATTCTGTGTTTTCCAATTCTGTTTATCGTAAAACAGTGTCTGAAACTTCTTCCTGTGAGATTGCGTCTAATATTCAGACGTTATTTTGAAAAAGGTGCAGGATTTCTCAAAAAGAAGAAGAAAGTATTGGTAACCATAAGAACGACCATTACACGTTTTTTGAAGAGATGAAAGGAGGACCGTCTAGTTTGAATTTTTCCAGAGAACGAACGATAACTGAAATACAAAACGACTATAAAGAACAAGTAGAGCGGCAGAATCAGCTGAAGAAAAGAAGACGAAAAGGGCTGTACAGACGGTTGACCGTATTCGGCGCTCTAGTATTCCTGACGGCAATTGTGCTCGCAAGCTCTGTATGGTCCCAAACATCTTCCCTTAGCGCAAAAGAAGAAAAGAAAGAAAAGCTTGAAAAAGAGCTGAAAAATGTAAAGACAAAACAAATAGATTTAAAAGAAGAAATATCCAAATTGAAAGATGAAGATTACGTCACAGAGCTTGCCAGAAGAGACTTATTCATGTCTGGAGATGGGGAAATTATCTTCAATGTGGAGAAGAAGAGCAAGTAGCCTTGTTGACACTTAAATTTTTATTTAGGTATAATTAAGCAAACGATCTTTTTATAAGCCTAAGGAGGAGCACTTTTTTTATGTCGATTGAAGTTGGCAGCAAGTTGCAAGGGAAAATTACAGGTATTACAAATTTTGGAGCATTTGTTGAATTGCCTGGAGGCTCAACCGGTCTCGTTCACATCAGTGAGGTAGCTGATAACTATGTCAAAGACATTAATGATCACTTAAAAGTCGGCGACCAAGTTGAAGTGAAAGTCATCAACGTTGAAAAAGACGGGAAAATTGGTTTATCAATTAAAAAAGCTAAAGACCGTCCGCAAGCCAGACCTAGAAATGATTTCCGTCCGAAAGAATCTTTTGAACAGAAAATGAATAAGTTTTTAAAAGACAGCGAAGATCGCTTGTCATCTTTAAAACGCAATACGGAATCAAAACGTGGAGGGCGCGGAGCAAGAAGAGGATAACTTGCTGCTTTCTATAAATAAATGAAGCATCCGCTCATCCCGACGGGTGCTTTTTTTATTATCCTCACCTAAGAAAAAATCAGAATATTATAACATTAAAGTTTCTGTTGACGAAAGGGACAAACCTTTGTATTATATATCTTGTGCTTAAAAGCACCAAACATTATGGCGGTGTAGCTCAGCTGGCTAGAGCGTACGGTTCATACCCGTGAGGTCGGGGGTTCGATCCCCTCCGCCGCTACCATATTTGTTTGGCCCGTTGGTCAAGCGGTTAAGACACCGCCCTTTCACGGCGGTAACACGGGTTCGAATCCCGTACGGGTCATCTAGAAAAAATCGGTTTCTCTTGCAGAAACCGATTTTTTCATTTTTAGACAGTATTCCAGAAATTCTTTTGATAAATGAATATCTAGGCAGAAACCGTCGAAGATTTCTTTAGTATTGTTACCTTCTTTTGACAAAATCCTATCTGTACTTTCGCTATAATGACAGGCAACGAATATAACAGGTAGGAGATGAGAGGAATGGAAAAAGCAGAAAGAAGAGTGAACGGGCCAATGGCGGGACAAGCTTTGGAAAAACTCCAATCGTTTTTCAACAGGAGCGCGAAGCTGGTGACTCAATATTCGCATTCGCTGTTTTTCTATAAAGGGTTCATTTATGTTGTCATCGGTTTTTTGCTTGGACGGGCATTCATACTATCCGAGGTGCTTCCTTTTGCGCTGCCTTTCTTTGGCGCGATGCTTCTAATCAGAAGAGATAAGGCGCTTTATGCAGTGCTGGCTGTGCTTACAGGTGCACTTACTATTTCTCCTAAACACTCATTGCTCATATTAGCGGCATTGTTGGCATTCTTCATATTTTCCAAAGTAGCCGCCTTCATCACCGACGATCGCGTGAAGGCACTTCCGATTGTCGTATTCTTCTCCATGACATCAGCAAGAGCTGGGTTTGTTTACGCTCAAAATGGCGCGTTTACTACATATGACTATGTGATGGCTGTCGTTGAAGCTGGATTATCCTTTATTTTAACGCTTATTTTTCTTCAGAGTCTTCCGATTTTCACTGTCAAAAAGGTAAAACAGTCATTAAAAATAGAAGAAATCATTTGCTTTATGATCCTTATTGCTTCCGTTTTGACAGGGCTTGCCGGCTTGTCCTACCAAGGAATGCAGGCAGAACACATACTGGCGCGTTATGTTGTATTGAGTTTTTCCTTTATTGGCGGAGCGAGCATTGGCTGTACGGTTGGTGTCGTGACTGGTCTAATTCTTGGTTTGGCAAATATCGGAAACCTCTATCAAATGAGCCTCCTTGCTTTCTCCGGTTTATTAGGCGGATTGCTGAAGGAAGGGAAAAAAGCGGGCGCGGCAATCGGGCTGATCGTTGGATCACTTCTTATTTCCTTATATGGTGAAGGCTCTGCCGGTTTGATGACCACACTTTATGAGTCATTAATCGCAGTCGGCCTGTTTTTGCTTACACCTCAATCAATCACAAAAAAAGTGGCGAGATATATCCCGGGAACTGTGGAACATCTTCAAGAGCAGCAGCAATATGCTAGAAAAATCAGAGACGTTACTGCTCAAAAGGTAGATCAGTTCTCCAATGTATTCCACGCGTTGTCTGAAAGCTTTGCAACCTTTTATCAAGCATCAGACGAACAGACAGGTGATGGTGAAGTTGATTTGTTTTTAAGCAAGATCACGGAGCACTCCTGTCAGACGTGCTACAAGAAAAACAAGTGCTGGGTACAGAACTTTGATAAAACATATGACTTAATGAAACAAGTTATGCTTGAAACAGAAGAAAAAGGATATGCATCAAACCGAAGGCTGAAAAAAGAGTTTCATCAGCATTGCTCTAAATCAAAGCAGGTTGAAGAGCTGATTGAGGATGAACTCGCGCATCACCATGCCCATTTGACGCTTAAGAAAAAAGTGCAGGACAGCAGGCGTCTGGTAGCTGAACAGCTTTTAGGTGTTTCTGAGGTCATGGCAGACTTTTCTCGGGAAATAAAAAGAGAGCGTGAACAGCACTTTCTTCAAGAAGAACAAATCATAGAGGCGCTTCAGCATTTTGGAATCGAGATTCAGCACGTGGAGATCTATAGTCTCGAACAAGGAAATATCGATATCGAAATGACCATACCATTTAGCGGACATGGAGAAAGTGAAAAAATCATCGCGCCTATGCTTTCTGATATTTTGGAGGAGCAAATTCTTGTGAAAGCCGAACAGCACTCTCCGCATCCGAATGGATACAGTCATGTCGCTTTTGGATCAACAAAATCATACAGGGTATCTACAGGTGCGGCCCACGCTGCGAAGGGCGGCGGCCTTGTCTCCGGCGACAGCTACAGCATGATGGAGCTAGGAGCCAGAAAATATGCAGCGGCAATCAGTGACGGAATGGGTAATGGCGCAAGAGCGCATTTTGAAAGCAATGAAACGATCAAGCTTCTTGAAAAAATCCTTGAATCCGGCATTGATGAAAAAATAGCTATTAAAACGATCAACAGCATACTGTCCTTGAGGACAACTGACGAGATATATTCCACACTTGACCTATCTATTATCGATCTTCAAGATGCCAGCTGTAAATTTTTGAAGGTCGGATCGACGCCAAGCTTTATCAAGCGGGGCGATCAGATAATGAAAGTTCAGGCGAGCAATCTGCCGATCGGTATTATTAATGAGTTTGATGTGGAGGTTGTGAGCGAGCAGCTGAAAGCGGGCGATCTTTTGATTATGATGAGTGACGGCATTTTTGAGGGTCCTAAGCATGTAGAAAATCATGATTTATGGATGAAACGCAAAATGAAAGGGTTAAAAACAAATGACCCGCAGGAGATTGCTGATTTGCTCATGGAGGAAGTCATTCGTACAAGATCAGGCCAAATTGAGGATGATATGACAGTGGTTGCAGTCCGGATTGACCATAATACACCAAAGTGGGCATCCATTCCTGTTCCAGCCATCTTTCAAAACAAACAAGAAATTTCATAACGCATTCGTATAAATCAAATTCCTTCTGGCGAAGATGGGAATATATGAATCTGAGAATCCTCGTATTCTCCAGGAGGAATGAATGTGAATAACGGACATTTAAATCAAATTTTACTGATAACGGATGGCTGCTCGAACCATGGGGAAGACCCTCTTGCAATGGCTGCTTTTGCTAAAGAGCAGGGGATTACGGTAAATGTTATAGGGATAATGGAAGAAAACCAAATTGACTCTGAAGCAATCAAGGAAGTCGAAGGGATTGCCCTGGCAGGAGGCGGCGTGCATCAGGTCGTGTATGCATCTCAGCTCTCGCAAACCGTTCAAATGGTAACAAAAAAAGCGATGACGCAAACCTTGCAAGGTGTAGTCAATCAAGAACTGAAACAAATTCTTGGAAAGAATATGGAAATGGAAGAGCTTTCGCCAGAAAAACGCGGTGAAGTCATGGAAGTGGTAGATGAGCTTGGAGAAACGGTGCATCTTCAGGTTTTAGTTCTTGTTGATACAAGTGCAAGTATGGCGCCTAAGCTTCCTACAGTAAAAGAGGCACTGATTGATTTGTCTGTCAGTCTCAATTCCCGAATCGGGAATAACGAATTTGCGATGTGTATATTTCCCGGGAAAAAACAAGAAGTTGAACTTGTGCTGAACTGGACACCGAAGCTGCAATCTCTTTCCACACTCTTTGCAAAGCTTTCGACAGGCGGCATCACGCCAACAGGTCCGGCGATACGTGAAGCGACAATGCAATTTGAAAAAATTCGCTCAAGAAGGAGCATGCTGGCAGATGATGAACGACGCTTTGACGAGTTTGGCATATAGCCTCAAGCCGGGTGTGACACTCAAAGGCAAATGGAACGGTAACACATATACATTGCGTAAACAGCTTGGAAAAGGGGCCAATGGAATTGTGTATTTGGCAGAAGCGTCAGATGGACATGTTGCCTTAAAGGTGAGTGATGACAGCTTGTCTATTACGTCTGAAGTGAATGTCTTGAAATCTTTCTCGAAGGCCCAGTCTGTCACGATGGGGCCTTCTTTTTTTGATACGGATGATGCTTATATCCCGAGTGCCAATATAAAAGTTTCATTTTATGCAATGGAATACATAAAAGGACCGCTGCTTTTGGATTATGTGAATGAGAAAGGAGCAGAATGGATACCGGTATTGATGGTTCAGCTGTTGTCCAGCTTATCGGTGCTTCACCAGCAAGGATGGATATTTGGTGATCTTAAACCTGACAATCTGATCGTAACCGGGCCGCCCGCAAGAATTCGCTGTGTTGATGTAGGCGGGACGACAAAGGAAGGCCGAGCGATAAAAGAGTATACCGAGTTTTACGACAGAGGCTATTGGGGGTATGGAACAAGAAAAGCAGCGCCTTCCTACGATCTGTTTGCAGTTGCTATGATTATGATTAACAGTGTGCATAAAAAAGAATTCAAGAAAACAAACCAGCCTAAGGAACAACTTAGCTCCCTAATCGAAGGACATCCGCTTCTGAAAAAGTATAAAAAAGTGCTTTTTTCAGCACTGAAGGGAGATTATCAATCCGCGGATGAAATGAAGAAGGATATGCTTGACGCGGGACAAATGCCAGCACAGAGAAAACAAGGTGTGAAAGCAGCCCCACAGCCCGCCACCAGACACAGGCCGCAAAAGCCGCGCCAAGGGAAAGCAGCGAAGACGCGGTACACCCCTAAACAGAAGCAGGCTAAATCGGGGGGGGTATTTGAAACAACACTTATCGTAATCAGCGTTTTGGCGCTTTATTTTGCCTATATTATCTTTTTCTTAATCTGAATCGCGCAATCTGCAAGACCTATGCTTCTTCTTTGCTTGGAAGGATTGAAAGTGATAGGATATGAATATCTTTAAAAAACCTGCTCATTGTGAGGAGGACATTGTGAAAAGTGTCAAAGATTTTTTAAACAAACACAATCTTACGTTAAAAGGGGCGACAATTATTGTAGGCGTTTCCGGCGGTCCGGACTCAATGGCTCTTCTTCACGTACTGCATACGTTATGCGGCGATTCAGCAAATATCATTGCGGCTCATGTCGACCACCGGTTCAGGGGCGCAGAATCCGAGGAAGACATGCGTTTCGTCCAAGCTTATTGTAAGGCTGAACAGCTCACGTGCGAAACGGCTCAAATCAATGTAACCGAATACGCGCGGGAAAAAGGCCTCAATAAGCAGGCAGCGGCACGTGATTGCCGCTATCAGTTTTTTGAGGACATCATGTTGATGCATCAAGCCGACTATTTGGCGCTTGCGCATCATGGTGATGACCAGGTTGAAACGATGCTTATGAGAGTGGCTAAGGGCACGCTTGGAGCAGGGCTTGCGGGAATGCAGCCTGTCAGACGTTTTGGGCCGGGGCAGATCATGAGGCCGTTCTTAACCATTACAAAAGAAGAAATCCTTCACTACTGCCGTGTTAACGGCTTGAGCTACCGGACAGATGAAAGCAACGCCAAAGATGACTACACAAGAAACAGATTCAGAAAAACCGTGCTCCCGTTTTTAAAACAGGAATCGCCGGATGTGCATAAAAGGTTTCAAAAAGTGAGTGAAGCACTGACGGAAGATGAGCAATTCTTACAGTCATTAACGAAAGATGAAATGAATAAAGTAATCACAAGCCAGTCTAATACATCAGTTGAAATCAATTCCTCTCAATTGCTTGCCCTCCCGATGCCTTTACAAAGAAGAGGAGTTCAACTAATATTAAACTATCTTTATGAAAACATTCCATCATCCTTTTCGGCTCATCACATTCAGCAGTTTCTCGATTGGGCGGAAAAAGGCGGTCCTTCAGGAGTATTAGACTTTCCGAAAGGACTGAAGGTGGTCAAATCATATCAGACATGTTTGTTTACATTTGAACAATGGCAGTGTGAAAATGTTCCCTTTGAATACCAATTAAGCGGAGCTGCTGATGAAACGGCAGTGCTCCCCAATGGATTTCTTATAGAGGCTAAGCGTTATGCGGATCCGCCTGAAGAACATGGGAATGCTGTTTTTATTACAAGTGAAAAAAAGGTGCGATTTCCCTTAACGATCCGGATGAGAAAAGCTGGAGACCGGATCAAACTAAAAGGGATGAACGGCTCAAAAAAGGTAAAGGATATATTTATTGATAAGAAAGTGCCTCTCCGAGAAAGAGACAACTGGCCGATTGTAACGGATGCAAGCGGTGAAATTATCTGGATACCGGGCTTGAAAAAATCAATTTTTGAAGATCTTGTGATTCCAAACAGCGACCGCATTGTATTACAATATAGACAGCATGAAAAGTGTAGGGGGCAAGCAAAATCATGATGAAACATGATATCGAAAAAGTACTGATCTCAGAGGAAGAGATACAGGAGAAAGTAAAAGAGTTAGGCACAGAGTTAACGAGCGAGTATCAAGATACATTTCCGTTGGCAATCGGTGTGTTAAAAGGAGCGCTTCCTTTTATGGCGGATCTTATCAAGCATATTGATACATATTTGGAAATGGATTTCATGGATGTATCAAGCTATGGAAATTCTACGGTTTCTTCTGGAGAAGTAAAAATCATTAAAGATTTGGATACATCTGTAGAGGGCCGGGACATCTTAATTATTGAAGATATTATCGACAGTGGGTTAACCTTAAGTTATCTAGTAGAGCTCTTCCGATACCGTAAAGCAAAATCAATTAAGATTGTTACCCTTTTGGATAAACCGAGCGGAAGAAAAGCGGACATCAAAGCAGACTTTGTAGGTTTTGAAGTTCCCGACGCGTTTGTAGTGGGTTACGGACTTGATTATGCTGAGCGCTATCGCAATCTGCCTTACATCGGAGTGTTAAAACCGGTAGTTTATGAAAGCTGATCGGCAGCCTGCTTCCGAGATGGTTATTGTTTGTATTGGAATGATTTTCTATGGTACTATTGAACATAGTTGTGCTTACTGTGGGAGGAGGTAAGGAATGAATCGGGTCTTCCGTAATACCATTTTTTATTTACTTATTTTATTAGTAGTAATCGGGGTTGTGAGCTACTTCCAGACCTCAAATCCGAAAACAGAAAATATGTCGTACAGTACGTTTATCAAAAACCTGGATGACGGGAAAGTTGATAGCGTATCGGTTCAGCCTGTCAGAGGTGTTTATGAGGTAAAAGGACAGCTGAAAAAATACGACAAAGATCAATACTTTTTGACTCATGTTCCTGAAGGAAAGGGGTCAGACCAGATTTTTGATGCTTTGAAAAAGACAGACGTAAAGGTTGAGCCCGCTCAAGAAACAAGCGGATGGGTGACATTCCTGACGACCATTATCCCGTTTGTCATTATCTTCATTCTGTTTTTCTTCCTGCTTAATCAGGCTCAAGGCGGCGGCAGCCGTGTCATGAACTTTGGTAAGAGCAAGGCGAAGCTGTATACAGAGGAAAAGAAACGCGTCAAATTTAAAGACGTTGCAGGGGCTGACGAAGAAAAACAAGAGCTCGTTGAAGTTGTTGATTTTCTAAAAGACCCTCGCAAGTTTGCTGAGCTTGGTGCGAGAATTCCAAAAGGTGTACTTTTAGTCGGACCTCCGGGTACCGGTAAAACATTGCTTGCAAAAGCTTGTGCGGGTGAAGCTGGCGTACCTTTCTTCAGCATCAGCGGATCTGATTTCGTTGAAATGTTTGTAGGTGTCGGTGCTTCCCGTGTGCGTGATTTGTTTGAAAATGCGAAGAAGAATGCGCCTTGTTTGATTTTCATCGATGAAATTGACGCGGTCGGACGCCAACGTGGCGCGGGCCTTGGCGGAGGACACGATGAACGTGAACAAACGCTTAACCAATTGCTTGTTGAGATGGACGGATTCAGCGCCAATGAAGGAATCATCATCATTGCCGCGACGAACCGTGCGGACATCTTGGACCCAGCCTTACTCCGTCCGGGACGTTTTGACCGTCAGATTACAGTAGATCGACCAGATGTTATTGGCCGTGAAGCTGTATTGAAAGTCCATGCGAGAAATAAACCGCTGGATGAAACGGTTAACTTGAAATCAATTGCTATGAGAACACCAGGTTTCTCAGGCGCAGATTTAGAAAATCTATTGAATGAAGCTGCACTTGTGGCGGCTCGTCAAAACAAGAAAAAAATCGATGCGCGTGATATTGACGAAGCGACGGACCGTGTCATTGCCGGACCTGCTAAGAAGAGCCGTGTCATCTCCAAGAAAGAACGCAATATCGTGGCTTATCACGAAGGCGGACACACCGTGATCGGACTCGTTTTAGATGAGGCTGATATGGTTCATAAAGTGACGATTGTTCCTCGGGGTCAAGCTGGCGGTTATGCGGTTATGCTTCCAAGAGAAGATCGTTACTTCCAGACAAAGCCGGAGCTGCTTGATAAAATTGTCGGTCTCTTGGGCGGACGTGTCGCTGAAGAAATTATCTTTGGTGAAGTCAGCACAGGAGCGCACAATGACTTCCAGCGTGCGACGAATATTGCTAGACGAATGGTTACAGAATTCGGTATGTCAGAAAAACTGGGACCTCTTCAATTTGGACAGTCTCAGGGCGGTCAGGTATTCTTAGGCCGTGATTTCAACAACGAGCAAAATTACAGTGATCAAATCGCTTACGAAATTGATCAGGAAATTCAGCGTATCATTAAAGAATGTTATGTGCGTGCGAAACAAATTCTGACTGAAAATCGTGATAAGCTTGAATTGATTGCTCAAACGCTACTAAAAGTTGAAACGCTTGACGCTGAACAAATCAAACACCTTGTCGATCATGGAGCATTGCCTGAACGCAATTTCTCTGATGATGAAAAGAACGATGAGGTAAAAGTAAACATTCTGACAAAAACAGAAGAAAAGAAAGAAGATACAAAAGAGTAATCTGTTTTCCTTGTAAAAACTGCCGGCTGACGCTGGCAGTTTTTTTATGCGAATTATGCGGTTGGCTGCGCCTTTTACAATCATCCAATTCTGGTATCGATTTGTTTACAAAAGAGCCGCTGATCGTGTATTGTATTGTAGAATGTTTGTAAAAAGTAAAGAGAGAAACTATTCAAAAGTGGTGATAGAGATTGTTGCTGGTTATCGATGTGGGGAACACCAATACTGTACTTGGTGTATATCATGATGGAAAATTAGAATATCACTGGCGTATAGAAACAAGCAGGCATAAAACAGAGGACGAGTTTGGAATGGTTTTGCGCTCCTTATTTGAGCATTCCGGGCTTATGTTTGAACAGATAGATGGCATTATCATTTCGTCAGTAGTGCCGCCGATTATGTTTGCTTTAGAAAGAATGTGCACAAAATACTTTCATATCGAACCGCAAATTGTCGGTCCGGGTGTGAAAACAGGTTTAAACATAAAATATGATAATCCCAAAGAAGTGGGAGCGGACAGAATCGTAAATGCAGTTGCGGCGATACATTTATACGGCAATCCGTTAATTGTTGTCGATTTCGGAACTGCCACAACGTACTGCTATATTGATGAAAACAAACAATACATGGGCGGGGCGATTGCTCCTGGGATTACGATTTCGACAGAGGCGCTTTATTCACGTGCGGCAAAGCTTCCGCGCATCGAAATCACCCGGCCTGACAATATTATCGGAAAAAACACTGTAAGCGCGATGCAATCTGGGATTTTATTTGGCTATGTCGGTCAAGTAGAAGGAATCGTCAAGCGGATGAAATGGCAGGTAAAGCAGGAACCAAAGGTTATTGCGACGGGAGGACTTGCGCCGCTCATTGCAAACGAATCAGATTGTATAGACATCGTGGATCCTTTCTTAACCTTAAAAGGGCTGGAATTGATTTACGAACGAAACCGCGTAGGAAGTGTATAGGAGGTTTTGTAATGGATTATTTAGTAAAAGCACTTGCGTATGACGGAAAAATCCGCGCTTATGCAGCGAAAACAACAGATATGGTAAATGAGGGACAAAGACGCCACGGTACGTGGCCGACAGCATCCGCTGCTCTGGGACGGACAATGACAGCTTCACTTATGCTCGGTGCTATGCTGAAGGGCGAAGATAAGCTGACAGTGAAAATCGAGGGCGGAGGACCGATCGGAGCCATTGTAGCTGATGCCAATGCAAAAGGGGAAGTCAGAGCATACGTCTCTAACCCGCAAGTTCATTTTGATTTAAATGAACAGGGTAAGCTTGATGTCAGACGTGCAGTTGGAACTAGCGGCACATTAAGCGTTGTAAAAGATTTAGGCTTGCGCGAGTTCTTCACAGGACAGGTAGAAATCGTTTCAGGAGAACTAGGAGATGATTTCACTTACTATCTTGTGTCATCTGAACAGGTTCCTTCATCAGTGGGTGTAGGTGTGCTCGTAAATCCTGATAACTCGATTCTTGCGGCAGGAGGCTTTATTATTCAGCTTATGCCGGGAACTGACGATGAAACCATCACAAGAATTGAACAGCGCCTATCTCAAGTAGAGCCAATTTCAAAGCTCATCCAAAAAGGGCTGACACCGGAAGAAATTTTAGAAGAGGTTCTAGGCGAGAAGCCTGAGATTTTGGAAACGATGCCTGTTTCATTCCATTGTCCTTGTTCAAAAGAACGTTTCGAAACAGCCATTTTAGGACTAGGCAAAAAAGAAATTCAAGATATGATAGAAGAAGATGGACAAGCCGAAGCAGTATGCCATTTTTGTAATGAAAAGTACTTATTTACAAAAGAAGAGCTGGAAGGGCTTTGTGACCAAACTACCCGCTAAGCTCATTAGCGGGTTTTTTTGAAATGAAGAGAAGGGGCTGAGAGCAGGTTTGAAATCAAGAACAATCTGGACCATTATTTTAGGGGTGCTGTTAGTTTGCTGTATTTCAGTTGCATACACGCTGACGAAATCCCAAACTGGCGCATCGCCGTCCGGTGAGTCTATTGCGACGATCGGAGACAAAAGCGTGACAAGAGAAGAATGGCTGAAAGAAATGGAAGACCAATATGGAAAGTCGACGCTTGAAGATATGATTAATGTCCGAGTCGTTGAGCAGCTAGCCAAAAAGAACAACCTTAAAGTATCTAAAAATGAAATTGATCGTGAGTTTTTGTTGGTTAAAGCAGTCAACAATTCCTTTTACGAAGACGAACACACAACCGGAAAAGAGTGGAAAGACCAAATTCGTTATAATATCCTCCTTGAAGAATTGTTAACAAGGGATATTGATATCTCAAACAAAGAATTGAAATCATTCTATAATAAAAATAAAGAACTGTATCAGTTTGATGATTCGTATCGAATTCGGCATATTGTTGTGAAAAATGAAGAAGAAGCGAGTGAGGTTTTGAAAGAGCTGAAAGGCGGATCAAGCTTTGAAGCTATCGCGGCAGAAAGGTCTACAGATAGGTATACCTCATCATACGGCGGAGACTTAGGCTTTGTCACAGAAGCATCAGACAACATTCCATCAGCATATATTGAAGAAGCAAAAACACTCAAAGCGGATGAATGGTCCGAAAAACCGATAAAAGTCAGTAACGGATATGCTGTGATTCAGCTGAAAGAAAAACTAAAGGCAAGAACATTCTCATATGATGAAGTAAAGGATCAGATTAGAAGGCAAATCGCAATGGATCAGCTAGGCGATAAGGCGACCGTCAAAACTCTTTGGAAAGAAGCCGATGTATCATGGTTTTATGGGGAAAAAAGTACTAAGTGATTGACAAAAAATTTTGAAATTGATAGATTATATACATAATACCAATACAAATAGTCGGAAATTGAGGTGTCGAGAATGGTACGTGTAGCAAACTCCATTACTGAATTAATTGGGAATACACCAATCGTTAAATTAAATCGCCTAGCAGACGAAAACAGTGCGGATGTATACCTAAAGCTTGAATACATGAACCCTGGAAGCAGCGTAAAAGACCGTATCGGATTAGCTATGATTGAAGCCGCTGAAAAAGAAGGAAAATTAAAAGCCGGTGATACAATCATTGAACCGACAAGCGGAAATACAGGAATTGGGCTTGCGATGGTTGCTGCTGCTAAAGGATTAAAAGCCATTTTGGTTATGCCTGATACAATGAGCATGGAGCGCCGCAACCTTCTTCGCGCATACGGTGCCGAGCTTGTGCTGACTCCTGGAGCGGAAGGCATGAAAGGCGCGATTCAGAAAGCTGAAGAGCTTGCTGAAAAGCACGGATACTTTGTGCCTCAGCAGTTTAATAACCCTTCTAACCCAGAAGTTCACCGCCAAACCACAGGTAAAGAAATCGTTGAGCAATTCGGTGATGACCAGCTTGACGCATTTGTGGCAGGTATCGGCACAGGCGGAACGATTACGGGAGCGGGCGAAGTTCTCAAGGAAGCATATCCTTCCATCAAAATTTACGCTGTTGAACCGTCAGACTCGCCAGTGCTTTCAGGAGGAAAGCCGGGCCCTCATAAAATTCAGGGAATCGGAGCTGGATTTGTGCCGGACATCTTAAACACTGAAGTATATGATGAAATCTTCCCTGTGAAAAATGAAGAAGCATTCGAGTATGCACGCAGAGCTGCACGTGAAGAAGGAATTCTCGGAGGCATCTCATCAGGTGCAGCAATTTATGCGGCTCTTCAAGTAGCGAAAAAACTCGGAAAAGGCAAAAAGGTTTTAGCCATCCTTCCAAGTAACGGCGAACGTTATCTAAGCACGCCGCTGTATCAATTCGATTAAAAAGCAAACTCCCGGCCCGCCGGGAGTTTTTTTATATTTGTGCATCAAATATGTCCTGTTTGCGACGAATGTTATTCTTGGAAAAGAAATTCACTTTTTTCACTAACAAGATTGCTTTACAATAAAAAACAAGAAAAAAGAAAATAGAGGAATGATATAAATGGCACAACGCAGACCGGCAGGCAAAAAAATTACCTTTCAAAAAGACTCATTCTTACAACAATTTGAAAAACTTGCACAATCCAGAAAACAGCATGTGCTTCTTGAAAGCGCAAGAGGCGGCAGATACAGCATAGCCGGTCTTGATCCAATTGCAACTGTAAAAGGTAAAGATGGAATGACCACTATTAAGCATGGAGGCGAAGTGCTTTTTGAAGAAGGTGATCCATTACGCGCCTTCCACAAATGGTTTCAAACGCTGGAAACAGAAACAGATCACGAGCTTCCGGATTTTCAAGGCGGGGCAATCGGGTTTCTCAGCTATGATTACGCGCGTTACATTGAAAATTTTAAAATGCTTTCATTAGATGATCTTGAAACACCCGATATTTATTTTCTTGTTTTTGATGATATAGCAGTTTATGACCATCAAGAAGAGACTCTATGGCTGATTACTCATATGAATGGCACTGATAACAACTCTGCTGATGTGAAGTTAAACGAGTTGGAACGAATGTGGCTGTCTGAGATTCCTGCTGTCTCTTCGCGAGAGAGGAACAATGAAATAGATGGCTCCTTTGCAGCGCCATTTACTGAGGAAGGATTTTCACAAGCTGTAGAGAAAATCAAACAGTACATTGCCAGCGGAGATGTCTTTCAAGTCAATTTATCAATAAGGCAGTCCCAGTCACTGTCTGCCCATCCATATCAAATTTACAAGACCCTGCGAGCAGTAAACCCTTCTCCTTACATGGCCTATTTAGAAACACCTGATTTCCAAATTATTTGCGGATCGCCTGAACTGCTTGTCAGCAAAAAAGGCAAGCTATTAGAGACGAGGCCGATTGCGGGCACCCGTTCCAGAGGGGTAACGGATGAAGAAGATGAAGCACTGGCAAATGAATTAATCCATAATGAAAAAGAACGTGCTGAACATGTCATGCTGGTTGATCTTGAGCGAAATGATTTGGGACGAGTATCACGTTACGGGTCTGTGCGTGTGAACGAGTTCATGGCGATTGAAAAATATTCGCATGTGATGCACATTGTATCTAACGTCCAAGGCGAACTGCAGGACGGATACGATGCTGTAGACATTATTCACGCCGTATTTCCCGGCGGGACCATTACAGGTGCTCCCAAAGTAAGAACGATGGAAATTATAGAAGAACTTGAGCCGACACGCCGAGGGCTTTATACTGGATCTATAGGGTGGTTCGGATATAATCATGATTTGCAGTTTAATATCGTCATTCGAACCATTTACGCAACCGGAGGAAAGGCTTTTATGCAGTCCGGCGCAGGAGTAGTGATTGATTCCGTTCCAAAGCATGAATACAGAGAATCGTTCAAAAAAGCTTTTGCGATGCAAAAGGCGTTAAAGCTGAGCAAAGAAGAGACAAAAATTAGATGAGGTGAGCGGAGAAATGATTTTAATGATTGATAACTACGATTCATTCACGTACAACTTGGTACAGTATTTGGGCGAGCTCGGGGAAGAATTGATTGTGAAACGCAATGACGAAATCACAATCGAAGAAATTGAAGAACTGTCTCCGGACTTTCTAATGATTTCACCTGGTCCGTGCAGTCCTGATGAGGCGGGGATCAGCCTTGAAGCTATTAAACACTTTGCAGGGAAAATTCCCGTTTTTGGTGTATGCCTCGGACATCAGTCCATCGCCCAAGTGTTTGGCGGTGACGTGATTAGGGCAGAACGGCTTATGCACGGGAAAACCTCTGATATTAAGCATGATGGCAAGACGATTTTTGAAGGTTTAAAAAACCCTCTTGTCGCGACTCGCTATCACTCGCTGATCGTAAAACCTGAGACCCTGCCAAGCTGCTTTACAGTAACAGCCGAAACGAAAGAAGGAGAAATTATGGCGATTCGCCACAATGATCTCCCGATTGAGGGTGTGCAATTTCACCCGGAGTCTATTATGACTTCTTTTGGGAAAGAAATGCTCAGAAATTTCATTGAGACATACCGCAAGGATGTTATTGCGTGATGATATATATGAACGGCCGGTATATAGAGGAGAAAGATGCAGTTCTTTCTCCTTTTGACCATGGATTTTTATATGGGATCGGTGTTTTCGAAACCTTCAGGCTCTACGAGGGCTGTCCATTTTTATTTGATTGGCATATAAAAAGGCTTGAGCGGGCGCTTAACGATCTGCAAATTGAATATACTGTTTCGAAGCATGAGATTCATGAGATGCTGGACAAGCTGCTTCGACTGAATGATATCAAGGATGGCAATGCCCGCGTAAGACTGGACATATCAGCCGGGATCAGTGACAAAGGCTTTGTCTCCCAGACATATGATAAGCCCACCGTTTTATGCTTTATGAACCAGCTGAAACCAGAAAGCCTTCCTTCGCAAAAAGAAGGAAAGATTTTATCGTTACGGAGAAACACACCAGAGGGGCCATTTCGGTTAAAATCTCATCATTATTTAAATAATATGTATGCGAAAAGAGAAATCGGAAATGATCCTCGTATTGAAGGGATTTTCTTAACGGAGGATGGAGCTGTTGCCGAGGGCATCATATCAAATGTTTTCTGGCGGAAAGACAGCTGTATTTATACCCCGTCACTTGATACAGGTATTCTGGACGGTGTCACAAGACGTTTTGTTATGGGAAATGCTAAGAAGATAGGGCTCGATCTCAAAACGGGACGATATGAGCAAGAATCTCTTTTGGCAGCTGATGAAGCGTGGATGACGAACTCGGTTCTTGAAATCATCCCGTTCACTAAAATAGACGAAGCAAATTATGCGGGCCAAAGCGGAGAAGCAGTCTCTGCTCTTCAAACGCTATATAAAAAAGAAATAAAGAACATGATTTATGAAAAGGGAGGAAGAGAATGGCGCAGCAAACGATAGACCAAACACAAGTAATCCAGACAAGACCCAGCGCTTTATCATATAAAGAGAAGACACTGGTGATGGGGATTTTAAACGTAACGCCTGACTCTTTCTCGGACGGCGGAAAATATGACAGCTTGGACAAGGCAGTCTTGCACGCGCAAGAGATGATCGATGACGGTGCTCATATTATTGATATTGGAGGAGAGTCGACAAGGCCTGGCGCTGAATTCGTGACTGAGGATGAAGAGATGTCCAGAGTCATCCCGGTGATTGAGCGGATCACAAAAGAACTGGGCGTGCCGATTTCTATAGATACGTACAAGGCTTCTGTCGCAGATGAAGCTGTGAAAGCCGGCGCATCCATCATCAATGATATTTGGGGTGCGAAACATGATCCGAAAATGGCTTCCGTTGCAGCCGCACACAATGTTCCCATTGTACTCATGCATAACCGCCCTAAAAGAAATTACGATGACTTATTACCGGATATGCTGTCGGACTTAATGGAGAGTGTAAAAATCGCTGTTGAGGCGGGAGTAGAGGAGAAAAACATTATCCTTGATCCGGGCATTGGGTTTGCGAAAACCTATCATGATAACCTGGCAGTGATGAACAAGCTCGAGATTTTGAGCGGACTGGGGTATCCAGTTCTTCTGGCAACCTCCCGAAAAAGGTTCATTGGGCATGTTCTTGATCTTCCGCCCGAGGAGAGGGCTGAGGGAACGGGTGCAACTGTGTGTCTCGGCATTCAAAAAGGCTGCGACATTGTCAGGGTCCATGATGTGAAACAAATTGCCAGAATGGCGAAAATGATGGACGTAATGCTGAATAAGGGAGGGGTGCACCATGGATAAAGTCTACGTAGAAGGCATGGAGTTTTACGGATACCACGGTGTATTCAAAGAAGAAAATAAGCTAGGGCAGCGATTTAAAGTGGATTTAACTGCTGAGCTGGATTTAAGCAAAGCCGGACAAACAGATGACCTTGAACAAACAATTAACTACGCTGAGCTCTATCACGTATGTAAGGATATCGTAGAAGGGGAGCCTGTAAAATTAGTAGAAACGCTGGCAGAACGCATTGCAGACACGGTGCTCAAAAAATTTCAGCCAGTGCAGCAATGTACTGTGAAAGTGATTAAGCCAGACCCGCCGATTCCCGGACACTATAAATCAGTAGCAATTGAAATCACGAGAAAAAAATCATGAACAACATAGCTTATATTGCACTTGGATCCAACATTGGAAATAGAGAAACGTATTTAAGGCAAGCGGTGGCATTGCTGCATCAGCATGATGCAGTGACAGTCACTAAAGTGTCGTCCATTTACGAAACTGACCCGGTCGGATACGAAGACCAAGATGAATTCTTAAATATGGCTGTTGAAATCAAGACATCGCTGAACCCTTTTGAACTTCTTGAACTGACCCAGCATATAGAAAATGAACTAGGCAGAACAAGAGAAGTAAGATGGGGACCGCGGACGGCAGACCTTGACATTTTGCTGTTTAATCGTGAAAATATTGAAACAGAGCAACTAATAGTTCCGCATCCGAGAATGTATGAGCGTTTGTTTGTCCTTGCGCCGCTTGCGGAGATATGCCCGCAGGTTGAAGCAGAGGCAACGAGCGCGGAAACAAACCAAGAAGGTGTAAGAGTATGGAGGCAGAAATCTGGGGTAGACGAATTCGTGCATTCAGAAAGCTGAAAGGTTATACTCAAGAAGGATTTGCAAAAGCGTTAGGTATATCAGTTTCTATTCTCGGCGAAATTGAACGCGGAAACCGATTGCCGTCAGCTGCCATCATTCAAGGTGCAGCAGATGTTTTAAATATAAGCGCGGACGAATTTGCGCCGCCAGAAAAAGATAATAAATGAAGGGAGGTCAAAGATGTTTAAAATCGGGGATATTCAATTGAAAAACAGGGTTGTGCTTGCCCCTATGGCTGGTGTCTGCAATTCAGCATTCAGATTGACTGTAAAGGAATTTGGAGCCGGATTGGTATGCGCTGAAATGGTCAGTGATAAAGCAATCCTTTACAACAATGCAAAAACCATGGGCATGCTTTACATTGATGAACGTGAAAAACCGCTCAGCCTTCAAATTTTTGGAGGGAAGAAAGATACCCTTGTGGAAGCGGCCAAGTTTGTAGATCAAAACACAACTGCTGATATTATTGATATTAATATGGGATGTCCTGTGCCGAAGATTACAAAATGTGACGCGGGTGCCAGATGGCTTCTCGATCCTGATAAAATTTACGAAATGGTTTCTGCAGTAGTGGATGCCGTTGATAAACCAGTTACAGTGAAAATGAGAATGGGTTGGGACGAAGACCATGTTTTCGCAGTGAAAAATGCACAGGCTGTAGAGCGCGCGGGCGGAAAAGCAGTGGCGCTTCACGGCCGTACAAGAGTTCAGATGTACGAAGGAACGGCAAACTGGGACATTATTAAAGAAGTAAAACAATCAGTATCGATTCCGGTTATCGGAAACGGCGATGTCAAGACGCCGCAGGATGCTAAACGTATGCTCGATGAAACAGGAGTAGACGGTGTCATGATCGGACGCGCCGCACTGGGCAACCCGTGGATGATTTACCGTACGGTTCAATACCTGGAAACAGGTGAATTAAAAGAAGAGCCGCAAGTACGCGAAAAAATGGCGGTATGTAAACTGCACCTTGACCGCCTGATTAACTTAAAAGGTGAAAACGTAGCGGTAAGAGAAATGAGAAAGCATGCTGCATGGTATCTGAAAGGCGTTAGAGGCAATGCGGAGGTTCGTAATGGAATCAATCATTGCGAGACAAGAGAAGAGCTTGTACAGCTATTAGATGCATTTGTGGTTGAAGCTGAGGCAAAAGAGCTTCAAGAAGCAAAAGTAGGTTAATACTCATCTCTGTTTGCTGCTCACTGCCAGTTTTTGCGCTGGCAGTTTTTCTGCTTTTTTTATGTACAATATCTGTAATGGAGTGATAATAATGAGTCAAGAAGAGCATAACCATGAAGAATTAAACGACCAGCTGCAAGTCAGACGAGAAAAAATGAATCAGCTGAGAGATAACGGCATCGATCCATTCGGCGCGCGTTTTGAAAGAACTCACCAGTCTCAGGAAGTTATTTCAGCATATCAAGAGCTAACAAAAGAAGAGTTAGAAGAAAAAGCGATTGAAGTCATAATCGCAGGCCGTATGATGACAAAACGCGGCAAGGGAAAAGCTGGCTTTGCGCATCTTCAAGATTTAGAGGGTCAAATCCAAATCTATGTAAGAAAAGACAGTGTTGGTGACGAACAATACGAAATCTTCAAGTCTTCAGACCTCGGCGATCTTATTGGAGTGACTGGAAAAGTCTTCAAAACAAATGTAGGCGAATTGTCTGTTAAAGCAACTTCTTTTGAATTGCTGACAAAAGCACTTCGTCCGCTCCCTGATAAATACCATGGTCTAAAAGACGTTGAGCAGCGCTATCGTCAGCGTTATCTGGATCTTATCGTAAATCCGGAGAGCAAACATACGTTCATCACACGAAGCAAGATTATTCAAGCTATGAGAAGATACCTTGATGATCATGGATACTTAGAAGTAGAAACACCGACTATGCACAGCATTCCTGGGGGAGCTTCTGCCCGTCCATTTATTACGCACCACAATGCGTTAGATATTCCGCTCTACATGCGTATTGCAATCGAATTGCACCTAAAGCGCCTGATCGTCGGCGGCTTAGAAAAAGTTTATGAAATCGGCCGTGTTTTCCGTAATGAGGGTGTCTCTACACGCCATAACCCTGAATTCACGATGATTGAGTTATATGAAGCATATGCGGACTATAAAGATATTATGAGCTTAACTGAAAACCTTGTTGCTCATATCGCCCAAGAAGTTCTTGGAACAACTACAATCCAATATGGTGAAGAACAAATCAACCTTAAACCTGAGTGGAAAAGAATTCATATGGTTGACGCAGTTAAAGAAACAACCGGTGTGGATTTCTGGGAAGAGATTACGGTTGAGCAGGCGCGTGAGTATGCAAAAGAGCATGGCGTCGAGATTAAAGACTCTATGACAGTAGGTCATATTATCAATGAATTCTTCGAACAAAAAATTGAAGAAACGCTTATTCAACCGACATTTATTTATGGTCATCCTGTAGAAATTTCTCCTCTAGCGAAGAAAAATCCAGAGGACCCGCGTTTTACAGACCGTTTTGAACTGTTTATCGTTGGCCGTGAACATGCAAATGCATTTACAGAGCTAAATGATCCTATTGATCAAAGAGAACGCTTTGAAGAGCAATTGAAAGAGCGTGAAGCCGGTAATGATGAAGCTCATCTAATGGACGAAGACTTTGTAGAAGCACTGGAATACGGAATGCCGCCAACAGGAGGCTTAGGTATCGGTATCGACCGACTGGTTATGCTGCTGACGAACGCTCCTTCTATTCGCGACGTGCTATTATTCCCGCAAATGAGACAACGCTAATAAAGAAGAGCGCATCCTTTCTCAATGAAGGGATCCGCTCTTTTTAAATTTCTAAATGTTTCTTTTGAAAAACTATTGCACTATTATTTATAAGGTGGTATATTATTATTCGTTGCCGCTAAACAAGGCGATAACGAAAAAAAGAAATTCAAAAAAGTTGTTGACTTCACTTAGGCATCGAGTTATAATAATAAAGTCGCTCAAACGAAGTCGGCAAACGAAACAAAATGATCTTTGAAAACTAAACAAGACAAAACGCACCTGTTAATTCAGTTTTAAAAAAAACGCACAGAGATGTGCGTAGTCAGGGGCCTGCACAATGCAGGTCATGCAGATGTTGTCACAGGATGTGATGAACTTAATCTGCGCTCCATTACTTCATGGAGAGTTTGATCCTGGCTCAGGACGAACGCTGGCGGCGTGCCTAATACATGCAAGTCGAGCGGACAGATGGGAGCTTGCTCCCT
>NZ_JBCEYV010000008.1:0-15777 GCF_050445615.1 Bacillus mexicanus
TTACCCACGTGTTACTCACCCGTCCGCCGCTAACATCAGGGAGCAAGCTCCCATCTGTCCGCTCGACTTGCATGTATTAGGCACGCCGCCAGCGTTCGTCCTGAGCCAGGATCAAACTCTCCGATAAGTGGATCACAGGTTAAGTCCACCGCATCATACGGCGACGCCTGTGTGACCTGCATCGTGCAGGTCTAGTTTGACTGACTACGCACATCGCTGTGCGATTTGTTTAAAACTGAATTAACAGGTGCGTTTTGTCTTGTTTAGTTTTCAAAGAACTTTGTTTATCGCTCTTTAAGCGACTTTATAAGTATAACATTTCACGCCGCCTTCGTCAATAACTTTTTAAAAATAATTTCTTTTAAAAAGTGATTCGTCATCAGCGACGTATATTAGAATAACACCTTCGATTATTAAAGTCAACATATATTACATTTAAATAATAAATTGCTTAATGACGACTAACGCCGCTATGCCCGGCACTCCTAAAATCCCACTAATAGCAGTCGTGATAAAGTTAATCGGCACATGAATGCCAAGACTGCCGCCAAACATATTTACACAAACGAGCAGTAAAGCGCCCGCCACAAATTTAACAGCTGTGATACCAATCCACTTAAACGGCTTCGTAGCTGAACCCGATAAAAAAAGAAGAATTACCAGTCCTAAAATAATCCCTATAATAAAAATAGGCTCCATGAATCTTCTCATCTCCTCTGCTTGTTCTTGTACAAGCTTATGAGAAGATCCAGGAGTTTAGACCACTCACTTCCACCGGCTGATTTTTAAATTTCGCTGCTTTGCTTCCCTCAAGCAAAAAAAATATTTCGCTTCAGCTACTTTTAGTTCGTATAATACTTCAGCAGACGGTTCTAGACTTTTTTCGATCAGCTTTTTCTGCCTGTTCCATTCTTCCTTTTGCTTAAAAAGCTGGTCGATTAGTTTTTCATCAAACTCTCTTCTCAATGTTTTCTTGCGAAGAAAACCCATGGATCGCTTTTTCCTCCTTACAATTCACGTCTTCCTTCAAGTGCTTTAGAAAGAGTGACCTCATCCGCATATTCCAAATCGCCTCCGACGGGCAGGCCGTGGGCAATACGGGAGAGTTTAATACCAGACGGCTTCAGGAGCCTTGATATATACATCGCCGTTGCTTCCCCTTCTATATTAGGGTTTGTCGCGAGAATCACTTCTGTCACTTGATCATCCTGTAATCGTTTCAACAATTCTGGTATTTTAATATCCTCCGGTCCGATGCCATCCATTGGAGAAATGGCGCCGTGAAGAACGTGATACTGTCCGTTGTATTCTTTCATTTTCTCCATAGCGATAACATCCTTAGGGTCTTGTACAACACAGATAACAGACTTATCCCTGCGTGTATCTTCACATATATAGCAAGGATCTTGATCTGTAATATGTCCGCAAACTGAACAATATGTCAGATTGCGTTTCGCATTTACTAACGCTTTCGCAAAATCTAATACCACATCTTCTTTCATACCTAGAACAAAAAAAGCCAGACGAACCGCTGTTTTCGGTCCGATCCCTGGCAATTTCATAAAGCTGTCAATCAGCTTTGATATTGGTTCAGGATATTGCATGTTCTTTTATCCCCCTAGAACAAACCTGGCATGTTCATTCCTTTAGTAAATTGGCCCATTGTTTCGTTTGTGATCTCTTCAACTTTTTTCAAAGCTTCATTTGTTGCAGCAAGCACTAAGTCTTGAAGCATGTCGATATCCTCTGGGTCAACGACTTCTTCTTTGATGATGACATCCAGGATTTCTTTTTGGCCGTTTGCTTTTACTGTAACCATACCGCCGCCTGCAGTTCCTTCAACAACCTGTTCTGCAAGCTCTTCTTGAGCCTTTGCCATGTCCTTTTGCATCTTTTGCATTTGTTTCATCATTTTTTGCATATTTCCCATTCCGCCACGCATAACATTCACTCTCTTTCATTTTGTTAGTCTTTTATTTCAATTAAATCCGCTCCGACAAGCTTTTTCGCCTCGGCAATCAGCGGGTCTTCTTCAGCCGGTTCATTTGATCCTTCATCTTCCTGCTGATGATCTACTAAAAATTCTTCTCTTATTTTACCCCATTGTTCTTCTGGAACGCCAATCAAATCCATTCTTTTTCCGAGCATTGATTCTAAAATCTGCTCAAGATTAGTACGGACTCCGTTATTATCCTCTGCGACCATTTTACAATGAATTTCATATTTGAATTTTAGAACAAAAGCCGCTGATGCAGCAGCTACAGGTTCACTGTCATTCAGCAAAGCAGCATGCGATACTTTGTTTTGCTGTTTGAGATGGGCAAGAAGCTTACCCCAGCTATTTCTGAGCTGATCTAGATCCGGTCTCGTAGCTTCCTTCAAAATTTCATGAATTCTGCCTACCGGCGCTTTGTAATTTGATTTTCCGCCCTTTGGCGCACGCGGCGTTTCTTTTTTCGGACTTTCTACCGCCGCTTTAACGCCTATTGTTTTGAGCCGCTCCACTTCCTGCTCTAGCTGCTGAATTTTTTTCATCAGCATATCGACTTCCGGCAACTCGGCAGTTGATTGATGAGACGCTTGGCAAATCTTCACCACCGCCACTTCAAAAAAGATACGGGGGTGATTAGTCCATTTCATTTCCTGATGGCTCTTGTTCAGAATATCAATCATTTCATATAGGGCCTGCGCCGGAATTTGTTCACTGAGCCCACGGAACGTTTCATCAACTTTTACCTTTTCAAGCACTCCTTCTAAACCAGGGGCTGTTTTGTACAGCAGCATGTCCCTAAAATAGAAAATCATATCCTCTATCAGCTTCGCTGGATCTTTCCCTTGCTGAAGCAGTTCATTTAATGTTTCCAGCGCATCAGAAACATTTTTATCATACAGAGATTGTGCCAGCTTCCCTATATATAATTGAGAAACCGCTCCCGTAATCAAAAGCGCATCCTCAACTTTCAGGACATCGCCGCTGAAAGACACAGCCTGATCGAGGAGGCTGAGGGCATCCCTCATACCGCCGTCTGCAGCACTCGCAATGATATCAAGCGATCCTTCTTCCACTTGCAGCTGTTCGGCTTCAACAATTTTACTCATGCGTCCGACAATCGCTTGGGATGTAATTCGTTTAAAATCAAAACGCTGACATCTGGAGATAATAGTTAAAGGAATTTTGTGCGGTTCAGTTGTTGCTAAAATGAAAATACAATGCTCAGGCGGCTCTTCTAATGTTTTTAGCAATGCATTAAAGGCGCCGATAGAAAGCATATGTACCTCATCTATGATATATACCTTATATGTGACAGCCGACGGGGCAAACTTCACTTTATCACGTATGTCACGAATTTCATCGACTCCGTTGTTTGAAGCGGCGTCAATCTCTATAACATCGGATATCGACCCGTTTGTTATCCCTTTACAGGCCGCACATTCATTGCATGGCTCATCAACAGGGGCATGTTCACAGTTGACAGCCTTGGCAAATATTTTGGCTGCACTGGTTTTTCCCGTTCCTCTTGGCCCGGAAAACAGATAGGCGTGAGAAAACTTTTTTTGCAAAAGGGCATTTTGCAGCGTTTTTGTAATGTGTTCTTGTCCAACCACATCTTCAAAGCGCTGAGGCCTAAATACTCGATATAAAGCTTGGTAACTCACGGGTTTGCCCTCCTCCGTTATTCATCATTCCCATTATACATGAACCTTGTTTCGATTCCAAAAGCTCTTTTTAACATAACAAAAAACTCACCTAATGATAGGTGAGTTTGAAAATTTGATGATTGATTTACCGTGCACCTTCTGTCGATTCGCTACCCTAAGCGTTACTTAAGCAGTTAGCTCGGCCCAGGCAACCCTGCGGCACATGAGAGGTTTCACTTAATGCTGCTTCCTTCCGGACCTGACATGGTTCGTGAATTCCCATTGCGCAGGACCCAAACGTCAACACCACTTACTTAAGGCAGACCTTAAAGTAAACGAACCTCGAGAAGGGATTCAGCCCTGCTGGAGCGGATTGCAGGTACAGGGCACCGCTACCTCCCCGCTTAGCACGGCAAAATAAATTATCAAATTTTATATCGCATCTATTGTGACACATACATAAGTATATCGTTTCCCCCTGAAAATTGCAACCGGACGACTCAAGACAAGTTTTTCCTGAATGCTTTCTTCCTTTTTCGCAGTTCTCTAAAAAATGAACTGAGCATTTCTCCGCATTCCTCCTCAAGCACTCCGCTCACCACTTCAGCCTGATGATTAAAGCGCTCCTCCTGCAAAAGATTCATGAGCGTGCCTGAACAGCCGCCTTTAGGATCAAATGCACCAAAAACCACTTTATCCACCCGCGAAAGCACGACGGCGCCAGCACACATTGGACAAGGCTCAAGTGTCACATAAAGAGCAGCACCCTCCAGCCGCCAAGTTCCGAGTGCTTTACACGCTTCATCAATCACAAGCATTTCCGCATGAGCGATCGACCGCTGTTCTGTCTCTCTTAAATTATGCGCACGCGCTATGATTTCATCGTTAATAACAAGCACAGCACCAATTGGCACTTCGCCTTTCTCTTCGGCTTTTTTCGCTTCTTTCATTGCTTCTTTCATATAAAGTTCATCTTGATTCATAGGAATAAGCTCTCTTTTCAAAGTTTTTTCATGGCCTAAAAAGGCTACATATTAACTATAACTGAAACGGAAAGGGGATTGTCAATTGCCCAAAACAAATACAGCTCTTCTCATTGTAGACATGATCAATAATTTTGAATTTGATATGGGGGAAAGCCTCGCTAAAAAAACAGAAAAAATCGTTCCTCACATTTTATCATTAAAAGAGCACGCGAGACAAAATGACTGGCCGATTATTTACGTTAATGATCATTACGGACTGTGGCAAGCTGATATTGAAAATATTCAGCAAGAATGCACGAATGACAAAAGTAAGGAGATCATCAAGCAAATAGCTCCGGAAGATGCTGATTATTTTCTCATCAAACCGAAGCATTCTGCCTTTTATGAAACAGCACTTCATACTCTCCTTACCGAATTGCAGGTGAAGCATATCATCTTAACAGGTATAGCCGGTAACATCTGCGTGCTGTTTACCGCTAACGACGCTTACATGAGAGAATACAGCATTACGATTCCTAAGGATTGCATCGCCTCAAATCGTGAGGAAGACAATGACTTTGCCTTAACCATGATGGACGATGTTCTTTTTGCGGATATTACAACAGAGAAACAAATTACAGAAAAATAAACATGATTGGCGCTTTTCTTTCATACATTGATAGCGATATGAAAGGAGGCGTTTTTCATTCAAATTTACGTGGTGAAACAAGGCGACACTCTTTCTGCTATCGCTTCACAATACAGATCGACTGTAAGTGAAATCACAGAAACGAATGAAATACCCAATCCCGGCAGCCTTGTCGTCGGACAAACCATTGTCATTCCAATAGCCGGCCAGTTCTATGATGTTCGACAAGGTGACACCCTGACATCCATTGCACGGCGGTTCAATACAACAGCAGCCGAGCTTGCCAGAGTTAACAGAATTCAGTTAAATACCGTATTGCAGATTGGCTTCCGTTTATACATCCCTCCGGTTCCCAAACGCAATATCGAATCAAACGCATATTTGGAGCCTCGCGGAAACCAAGTCAGCGAAAATCTGCAGCAGGCGGCCAGAGAAGCCTCACCCTATCTAACATACCTTGGCGCATTCAGTTTCCAAGCACAGCGGGACGGAACCTTGGCCGCACCGCCTTTAACAAATTTAAGAAGCATCGCAGAGAATCAAAACACGTCATTAATGATGATAATCACGAATTTAGAAAACCAAGCATTCAGCGATGAGCTGGGTCAAATCCTTTTAAACAACGATACTGTAAAAAGAAGACTTTTAAATGAAATCGTTGAGAATGCCAAAAGATATGGTTTCTATGATATTCATTTTGATTTCGAATATTTACGGCCTGAGGATAGAGAAGCCTATAATCAATTTCTTCGTGAAGCAAGGGATCGTTTCCACCGAGAAGGTTTAGAAATATCAACGGCACTTGCTCCTAAAACAAGCGCAACACAGCAGGGCAGATGGTATGCAGCCCATGATTACAAAGCCCATGGCCAAATTGTCGACTTTGTTGTTCTCATGACATATGAATGGGGCTATAGCGGCGGACCTGCTCAAGCCGTTTCACCAATCGGGCCTGTTCGTGATGTCATCGAATATGCATTGACCGAAATGCCTGCAAATAAAATTGTCATGGGCCAGAATTTATATGGGTATGATTGGACGTTGCCATACACGGCAGGGGGAACACCGGCAAAAGCCATAAGCCCTCAGCAAGCGATTGTCATTGCCAATCAAAACAATGCAGAAATTCAGTATGACCAAACCGCTCAAGCCCCTTTCTTCCGCTATACTGATGCAGAAAACAGAAGGCATGAGGTATGGTTTGAAGATGCCCGCTCGATCCAAGCGAAATTCAACCTGATTAAAGAGCTGAATTTAAGAGGCATCAGCTATTGGAAGCTCGGCCTTTCCTTCCCGCAAAACTGGCTGCTGCTGTCCGATCAATTTAATGTTGTTAAAAAGACGTTTCGATAATTTGGAAACGTCTTTTTTCATGGGGGCACCCGAGGGTTGTGATACAATATGAGGGTCGGTTACTGACGAACGTTTTTTTAGAAATAAGGAGGATTCCGATGAATACAGCCCCTTTTATTGCAATAGAAGGTCCTATCGGGGCAGGAAAAACAACCCTCGCGACGATGCTTTCACAAGAATTTGGATTCCCTATGATCAATGAGATTGTTGAGGATAACCCGTACCTTGATAAGTTTTATGACAATATAGAGGAATGGAGCTTCCAGCTTGAAATGTTTTTTCTTTGTCACAGATACAAACAGCTTGAAGATACAAGTGATCACTTTTTAAAAAAGGGACAGCCTGTGATAGCTGATTATCACATTTATAAAAATGTGATTTTTGCGGAACGCACCCTGTCTCAGCAGCAGCTGGAAAAATATAAAAAGATTTATCACCTTCTGACAGATGACCTGCTAAAGCCTAATTTCATTATTTACATAAAGGCCAGTCTGCCCACATTGTTACACCGTATTGAAAAACGCGGACGCCCCTTTGAGAAAAAAATTGAAACAAGCTATTTGGAACAGCTGATCGCAGATTATGAAGTCGCCATCAAACAGTTGCAGGAAGCAAATCCTGAACTTACAGTGCTAACAATAGATGGTGATTCAAAGGATTTCGTTTTGAATAAGAGCGACTTTGAACGCATTGCCGCCCATGTAAAGGAGCTTATCGTATGAAGGAACATCATATCCCTAACAATTCAATTATCACAGTAGCAGGAACAGTAGGTGTCGGAAAATCAACGTTAACAAGAGCTTTAGCTAAACGGCTTGGATTTAAAACCTCTCTGGAGGAAGTCGATCATAATCCGTACTTAGAAAAGTTCTATCATGATTTTGAACGTTGGAGCTTTCATCTGCAAATCTATTTCTTAGCTGAACGATTCAAGGAACAGAAAACGATCTTTGAAGCTGGCGGAGGATTTGTACAGGATCGTTCTATTTATGAAGACACAGGAATTTTCGCAAAAATGCATGCTGACAAAGGGACAATGTCAAAGATTGATTATAAAACGTACACTAGTCTTTTCGAAGCAATGGTCATGACACCGTACTTCCCACACCCTGATGTATTGATTTATCTAGAAGGAGATCTGGAGAACATTTTAAACCGGATAGAAGAACGCGGCCGTGAAATGGAGCTTCAGACGAACCGGTCTTATTGGGAAGAAATGCATACACGCTATGAAAACTGGATAAGCGGTTTTAACGCCTGCCCTGTTTTAAAGCTTCGTATTGAGGATTATGATCTATTGAATGACGAAAGTTCAATTGAAAATATCGTAGATCAAATCGCTTCAATTATTTACGAAAATCAAAAAAAGTGAATCTCAACTGAGATTCACTTTTTCATAATAATAAAAAAATCCGTTGCATCGAATGCAACGGACAAAACAATCTCCAATATATGCTTGTATTTCATTAGAATTAAAATCAATATGGCGGAGGAAGAGGGATTCGAACCCCCGCGGGCTTTGACACCCCTGTCGGTTTTCAAGACCGATCCCTTCAGCCGGACTTGGGTATTCCTCCGTATCGACAAGTCTTACTATATCATGAATGTTTTTATATGGTCAAGCATTTTTTAGAAAAACTTTTGATTTAATAAAAATATCCTGTTTACAAAGGCAAAAAGGTGCGCCCTGTAAGGCACACCTTTTTCACAGTCTTACGGCTTAATAACTTCTCTATTCCCCATATAAGGGCGAAGTACTTTCGGAATTACAACGCTTCCGTCTTCCTGCTGGTAGTTTTCTAAGATAGCGGCTACTGTTCTTCCAACAGCGAGACCTGAACCGTTCAGTGTGTGTACATGCTCAGGTTTGCCTTTCGCTTCACGTCTGAAACGAATGTTCGCACGTCTTGCTTGGAATGCTTCAAAGTTGCTGCAAGAAGAGATTTCACGATATGTGTCTTGGCTAGGAATCCACACTTCGATATCGTATTTTTTCGCAGCCGTAAAGCCTAGATCACCCGTACACATGCTCATGACACGGTATGGAAGCTCAAGCAGCTGTAGGACTCGTTCCGCTTGGTTTGTCAGCTTCTCTAATTCTTCATAAGAATCTTCAGGCTTCACAAACTTCACAAGCTCAACCTTATTAAATTGGTGCTGACGAATTAAACCGCGTGTATCGCGCCCTGCAGAACCAGCTTCAGAACGGAAGCAGGCACTGAATGCCGCATAATTTATCGGCAGGCTGTCACCTGAAAGAATTTCATCACGGTGCATGTTTGTAATCGGAACTTCTGCAGTTGGGATTAAGAAATAATCTTCTTCCCTGATTTTAAACGCATCCTCTTCAAATTTAGGAAGCTGCCCCGTTCCCGTCATGCTTGCACGGTTTACCATATAAGGCGGAATCACTTCTGTATAGTTGTACTCATCCACATGCAAATCCAGCATAAAGTTATAAAGCGCACGCTCCAGACGGGCACCTAGACCTTTATAGAATACGAAACGGCTCCCTGTTACTTTTGCAGCCCGTTCAAAATCTAGAATACCCAGCTCATCTGCAATATCCCAGTGTGGCTTTGGCTCGTAAGCAAATGGAGGCTTTTCACCCCATTTACGCACTTCAATGTTGTCATCTTCTGTTTTTCCGACAGGAACAGATTCATGCGGAATGTTTGGGATTGAAAGAAGAATAGCATCAAGCTCAGATTCAACTGTTCTTAATTCTTCATCAAGTTTTTTAATTTCCTCGCCGACTTCACGCATTTTTTTAATGATGTGATCCGCGTCTTTTTTCTCTCGTTTCAGCACAGCAACCTGCTGAGATACTTCGTTTCGTTTTCCTTTTAACTCTTCAACCTTGCCGATAAGCTCTCTTCGTTTATCATCCAGCGTCTCAAACTTATCAAAATCAGTTAAGTCTTCGCCTTTGTGCACAAGCTTCGCCTTTATTTCTTGAAAATTTGCTCTTAGCATTTTCGTATCAAGCATACGAAACACTCCCTTTATTGAATTTATCGAAAATAAAAAGAGCCCTCATCCCCCTAAAGGGACGAGAGCTCTCGCGTTGCCACCCTGATTGAAAACAAGCCAAAGACTCATTTTCCACTTTCACACATAACGGTTATCCCGTAAATGCCTACTTATTATTTCAGCATTTCGCTCAAGGATGGATTCAGACAACATCTTTCACCGATTCGCACCAACCATCGGCTCTCTTAGAAAGAGAGGCTTCTTACTAGTTCCTATCAACGCTTTTCGATCTTTATTTGTGCTTATAATGTACTATAAGTTTCAACAGCTTTCAACTGTTTTATACAAGTGTTTTCTGCTTGTATTCCTCAACCATTTGAACAAATAGCTGTGTCACTCGGTGATCTTCTGTCAGTTCCGGATGAAATGAGCAGCCCAGAAATGGTCCCTGTTTCGCAGCTACTATACGCCCATTATGCTCTGAAAGAACTTCAACATTTTCACCAGCTTCTAAAATATGCGGCGCTCTGATGAACACCCCTGTAAAAGGCTCATCCAGGCCTTTAATTGTTAAATCAGCTTCAAAGCTGTCAACCTGCCGGCCAAACGAATTACGTTCCACAATCACATTCAGCAGACCTAAATGAGGATTATCTGAACCAGCAATTTCTTTTGCTAATATAATTAATCCGGCGCATGTCCCGAACATCGGTTTTTCCTGAGCAGCAAATTCACGAAGCGGCTCCATAAATTGATATGTGTCAATCAAACGGCGCATTGTTGTGCTTTCACCGCCTGGTAAAATCAATCCATCGATTTCGTTTAGCTGCTCCGGGCGTTTAACGACAAGACCAGCCGCGCCGCATGCTTCAATTGCACGAATATGCTCTCTAACTGCTCCTTGAAGTCCCAATACTCCTATTGTTAACATATCAGCAGCGCTCCTATATTCTTACCAGCCGCGTTCTTGCATACGCTGTTCTGGAAGTAAATTTGAGATTTCAATCCCTTTCATTGCAGTACCAAGCTCTTTTGAAAGCTCAGCGATCAATTTGTAATCAGTGTAGTGAGTTGTTGCTTCAACAATTGCTTTCGCAAACTTAGCAGGGTTGTCCGACTTAAAAATACCGGAACCAACAAATACTCCGTCAGCGCCAAGCTGCATCATGAGAGCAGCATCAGCTGGAGTGGCTACACCGCCAGCGGCAAAGTTTACAACAGGAAGCTTGCCGTCTTTTTTAATTTGTACAAGAAGCTCATAAGGAGCACCCAAGTTTTTCGCCTCTGTCATGAGTTCATCGTCACTCATCGCAACTACTTTGCGCACTTGAGCGTTTACTTTGCGCATATGGCGAACAGCTTCAACAATATTTCCTGTTCCCGGCTCACCTTTTGTACGAAGCATAGAAGCGCCTTCAGCAATACGGCGAGTCGCTTCACCAAGGTCACGGCAGCCGCAAACGAAAGGAACCGTGTAATCATTTTTATTTAAATGAAATTCTTCGTCAGCAGGAGTCAGAACTTCACTTTCATCGATATAGTCAACACCCATAGCTTCAAGCACGCGCGCTTCAACTATATGTCCAATACGCGCTTTTGCCATTACAGGGATAGATACTGCATTCATTACTTCTTCCACGATTGTAGGGTCAGCCATACGGGCAACTCCTCCAGCCGCGCGAATATCAGCTGGTACACGCTCTAGCGCCATTACAGCTACAGCTCCAGCCTCTTCAGCAATTTTTGCTTGTTCCGCATTGATGACGTCCATGATGACGCCGCCTTTTTGCATTTCTGCCATTCCGCGTTTTACACGTTCAGTACCTGTTTGAGCCATTTCTTGGTCCCCCTAATCAAGGTATAATTGTATGATATCTATTCCTTATTGTATCCTAGTAATCCAATAATTCATATGGATATATACTATTTTATTCGGTTTTCAGCGCTTTGAAAATCATTTTTTCTTAAAAATTGGCTTTTTTCAGTATATTAAGCGAAAGAGCCCTAACATATATTAGAGCTCTTTCATTTAATTAAAACCAGCCGGTTACCGTATCAACAATACTTCCCCAAATCCCGGCAAAAAATCCGCCGATACTGCGCATTGTCAGAACAAACCAGTTTGCTTTTTCTACATTTTCTTTTGTAACAAGGTCTACACCAGCAAGATTACTGTTAAGAAATCCGTAGTCTTTTTCATCACCTGTATATTCCGCAGTCAGCTTCCCAACCTTCGTTCCTTTTTTCACAGGAGCGGTCAAGGTGTCTTTTTTTAATGTAACTTTTGCTTTGTAATTCTTTTCTTCACCATTTTTGACAGGTAGAGAGAACGCCTTCTTTGTTACAACATCGACCTCTTTCTCTTTGCCCTTATCAACTGAAATCGTTTTATGTCCTTTTACTTGATCGCCTTCAGCATAAATTTCTTTCATGGAGAAATTGTTGAAAGCGTAATCGAACATTTTTTTCGTTTCATCAAAACGGCCTGTGTGAAGGTTGCCCTTTGCATTCAGCACAACAGTGATAACACGCATTCCGTTTTTCTCGGCAGTACCTGTGAAACAAGAACCTGCAGAGTCAGTAGAACCTGTTTTCAACCCGTCTACAGTTGCATTTTTATACTCGCTGACGAGCCCTTTCAGCATGAAGTTCCAGTTCGGCATGTCCATTTCATCATCAGTGCCTTTTCTGAACTTCGTTTTTGCGATACTGGAAGTCTTCAGCATTTCAGGATAGTCAGTAATCAAGTGATCTGCAAGAATTGCCATGTCTTTAGCAGAAACTTCACTTTCTTCATCTGCACTTGTTCCTTCTGGCTGCTTCCCATGAAGATCTTTGTTTTCAAGACCTGTTGCGTTAACAAATTTGTAATCTGTTAAGCCCAATTCTTTTGCTTTTGCATTCATTTTTTCAACAAATTTAGTTTCACTACCTGCAAGAATTTCTGAAATTGCTATAGCAGCGGCATTTGCAGAATAAATAGCAGTTGCTTGATATAGTTCTTTTACTGTATATTTCCCGTCTTTCCGAAGAGGAACGTTTGACAAGCTGTTATCTTGGGAAATTTCATACACATAATCATCAGGCGTATAGGTTTGATCCCATTTCACTTTGCCTTGATCAATTGCTTCTAATAACAGATACTCTGTCATCATTTTTGTCATACTGGCAATTGGCAGTCTCTTATCCGCATTTTTACTGTACAGAATTTTACCTGAAGAAGCTTCGATCATAATAGCAGCAGAAGCATTGATATCAATTGGATCGTTGGCTGCCTTCGCTTTTGACATTGGAGCCAGGCAAGTGACAGCTAGTGTTAGCACAACCAATGACATCAATAGCTGTTTACATTTCATGATGTTCAATCGTACGACCTCCGTATTTCATTTTCTTCATCTATAATTAAGCCGTTAAGGACATTTTTAGTACGCAACAGTATAAATTTTATCATAATCAACATAAAAAAAATAGACAGAGTCAGTAACCCTGCCTAATTTTTTATTTGTAACAATTTATTATGAAATTGTATAGTTCGGAGATTCTTTTGTAATCTGAACATCATGCGGATGGCTTTCTCGAAGGCCTGCGCCAGTCATGCGAATGAACTGAGCTTCTTCTCTTAAAGCGAGAAGATCTTTAGATCCGCAATATCCCATACCAGAACGAATACCGCCAACTAGCTGATAAACTGTTTCTTCAACTGGTCCTTTATAAGGTGTGCGTCCTTCAATTCCTTCAGGGACGAATTTTTTGTTTTCTTCTTGGAAGTAACGGTCTTTACTTCCTTTTTCCATTGCTGACACTGATCCCATGCCGCGGTATACTTTAAATCTTCTGCCTTGGTAAATTTCAGTTTCCCCAGGGCTTTCTGATGTGCCTGCCAGCAAGCTTCCGAGCATAACAGCATGTCCGCCGGCTGCCAATGCTTTCGTAATATCGCCAGAGAATTTAATTCCTCCGTCGGCAATGATTGTTTTGCCGAGTTTTCTTGCTTCAGTCGCGCAATCATAAATTGCTGTAATTTGCGGAACACCGACACCTGCTACTACACGTGTTGTACAAATTGAACCAGGTCCGATTCCAACTTTAACGACATCTGCTCCAGCTTCAATTAGCGCTCTTGTCGCTTCAGCTGTTGCCACGTTTCCAGCAATAATATTTAATTCAGGATATGTTTCACGGATTTTTGTTACTGTGTTTAATACACCTTGAGAATGTCCGTGAGCTGTATCAATAACAATAACATCGACATTGGCTTCTACAAGCTTTTTGACACGAGTCATTGTATCGCCAGTTACGCCGACTGCCGCGCCGACGATCAAACGGCCGTGAATATCTTTAGATGAGTTCGGAAACTCAATGACCTTTTCAATATCTTTGATTGTGATAAGACCTTTTAATTTATTTGTATCATCAACGAGAGGAAGCTTTTCAATTTTATGTTTCTGCAAAATCTTTTCAGCTTCATCAAGAGTCGTTCCTACAGAAGCAGTGACGAGCTCTTCTTTCGTCATAACATCACTAATTTTCATTGAGTAGTCAGAAATAAAACGAAGATCGCGATTTGTAATAATACCGACAAGCTTTTGGTCTTCTTCGTTATTTACAATCGGAACACCGGAAATTCTGTATTTCCCCATCAAGTGCTCCGCATCAAATACTTGGTGATCAGGAGTTAAAAAGAAGGGATTTGTGATAACGCCGCGTTCAGAACGCTTTACTTTATCAACTTGCTCAGCCTGCTGTTCAATGGACATATTTTTGTGAATGATGCCCAAGCCGCCCTGTCTTGCCATTGCAATTGCCATTGCTGATTCTGTTACAGTGTCCATACCTGCGCTGATGACAGGAATATTCAGCTTTAACGTTTTTGTAAGTTCTACAGATAAATCCACATCACGCGGAAGTACCTCTGACTTGGCTGGAACAAGCAGCACATCGTCGAACGTCAAGCCTTCCTTTGAAAATTTACTTTCCCACATTAGTAAATCCCCCTCTTTTCGGCAAAATATTATATGTAGATTATCAACTAGCCAAGAGCATGTCAAGGAAGCGATAAAGAGTTGAAATATTTAGATAATGGAAAGGGATATGAAATATAAATGAAAAATCATCAGTGGAAGGACTTAGCACTATTTTACTCCGTTGAATCAACCCAGAAATTTCTAGAGAGAGCCTATACTTTAAACGGCATTGACGATGCGAAAAAGAATTCATTTAAAAACAGTGAACGTTTTATTTATTTCTTAAAGCATGCTGAATCATTTTATAAACATGCTTCATATTCTCCTATGGAAATCAAACCGATTCTTTTATTTTATGGTATGGCTCAGCTTATCAAAGCATGTCTCGTAACACAAGATCCTCATTATCCAAGCCATACTTCAGTACTGGCACATGGAGTAACAACAAGAAAGCGGAAGAAACAGAATTATTGCTTTAACGATGATGAAGTAAAAATACAACGGAATGGCTTATGCGTCCATTTCATGAAGCACTTATTTGGCCAACCGGATATAGTTGATGAACGATACACCATGAAAAAATTATTAATGGCGATTCCAGAACTAAGTGATACTTTCCATTTTCAACAGAAAGAGCGTTTTATAACAAAAGTCGAAAAGGAGAAGAACAGGGTTTTTGTACCAGAGGATGTAATCATCACATATAAAATGTCTGACGCCAGATTCGCCGAATATATGAACCATCATTTTCAATGGTCCTTTGCAACGAAAAGTGATCAAAGGCTGCTGTTTGACATTTTACCGCGAGACATGAACCCATGGACATCCATTAGTTTGTTATATAATATGGATGAAAACCAATATTACCTCCCCTCTCAAAGGGAGCAATTTCTCAGACTTCCTGAAATGGCAATTCATTATCTGATTTTGTACAATATAGGGATGATTGCGAGATATGAGACAGAATGGTGGTATGAGTTGTTAACCCAGCATATAAGTAATGATTACGTACTAATTCAGCAGTTTTTATTAGTAACAGAAAACAAATTTCCGAAATACGCTTTGCAATTTCTGCTTCATTTTTCACAAACAAAAAACCCAGCTCAATGAGCTGGGTTTTACCTTGCTTGGCGGCGTCCTACTCTCACAGGGGGAGACCCCCGACTACCATCGGCGCTGAAGAGCTTAACTTCCGTGTTCGGCATGGGAACGGGTGTGACCTCTTCGCTATCGC
>NZ_JBCEYV010000009.1:0-7013 GCF_050445615.1 Bacillus mexicanus
CTCCTTCTATTCATTTCCCCTACTCCAAGGGGTTTTTTGTTTTAAAACCTCACCGCTACCCGCTCCGGGACTGTGTCCCCTATTCTTCACTAAAGCTAGTAATAATACCGTTGTATTGAAATACATAAGTAACAACCATTTACTTTTTTATAATTCCTTTGGGAAAGTTGATGAGACACCATAAAAAAGAGAGATGTTTTAGAAGATCTTTTTCTTCTTAACACCCCTCTATATTTACTTCGTATTATAATGGGAAAGTTGATGCATATCCATTATTTACCATCTAATTGCTTCTTTAAACGGCTTATAGTAGATTGATTAAAACCTAGATATTTTGCTAGTTCTTTCTGTGTTGCATTAGGATGCCTTCTCATAGCTTCTTTTAGTTGCCAGAGCTTGTCCTCTTTCTGTTCAGCTAACTTTTCATTACGACGCTCCTGGTAAGCTTCCCAAGTATGCTTTTCAGCTTCTTCTTCAGAATACTTCTCAAATCGTTTACGAGCTGCTTCGTATTTGTTGTTTTTTATCTTGATGGTTTTCATCTTCCACTGAACATAATAATCTTCTTTAATGTCCATTAACTCCAACATTCTAGCATTCGTATAAAATAGCCCACCACGGATGTATTTGTTACGATCCCAAGTGTCACTAACCCAATCAAAATAAAAGTCCTCAGCCGGCTTAGAACGCCTTAAAATCTCTTCTTCTGATGTTTCTGTTAGATCCAATATTTCGCAAAGATCTAATACACGTTTTTCAGCATATTTTTCATCTCCATTTGTACTTACCAAAGCGTGGAATCTTAATATTAAAGCTAACCAATTTCGCTTTGTTTTGATTGGTAAACCACCACGCTCATTCATAACCATTACATATGTAAAAATATCTTCTTCTCTTTGACGATTTAAAGTGAATTCGTTCCATTGGCCAACCATTCGAGTAACCCGGCCAGGCTTTTCGATTTTAGCTTTAGGTTTAACTTTTCTATCAGCTGTAGGAACAATGTCGTGAAACATTAGAAAATCGCTTAACGAAAACACGACCTCATTTGCTAAATATCCATATACCAGATTTCCGGAACCTTGATGTTTACTACCTACCAATCTAGTAACGGCAGCAGGATTCTTTACAACACTATCAGAATTAAATGCTTTTAATTTATCAAATAAATGCTCCTGTATGGCTTTCCAGTCACGGTCATTGGTATAACCCTCGATGTTTTTAAATGGCTCTAGAATCCAAATTAATTGATAACCACGGCCAGTTGAAACTAGGAATGTAGGACATAGTATTTCACCGTTTCGTATCATTGCTCCCAGTTTCTGTAGACACTCAGCATCAGACATTCCAAACTTATAAAAATCTAAGTCTTGAACTAACATATGCGTATGTACAATATTTTGTTGTGTACGAAGCTTTTCTTCTTTACTCTTTTTTATTTTTTTGAAGAATGTTGAATAAGCTATATATGTATTTATTCCGAAAGTCTTTTGAATAAATGTCATCATTCGTTCTTTATCTTTATGTTTATAAAATACATTTTTTGTTTGGCCATCAGACCGTTTTTGAAAGATACAAACGTGTCCATCAAAATGACCAAATAATCTTTCTAGAAATTCTTCCTGAGATACCTCTTGAACCGGCAACCCTAAATTTCTTTTCTGAAACTCTCCGCCAATCTCTTTCGGAGCAATATATAAAATGTTCTCTGCAAGTTTTTTACCCAAACCCATTAAAAATACACCTCTCTCTATAAAAGCAACAAATAGAAGGTAGGTGTGTTCATCTCAACAAAATTTTAATTACCTCACAAGGAATAAATACTTTTCCCTTGAAAAACATCTACAGAATCGGTAATATAAAATTATAAATTTATTAATTGAACCTTTCGACTTCCCGGAAGAAAGGCTTTTGTTGAGACGAAACACTCTCGCAATGAAATCTCTGTTTGCTAGACAGAGATTTTTTTGCGTCTTCTCTTATTCTAATCTATCAATTTCATACCTAAAAATCTAGTAAATCCCTCTTTTTTCTGACAATTACGAGCTCTTTCGCTCTTTCAATTTTCGATAAAGTGTTGCCTTACTTACCTTTGTAGCTGCACAAATTTCAGCAACCGTTTTATCGCCTTTATCGTACATTTCCAAAGCAAGAGCTAACCCATCTTTCGAAAACTCTCCTTTACGTCCCAAATGAACGCCTCTTTCACGAGCTGATTTAATCCCTTGCTTTTGTCTGACTTTTATTTGCTCTCTTTCCCATTCTGACACAGCCCCCATAATGGTTAACACCATCTTTCCGGTCGGTGTCCTGGAGTCTATCCCTAAATCCAGAATAACGAGATTAACATCCTTTTCTTTTAATCTCTCAGCAATAGTAAGAATTTGTGACGTACGCCTTGCAATTCGATCTGCACGCGTCACAACCAACGTATCCCCTTCAGACAGTTCCTCAATTAACTTATTTAATTCTTTAACTGGTGCAACACCGGTGATTATTTCTTCAACAATTTTGTCGCAACCAAACTTCTTCAGCTGATCCACTTGAGTATGATTTTTTTGCGTTTTATCGGAAATACGTGAGTATCCAACGATCATTATGTATGCCCCCTTTTGAGAATAACCTTTGAGACTTTATCGATTTAAAAAATACGATGCCGTCAATTTTGTTTATGCAAGTATTATGCATAGTTTCAATGTTGTGCATTTGATACATTATATTTATATTTCATATCCCCTTCTTTTTCAAGGCCAAAAAAACAAAAAAGCGTTCCCTTTTGGGTGCGCTTTTTTATTTACCTAATAACCTAGAAAAGAATCCTTTTGGCTTTTCCTCAAGCCTTTGAAGAATTTCAACAGCTGTGTCCAGCTTTTCTTTAAGAATTGCGTTTTCTTTTTCTGCATCTTCCTTATGTTTATTCGATTCATCCAATTTCCGCATTAATTCAGTATTACTATCCAGGACTTTTTCAACTGATTGAACCAAAAAATTAAACTGATCTTTAGTTACTGCATTTTCCTTCATATAGCGTACATCGTGCATTACATTATTAATATCTTGTATTACATTATTATTAAACTGTAATACTTGCACGTCTTGTAGCGCCGCTACGTTAGGATTTTCGTCTTTTCTTCGTGTCGCCACCAGAGCAGCCGCCATTTCAACTCCCATTTTTCCTTCCTTAGAGAGTCTTTTCAACTCATTGATGGCGACTTCATCAGCGGTCGTATAAATCCGAGCTCCATTAAGATCCCGGCGAAATATATAACCCTTATCTTCTAAAAGCTGAGCATATTTTCTGACCGTTGACTCACCGATACCTAAATTCTTTGAAATGTCAGTTGTTTTTATTTGTTTATATTTGTCGATTTCTAATTCATCTACCATATCGTCCACATAATCACCTCTCTATTAAATTAAACGTTATACAAGCGATATCCTTCAAGTAAAAAGGTCAATAAATATTTAAATAGTGGTCGATGCCGGGAGATCCCGGCAAGCCATAAAAAACAGCATTAAAATTTCTTTTAACGCTGTTTTTCACGGAAAAAAAATAAGCGAATCCTCGTTAAGAATTCACTTTTCGCTTTATTAATCCAAATCTAAGTTTGGTACGTATTAAACAAATAATAAATTAAGCAATTTTGACACTATCAATATATACGGAATCAGCTTTTTTTCAATCAAAAAAACGACCAAAACAGTATTGGCCGTTCCCAATTCACTTTTTCTTATCGAAATAGTCCTTAACCTCATTGAAAGTTGTATAAAATGCTGTTATAACGTCATTCCTGAAATGCCCCAAATCCAAAGACGTAAGAAAAATAGCGTATTCCATACGAGTTAAATCCCTTTTTGTATTCCTGTCTTTATTAATTCTGTCCCTCACTGTCTCCAGTTTGTCTTTTACTTTTGGATTTTCAGCGACTTTTTCAGCAATATACTTATCAATGGCCGTTTTTGAAGACAATTTTTCGTAATTCTCCATTGTTCTCTGAAGCGAGAAACCCTTACGGAACATATGAGGTGAAGCCTTTTTTTCTACTTCGACAATGGTATGCTTGCCTTTTTTATTCTTAATTCTCACATCTTCTTTCCTGGTTAAATGTTGGCCAGCATCGGAAACCACTTTATTGATTTCTTTCCGAAGTTCTTTTACCGACAAAAATGTGCCGTCAGATCGTTTAGGATTAAAAATTCTCTCCGTTAGCTTCTTACCGGCCGTTAATTCTTCGAGATATTTAGCTGTATCATCGGAAATTTTTAAAGTTCTCGTAAGCCCGCCCTTATCCTTCACATATGTAATTGTCTTGGCATTTAGATCAATGTCGCAAGGTCTAAGGCGAAGAATTGCACTGATACGTCCACCTGTCTCCAAAGAAATTCTTGAAGCGTGATATGCTGCTTTTCTTGTCTCTGTGTTGTATCCCTTTTTCTTAATGTTTTCTATGACGCTCCAGCATTCATCTGGAGTTGCTCGCAAGACGGTCGAAGCTTTTGAATGTCGAAATACATTTTGCTCTTTCATTGTTTCTCTAATGTCTTCAGGATTACCCAAGGCAAACTTCTTCTTGTGATTAAAAACATTCGTTTTCTCAACTCCGAGATTAAACGCTTTAAGCGCAGCTGTCATTGTTTTAAGATTATACGCCTGGCTCGTATCTCCATCGTGGTACTTATCGATTCTTTTGTGCACTAAATCGTTGATATGGCTCTCTTTCACCTTACGAACATTAGAAATACCAAACTCTTTATTAACCTCACGCATTAAACTCTTTACCATATCTTTGTATGTATCGATCGTTCTATCTGAAACACGGCCGCCATCAACAGAAATCGACTGCATTCTCATTTTTTCAAACACTTTATCTATCTTCTCAAGCGAATTATCTAATTTATTGCTCACTGGCACATCACCACCAATTCATAAAAAGGCATAAGTTTTCGGCTGCGCGCAAGCGTAGCTGAAAACTCACGAAAGGCTCTTTTTTTCTAAATTCCTGAACGTTGTCTCTCCAGGAGACTTGTTCACTCATTAAGAAAAATTCCCGTACTTTCGATTTTTCTAATTCCTTATTTGAAAAATGCCTTCGGCGAATTTTCCAAATGCCGTCATAAGAAAAATTACGAAAACGGTGCCCTCACCAGATTCCCTGAAAGGGAAACATCTGGTTAAGTCGCATATTTTTTTTACCAAAAAAATAAGCCACTTAACCGATGTTTCCGCCGTCGCACCAGTATTTGTGCTCTACCGGAAATAAAATTGCTACGCAATTTTTAAAAGCAAAAAACCTTCAAATGATGTACCATCATTTGAACGAAAAACTATCTTCGATGTTTTTCGAATTCGTCGCTACGCTCCTCACAAAAATCTCCGTCGCCCAATGTTGTTATTTTTAGGAGTTAACATTCTCCCCGAAATGTGGTTCACGGATCTCTCCTACACATTAATGTTGCGATAGTTCTGTTTCCAGATACTTGTTATCTTACTTTACTCATTTGCCGGGCTTAGGCAGGTTGAGCGATGGTGTAGATATCATCGACCTTTATTCTTTATTGCTGTGTCAAAATTTGCTTCGATTTGTCATATAATTGCTTAGCTGATTTGTTTAATTTTTTGTCAGTTAATTGCTCCTCCTATTATTTTTTAAAATACGTTTTTTAAAATTGCTTGTTGTACATAAGATTCCGAGGAATTTATGTTGTACTTCTCTGGTTAGAGAAGCTTTTTAATACCCGAGGGTAGAAAAAATTTAAACAAAAATGTCTCTAATATTCTAATCGTAAAACAAAAAAATGGAGGAAATTCTATATTTAATCGAGTCTTTATTTATAATCCAGAACGAAGGGAGGATGGTAAAAATGGACTTTGAAACTTTAAAACAATACAAACCACATATACCATTTCAAGTAATAGAAAAGGACCTCAACAGAGATCCTGAATTAAGACATAAATTATTTTTTGATGAAGCTGATGCAAGAATAAACCACAGTAACGAAATGCTTGCAAACGGGTCAGTTGAAATGCCTGTTTTTAAAGATAAAACAATTCGGCCGCTTGGATTCAAAGGGAAGATGTTGGATTACACCATAGAAAATAAAGGTGGCGGTTTTTATGTTATTACTCAAAAACGAGGTAAAATTTCGCCTAAGTCTAACGACAGGCAACACCCACACGAAGAAATAGAAGACACGAAAACATTTTTCATCGCATACGACAAAGATGAAAAAAAATATAAATACCTGGAGAATGAGAAAAACTTCTTAGAGATGTATCAGGAAATCGAGAATTTAAAAACGAGCCCTGAAGTCCAAACTATTATCAACGATTTCATTGATTGGATCCAGACATTCTGGACACCCGAATATAAAGCTCGACACAACCTCGGAAGCAATACTTCGCAACAAACGTATCAAAATCACCTTGACGTTATTCAAGACCTCAAAAACACAATTCCAACACTAAAAAAATACCACCTTTTACTTAATCTATTTGGTGATATAACAGACGAGTCACTTAAGAAAATATACGAAACCATCGATACATTACAAGAACATATGGAACAAGCCGAAACACTTATTAATAACCACTTTTCCCCTAATGAAATAGTTGATTCTTCAAAACTCACAGATTTAGGATACGGAAACCACAACCCTCTAACAGACCTACACACTTATTTCCAAAACATAATATTAGAGAGAGCATATTTTATAAATCCCGAAACCAATACGGTTCATCCCACCATTGGAGAACTGTTCAAAGGTAATCAATTCTCTGATGTATTCGAAAGTGATAGAACCAAAAAGGAACGTATAGCCGAATTAAGAGATGCAGCTAAAAACAACTTTTTCAAATACACTCCACCAGTCAAAAATTAGCCGTACACTCCTTCTATTCATTTCCCCTACTCCAAGGGGTTTTTTGTTTTAAAACCTCACCGCTACCCGCTCCGGGACTGTGTCCCCTATTCTTCACTAAAGCTAGTAATAATACCGTTGTATTGAAATACATA